>JAPPMB010000139.1 GCA_028819255.1 Bryobacterales bacterium | reverse complement strand
GGCACGGTCGCCGAAGCCGCGGGTCCCGGCGCCGGCGGCGAGTGCGACAATCCTTACGCTCCCGGTCGCGACGGCGCTCGACCCACGGTCCTTCGACGCACCTCCGAGGCTCGTGCGCAACTCGTCCGAGAGAGCGCGCATCCCGCCGCGCCGAAAGTCTACGCCGCCACGGAAGACGGCTTCCCCACTGGATTCCTCGTAGATCATCTCGGCGGCGGCGATCTCCGAGCGCTCAGGGCGGTCGCGCCCGGAATCCTCGGCGTCGACCCACGAGGCCTTGAGGGAGCCGCTCGCCCGCACCGCGAGCGCTTCGCTGTCCACCGCGATCAGGTCGGCGTCGATGCGGCTGCCTCCCTGCCAGAGCCTTGCGCCGCCTCGGTACTCGATCATGGCACGCTCGGGATCCGATTCCAGCTCGTCCGCAGCGGCGTAGAGCGGCTCCTGGCCGGCGAAGAGACCTGTCGGCAGCGGCTTCTCGGCGCCTTCGGCGGCCGGAGCAAAGTGAGCGGCAACGCTGCCGCGGCCCGCCAGCCGGCCGCTCTCGCGATCAAGGTCGATCCGGTCCGCAGAGATCCGGCTCTCCCCGTCCGAGACGGCAGCCGATCCCGTGAGGGTGATCTGGCCGCTGTCAAGGTCGATGACAGCCTGGCCTGCCGAACCCCGCCTGGGCGGCCCCTGGCCGACCGGCCCTTCCTCGAACCGGAACATCCCCCGCTGACGGATTCGGGAAATCCCGGATGTCTCCGGATCGAATTCCGCCTCCAAGCGTTCACTCCAGCTTCGCAGGGCCGGGCCTCCGGGTTCGCCGGAGCCTTGGACGAGGCTGGCGGCGCCCGTCGCCAACAGCCCAAGTGTCCGGGCGTCCCCTGCGTGCGCGAGACGAATCCGATCCGCCTCCAGCGTCCGGCGGGGACCGGTCCCATCGACCTGGCTCTGGCTGAGCGTTCCGCGGTGCAATGTCTCGACGCGGTCGATTTCCGCCGAGCCGGGACGCATCTCGAGCATCAGCCCGTCCGACCGAACAGTGGTCTTCAACCCGGACCCCGCGACATGCATGCCGGCATACGCAGACTCCCGCGCATGGACAGTCCGCAGCCGGCTCCGGCCCCCGCCGGAATCCGAGGCGTAATGCAAGTCGACTGCGTCGCCTCGCACCTCCAAACGCTGGCCGGACTCCAACGACTCGAACTGCGTTCCGCCACGTCCCCGGACGACCGCCAGCCCCCCCTCCGGACCAAACCCGGCCTCCACGCGGGGAGCCGAAAAGGCCGTCTCTCGCCCGGACGTCCGCTCGCCCCCGACGGAACCCGCGCCATCGACCCGCGTGACACGCCCGTCCTCCAGCCACAGAGTCGCAGTCTCGCATTCCATCCACCGTCCGCCCTGCCGGAAAGAGACGCCTCCGGAAAGGTCGATGCGCGCCTCGCCCTCGCGATAGAGGAGACCGCCGGCCTGGAGCGCAGACGCAGCCTCGAAGCCGCTGCCAAGGCGGTGCAGGCGGACTTCGGAAAGCATTCTGAGCGTTCCGGCCCCGGCGTCGTAGTCGGCGCCGTGCGAGGTCCCGTAGCCGTCCTGAAACTCGTACCTCACGGGTCTGTCGGTCCGGGCACGACTCCGTGACGGCTCGAAGATCACACCCGCTGTGCGAGCAACGACCGGATCCGTCCCCTCCCTGTCGGAGACTCCCAGGGCAATGATCGTCTCGCCTTCGCTGTAGAGCTCCCCGCTGGCCAGCATGCGCATCTCGGCGCTCTCGATCCGGTCCCGGTTACCGGACTCATCGTGGAAGATCTTCAGCACCACAGAGCGCAACACCGTCTCTCGCCCGTCGGCGCCCTGCACAAAGCCCGCGGCGCTGACCTCGATGCGGGTGGAGTCGCCGGTGGACTGCGTCCAGCGCCAGCCCAGCGAGCGGGCGTCCATGTCCTCGGCCAGAGTCGGCAGCGCATCAAGCGGAATCGGGAGGGGGGGGCCGCGCGACCCGACGTAGTCACGCACCACGTGGCCGATGACGGCCGCAGCCGCCAGGACAAGCAGTGCCCGCAGCGACTTCTGCATGCGATTCGACGGGGAGCCGCCTGCCCTGCACGACTCCCGTTCGATCGTATCAGCGAATCCCGTGATTCGACGTCAGGGCAGCGCGAAGGCCACGTAGCTCCCCCCTGAAATGCCGCCGGTCTTTCCCCCGCCTGCGGCAATCACGACGAACTGCCGGCCGCCTGCCTCGTACACGGCGGGAGTCGCGTTGCCGCCTGCCGGCAGTGTCGTCTCCCAGAGCAGATCCCCCGTCAGCTTGTCGAACGCGCGGAACTTCCTGTCCCTTGCCGTGGCGCCGATGAACAGGAGCCCGCTCGCCGTGACCACAGGACCTCCATAGTTCTCGCTTCCCGTCTGCGGCACTCCCTGGGCAGTCAGTTCCGGAAACTCGCCCAACGGCACCCGCCAGTCAATCTCGCCTGTGTCGAGGTTCACGGCGTTGAGCGTGCCCCAAGGCGGCTTGATGGCCGGGTATCCGTCCGGATCGAGAAACCTGTTGTAGCCGTCGTGCGTGTAGGGGGACTCGGCCCCGAGATCCGACCTCGATATCCTGACCTCCGATTCGACATCGCCCTGCAGCACGAAGTCCGCTATGGCCGCCGCAGCGCTCTCGCTGAGATGGGGAAAGGCCGGCATGCGTCCCGTCCCGCTCCGGACGACCTTGACGAAGTCAGAGTCAGTCATCGAGAGCTCCCGGAGTGACGGGAAGTTCGGAGGTGTTCCGCTGAGGTCGTCGAGATGGCAGGCCGCACAACTCCGCTGGTAGAGACGCTTGCCGCTGACGGCGCCGCCGATTTCCTCCCGCTCGACGAGCCTGTGAATCCAGGCCATCTCGTTCACGTTCACGTACAGCAGCCCGGTCTCCGGGTCGAACGCCTGGCCGCCCCACTCGGCACCGCCGTCAAATCCCGGAAAGATGACCGTCCCCTGCAGGCTGGGAGGTGTGAACATGCCCCTGCTGCGAACCTGCCGAAAGCGCTTGAGCACCGCCTCGTGCGCCTCCGGCGTGCGCGTCGTGAGGTCCTGCTCGGACAGCCCCTGTCTTCCGAGCGGCGGCGGGGCAGCGGGCACGAGCTGCCGCCGGACGAGCTGCTCGCCGGGTACGTCGGACGGCAGAATCTCGATCTCCTTCATCGGGAACAGCGGCTGGCCGGTCTCACGGTCGAATACATAGACCATGCTCATCTTGGTGGAAACGGCTACGGCGTCGATCAGCTGGCCCTCGCGTTCCACCGTCACAAGAACGGGCGGGGCCGGCACGTCCATGTCCCAGACGTCGTGCTGGATGAACTGGTGGTGCCACACCAGTTCGCCGGTCGCAGCCCTCAGGCTCAGGAGCGAATTCGCGTAGAGGTTGTCGCCATGGCGGTTCCCTCCCCAGAAGTCGAAAGCGCCGGATCCGGTTCCGGCGAAAACGAGGCCGCGCTCCTCGTCGAGCGCCATGCCGGCCCACGAGTTGGCCCCCCCGTGGGTCTTCCACCCATCCGGCGGCCACGTCTCGTGCCCTGGTTCGCCCGGGTGCGGAATCGTGTGAAAGCTCCATCGCAGCTCGCCCGTCGACGCGTCGAACGCCCGGATGTCGCCGGGAGCACTGGGCAGCGTCTCGCTGACAACGCTCCCGACGATCAGCAGATCCCTGTAGACAACGCCCGGTGTCCGCAGGCTCACCGACAGCTCCATCGCTCTGGGCTGCAGATGCCTGCGCAGATCGATGGCGCCTCCGTCTCCGAATTCCTCGACCGTCTCGCCCGTGCGGGCGTCCAGCGCGAAGAGCAGGTGCCGAACACCGGTATAGATCCGAGAGTCGTCCCCGTCGCGCCAGTGCATGAAACCGCGGTTCTGGGTTCGTCCCTGGAAGGGCGCGCCATCGACCGCGAGCCTGCGGGTCCAGACCTCCTGACCTGTCTCCGCATCCAGAGCGAAAACCCGTCCGTTGGGGCTGAGCCCGTACAGGATCCCCTCCGCAACCAGCGGATTGAACTGCAACTGCGAGCCGGGAAACTCGTCGCCGGTGTCGAACCGCCACGCAATCTCCAGCTCCGAGACATTGCCGGGACGGATCTGATCGAGACGCGAGTAGCGGCGCTGCTCGGGACCGCCGCCGTAGACCTCCCACGTATCGTAGCCGGAGGTCGGCCGGCGGCGGGAATCCGCGCACCCCAGAGCGATCAGGCCCGCCAACAGCGGGATCGGCCAGCGCATAGGGCGCCATTCTATCGCCATGTCGCGCAGCACCTCCGCCAGGCGCCTTGGACTGGGATCCGATCTTGCGCGCGGGCAAGCTGTGCGCCCGTGAATCCCCCGGGGCCGCTGAGCAGACTCCCGAGACGTGCCCGTCGGTCTCCTCTCGTTTGCGGGCTCGCCTAGCCGCTGCGCAATCCGCCTGGGGACCGGATCACGGCGGCGGCGTGCCCAGTCGGACGCCGGCTCCCTTCCCATGGCGCGCATGGCTGTCAGCTGCGCCCGGGGAGCAATTCGTCCCCGCAGCCCGCCTTGCAAGACGGCACGGCCTGCGGCGGACGGGTCGTCACATCCCGGGACCTGCATCGGAAACCGATGCGGCGGCCGACAGGTGCACAACTGCGGGATAATCTCTCAGTATCCCTTCATGCGCGATCCAAGTACGTTCCGAAGCAACCGGTGGTTTCACGGCGACCAGTATGAGCACCTGGCCCGGCGCGCCTGGCTGCGGTCCGAGGGGTTCACGGACGCGGCGTTCGATGGAAGGCCGGTGATCGGAATCTGCAATTCCTGGTCCGAACTGACGAACTGCAACGCCCACCTCAGGCAGGTCGCGGAGGCCGTCAAGCGGGGCGTCTGGGCTGCGGGCGGTGTTCCGCTCGAATTTCCGACCATTTCGCTCGGCGAGATGTTCATGAAGCCGACGACGATGCTGTTTCGCAACCTGATGTCGATGGATGTGGAGGAGTCCATCTCGGCGAACCCGATCGACGGAGTCGTGCTGCTGTGCGGCTGTGACAAGACGACCCCGGCACAGCTGATGGGCGCGGCGTCGGCGAACATCCCGGCCATCATGGTGACCGGCGGACCCATGCTCTCGGGCCGCTGGCACGGGCGGCCGCTGGGATCCGGCACGGACGGCCGCAAGCTCTTCGAGGATCTCCGGGCGGGCCGCATCGGCGAGGAGCAGTGGGCCGAAGTGGAGGGCTGCATCTCGCGCAGCGCGGGCCACTGCACCGTCATGGGCACGGCCTCCACGATGGCATCGATGGCCGAGGCCCTGGGCATGATGCTGTCGGGCGGCGCAGCGATCCCGGCCGTCGATGCGAGGCGCTACCAGCTCGCCGAGGCAAGCGGCCGGCGGATCGTCGATATGGTGTGCGAGGACCTGACGCCCTCGCGAATCCTAACCCGCGAGGCGTTCGAGAACGCCGTCCGCACGGACATGGCCATCGGCGGCTCGACGAACGCCGTGGTCCACCTTCTGGCGATCGCGGGCAGGGCGGGCGTCGGCCTGAACCTCGACGACTTCGACCGGATTTCGCGCGAGACGCCCTACATTGCGGACATCAAGCCGTCCGGCCGGCACCTGATGGAGGACTTCTACTACGCAGGCGGACTGCCGTGCGTGATGAAGGAGCTCCTGCCCCTCCTGCACGGCGGCGCCCTTACCGTCAGCGGCCGCACGATCGAGCAGGAAGTCTCGTCCGTCCGGATCCGCGACCGCACGCTGATCCGCTCGCTCGACGCTCCTCTCAACGCCGAAGGGGGAACGGCCATCCTCTACGGCAACCTCGCCCCAAACGGCGCCGTCATTAAGCAGACGGCAGCATCGCCCCGCCTGCTGCGCCACCGAGGCAGGGCACTGGCGTTCGATCGCTACGAAACCCTGCGCTCATGCATAGACGACGATCTTGATGTCGACGAGAACACGGTTCTCGTCCTCAAGAACGCCGGCCCGCTGGGCGGGCCCGGATTCCCGGAGTGGGGGCACCTGCCGATTCCCGGCAAGCTTCTCAAGGCCGGAGTCGACGACATCGTTCGGGTCTCGGACGCCCGAATGAGCGGAACCAGCTTCGGCACGGACGTGCTCCACGTCTCGCCCGAATCGGCGGTCGGCGGACCTCTCGCGGCCGTGCGGACGGGCGACGAGATCGAACTCGACGTGCCCGGCCGCCGGATCGACCTGAGGGTCGAGGCGAACGAGATCCGGCGCCGCCTTGCGGACAGGCCGGCGCAGCCTCCGCACTACCGTCGCGGCTACGGCAAGCTGTTTCTCGACCAGGTCACGCAGGCCCACGAGGGCTGCGACTTCCGGTTCCTTGCCGGTGAGGAACGCGTCCCCGCCTAGTTGAACCACACGGGGCTGGCCCAGCCCTTGTTCGTGTCGAGCTGCTCCATGCGGAGGTAGTAGTAGTCGCCGGGGTTCGGGCTCTCGAGGTCGGCGAACTCGAACTGGTGGTCCTTCGGGCCCTCGACGGACACGAGCTCGCACTCCAGTTCGAACTCCACATCGACTCCCATCATCTTGAGGTAGCTGTGCTGGACGGGCCTCTCGCCGGGCCCGCTCCAGCGGTAGTACCCGTCGCGCCGCAGATCCTCCAGCGGGACCGAGGCCTCGATCCGCCCAAGGTGGGGATCGTCGAGCCTGAATTCCAGAGATCCTTCCGCCCCGTCGATCCGGACCAGCATGCCGTCGCGGTCGTTCGACGTGGCCGCCGTGTTCCAGCGCACCGCCGGCCCCTCCTGCCACATGCGTTCGAACTCTTGGTCGCGGCTGAGGTGCCGCACCAGCCGAAGGCCGCCGGAACCCGCCCGGAGCTCGCCGCTGCCGAGGCCGACATTGGCCCTTCGCTGGTAGAGATTGTCGCCCCAGGCGATCCTCGCCATGGAGCCGCCGGCGCGCGCGGGGCGCGCCGCGTGCACGACCTTGCCGTTCTTGAGCAGTTCCACCCGAACCAGCGGTTCCGTGCCGGAAACCCGCGCCCGGATCCGGGGCGCCTGGTGCTGGGACGCAGAGAGTTCGCCCCCCATCGGCTCGCCGTCCACGCTGAAGTCCATGAGGATCCGCGCGTTGCCGGTGACGCCGAACGTGCGCCGCTCGTACAGGCCGTTCCAGATGGCGTCCCGTGTCTTGTCGTAGGCGTACACGCCCGTCAGCGAGTTGGTCATCGTATAGATCAGGCCGGGATACGAGTTGCCGAACCCGACGGTGTGGTTGTCGCTCGAAGCCGTGGCTGCCAGCCGAAGCCCGGCATCGAGGTGCCTCTGCCAGGACTCCTCGAACACTCCGTGCACCGAGGCGATCTCAAAGCTGCGCTCGATTCTGGGATCCGTCCTGTGCGTCCAGTTCGGCGGGCCGCCCCCCACGTGGGGAATCACCATGGTCGGAACGCCGGCCCGCTCCAGCAAGTCCATCATCCGCCCGACGTCGGCGCGGTTCTGGGACGGGTCCATCTGCATCGTGGTCGGGGCGTCGTCCGCGTTGTAGAAGACGTTGTGGTGCCCCCCGACGCCCGTGCCGACGCTGTATTCGTAGCCGAGGATCGTCACGAAGTCCTTCCAGCCGTTCATGCGCCGGTTGGCCCGCACCATGTCGGGCCAGTGGTCGCGGGGATCCGAGTACTTGTCGAAGATGTACGACGGCCCGGTTACGCCGAGCGGCATGTGGTGCGGCGTGAGAGAACCGAAGTCGAGCAGGCCGTTGCGCCGGGCATGCAGGTAGAGTTCCTCGTAGGTGCCACGCCCGTCGTGCAGGTACGTGTGCTGGTGAAGGTCCCCGTAGTAGACCCTTCGCTTGGGGTGGTGCTCGACGCGAATCGGATTGCTTTGGCCGCGGAGCGAGCCGTCGCCGCTGCGAACCTGCAGGCGGTAGACGCCGGGCTGGTTCGCCACGACGTTCGAAGCAACGTAGTGGAGCAGGTCCGCCTCGTACTCGAACCGGCCGGCGCCGAGCGTCGGGCTGTCGAACTCCAGATCGTGCCCCTGGTAGTTGTGGGACAGCGAGCCCCAGTCGTCAATGGGCACGGCTTCGATGCTGAACCGCTCGCCCACCGCGACCAGACCCGGCGCGTACACGCGCAGACTCGAGGCCGGACCCCCGACCACCTTGAGGAACGCGTCCCCGCCGTAGTCGCGGGGCTTCTTGTCGGGGCCGGCGATCACGACGCGGAAGTTGAACAGGTTCTCGGCGTAGTGCTGCATGCGGACGCCCCTGACTCCGCCGAGATCGATGTGGACCTTGTCGCCGGGCCTGATGGCGCCGGACTCCAGATCGGCCCCGGCGGTCTTGCGGTAGGGGAAGACGCTGGGGGCGTTGCGCTGCAGGCTGTTGGAAAACGAGCGGGCCGACAGCCTTGCGCCGGGCGCGGTCGTCTCGATCGCGAAATGCGCAGGTTCGTTGGGGTCGTTGACCTGGAACTCCTCGACGTCGCTGGTGAAATGCTTCCAGATCTCGATCGCCTCCCCCTGGGCCACGCCTGCCTTGCCGACCACATACTCGAGGCGGATCCGGTGACGCTCCCCGGCGCGGACCACGGGCGAAGTCAGCAGCTTGACCTTCCCCTCGATCGGGAATCCGGGAGGCATGTATCCTCCGGGACGGTATTCGATGCGCAGGCTCGCCGGGTCGGTCTCGCCCGGCTCGGCGGTTGCCGTGCGGTCGAGCCCCATGGATGCGAAAAAGGCGGCCAGACCTGCGGCGGCGGCGGCAGCAAGAAACCTCATCGGCCGCCCGATTGTACTGAACGCGCCGTCATGCCTCTCTATACGTCCGGGCCGGTCCCCGGCCGCGTGCCCGTGTCGTTCACCGCAGGTGTGAGGGCGGAAGGGGCGCCCCTGGCGGGGTCGCGGGACGCTGCGCAATCCGGCGAGGATCGGAACGCCCCTGAACGCCTCGCCGGAATCGCGGCGGAGTTCCCCGCCCGATCCGGCGCCGTCAGAGGAGGCGTGGCCGGGTGGGTCGGTGCTCGTGTCCCTCCCGCGGTCGGCGTGCGACAATCGTCGCACTGCCGAACCTGCGTCGGCAGTGGACTGGCCCCGACCGCCGATGTCTGAAAAACACATGACGCGTCGCGTGTTTGTGCTGTCCGCTGCGGGTGCCGGGCTTGAGGCGGCCGACGTCGGCAGCGCGCCGCTCCTATTCCGCGAGGACTGGACAGCGACGCCGCCGAACATTCCCCTTACTCAGCGGGATGTCGCCAATCCCGACCTGAGAGTGACTGTTCACGGCCAGGGCCCCCCGCTCGTCAAGAAGAGCTTTCACGACGCAAGGGAATGGGACCCCCACTACGTCTGGTCGGGGCTCGCAAAGACCCCATGGGCCGTGAGCCTGTCCTTTGCGGACGGCAGACTGCTGGATCTCACCGGCTCCGCAACGGTGCGGTGGCGGAGCCGGCAATCGGGATTCCGGGCGCTCCGCGCCATTGTCGGGCTGGAGGGCGGCTCATGGCTTGTCAGCGAGGACTCCGATCCGGCGTCCAGCCACTGGCGGGTCCGGGAGTTCGCGTTCCCTGCAACCCGCTGGCGGCGGCTCGACATCTCGACGGTGACTGAGGCGTCGTGGGTCGACGGGCCGGCACTGGGCCGGGTCCGGTCGGTGGGCTTCACCGACCTGATGCCGGGAGGGCGCAGCGGTGCATGTTCCCGCCTTGACTGGATCGAGGTCTACGGAAACCTCGCTGCGGACCGCCCAGGATAGTTCCCGCTTCCCGCGCGCGGGCACGCGTTCCAGCTGACCCCGCATTGTGTACAATCGGCCCAACCGTCGGAATCCATGGGCGCCGCGGCTGCAGAGAGCAGATGACACCAACCGAGTCGCGCTGGCGACACAGCGCCAGCCGAAGAAAGGCGCTTGCGGGACTGGCAGGCTTCCTGTCCGGCGCAATCCGGCTTCCGGGCCAGCAGGATCGCTACCGCGGCCATGTCCGCGTCGCGGGGCTGGAGGAGATGCGCGACGTCTTCGATTTCGAAGCTGCGGCGTACGAGAGGCTGGACCGCGAGACCTACAATTTCACCGCCCGCGGAGGCGCCAGCGAATTCACGGTCCGCCGGAACCGCGAGGCCTTCGACTGGGTCAGGCTCCTGCCGGCCGCCGTGCGGGGGACGGGTTCGCCCGACGCGTCGGGAGAGATCCTGGGCACGAAGTTCCGCTACCCTCTACTGCTCGCCCCTACGGCTGCCCACGTGGCGCTGCACCCGGACAAGGAGGAGGGCACCTACGAGGGCTGCACGAAGGCGGCGGAAACGCCGATGATTCTCAGCCATGCCGCCAGCATGACCTTCGCCGATCTTGCGAAGAACAATGGGGCGCCGCTGTGGTTCCAGCTGTACGCGCGGCGGGAGATGGAGCAGAACCGGGAGCCGTGCACGTCCGCCGAGGATGCCGGCGCCAAAGCGATCGTCGTGACCGTCGATCAGCAGGCCTCCTACTACGACCGGGCCTACCACGACCGCAACCTGTCCCTGCGCCCGAGGCGACCGCCTCGCAGGACGGGCAACGCGGCCCGCTACCGCTTTTCGGAGGGCAGGATCTGGTACGAGTGGAAGATGTTCGAGGCGCTGCGCTCCATGGTGCAGGTCCCGCTGCTCGTCAAGGGTCTGCTCACGGGGGAGGATGCGGCCATCGCGGTCGAGACCGGCCTGGACGGGGTGATCGTCTCCAACCACGGCGGGCGCACGCTGGACTACACGCCGTCGACCCTCGAAGTGCTTCCGGAGATCGTCGAGGCGGTGGCGGGACGCATTCCCGTGCTCTTCGACAGCGGCATCAGGCGGGGCGGCGACATTCTCAAGGCACTCGCCCTCGGAGCCGACGCCGTCTGCGTCGGCCGCATATATCGTTGGGGGCTGGGCTCGTTCGGCGTGCCGGGCGTCACGCGCGTGCTGGAGATGGTCCAGGGCGAGCTCGAGGGCTCCATGGTTCGATGCGGCGCCGCCTCCCTGGCTTCGATCGGCCCCTCGATGGTGAGGACGGACTTTCCGTGAGCGCATTTCCTCTGAGCAGACGCCACGCCCTTTCGTGCTTCGCGGGCTGGCTTGCTGCATCGCCTTGGCTGCGGGCGCAGCGCGGTCCGCGGACGGCCGGCGAGCCGCGCGGGCGAACGACACCCCTCGACGAATTCGCGAACGTCCCCGAATTCGAGGACATGGCGCGGCGGGCCCTGAGTGAGAACGCCTTTGCCAGGATTGCCGACGGCGACCGTGGCATCCTCGAGCGAATCACCTTTCGACCGCGCCTGCTCGTCAGCGCGCTGGAACTCGATCTCTCGCTCAACCTCCTGGGGCAGGAGATGTTCGCGCCGATCCTCGTCGGTCCCGCATCGCACCAGGATGAGATTCACGCCGGAGGCGAGCGCGAGACGGCACAGGGTGCCGCCGCGGCCAAGGCGACGCTCGTAACGGCCGAACGCAGCGGCGCACCGCTGGAAGAAACTCTGCCCCTGGCCCCCGGGGCCTGGCGGCAGGTCTACCCCGACGGCGACTTCGGCGCTGTGGCCGCGCGCTTGCAGGAGGCCGCCGGCGCGGGCTGCAGTGCCGCCTGCCTGACCGTCGCCAACGAACCTTCCGGAGACAGCGCCGCAGCATACGGATGGGATGACATTGAACTGCTGGCCCGTAGCGCTGCAATGCCGCTCGTGCTCAAGGGCATCATGAGTCCTGCGGACGCGACTGCCGCGGTGGACCGCGGCGTCGCCGCCGTCGTGGTCTCCACACACGGATCCGGCCGGGCGGCCGGTGCCGCCGAACCTCTCGCTGTCCTGCCCGCGATCTCCGACGCCGTGGCCGGGCGCATCCCTGTGCTCGCGGACGGCGGCATTCGCAGGGGCAGCGACGTCCTCAAGGCCCTGGCTCTCGGCGCAACTGCCGCGCTGGTCTGCCGCCCCGCGCTATGGGGGCTGGCTGCCTACGGCGCCGCCGGAGTCAGGAAGGTCGTGGAAATGCTGCAGACGGAGCTGGCCCGCGACATGGCCCAGGTGGGTACGGTCACTCTCGCCGACATCACCAGGAAACACGTGCGCATCCACAGCCGCTGACCCGGTTGGCGCGAGTCACCTGGCGTCGGGATTGGGCGCCGGCTCCTGGGCGCCCACCTCGGCCCTCCACGCGTCCAGCCTGGCGAGCAGCTCGTCCGCCTTGTCCGGCATGTCGCCGGCGAGGTCCCGCGACTCCCCAACGTCGTTTGCGAGGTTGTACAGTTCGCGCCGGCCGTCCTCGTAGAAGTGCACCAGCCTCCAGTCTCCCTCCCGGATCGCCGAGTGCGGGGTGGATCCGCCGTTGTGATAGTGGGGGTAGTGCCAGAAGAGCGCGTCCCTGCCCAGTTCGGCGTTCGGATCCCGGAGGATGCCCGCCAGGCTCAGCCCGTCGACCAGCTCGTTGTGACCCGGATCTCCGCTCACTCCCGCGATTTCCAGCACCGTGGGATAGATGTCGATGGTGACCACCGGCTCGTCACTGACGGCGCCGGAGGGCGTCACGCTCGGCCACAGGTAGATGGTCGGCGTTCGGACACCGCCTTCATACGGCGACCCCTTGCCCGCCCGGAGGGGCTCGTTCTCGGTCGGGCTTCCCAATCGCCCGTCCGGACCCGTACGGTCGAGGCCCCCGTTGTCGCCGGTGAAGACGATGACCGTGTTCTCGGCCAGTCCGAGTTCGGCGAGCTTGGTTCGGACTCTTCCCACGCTGCGGTCGAGTGCGGCGAGCATGCCGGCGTAGGCGGGGTTGCGGTGCCGCTTGCCCGGGTCCGCGCGATCCTGGAATCGCGCAAGGTCCTCCGCCTTCGGCTGAATGGGCGTGTGCACCGTGTAGTACGGGAAGTACAGCAGGAAGGGCTCCGCCTGGAACTGCTCGATGATTCGCAGGGCCTCGTCGGTGAGCCTGTCGGTCAGGTAGTCTCCGTCGGCCCCTCCATCCGGCAGGGGATAGACCCGCCTGTCGTCGCGGGCGTACGGGTGGTGATAGCTGCCGGGAGCGCCCCACTCGTTGCCCGCGATGTTGATTTCGAAGCCGTGCCGGTCCGGGGTGTACTCCATCATGGCTTCCGTGTCGAGCCGCGGCATGAGGTGCCACTTCCCGACGTGCGCCGTGCGGTAGCCCTGCGACTGCAGGGCCTCGGCCAGGGTTGTGTGGCGATGCTCGAGCTGCATCGTCCAGTCGGGGGGCTTCAGCTTCGCGAACGGCCGGCGGTGGCCGGGGATCCAGTCCGTCACGTTGGTGCGGCCGGGATAGAGCCCGGTCAGCAGCGCCGCGCGCGTCGGGGAGCACACCGTGCAGGCGGCGTACCCGTGGGTGAACCTCACGCCGTCGGCTGCCAGCCGGTCGATGTTCGGGGTCTCGTAGAAGTCGCTTCCGTAGCACCCGAGATCGGTCCAGCCGAGGTCGTCGACGAGAAGAATCACGAAATTCGGGGGCGCTGGAGCGGAATCCCCGCCGGGAGGGTTCGCGCAGCCGGCTGCCAGACATGCAGCTGCAACGGCAATCAATGGTCGCATGGGACGATTCTACAGTTGGCGTCCCGCCCATTTGCGACAATGACCGTGGGACTGGCATGTCCCCCCCGCTCGGGCGCGGAAAGTCCCTCGAATGCGACGTCCCAGCCGCACGACCCTGATCGCGACCTGCATCGTCGGCGGCGCCGCGGTCGCGATGGCGATCACTCTATGGGCCGTGAGCATGTACGTTGAGAGAACGGTACAGGCCCGCCTGTACGAGGATATGGCGTCCCTGCCCCGGCGCGACGTGGGCCTGGTGCTCGGGACCGCACGCAGGACGAGCGGTGGAATGAATGCGTTCTACTCCGCGCGGATTGAGGCCGCGGCCGCGCTCTTTCATGCAGGAAAGATCGGCCACATCATCGTGAGCGGCTCGAATCCGAGCCGCTACTACAACGAGCCCGTGCAGATGAGGCAGGACCTCGTCGAACGGGCCGTCCCGGCCGACTCCATCACCGAGGACCGTGCCGGATTCAGGACACTGGACTCGATTGTGCGAGCGGACAAGGTCATGGGCCAGCGCTCGTTCATTGTCGTGACCCAGCGGTTCCACGCCGCACGCGCCGTGTACATCGGAACGCACTTCGGCCTCGACGTGATCGCCTACTGCGCGGAGAACCCGCCCGAACGAGAGATCTACACCTCGTACCTGCGGGAGTCCGGAGCCCGCTTGAAGGCGCTGCTGGACATCAACCTGCTGAACACGCAGCCGCACCACCTTGGGGACCCGATCCCCATCCGGATCGATCCCGGCGGCTCCTCCGGCAGCGGTGCGCTGAAGGTGGACTGACCCGCGCCCTCCGGGCGGCGCTCAGGGATTCCGGAACTCGGAAAGCCAGTTCAGCACGATGCGGATTCCGGGCGGCTCCGAATCCTGAACGCGTGCTGCTAGCGCAAACCGATTGCCGGGCCCCACATCATAGGTTGGGCTCCGTCGCATTCCCATGAGGCTGTCCCGGGAAAACAGCCGCAGAGGCTCGGCGGCGCCAAAGCCGTCCACGGTGTCAATCGGAACTTCGAACAGAGTGTCGTCGTGCAGGAAGTACAGGAATTCGCCGTCGACGCCCCACCGTGGCAGCCGTCCGCCCTCGGTTGTGATCTGCCACCGCTGGTTGCCCGCTGGAAAAGGCCTCACAAAAACCTCGAATGCGCCTGACTCGTTGCTCTCGTAGGCGACGTAGCGCCCATCCGGAGAAAAGACCGCGTCGTCCACGACGAATGGTCCCTCCGGAATGAACTCGTGCAATTCCCAGGCGTCACCGGAACGCTCGAGGTAGCCGATGGACGTGATGGGGGAGAAATCGCCGCCTTCCGAACCCGCCTTCGTCAGTCCCGCAATCGGTCTTCCCTGTCCCGTGCGGTCGGAGCTCGGAGACGAGCGCTTCTGAACCAGGATGAAGCGCCCGTCTCGAGACCAGTCGAGCGGCTCAACCGGTCCCGCCGCGCTGGAGTAGAGGGTCTGCGCAGGGCTCCCGTCGCCGACGGTGAGCATCTTGAGATCCGGAGAGCCGCGCTGGGTGAGCGCCACGCCCCGGCCGTCCGGCGCCCAAATCGCACCAACCTCCATGAGATCGTCGAATGTCAGCCGATTGATGACCTCGCGGCCTGACTGATGCACCCACAGGTCGAAGTCACGCCCGGTGCCGCCGGCCACGAGGACGCTGTCCCCGGCCGGCGACACGCGGGGGCCGAGAATCCACTCCTGGGGCCGGCCGATCGACCCGACGGCCTCCCCCGCGCGGTCGTACCAGGACAGGCGCATCTGCCTGGTGTTCGGAGTGTGAAGGTAGACAAGGGTGCCGTCAGTGGATACCGACGGATCGCTTCCGTTCTGGGCGATCGCGAACGGCTCACCCTCGGTCGTCGCATCCTCCGGGGAGAACGGCACCGCCCACAGCGCCGATGTCATCGCCGACGGGCGGAACAGAATGTGCCCGGTCCCGGAATAGACCGGCGAGTCGCCATTGACGACATGGACGGGCTCGCCCGCCTGGTCCCCCGACAGCCGGCGAACCATGACGCAATCCCCTTCGAGCGTCCGCTCGGAATAGAGCAGCAGGTGCTCTCCATTCGAGAGGCCGATCAGGGAGACACTCTCGATCAGTGACCGGCGGCGCCGTGCCGTTCCGAAGAGGGGCCGGGGAATACCTCCCAGCGCGGAAACCACCATCATCCTGCCCCCAAGGAGGTTGTAGTAGATGGACTGGCCGTCGGGGCTCCAGGCCGCGCTCGCATATGCCAGCCACTCATCGTCGACCAGCATCGTCACCGTCGAGCCGCGCAACGCGACCTTGCCAATCCCCTTGGTGGACGTGAAGCCGATGAAGTCGCTGTCGGGAGACCAGAACACGTCGCGGGCACTCTCCGTCCCGTCGACGCGGTACGGGTCCAGCCGATCGAGCGGCTGGATCCAGAGGCCGCCCTCGGTCCCGGAGGTGCTGTAGGCGATCGCCTGTCCGTTGGGGGCAATGGCGAGGTGCCGGACGATTCCCCCGCCCTGCGTGGCTTCGATCGGTCGGAGCGTGAAGCGGCGCAGCGGCTGCGGCTCCCCCTCGTTCCCACCGGGCACGAGCAATCCGATCACGAATGCCAGAATCACGGCCGCGGGGACGGCCAGCCTTCGGAACAGGCCCGCAGACAGCCAGGCAGCCACGGTCTGCGCCAGCGGCGGCCCGGCGGCGGCATCGGACGAGTCGGCGGCACCCGGGACCGGTCCCGGGAGACCTCCTCTGGACTCTCCGGGGAGACTACCGGGCTCGGCAGAGGCAGGCCTCTCGAGGACTTGGACGGACGTGCGCCCGCTCGCCGCCCGACGCTTCAGCAGTTCCAGATCGGCCACCAGCTCCCGCGCTTCCTTGTAGCGCTCCGTCTGTTCCTTTGCGAGGCACTTCTCGATGATCCACTCGAGCTCCAACGGAACGCGCGACCTCAGGGAGGTAAGGGGAATCGGCTCTTCGTTGAGGATCGAATACAGAACTGCCTGGTCGTAGTGGCC
This sequence comes from Bryobacterales bacterium, assembly GCA_028819255.1. Taxonomy (GTDB): domain Bacteria; phylum Acidobacteriota; class Terriglobia; order Bryobacterales; family UBA6623; genus VXMF01. The sequence continues at coordinate 41,293 of JAPPMB010000139.1, read as the reverse complement.
CTTGAACGGCAGGTCGCCCGCCACCATCTCGTAGATCACGACACCCAGGGACCACAGGTCGCTCCGCGGACCGACCTCCTCGCCCAGCGACTGCTCGGGCGACATGTAGGCCACGGTGCCCATGCGGGTCTCGACCTTCGTGAGCTTCGAGGCCCCGGCGACCTGTGCCAGCCCGAAGTCCATCAGCTTCGCTAGCGGCCGGCCCTCCCGGTCCTCGCTGATCATGATGTTCGACGACTTGATGTCGCGGTGGACCACACCGGAGTCGTGCGCCGCGGCCAGCCCCTCGGCCGCCTGCCTTGCGATCTCGTAGACCGTATTCAGCGGCAGCGGTCCCTGGTGGATCCGTTCATCCAGGGGCTGGCCCTCGAGAAACGCCATTGCAAGGAAAGTCTCGCCGTCCTTCTCGACGATCTCGTAGAGAGTGCAGATGTTGGGATGGTCGAGTGCGGCCGCAGCCCGAGCCTCGCGCAGGAACCGCTGGCCGTGATCGCCCGTCCCGGTGACATCCCTGGACAGGAACTTGAGCGCCACTGTGCGCTTCAGCCGCGTGTCCTCGGCTTTGTACACCACGCCCATGCCGCCTTCACCCAAAGGCTCCAGGATGCGGTAGTGGGAAATCGTCCTGTCCGTCATGACGGGAACGGGAGCGTCAATCTAAGTTGGCGCGAGCCGGGCCGCCGTAGTTACCCACGCGGCAGGGAAGGGCGGGCGACAATGAAACCATGGCCCAACTCAAGACTAGGCCCACGCCGGCCAGCGTCACCGATTTTCTCGACGCGATTCCGGACGAGGCCCGTCGCACCGACTGCTACGCGCTGGCCGAAATGATGGGAGAAGCGGGCGAGCCGCGCATGTGGGGCGAGAGCATCGTCGGCTTCGGAAGCTACGACTATCGCTATGCGAGCGGGAGGACCGGCACGTGGTTTCGCGCCGGGTTCTCCCCGCGCAAGCGCGCCCTGACGGTCTACCTGATGGTGGACCTTGATACGCAGAAGGAGGCCCTGGCCGCCCTGGGCAGGCACAGGCGAGGCAAGGGATGCCTCTACATCAGGCGTCTGGCCGACATCGACACGCAGGTGCTGGAGGACCTGGTCCGCTCGTCCTGCGCGAAGGGAGGCAGCGCGGCGTGCGGCGGCTCGCACTAGCCGCGATCGGGTTTCGCAACGCCGTTCCGTCTCGACCTACACTGGAGCATCGAGGTCTGGCGCTCGGCCGCCAAGCACGGGATCCATGCGCATCGCGGTCGACAGCGGCGGGACCTTCACGGACTTTGTGGTCTGGGACGGATCCCGCCTGCGCGGCCTGAAAATCCGGTCCACCCCGCGCAACCCCGTGCGGGCCGTCCTCGAGGGACTGGGCCGCCTCCCCGCGGGAGAGGTTGTGCACGGCTCGACGGTGGCCACCAACACACTGCTGCAGCGGAACGGCGCCCGCACGGCCTTCGTCACCACCAAGGGCTTCGAGGACCTGCTAGATCTGGCACGCCAGAATCGGACTTCGCTTTACGACTGGTGCCCCGTTCCGCGGCAGGGTCTGATCCTTCCCGGAGACAAGCACGGCATCCCCGAGAGAACGCTCTACGACGGCACCGTTCTGCGGGAGCTCGCCGACGGCCAAGCCGAGGAGCTTGCAAGGCGTCTCGGGGACGTGGAGTCGGTGGCGGTATGCCTCCTGCACAGCTACGCAAATCCGGCTCACGAAAGCAAGGTCGGCCGCGCGCTGCGGGCCGCGGGCTTCTCCGTGTCCCTGTCGAGCGAGATCCTCCCCGAGCACCGCGAGTACGAGAGGGCCGCGACAACCGTGGTCAACGCCTACGTCTCGCCGCTCATGCGGCGCTACGTCGCCACTCTGCAGGCGGGCCTGACGGGTCGGCCGCTGCGGATCTTCCAGTCCAACGGCGGCTCGATCTCCGCCGAGGAGGCGTCTGAACAAGCGGTCCGCACCGTCCTTTCCGGACCTGCCGGGGGCCTGGTCGGCTCGGCCGCGATCGCCAAGCAGCTGGGAATCGAACGATTCATCAGCTTCGACATGGGGGGCACATCTACGGACGTCTCCCTGTACGACGGCTCGCTGCGCCATACGACCGAGGGCAGTGCGGCGGGCCTGCCGGTCCGGATACCGATGCTCGACATCGAGAGCATCGGGGCCGGGGGAGGTTCGGTGGCCTACTTCGACGAGGCTTCGGCGTTGCGCGTGGGGCCTCGGTCGGCCGGTGCGGAACCGGGTCCGGTTTGCTACGGGACGGGCGAGCAGCTGACGGTGACGGACGCCAATCTGCTGCTGGGCCGCATCGACACGGCGTCGTTCCTCCAAGGAACCATCCGTCTGGACGCCGACCGCACACGCGAAGTCGCGGCGAGGGCCGCCCGCAAGGCGGGGATCACAAGCGAGGAGCTGGCAAGGGCCATCGTGCGGGCCGCGAACGCAAAGATGGAGCGCGCCATTCGCGGGGTGTCGGTGGAGCGCGGCCACAGTCCGCGCGACTACGCGATGATCTGCTTCGGAGGCGCGGGAGCCCTGCACGCCTGCCAGCTCGCCGAGAACCTGGAGATACCTCGTGTCGTCGTGCCGGCTCACGCGGGCGTGCTCTCGGCCCTTGGCATGCTCGTTGCCGACTGTGTGCGGGACTACTCGGCCAGCGTGCTTGACGGGGATTCCCAGGAGGCGTTCGACCGGCTGGAGCGCAGGGCCCGAAGGGACATGCTCGAGCAGGGCTTCGCAGACATCGAGCTGATCCGCACAGTCGACATGCGTTACGAGGGCCAGTCGTACGAGATCAATGTTCCGGAAGAACGTGTTCCGAAGTTTGACGAGGTTCATGAGCGGCGCTACGGCTACCGGCACAGGGATCGCCGCACTCAGGCGGTCACGGCGCGTGTCCAGGCCGTGGGCAGGACATCGGGAGCCGACCACCCGGACCTGGAAGCAGCCTCCGGGGAGCCGCGTTTCGCGAGCGTGCACGTGCCCAATGGATGGCGCGCCCGCGAATCCGCCGGCTCGAGCATGATCCTTGAGCGGGTCGGCTAACGGGGGGATTCCGGATTCCCGAGCAACTCCAGGATGCGCACCGCAGCTTCAAGCTCTCCAGCGAGCGGGCTCCCCCCGGCGCGTGAGATGGCATCCGCCATCGCACGGTAGTACCAGAGAGTGCCGTCGCGACCCCCGCGAAAACTGTCCCAGACCCGGTCTCCGACCCTGCGATGCTCCGCCCTCAGAGAGCGCGCGTTGTGGAGCTTGTCGGCGGAAAGCACGAGAAGCACGGAGGAATCGTGGTCCAGGACACTCCGCACCGCAGCCTCCTTCCGCGCCCTCCAGCCCCGGTCGCGGCGCTTGTCCTCCGAGCAGGCGTCAACGATGCCGGCGACGGTGGGACCGAAGCGCCGGCGGATGTCGGCGGCAGTCCGCGCGCCTCCCTGGTCCTCGACGGCATCGTGCAGCAGCGCCGCGATGCACTCGTCCTCGGTGCCGCCCGCTTCCATGACCAGCGAGGCGACCCCCAGCAGATGGGCGATGTAGGGGCAGCCGCTTGACTTCCTCCGCTGGCCGCGGTGCAGCGACTCGGCGAAGGCCATGGCATCGGCGAATCGGTCGGTCATCACCCACAACCTTACAATTTCAATATGTCCATCACACGTCGCAGCTGGGCTGCCGGCCTGGCGGTCACCGGACTCGGCTGCGGTTCAGGCAGCCAGCACTCAGCAGAGCACAGAGAGGATTCGACGGACACGCCGCCGCTGCCCCGCCACGTCATCGACCTGCATTGCGACACTCCCATGCTCTTCCGCGACGGAAGCTACGACCTCGGAGCGAGAAACCCTCGCGGCGAAGTCGACATTCCCCGGATGCGCGATGGCGGGGTGACAGCGGTCTTCTTCTCCGTCTACACCAGCGCGACCCGGAACACCGAACTGGAGTCCGTGCAGGAGGCGCTGGAGATTATCGACTCGATCTATCGCGAGGTGGACCGGCACCCGACCGATCTGGAGATCGCCCTGAGCAGCGCGGACATCGAGTCCGTACGCCGGGAGGGCCGCATCGCCGTCCTGGTGGGTATCGAGGGCGGCCACATGATCAATGGATCCCTAGCGGTCCTGCGCTCCCTCCACCGACTCGGCGCGCGCTACCTCACGCTGACGCACAGCAGGGACACGGCCTGGGCAGGCTCCTCGGGAAGCCCTCGAAACGCAGGCCTGTCCGACTTCGGACGGGAGGTCGTGGCCGAGCTGAACCGGCTGGGGATGCTGGTGGACATCTCCCACGTCTCGGACAAGACCTTCTGGGACACGCTGGAGGCGTCCTCGGCCCCTATCATCGCATCGCATTCCTCGGCCCGTGCGCTGGCGTCACACAAGCGGAACATGACCGACGAAATGATTCGGGCGACGGCGGAGCGCGGCGGCGTGGTCCACGTCAACTACTACAACACCTTCATCGACGACGGATACGCCCAGCGCAGCCGCGACTGGGGATCCGCGAATCCGGGGGCCGGCACGGCCGCCAAGCTGGCGGCCATCGGCCGGCCGCCGCTCGGCACCCTGCTCGACCACTTCGAGCACATCATCCGCGTCGGGGGAATCGAGACTGTCGGACTCGGGTCCGACTTCGATGGCGTCGACGGAGAACTGCCGGAAGGCATGGAGGACGTCTCAAAGATTCCCGCGATCGCCGAGGGGCTGTCCGCCCGCGGCATTGCGTCGGCGGACATCGACAAGATCCTCGGCGAGAACTCGCTGCGGGTGCTCAGGGACGTCGAGGACAGCGCCGAGGTCTAGACCAGGCGGGCCGGATTCGACAGCGTGCCGATCTCCGGCACGCTGATTGAGCACACGTCCCCGGCCCGCAGCGCTGCGCCCTGCTCGACGATGATCCCGGTCCCGGTCAGAATCACCGTTGGCGTCGGCAGCGTGTTGCTCCGTGCGACGCAGTCGACCAGTTCCTCGAACTTGCGGATCAGCTTGCCGGTCGAGACGCTCCCGCTGAATGTCTCCTTGCCGTCCCGCACGATGGTGCAGGTCATATCGAGCGAGTAGGGATCGGGTATCTCGTCCGGCGTCACCAGGACTGGTCCCAGCGAGCAGCAGGCGGTGTAGACCTTCGATTGCGGAAGATACAGGGCGTTCTCGCGCTCGATGTCCCACGCCGAGACGTCGTTGCCCAACGTGTAGCCAAGGATCTCGCACCTCGACCCGATCACGATTCCGAGCTCAGGCTCCGGGGCCGTGAACGTGGAATCCATGCGGATCCCGATCGCCTCATTCGGACCCACGCAGACACGCGAGGTGCCCTTGAAGAAAATCTCCGGGCGGTTCTCCGGCCTGTAGACATAGGAGTACATGCCGTCGGATGTGCCAAGCTCACCGTCCCGGAACTCCGCGCTCGGGGCGTAGGTGCAGCCGCACGCCCAGACTTCAACGGGCTGCACGGGGATCACGGCCTCGGCGCGGACGACATGCTCTCCTGCACGGCCGGCAGCCAGATCCCGCAGGGACGTGCCTCTTGCGTCGGCTTCCGCCAAGAGCGACGCAGCCGTGTATCCCGGTATCGGGCGGAATCCCTCGCCCTCCCGGATCGCCGCCACGATCCCGCCGCCGTTACGGATTTGAGCGAGCCTCATTGAGTCGGTCCTTTCCCTGAGTTCATCGTGTCACACGAACCGCGCCGCGGGCCGTGCCGGCAGGCCGTCCGCGGGCACACCCCCGTAGCGGAGGGGTTCGGGCACGTGGGCAAACTCCTCCACCGCCGAGAACAGCGGTCCGAAATCCCTGGCCAGGTTCCCGATGAGGCAGTCCGTGAGGTCGCCTCGCAGGTGAGGATGCCGTTTGAGCAGTCTCCCGAAGCTGAACGATTCCTCGTAGAAGGCATAGACCAGCTTCCGCATGGCCTCAATGCCCTGGCGGAGGCCGGCGCCGTACTCATGGAAATGGGCCGCCGTCACGGTGCCGTCTTCAAGGGCGGCGTCAACGGCCTCTGCCGCCCGCTCGCCGCCGAGCAGCGCCAACAGGATGCCGGACGAAAACACGGGATCCAGGAACGTGAATGCGTCGCCTGCGAGCACGAGCCCGTCTGCTGCGCAGTACCGCGAGCGGTATGAGTACTCTGCGGTCACGCGAAACGGGGCGCATCGATCCCCACGCGCCAGATGGTCGGTGATCCAGGGATTGGACCTGGCTTCCCGCTCGAAGACCGTCTCGAGGTTCTTGCCCTCGCGGTACAGGTAGTCCCGCTCGGCCACCACGCCCACGCTGACGACGTCTTCCGGCAGTGGTATGTACCAAAACCACCCCTTTTCGGGCAGATACGCCACCGTGGTCGCGCCCTCGTCATAGCCGCTGTCGCGCCTGGCGCCCCGGTAGTACGTCCAGATCGCAACCTTGTTGAGGCTGGGATCGGGAACGATCCAGCCGAGGTGCGTCGCGGCGAATCCGTGCCTCCCGCCACAGTCGATCGTGACCGGCGCCCTAATGGGAAACCTCTTCCCGTCTTTCTCGACCAGCAGCCCTTCGCAGCGGTCCCCTTCCATGAGCAGCGACTTGGCCGCTGCACCCATCATCACTTGCGCCCCCCGCTCGACGGCGTTGTCCAACATCATCCGGTCGAACTCGCTCCGCACCACCTGCCAGGTCTGTGCGGCAGGGTGGTCCAGATGCTGAAAGAAGTAGAACGGCGAGGAGATGCGTCCGTCAACGGAGGCGAACTGGACGCTGTACTTCCTGACGAACGCGGAGTTGTTGAGCTTCTCGATCATCCCGATCCGGTCGAGCGGGAAGTAGCAGTACGGCAGAAGCGACTCCCCGACCTTGTAGCGGGGAAACCGCTCTCGCTCGACGACCAGCACGCGCCGTCCCCTCTCGGCGAGTACGGCGGCGGCGGTCGACCCCGCCGGGCCTCCTCCGAGGATCAGGGCGTCCAGATCAGCGCCGCCCGCCGAGGCGCCGACACTTCCGTCACGCATAGCGGATGTTCGTGTGCTCGGGAAGGAAGAACGCATGCAGCAGGCGGTCGACCTGGAGCAGACCGTCGCGCGTCAGCTCGATTCGGTCGTGATCGAACGCCAGAAGCCCGTGGTCCCGAAAGAGCGAGAGCTCCTGCCCCCACTTCTGTGTCACGTCCACGCCGAATCGGTCCTGGAACGGCCTCGTTTCAAGGTGCCCGAGCTTCATCTTGAGCACGAATTGGCGAATCATCGCCTCTTGCGCACTGATCGGGAGCGCCCGCGAAACGGGCAGCGCCCCCTTGTTGACGCACTCCATGTAGGGCTGCATGTGCGGCTGGTTCTGGTAGTGGACACCGTCAAGGTATCCGAAGGCGGAGACCCCAAGCGCCAGCATGTCCGCGCCGTCCCACAGCCGGTCGCGGTAGACGAAGCGAATCGTTGACGAGTCTCGCACCGCCGTATAGGCGCTGCCAACGCGGTAGCCGCCGGCCTCCAGCGCTTCGAACGCCTCCCGTGTCCACCGCCGCTTTGTCGGCCAGTCCGCGACCGGGGCGGAGGTCGCCCCGCTCTCACGCATGCCCCTGTAGATCGTCGTGTTGTATGGGATCTCCATCTGGTATACGGTGACAGCGTCCGGAGCCAGCCGCACTGTCTCGGAAACGGTATGCGCCCACTTCTCGTCGGTCTCGCCGACCATCCCGGCGATCAGGTCGAGGTTGACCTGCTCGAATCCGCTGCCTCGAAGCCAGTCCCAGACGCGGTAGATTTCCTTGGACCGGTGCGCCCTGTTGTTCGCCGCCAGAATCTCGTCGTCAAAGTTCTCGACGCCGAGGCTGAGCCTGTTGATCCCGAAGCCGCGGATCGCCGCAAGCTTGCTCTTCGTGAGCGTCCCCGGCTCACATTCGAAGGCAACCTCGCTTGGGCTGGTCCAGGGCAGCGCGGTGCGCAGGCCGTCCATCAGCCTGGTGAGCTGTTTCCGCGAGAGGTACGAAGGCGTTCCCCCGCCGAAGTAGATGAACTCCAGTGCCCGCCCGTCCAGGAAGGGCTGCCGCCCGAGGATCGCAGCTTCCCGCAGCACCGCGTCCAGGTAGGCCTGGATCTCCTCGTGATTCTTGTCCGTGTAGACACGGAAGTAGCAGAAGTCGCAGCGCTTCCTGCAGAACGGCAAGTGGACGTAGAGCCCCAAGGGCGTGTCGCGGTTTCCGCGCCGGCCGAGGCGCTCGACAGCGCTTCCGGCCTCCCCGTTCCGCCAGACCGAGAACGGAGGATAGTTGGAAACAAAGTAGTTTCCCGCCTGGGTGGAGTCCTGGCCGGAAAGGACATCCAGTGGATCGGCTGCATCCTGCATGGGCGACGGCCCGTGTTCCCGGGCAATCCTCATTCTGGCACGGTCTTCGGCTGCTGCGGTTCCGCGGCTACTCGGAACGGGCTGCCCGGGCACCGGCTTCTTCGCTGTCGTCTCGGAAGCCGGCGCGGTCGATGTATGCGCGCACTCGCTCCTCCAGCATGTGGAGCGGCAGCGGCCCGTTCCGCAGCACCGCGTCGTGAAAATCGCGGATGTCGAACGACGGGCCGTAGGCATCCTGGGCCGCCGCCTTGAGATCCAGGATCTTGAGCTGCCCCATCTTGTAGGCCAGCGCCTGTCCAGGCCACGCGATGTAGCGATCGACCTCGCTCTCGTCGCCGAGGTATTCGATTGCCTGCTCCCTGGTCCATCCCATCGCATGCAGGCCGGTGTCGACCACAAGCCGGCGCGCCCGGAACCGCTCGCTCTCCAAGGCCCCGAATCGGCTGGGCGGATCGTCGTAGACCCCCAGTTCCTCACCCAGCGTCTCGGCGTACAGCGCCCAGCCTTCGACGTACGACGTCGTGTGGAAGATCTTGCGGAACTCCGGCAGACCCTCCATCTCCAGTTGCAGGGCGATTTGCAGGTGGTGGCCGGGATTGGTTTCGTGGAGGACCAGAGCGGGCTTGTCGAACCGGGACTGCTTCTCGGCCCGGTAGGCCTTCAGATTGAACCAGCCCGGGCGCGAACCGTCCGCCGCCGGCGCGTTGTAGTTGGACGCAGAAGCCGCCTCCCGGTCCGGCGGGATCGCCCTGATGCCGACACGGTGGCGAGGGAGGTTGCGAAACAGTCGGGACAGTCCGGGCGCGACGCGCATCGCGACGTCGCGATGGTAGGCGAGCATTTGCTCCTTGCTGGTGAACAGGAATCTCGGATCGGTGAGCAGGTGGCGCTCGTAGTCCCTCGAACCCGCCTGGAACCCGGCCGCGCGGGCGATGGCCTCCATCTCGGAGTCGATGCGGTCCGCCTCCCGCAGGCCGATCTCGTGGATTTCCCGGGCGCTGAGATCGAGGGTCGTGTGGAAACGGATGAAGAACTCGTAGATTGCGGCGCCGCCCGGCAGTCCCGACACGGCGAGCATCGGGCGGGCGTTGGGAGCGTACTCGTCTTTCAGGAAGGACGCCAGTTTGGCCCACGCGGGCCGGAATGCCTCCTGATACGCTCGCGCGGCCCGGGAAGCCAGCTCCTGCCTTTGGACTTCCGGGATCGCCGCGGGCATGTTCCGGAAGGGGGCGAGAAGAGGCGACTCGTCCGAGCCAGGCGCCATCTGGGCCTCCAGCTGCCCAACGACGATTTCGACGATGAGCCTCGGCTGCACGACGCCGTCCTCGATGGCGGCTCGGAGCGTCTCGATGTTCTGGTCGACATATGTGGGAACGGCGACGAGCCGGGCGAGCATGTTCTCATAGTCCGTCTCGGTCTGGGCCGGCATTTCCCGCATGGTCAGCAGCACGGAGGTGTGCAACCCGAACAGCTGGTTGAGGCGAATGAGCCGCGCCGCGTACGGCAGGCCTTCCAGCTCTTCCTCCAGCTGGTGGCTCATGAGCCGCAAGCTGATTCGATCCTGGAGGTCCAGATCGGCTACGTCGAACTCTTCGAGCCGCTCCTGGTAGCTCCTGAGGCGGCTCTCCCATGCCTGCAGGGCGGAGCCGGACCAGTCCCGCCAGCGCGTGTCGTGGTCGGTCCGGCCGAGAGAGGTCGCCTGCTCGGGATTCTCGCGGAGGTAGTCCTCGAAGTATTCGTCAAGTAAACGGCTGAGACCGTCGTTCCGAGGCTGGGCGCATGCAGACAGGCACAGCACGATGATCATGGCCAGTCGGAACCGCATGCTGGGCCGATTATCTCCCAGATCCGATCTTGCGGCGGGCGCGGCGCCGACTTCCGGTAAACTCGGATTTCGGTCGCGACGTGGAGCCGGGGCGGACGGTGCGGCAGGCGAAGGCCATGGGCAGGCTGGACGGCAAGGTCGCCATCATTACGGGCGGTGCAAAGGGTCTCGGGGCCGCCTTCGCGGCAGCGTTGGCCGAGGAAGGCGCGGCATCGGTGATTGCAGACATCGCCGATGCGGGCACCGTCACTGCTGCAATCGCCGACGGCGGGGGCCGTTGCTGCGAGATTCCGACCGACGTCAGCGACGAGGCCGAAGTTGAGCGGCTGGTCGCAACCGTGCTCTCTGTCTACGGGCGCATCGACATCCTTCTCAACAACGCCGCCGTGTTCGCCTCGCTGGCTCCTGTGGGATTCCAGGACATTGAGGTCGGTCTGTGGGATCGCGTGATGGCAGTGAACGTCCGGGGAAGCTTTCTGATGGCGAAGCATGTGGCCCCGGTGATGATCGGGCGGGGCGAAGGCAAGATCATCAACGTGTCCTCGGGCACGGCCTACAAGGGACAACCGACCGGCATGGCGCACTACATCACGTCCAAAGGGGCCATCGTGTCGCTGACGAGAGCGCTGTCGCGGGAACTCGGCCAGCATGGCGTCTGTGTGAACACCCTAGCGCCGGGTCTGACGCTCAGCGACAGCATCCTGGAGAACCAGCCCCATCTGGACATGTCGACAGAGAAGGTGCTGGCCAGCCGCGCTTTGAAGCGACACGGCCGGCCCGGTGACCTGATCGGTGCGGTCCTCTTCCTCGCGTCCCCGGACAGCGACTTTGTGACGGGCCAGACAATCGCGGTCGACGGCGGATCGATCAACACCTAGCAGCTGTCACAGTCGTGCGTCGCAATACAATCGGAGGAACGCAGGGATTCCCCTGATCCTGGTGCAGGGACACTTCTACGCGGCCTCGCGGTGCGGAACTCCCGAAACGGTCGGCTCGCAGGCGATGCGTCTTCGCCAGTCCGCGACGGTCCGCCCATCGATCCGAACCACACGGGCCGCTGCCTGGTCGATGGCAGCGCGGGTCGGGCAATCGTGCATCTGGGGCCAGGGATTCAGTTCCTTGGAGCGAGTGGCGGCGAATGCTTCGGCAAGAGCGCCGATCGCGACGCGGCTCGGATCGGGCACCAGCAGGGACCGGAGTGAGTCGAGGGAGAATCTCGCATAGTCCAGCGCCTTCGCCCGGCTGTTGAGGAGCGTGAGGATTCCGGGCGTGGAATTCCACCACGCGCAGAGTGCGTGCTCGAATGCCGGGTCCGGCGAGATGGGCGTTACTGGAGTCCACGCCGAGCCAAGGGCCGGCTCGGATGCATAGCAGGCCGAGATGCGCACCGTGTTGGTCCTCAGCCGATTGACGATCAGAAGTCGACTGGACTTCGCGCGGAGCTGCCCGGCATAGCTGACACGCTCCGGCTTGGGAGTGCCGAACACGTCGGGCTCTGCCTCCATCGTGACCTGCACCTGCGTCGAATGATCCCAGAGGATCGGCGCCTGCCCGGGAACGTCGGGCGATGCCTTGCGCACGAAGGCGTCGCGGACCCGCCGCCCGTCGGGCTCGATTCGGCACAGGTCTCCGGCAGGGACAAGCACTGTCTCTGCGAGAGCGGCGAGATCGTGAATTGCGTGGGCAAGCTCCACGTCGAAGAACTGCGCCGCGGTCCACTCTCCCTCGCGAATGCGGGGCCAGGGCCAGAGGTGCTCGGTGCCCCAGTTCCCGAGCGGCTCGCGTCGGTTGATCCGGTCGGACAGCAGAATCGCCTCGTGCGTGTCCCTCGGCATGCGGGCGAGCGAGACGAATCGAGTGGGCGCGCGTTCCTGCTCCGGGCGCCGGCCAACGACCAGAGATTCGTGGATCGCCGTGTTTTCCGAAAAGCTGATTCGCTCCGGATCGTGGCTGGTCACGATCGTCTCGATCTGGAACCGTTCCGCTAGGAACTTTCGTTTCGCGACACTCGATGCGCCTGTCAGAGCTGTTGTGGGCACAACGGACGCGAGCGATCCCGCACTGACCTTTGCGAGTACGTCCGCCAACGGGGCGAAGAACGATTCGACGCTTGTCTGATCGATTGCCGAGAGTCAGGTTGCACGCGGCAAGCTCCACGCCGTGACGGTTGATGTCGAGCCCGTGCAGCACGTCCTCGACCAACGCGAGATGCAGCGGGTCGGAATCGGACTGGGAACCCGCAGCCCGCTCGTGCCGGTCGCGAATGGCGTGCATCGCGGCCATCAGCAGCGTTCCGGTGCCACAGGCCGGATCGATGATCTTCAGATTCGCAATCGCGTCAGCGTCCGACCAATCCGTCGTGTCCTCCGTCAGGGCGAGCCTGGCCAGGAGAACGGCGGATGTGTTGTTGGTGTAGAAGGAGCCGTCGTACCTGGCTGATGCCAGGAGACGGTGATACAGCGAGCCGGCATGGTCGAATCGCAGCGTCGCAAGTTCGTCGGCGACGGCGACCGCGTTCTCAGCGATGCGGCGCAGTGGCTCTCTGGCGTCCTCGTCCGAGAGCGCATTCAGCGCCGCCAGTGCGGGTGTGAAGACCGGATGGTAGTCAATTGCAAGTACGGCACGCCAGGCGTCCCGGATCTTGGGCGGGCTCGCCTCAAGCTCCTGCAAGGCGGTCTCGAGGGAAGTCACATCGGCCAAGGTTGGTACGAGTCGCAATCGATGGTGCAACAGCGAGGCGTTGGAGAGCAGCAGGGACGCTACAAGCGTGGCTGCCTTGAGATCCTTGCTCGTCTTCGGCAGGGCCAGCGCGCTGGCGAGGTCTGCGGCGCAGCCGCGGGAATGCAGCATTTCAGCTGCTTCGCGGACTGTGTGGGCAACCGTGTCTGCCACGCACTGGCGCGACAGATCGGCGTTCCTCAGACTGTCAGCCAGGTCCGCGACCGAGCCTTCGCGCCATGTCAGTTGGTTCTCGTACCATCTCACCGGGGCGAATGCGATTGTCGATCCGGCGAGCGCATCCCGCGTCGCTTGCGCGGAAACCGAGCCGTCCCGCAAGTGCAGCGGATAGCAAAGCCCGAACGCCAGTGACCGCGGTGGTGCGCCAAGCCGCGAACGCGCTTGCCGGGCAGCCTGCCGACGCTTTGCAGGCGTGTCCCCGATCTTCGCCTCGATGAAGATCGGGACGGGCGCGAGGGCGGATCCGTGGACGACCGTGATGTCAATCGCTCCAGTGCTGGATCGACTCTCGGCTGTCGCGCTTATGCCCTCATACCTGTCAAGCAGTAGCGCGAGGTAGGAGTTGAGTGTCTCTTCGCGTAGGTGGGGCATCCGTCCCCGTTGGACGCGCCGCCCAAGAGGTTAGTCTCAGTTTTGACAGTACCATGCTTCGGAGCGCCATAGGCGTCCAAAACGAGAATACAGCAAATAAATTACAGTCATAGTTCACTATAAAAGGCATCAAATATCGTTGAAACGTGTCCCATGTCCTCGACACAACCGGGCAGCCGATCATGACGTCTTGGCTCCGCTTGCGTCCGCCGTGACGTTGTCGAGGATGGCATGTGGTCCACCGGCCGAGGCCGTTCAGATCGCTCTCCCGCCGTCTGCCTGTGTTGCCCGGGCAGCCTCGCCAACGCCGACTCACCATCGGGTGGTCGGGACCGTGCGCCGTTCGATTCCGGGCTGCGACGCCGCGACACCAGTCAGTAGTTCACCCAGAACGGGCTGCCCCACGCCAGGTTGCCGTCGGCTTGCTCGACCCGCACATAGTAGTACTGAGTGCCCATGCCCGCCGTTGCGTCCTTGTCCAAGTACTCGAATTCGGCTTCCTGGCCTTCCGGTTCGTGGGTGAAGAGAAGCTGGTCGCTACGAAACACGTTCACACGGGCAAGATCGTTCGTGCCCCGGACCTTGACGGCCAGCGGCAGCGGCACACTCGTGCGGAACTCATCGCCCATGAAATGGTCGCCCATGCGCGCGTCCAGCAAAATGTTGTCGGTCGCGCCGTACGTGTGCCGGCGCCGAATCGCGTCAAGGATGCCTTCCCGGGTGACCCGGTCCGTATAGACCATCGTGTACGAGTAGTGTGTAGAGCCATGGTCGGAGCTCACTGTCACGCCGAGCCGATAGCCCTTGTTCCACGCGTTGCGCACCATCCCGATGGGCTCGTATCCGCCGGGCGCGTCAGCAGGTTCCCCGCTCTTGGCTGAAAGGGGCGCCCCGACGTACTCGTAGTTTGTTCGAGCACCTTGCATGATCTCGACGACGGGCTCGATTTCCGGGTCGTTGTCCCGCCAGTCGGTTCCCATGCGCGTCCCAGATGTGTGCGAGATCGCTATCCCGCCCATCCGGCGCAGCGCGTCGTAGAGGTGCTTGGTGTCGTCTCGAACCACGTCGCCGGTGGCAATGGGCGGAATGTCCCCCCTGGGATTCGCCCCCAGGGCGAACCCGCCGGAGGTCCCCATGAAGAACGGCGTGACCTCGCCGGTGCGGTCAGCGAAGAAGACGTTGCGATGGCCGTTGGGCTGAGTGACGCTCCGCTCGTAGCCGAAGATGCTGGTGTACATCCCGGGAAGGTGGTGCATGTCCGTCATCTTCTGCGAGTACCACCACCAATAGGGATAGGCCCCGCCCTGGTGATCCGTTGAGGCCCCGAAGTCCATCGCCGCGGCGTCAATCATGTAGCGGTAGAACTCCTGAAGGTTGCCGTCATTGCCTCCGCCGCCGTCCCAGCTCAGCTCGGTGTGTCGGTGGAAGTCGCCGCGCACGATCCGGACTGGCCGTCCGTGGACGCTCGTGCGGTATCCGCGCATCGCGGCCAGATCCGCCGATTCGTCCGGGTGCCAGGCCTTGACCTCGACCTCCTCCGGCTCCGGCTCCCTGAGTGCGGGCTGGACGGCGGGGCCAGCAGGCTCGAGCCGGCCCACCCACGCCTCGCCGCGGATCGGCCGGTGCCCGTAGGCCGTCGTGCGGTTGTCCGTCGGCCAGGCCAGCCATGAGCTTCCGTCCGATGATCGCGCGAAGCTAATGCGGGTGCTGGACCGGCCGAAGCTTTGCGGGACCGCCTCGGCCGGGGTCCACGAGCTGCCCTCGTACCGCGTCAGCCAGTATTCCCAGCGGCCGCGCGTCCCAGTTCGGTTGTCAGTGTGGCGAAGGAGCCGCTTCGCAGCCACGAGCACGTTGCCTCCGGCGTCCGTGAACACATGGGGCTGGTAGGTCCACTTGGGCGTGCCCTCCCCGTCCGCGAACGTCTCCTGAAGCGGCCGGACCGGGGACATGAGGCGACCGTTCGCGAGAGCCGCGATCCGCACCTCGCGATGCGCCCCGATCACGACGCCGGGCTGTCGCGGCCGGATGTTGTATCCGGTGTCCTTGCCCCAGTTGGCGCCGCCGGCCTCCCAGGCGACCCAGACCCGATCGGAGCTGTCAACGGCGACCGTCGCCTTCGCCTCGTACCGTGGAGTCGCCGCCACGGCGGTCTCGGGTTCGGTGATCCTGCCGTCGCGGACGCCGGTCAGGAAGACGTCGTAGTTGCCGTTTGCGTAGCTGTCGTATGCGACCCAGACGGTTCCGGCGGAATCGAAGGCAACGGCCGGCTCCCATTCGTTCACGGGCCTGCCTGTGACCCGGATGTCCTCGGACCAGCCGCCGGCAGCCGAATAGGTCTTGAGGTGGATGTTGGATCGGCCGTTGCGGAATCCTTGCCAAGCCAGCGCCAGATTGCCGCTGCCGTCGGATGCAAGGCGGGGGTTGATGTCCGGCAGCGGGTGGTCCGTAAGCCGGATCGTCGCTCCCCACCCGTTGGTCGCCGGATTCAGCGAGCGCGCGTACATGTCCCAGTTGCCGTCCAGCATCTGGGACCAGACCACCCAAAGGCGTCCCTCGGCGTCCACGCCTGCCTGGGGCAGCCAGACATCGCCGCTGGTGTTCGGTACGAACCGCAGGTTCCCCCACTTTCCGTCCGTCCACTGCCGGACGGCGACCTCGTCACGCCGGTCGGAGTACGCCATGAAGACAAGCCACGCCGAGCCGTCCGGAGCAGATGCGATCGACGGCAGATCGTCCTCCATCATCTCGGTCCCGGCCATGGCCACGTCGACAAGTTCCTGCGCCGCAAGGGGACTCGAGAGGAAAGCAAGGGCGACGGCCGCGAAGGCGAGAGCGGTTGGCATGGACAGGGACCTCGTGCGGACGGACAACCGCCCGGCAAGCAAGAGAATAGCGAACGTGGCGTCGGGCTAGAGCCGGCTGGTCCGGAAGACCTCCCGCACGGCGTCGACGCGCGACAGCTTCCCCGTGATCTGCTCGAGCTGCGACTTGTCTTCCACCTCCACCACGAAATCGACCGCTGCCGTTCCTCCGCCCCGGTTGCCGCGGGACTTCATCCTCACGATGTTCAGGCCGGCGTTTGCGACGATGCTGGTCAGGTCCTTCAGCACGCCGCGGCGGTCGTCGACCTTGGCTGTCAGCCTGGCCTGGTAGCGGGAACCCTTGTGCGGCGCCCAGCGAACCTCGATCCGCCGTTCCGCCTCATACATCAGGTTCTGCACGTTGCTGCACGCAACGGAGTGCACCCCCACTCCCTTGCCCCGGGTCACGTACCCGACGATCGATTCCCCTGGAATGGGATTGCAGCACGTCGCCCGGTAGACGAGAACGTCATCGATGCCCTCGACCTCCAGTGTGGCTTCGGCATCCGCCAGCCGGCGCGCGCCGGCGGAATCCGGAGCCGGCGGCTTGGAGCGCAACCTTGATGGGTCCGGCACGGCCCCTTCAGGGAAGAGCTTGCGCACGACCTGGCGCACCGAGTACCGCCCGTACCCGAGCCGGGCGCGCAGATCGTCAACCGTCGAGCAGCCGTACTCCTGGCAGACCTCCTCCATGCGCTCCGGAGGCACCCTTCGCAGCGGGAGCCGGGCCGCCCGCGCCTCCTTCTCCAGCAGGCGCTGCCCGATCTCGATCGCCTTGCGGCGCTGCTCGGCGTTGAGCCACTGCTTGATCTTGTTCCGGGCGCGGGATGTCTTGACGAAGGTGAGCCAGTCCCGGCTGGGCCTGCCGCCCTCCTTCGTGATCACCTCGACAATCTCGCCGTTCTGCAGGGGCCGCCTGATCGGGGAGATCTGACCGTCGACCCGCGCGCCGCAGCACGTATGGCCCACTTCGGTGTGGATCGCGTAGGCAAAGTCCACGGGCGTTGCCTTCCGCGGCAGGGAGATCACCTTCCCGCGCGGCGTGAAGACGTAGACCTCCTCCGGGTACAGATCGATCTTGAGCGTCGAGAGGAAGTCCGTCGAGTCCGTCATCTCGCGCTGCCACTCCACAAGGCGGCGCAGCCAGGCCATCTGGCCGTCGGCCACGTCCGGTCCGCTCTGGCCTTCCTTGTACTTCCAGTGCGCACAGATGCCTTCCTCCGCCATCCGGTGCATCTCCTCCGTCCGGATCTGAACCTCGAACCGCTGCCCCTCCTGAGTGACCACCGAGGTGTGCAGGGACTGGTAGAGGTTGGCCCTCGGCATCGCGACGAAATCCTTGATCCGGCCCGGCACCGGATGCCACTGCCCGTGAATCACGCCCATCGCGGCGTAGCAGTTCGTCTTCGTGTTGGTGATCACGCGCAGCGCGAGCAGGTCGTAGACCATCTCGAAGGTCACCTTCTGGCGCTCCAGCTTCTGGTGAATCGAGTAGGGCCGCTTGAGGCGGCCCTCGATCCGCGACGGAATCCCCGCCTGTGTCAGCCTTTCCTTGAGGACGCGCCGGATCTCCGAGAGAAACTCCCGCGTTGCCTCGCGGCGCGACTCGATCTGGGCCAGGATCGTGCGGAAGGCGTGGGGCTCGAGGTAGGAGAAGGCCAGGTCCTCCAGCTCGCTTCGGACCTTGCCCATGCCGAGACGCAGCGCCACCGGCGCATAGATCTCCCTCGTCTCGAGCGAGATCCGCCTCTGGCGGCCCTCGTCCAGCGCCCCCAGCGTCCGCATGTTGTGGACGCGGTCCGCCAGCTTGATCAGGATGACGCGGATGTCCCGGACCATTGCCAGCAGCATCTTGCGAAACGTCGCCGCCTGGCGGGCTTCGATCGAGTGGTAGCGGAGCTTGCCGATCTTGGTCACGCCATCGACGCACCGGGCGATCTCCTCCCCGAACTGCCGGCGCAGGGCGGGAAGCGTCGCCGCGGTGTCCTCGACGACGTCGTGCAGCAGGCCGCAGGCCACGGTCGACTCGTCCAGGCTCATGTCGGCCAGCAGATGGGCGACCTCCAGGGGGTGGGACAGATACGGTTCGCCGGTCTTGCGGGTCTGGTTCCGGTGGTGCTCGGCCGCGAACACGAATGCGCGCCTCAGCATCGCAAGGCTCTCGGCGGGACGGTACGCGTGGTATTTCCCCTCGAGCTCGGCGTACCGCTCCGACTCCGCACGGGCGACCCAGCTCGGCACGGGCTCCGTCGTCGTCTTGGCAGGCATGTCTGATCGGCGGCCGACGCAAACAAAAAGGCTTGGAGCCCAGCAGGGCCCCAAGCCGGATTATAAGGGAAGGAACCGCCGGGGCGGATCGCTATTCGTCCGTGGTGATCATCTCGGTGGTGCTCTCCTCGGCCTTGCGCTTCCGCGTGTCGAGGGCCATCTGGACCCACTCGTCGGCCATGGTCAGGAGCTCATCGTACTCCTCATCCGTCTCGGCGAAGTCAGCCTTCTCGCGGTATAGCAGATTCACATACGCCATGGCGTCGTCGTAGTCGGGATCGATCTCGATGGCCTGCTCGAGCGCCTCGAGGCCCTCGTTAATGACCGGGACGACCTCCTCGGCCACCATCGAGAGATCCTCGCGCTGCATCCGGTTGAGCCTGCCCTTGGTCCGGATCGGGCCCGGATCCTCCTGCTGCATGCCGATCTCGGCACGGAACTGCAGACGGGGCTCGTAGGACTGCGTCCAGCAGATGACGCCGATGGTGTAGTGCGACTCCTTGTTCTCGGGCTCGGCTTCCAGCACCTTGTGGTGCCAGTCCTTCGCATCCTCCATCTGCTTCATCTGGAAGTACAGCGACGCGATGCTCTGCAGCGCGGTGGAATTCTGCGGATCGTCCTCAAGAACGTCCTTGAAGCCCTCCAGCGCCTTGTTGGCGATGTCGATGTTCTCCTGGTACTCCGCACCGGGCTGGTACTGCATCATCGTCGAGTAGGCCAGGTAGACCTTCGCGTCCTTGAGTTCGGGATCGAGGTCGTACGCCTCCTCGAACAGCCGGCCCGCACGCACGAAATTGGCGGCGGCGAACGCCGTGACGCCCTTGTTGAGGCTCATGCGCGCCTTGAGGGAGTCGATGTTCTTCACCCCGAGTGCGTTCAGCGTCATCTTGCCGCCGATCGCGATGAGCGCCACCGCGCCCACCGTGATGGCCGCAATCTTGTAGAGTTTCTTCTTGTTCATTTCTCGCTCCGTTCGGCAAGCCGCCTGGTCGGCGGGAAGCCCAGCTTGCGGATCGCCTACTCGATCTCCTCGGTGAGCAGTCCGATCTTGTCAACGCCCGCTCCCTTTCCGATGTCGATGACCCTGGCGACGTCCTGATAGTCTAGCGCGGGAGCCCCGCGCACGAACATCACCCGCTCGGCGCGCGTCTTGAAGATGTCGCGCAGACTCTCCTCGAGCCTGGCGAGGCTGGTCGTGTCGCGATTGATCATGATGGAGCGGTTGGCGTTCACCGACACGACGACTGTCCGAGCGTTCGGCTGCTGCTGCTGATTCTGCTGGTCCTCGTTGGGCTGGGGCACCAGCGCCTCCAAGCCCTTCGGTGTGATCGGCGTGATGACCATGAAGATGATCAGCAGCACCAGTAGCACGTCGATCAGCGGGGTCATGTTGATGTACGGGACAGTCTTGCCCTCGCCACCTCCGACTGACATTGCCATGATGGATTTCCTCCTCGTCGCAGGAACCTCGCCGCGGCGGCCTAGCCGCCGAAGCTCCCGCGTTCCTCCTCTTTCTCCGTCAGCAGGCCGACCTGGTCCACGCCGGACGTTCGCACCGCGTTGACGACCTCCACAACCCGCTCGTACCTCGAGCGGGCGTCACACTTGATGTAAACCGTCTTGTCAAGCCGGTTGCTCACCCGGTCGGAAACCTCCTGTGACAGGTCGCTGACCTGATCGAGCTTCTCCCGCCCGAGGAAGATCTGGCCGTCCCGCGTGACCGCAACCACGAGGGCGTCCTCGGCGTCCGCCTCGTCCATCGCGACCGGGTTGCGCGTCTGCACCAGATCGACGCTCACGCCCTTGCTGAGCATCGGCGTGATGACCATGAAGATGATCAGCAGGACCAGCATCACGTCGACCATCGGCGTGACGTTGATCTCGTTGATGGCGCCCATGCCGCCACGGGTGCCCTTCTTGACATCTTCTACCTCTTCGAATTCCGTGAGACCCTTGACTTCTTCTTCAGCCATGCTCGTTACCTCGTTTCCTCCGATCGGCCGCCGCCCGCCGGTTCTGTGCGGGCGGCTGGCCGCTGCACGATTCTACACCCGGTCGTTCCGCTGCCGTCCCGCCTTGCGTCAGCTACTCCTCTTGAGGAAGTAGTCGATCAGCTCGGAGCTCGCGTTCTCCATCTCGACGTCGAATCCCTCGACCTTCGAGTTGAAGTAGTTGAACATCCACACCGCCGGAAGGGCCACGAAGAGACCGATGGCCGTTGCGACGAGCGCCTCGGAAATGCCGCCTGCGACCGCGCCAAGACCTGTCGAACGCTCCTGGGAAATGCCCTGGAACGCGTTGATGATGCCGACCACCGTGCCGAACAGGCCCACGAACGGGGCCGTCGAGCCAATGGTCGCCAGACCCGAAAGGCCGCGGTTCAGCTCGGCGTGGGTGATCGCCTGGGCCCGCTCCAGCGCCCGCTTGGACGCGTCGATCGAGCGGCCCGGGATGTCGCTCCCGGCGTCGTGCGACTTGAACTCGCCCAGCCCGGCCGTGACGACCTTGGCGAGGTGGCTCTTCTTGAAGCGGTCGGAGAGCTTGATGGCCTCATCCAACTTGCCCTGGCGCAGCGCGCCGGCGATCGCGGGGGCGAACGCTCGGGACTGCTTCTTGGCGGCGTAGTACGCCAGCCCGCGGTCAATCATCACTCCGATGGACCAGGCTGACATTAGGAACATGACGATGACGACGGCCTTGGCCGCGAAACCCATCTGGTTCCACATCGACACCATGTCGAATCCGATCTCCTGCTGGAGCAGGAAGGCCGTGGTTGCGAATTGCGAAAGCATCTGCTTTTTTTCCTCCTAAATAATACAACGGATACCGTTGACCAACTGTGTTGCTCGTGCCGGGATTGCCGAGCGCCGACTCGTCGGCGACCTGGAACGCCCGGCTCCCCCGGGGGGAAAGCGCTGACGTGGGTCTCAGCCGCTGAGGGTGAAGTTCACGTCGATATTCGTAAGGACCTCGACCGCCTCGCCGTTGAGCAGGGTCGGCCGGTAGCGCCACTGCTTCACCGCGGAGAGCGCGGCGGGTACGAGCAGCGGGTGTCCGGACATGACCTCGAGCTTCTGGATCGAGCCGTCCTTGGCAATGATGGCCGAAAGCTTCACCGTCCCCTGAATGCGGGCCTGGCGCGCCAGCGGCGGGTACTGCGGCCGCACCTGGCGCGTCAGCCGCGCCTTGGCGACGTTGCCGCCCACCCGGATGCGCTTGGGGGGCGCCTTCTTCTTGACCGGGGGCGGGGGCGGGGGCGGGGGCGCTGCAGTCGGGGCGCTCGAGATGATGCTGCCCAGCACGCCGCCGACCGTGCCGCCGACGCTGCCGCCCGGCACGCCGCCGACCACGCCGGCGATGCCGGCGCTCGGGGCCGCAATGTCCTCCTCGATGATCGCCACCTGGTCCGGGATCGCAACCGGCTGGGTCAGCGCCCCCGTGTCGAACTCTTTCGGCACAGCCTTGATCACCACGGCCGCGGGCGGGGGTGGTGGTGGCGGCGGCGGCGGCGGGGCCGTCAGGAAGCTGACGAAGTCCGTCGCGGGCAGTTCGTAGTAGTTGAGAAGCGGGATCAGCAGCATGACCCCGACCAAGACCAGTTGGATAACCGTGGAGAGCACGACCGACCAGCGGGACGTGTCCTTGACCCTGTTTTCCATCAATGCGTCTTCAAACATAATTGAAAGCCCCTCCCAGGCAATTTGCCGGACTCAAAAGCGCCGCTCCCGCCTGCCGCGTCCGCGCCGGGCGGCTATCCGCCCCTGGCCCCAGAGCAGCACCGGGCTGGCGACGAAGATCGACGAGTAGGTGCCCACGAGCACGCCCACCACCAGGGCGAACGAGAAGCCGCGCAGCACCTCTCCACCAAAAACAAACAGGCACACCACGGCGATGAGAGTCAACCCCGAGGTGAGCACCGTGCGACTGAGCGTCTGATTGATACTGAGGTTCAGCAGATCCGTGAAACTGTACCGTCGCGTGACCCTGCGGTTTTCCCGCACACGGTCGAAGATGACGATGGTGTCGTTCATAGAGTAGCCCACCAGTGTCAGCAATGCGGCCACGACTGTCAACTCGATTTCGCGCCCGAAGAGGGAGAAGAAGCCAATCGTGATGAACACATCGTGGAACACGGCGATCACGGCGGCGACGCCGTAGATCCACTCGAACCTAAACGCAATGTAGACTAGCATACCCGCAAGCGCGAATAACGTCGCCTTGATCGCCTGCCACTGCAATTCCGACCCAATCTTGGGACCAACCACCTCTACACCGCTGATATGGAACGCTCCGGCCTCGACTTCCTGCGCGGCCGCGGCCCCCACGCTCTCGGCGACGCCTGGCACCTGCGCCAGCTCGGAGACATCCCGAACCAGTCCGGAGCGGGGCGGCTGGTCGCGCCAGGCGACCATCGCCGCCGCCGCCGCCTGGAGGTCCTGGCTGCTGTGGCCGGCATCCCGCAGGGAGCGGTTCGACATGAGCCGCTGGGCCAGGTCCCCGTCGGCGGTGTTGTTGAAGTCGAGCCTGCCCTCCGTCACGGGATAGATCTCGCGCAGTGTCTCGAGCACCTGCGCCTTTCCTGAGGTCTCCACGACCTCTCCCGCGAGGTCGAGCTCGATCTTGAGCTCATGGCTGTCGGGCGAGTCCTCGAACGGCTGCAGCGCCGCAACGCTGAGGCCCTTCCCGGTCAGCACGCTCCGGATCTGCCCCAGGTCCGGCTCCTCCTGGAACTTGACGTAGACAAGCGTCCCGCCCTTGAAGTCGATGCCGAACCGGAGCCCGCCATTGATCAGGGTCGCCGCCAGGCCGGCTGCCAGCAGAATCCCCGAGAGCGCCAGGAAGGCGTGGCGGCGCCCGACGAAGTCGATGTTGGTCTTGCCGATCAGTTGCATGGCTGCTGTGCCGCGAGGCAACCCAGTCCGTTATCCCTAGACACCGTGCTGCGCTCCGAAGTTTCCCGTGCCGCCACCTAGATGCTGAGCTCCGTCAGCTTTTGCTTGCGCCAAGTCGTCAGGTCGAAGATCAGCCGGGAGACGAAGACCGAAGTGAACAGGTTGGCCAGCAGTCCGATGGCGAGCGTCACGGCGAAGCCCCGAACCGGGCCGCGCCCGAACAGGAACAGGAACGCCGCCGCGATGATCGTGGTGAGGTTCGTGTCGATGATGGTGAGGAAAGCCTTGCCAAAGCCCGCGTTCAGCGCGGCAACGGCCGCCTTGCCCTCCCTGAGCTCCTCCCGGATCCGCTCGAAGATCAGAACGTTGGCGTCCACGGCCATGCCAATGGTGAGGATGATGCCGGCGATGCCAGGCAGCGTCAGAGTGAAGCCGAACGCGCTCAGCACCGCAAGGAGGATCAGCAGGTTGAAGAAGAGGGCAATGTTGGCGTTGATCCCCGCGGCGCGGTAGTACACCAGCATCAGAAGCACGATGATCACGACACCGTAGATCGCGCTGCGGACTCCCTGACGGATCGAGTCGGCGCCAAGCGAGGCGCCCACAGTGCGCTCCTCCAGGTACACGACGGAGGCCGGCAGCGCTCCGGCCCGGAGCACGAGCGCGAGGTCGAGGGACTCGGTCTGCGAATCGATGTTGTTGATCACGCCCTCCGATTCGATGCGCGACTCGATCGAGGCGACGCTCTGGATGCGCCGGTCGAGCACGACGGAGAGGTTGCGGCCGATGTTGGCGGCTGTGAAGATCGCGAAGCGCTGGCCGGCCTGCCGCGACAGGCTGAAGGCCACCTGCCAGGCGCCGGGATTCTGGGTGTCGCGGCCGGCCGTCGCGGACCGCAGGTCGCGACCCGTGACAACCGGATTGCGCTGCAGGAGGTACCACTCGTTCCGCCCCCTGTCGGCGTAGTGCGCCAGTTCGCTGTTTGCAGGCAGGATCCCGTTGTTCTGCGAGCGGGCCTGCTCGGGGGACACGAAGGGGCCGCCCATCACGAGCTTGATCTCCAGCTGGGCCGACATCTGCAGGAGGTTCATCACCCGGGCCGGATCGCTGACACCGGGCAGCTGGACAAGGATCTCGTGTTCGGCCTCGGCACGACCGTGCTGCTGGATCACAGGCTCGGTCAGGCCCAAGCCGTTGATCCGGTTCTCGATCGTGGACATCGACTGCTGCAGCGTCTCCGCCTTCAGGCGCAGCAACTCCGAAGGCCGCAGGTTCAGGGAAAACGAACTGCCCCCGGTGGAGGTCGGCAGCCAGCTGGCCGCCTCCTCGTCCAGAATCGTTCGCACGTCGCCGACCCGGTCGGTCGGGGTGCCCTCGAGCCGGATCTGGATGCTGTCGGCCTCCTCGATCGTCGCGGGATCGCTTCGTCGGATGTCCGTGTAGGTGATCCCCGCCCGGCTGAGCCGCGCCTTGACGCGATCGATCGTCTGGTCGGCTTCGGCCTTGAGGGAGTCCTGGACCTGGACCTGCAGGATCAAGTGCGTGCCCCCTTTGAGGTCGAGCCCGAGGTTGATGTTGTCGGCGAGATTCTGCTTGACAGCGTCCCAGTCCGCGGACACTCCGAACACGCGCCAGAAGCAGAGCGCAAACACCGCCACGACGAGGAGGATCTTGAGTCCGAACCGGCTTCTCATATCGACTGTGCTAAGACGGCTCTCAGTTTGTTCCAGGCTTCTCGGCCAAGCCGACCACGGCGTTCCGTGCGAACTCCAGCTTGACGCCATCGGGTGGAATCCGCAACGTCACCCGGCTCTCGCGCAGGCCCACGACGGTTCCCCTCAGACCACCGTTGGTGACGACCCTGTCGCCGGTGGAAAGATTGGCGAGCATTTGCTCCAGCTTCTTCTGCCGCTTGCGGGCCGGCAGGATCACCAGCACAAGGAAGATGACCACCATCAGCAGAAGCGGCGCGAAGGCGCGCCAGCTCGACTGCTGCAGCAGCAGCGCCGGGACTGGCAGCCACGGGGTGAGCACTTCCGGAATAGACGGCGACACTGCGATCACTGGGTGAAAGG
Organism: Bryobacterales bacterium; assembly: GCA_028819255.1. Taxonomy (GTDB): domain Bacteria; phylum Acidobacteriota; class Terriglobia; order Bryobacterales; family UBA6623; genus VXMF01. The sequence continues at coordinate 15,757 of JAPPMB010000139.1, read as the reverse complement.
GGACCGCCGCGAGCACGGCGCGCGGCTACCGCCACTATAGCGAAGTACGAACTGCGGGAACGAACACCGCGAAGGCGAGCCTAGCCGCTGACTGCCCCGCCGACGGAAATGCCGCGGAGCAGGGCCGGCAGGCTGTCCGTGAGAATAGCTTCGCGAATCCTGCGCATCCTGTCAAGGTACAGCCAGAGATTGTGGATCGTGGCGAGTGTGCCAAAGAGCATCTCGCGGGCCAGAAGCAGGTGCCGGAGGTACGACCGCGAGAAGTTCCGGCAGGTGTAGCAGCCGCACGTCTCGTCGATCGGCGCGGCATCCCGGGCGTGGACGGCGTTCTTGATCATGAGCTTGCCTCTGCGGGTGAACAGGGTGCCGTTGCGGGCGTTGCGGGTCGGCAGGACGCAGTCCATCATGTCAATGCCCAGAGCGACGTACTCGCCGATCTCGTGGGGCATGCCGACTCCCATCACATACCGGGGCCTGTCCCGGGGAAGGACTTCCCCGCAGGCCGCAGCCATTTCGTAGCTGAGCGGACGCGGCTCGCCGACCGACAGACCGCCGACGGCGTAGCCCGGAGCGTCGAGTTCGACCAGCCGCGAGGCACACTCGCGACGCAGACCCGCAAACATGGATCCCTGGACGATCGGAAACAGCATCGCCCCAGCGTCGGAACCGGAGCGTCGCCAGTGGTCAAAGGATCTCGCGGTCCACCGGAGTGTGCGCTCCATCGACTCCCGAGCCTCGCTCTCGCTGACCGGGTAGGCGGTGCAGTCGTCGAGCACCATCATCACGTCGCTGCCGAGCGCCTGCTGAATGTCCACCGCCCGCTCGGGGCCCAGGAACCGTTGCGAGCCGTCCAGGTGGGAGCGGAAGTGGACGCCCTCCTCGGTGATCCTGCGCAGCGCCGCCATGCTGAAGACTTGGTATCCCCCCGAGTCGGTGAGGATGCCCCGTGGCCACCGCATGTACCTGTGCAGTCCCCCGCACTCGCGAATCGTTTCCTCGCCCGGGCGCAACCAGAGGTGATATGTGTTCGCCAGCACCATGCGAGCGTCGAGATCGTCGGCCAGCTGCCTGGGTGTGAGCCCCTTGACGGTTGCCTGGGTGCCGACCGGCATGAAGACGGGCGTCTCGACCGGACCGTGCGCGGTATGGAGGATGCCGGCGCGGGCGCGGGTCGAGCGACACTCGGCGACGATTTCGAAACGGGGCTTCACAGGGCGGTGGCGGGCTTCCTTGTGCGCCTTGCGGCCGTGTTGGGAACTCCAAACACGCCGGAGTACCAGCATTGCAGAGCGCCAATTCGAGAATCGGGGGCGTGCGAACTGCCCGCGCTCCGCAAGGGAGGATTTCGGAACCACGCGTTTCGCAAGGGTCTTGCCGTTCTTGCCGATTCAGCGGACGATGCGCATGCCGCCCGGCAACACGAGAGGCGCACGAGGCCGTTCGAGGAGTTCCAAGAGTTCCAAGTCTCGACGAAGGCCATGCGTTCGATCAGCGCCATGGACAGCGCCGAACAGTGCCGAATGGACGACGCGCCCTTGAAGATGGTCGCGAAATGAGATCGAGTCCCGGATCGCCGGGGGCGTGGAACACGTCCGGCAAGAGCTGGACGAGTGGTCCGTTGGCGCGCTGCGAGTCGGACGCAACATGCTCCAGCGCATCGCCGTGGACCCGGCCGGCTGGCCTGTCGCAAGCGTCGCCTTCCTGGACAGCATCGATGACTTGGTCCTTTCTCCCCAGCCATCAGCGCGTTCGTCCTGAGCCGGCGCCCAGGACTGATCACGAAACCAGCGTGTGTGCGACGGGCGCGACGGAGGATCCCGGGATTGGCAACGAGGGTCGCATCCACCGACAGGAAAGAGCACCCAGGCGAACATCCTGATATGGCGAACACCATGATTGCCCCCAACCTCGGAACAATCCTGCACGAAGCCGACGTGACGCTGGAGCTGCACGAGTGCGCCCCAAAGGTCCAGTGCATTCCCACGCCGTGTCCGCAAGAGTCGTTCCACGCGCGGTTGCCGGGAATGCGCAGGCTCTCGGATCGGTCTTCCGACGCTCAGCCACCGATCCCCGGACACCGGTGATTCGTTTCCGGGATTTTGGGGAATAGGGAACTTTGGCCCCGAAGAAAGGGAAGGGTGGACGGTTCCGCGGCAGCATCGAGCCGGAATATGGGACACAGAGAGGTGCGGAATGAGCGCTCTGCACCGTGCGCGCCGACCGGCATCCGCGGCGAGCGCACAGCTCTGCCCTCCGCCACCCCGGGGGGCGGGTGAGGCTGGGGCCGGCTGGCGCGATGCCGGCTATCCGGACTGCAGCAGGAGCCGGATTGCCTCCTCGCGATTCCCCATGAAGTGCGTCTGAGCCTCGGGCACGGTCTCAAACTGCCGCTGGGACAGCAGCAGCGCCAGTGCCAGGTTGTTCAGTGCCGCGGCGTTGGACGGGCCGTGGCCCGTCCGGATGCGGCTGCTGTCCTCTCCGAATGTCTTGTCGCGGCGGAAGTGGTTGGCGCTTTCCACTTGCCAGTGGCCGCGCTGCAGCCGCAGCAGGTCCCGCGCTGTGGCCTGGGCCGCGGGCAGCGAGGTGATGCCGTAGGAGCAGGTGCGCTGGATCTCACCGCCGAGCCGCTGGCAGGTCTCGTGCGTGATGCGGTAGGCCTGCCGGGCATGCGGGCTGGGGAGCAGCTGGGGGTGCGGGGTGAAGACCTGGATGCAGCGCCGTTCCCAGTGCCGGTTGTGCGAGCGCTGCCAGCGCTGCTCGGCCCAACTGCGCTCCGCGCCCAGATCCCAGTCCATTCCGGTTAGAGTCTCCCAGGTGAGCTTGGAATTGCCTTTGATGCGCACCAGGATGTGCCCGCCATGCTGTTCCACGATGGCCTGCCGGATCTCCCGGCCCGCATGCCCGGCGTCCAGAGTGACCGTCACATCCGGCAGATCCACCTCTTCCAGCAAGGCCCGCATCGCATGCTGCTCGCCGCCCTCCTCGCGGTAGCTGCGGCTGGCGACCGGCGCGCCGCCGGCATGATCGACCAGCGTCACAGTCTCCCAGTGCTCGCCCTGGGGCGCCATGCGGTTCGCCCCGCGCATGCGCTTGCCGTCCCCGGCCAGCGCCGCCGGCGGCGACACGCGGGGCTGGGTCCAGCGCTGGATCACGCGCTCCAGCGAGGCCGGGCCGGTCCGCTCCATCACCCGCTGGAAGCGCGCAAGGTTACAGGGCCAGAAAGAGAATCAGCCGTGCGATCCCCGGATCCCCCGCGATTCGATGGGCTCCGAGTTGCTATATTTAGAGGTCCGGCCGTCCCGCCGGGAGCCCCCATGCCAGACAAGCCCAAAAAGGTCAATCCGAGACTGGCCGCCATGCGTGCCAGACGAGCCAAGCGATCCCGACGGGCCGCTTCTGCGGGCAGTGGCCGTCGCAAGGCGGCCGCGGCGGAGCGCAGGCGCAAGGCTCGGGAAGAGGCCAAGCGGATCGCCGCGCTGACGCCCCTGCCCGCACCCCATGCGAAGGGCTGGCCGTGGTCCGAAGGGACGATGACGGGCAACCGCAAGAAGAAGCCCATGCTTCTCGCAGTCACGAACGACAACTGCACAGGCTGCGCCGGTTCTCCGGTCTGCATCAACTACTGCCCCGTTGACGAATGCATGTATTGGATCGACGATGAGGACCATCCGCCCTTCGGACGCATCGAAGTCGACGGGCAGACCTGCATCGGATGCAAGCAGTGCATCTCGAAAGGACCGGACGGCACGTTCCTCGACGGCTGTCCCTGGGATGCCATTGACATGGTGCCGATTGCCGAAGTCGAGGCCACCCTGGACGTCAAGTACGAATTCTGAGGCCCGCCGGAAAGCGGCATCCGCCCCCGGAGCGCATGAAGCACTCAAAGCAGTTCCTCGCGATTGTTGGCGAGGCCAAATCGAGGATCCAGGAGACGACGGTCGATGACGTCCGGGCAGACCTGGCCGATGGCGTGCCGTTTCACCTGGTCGACACCCGCGAGGATTCCGAGTGGGACGCCGGGCACGCGAAGGGCGCAATCCATCTGGGCAAGGGTGTGATCGAGCGCGACATCGTGGGCCGGATTCCCGAGGGCAGGGCAAAGCTCGTGCTCTACTGCGCCGGCGGGTACCGGTCGGCCCTCGCCGCAGACGCGCTCGGGAGGATGGGCTACCGGAACGTCTATTCGTTGGCAGGCGGCTGGCGGGCGTGGAAAGCAGCCGGCATGCCTGTCGAGCGGGGCTGAAGCGTCCCTCGAGCCGCCCCTTACGGGCCGATTCCCTTCCCGTTTGCGGCGAGCCGCAGGTCGACCGAGGCCGATTCCGGCTCGCAGAGCAGCCAGGTTCCCTCGGGGAGCACCACGGGGCGCAGGAACCAGTAGTCCCTCGCCGCAGCGGGAGCGCCGCCCCGCAGCCACAGAAGGTGTTCGACGCCGCCGTCCGGCAGATGGGCGGTCAGCTGCAGCCAAGGCGCCTTGAGGCCGGTCGCGGGGGTGACTCCCGCAATGACCAGGGGCTGTTCCAGGCGGACCCGGCCGCTCACGGCGAAACGCACCGGACCAGGATCCGGCTCAGGATACGCATGGTCGTGGTTGTGATGGGGATCGAGGTAGACGGGGTCGCCCTCCAGCGCACCACCCTCGGCCCAGCTCGAGAGCACGGCGATCTCGGGCAGTGAGAGGCTCGGGTCGTTTCGGAACGCCCCGAACCCCTTGACGGCCCCCCACGGGGGCATGCGCCGCGCAAGGACCTCGTGCTTGATCGCTGCGGCCCATGGCCGCACCTCCTCGTAGGTCGTCAGCGGCATCGGGGCCGGGCCGCCTCGCCGATGGCAGCCGGCGCAACGGTTGAGGACGATCCGCGAGACATTGCGGGTCCAGGTCAGCCTGGTCGTGATGGCCTCGTGGGCCGATGCCTGCCTGACGGCACAGGGCGGGCCGCAAAGTGCGGTCAGGACCAGCGCGACCGGTCCCAGACTGCGCATCTCGCCCGCCGCACGGCCGCAGGGGCTCGCGCCAGATTCCGCTCAGCCGCCGCTAGAGGCGGCGTCATTCTTCCGCTGCGTGGTGAACGGAGTCGCATCCGCCTCGGCGTCGAAGGCGACCTCGAAGAATCCGATCATCATCTCCTCCCAGCTCTGGTCGCCCCACCGGACCTCGACCTTCGGGTCGGGATTGTCGGGATTGTTGGGCGAGTTGTCGAAATGCGCCAGGCACTCGATCGCAGCGCCGGCGGGAAGGATCCTGGGCTCCTTGAGGTAGTAGTAGAACTGCCAGTCGAAGTCGTAGTTCGGCACGCTGAGCAGGACTTCGCGGCTCCCGTCCGGGTGCCTGAGGTCGAACCGAAAGTCCTTGCCGCGCAAATGCATGTGGGGCAGCAGGCTGACGAGCTCGACGTCGCGGTTGAGGACCCACCTGGATTCCACGGTGTGCGCAGGCGCCCCGGGAGGAATCACGAACTTGCTGTTGGTCGCCGTCATTGTGACCACCCGCTTGGCGGGAGCCCCGTCTCTGAACCGGAGACCGATGCGGCTGCGGTCGTACCCTTCCTTGCCGTTGGCCGTGTAGTGCAGCTGGAGGACGATGTCGGCACCGGCCGGAAGGAGCTTCGCGTACTCTCCCTGCGTCCAGACGGCAGGTTCCTTGCCCGGGGCGAAACCTGTCAGGACCTCGCGATAGTCGTTCTGAGCGCTCTTCCGGTCTCTCTTCTTCGCCGGCTTGGGCACGAAGATCTTGCCGGGCTCGGCACCCTCGAGCCAGGTCGACCCCTGCGGGCGGACGAAGGCGAGCACGTGGTGGACGACCGCGCGGTTGTCGGGACGAACCTCCGCCGCGACCACCCATTTGTCTTCCTTGAACCCGGTGGGAATGACGACGTAGTGGTAGTCGATCGTTCCCTCGGCCTGGACGTGGAAGGGCTCAGGGAGCTCCAGCACGAAGTCGGGCTCGCCAATGTTCCAGCCATCGACGAACTCCAGCGGCTCCGGGGCATCAGCAGGGTCGCCGCGCTCGGCGCCGGACTCCACCCATTGCGCGATCGTGCGCTTCTCGGCGGAGGTGAGGACATGGGCGTTCGACCATTCGCCATACTCCGGGTCTGCAAACCAGGGCGGCATCCGATTCAGCGCCACCGCCTCGTGGATCGCCCGCGCCCATGGACGAACCTCGCCGTAGCTCAACAGGGACATCGGGGCGGCCTCGCCGGGCCGGTGACAGCTCTGGCAGTGTTTCTGCAGAAGGGGCTCGACATCGGCGTGGAACGTGGGGCCGGCAAGGCAAAGCCCGGGCAGGACCAGCAACGCAAGCGGAATTGGACGGATTCGCGGCATCGGACTCTCTCCCTCAGTCTACCAGCGGGAAAAGCTGGCCCCTTCCGCGGGAGCCGCTCTCACACCTGCGCTTCGACCGACCCGTCACGCCCGCAGATCCGTCGGGCATTCTTGCGGAACCGGGGACCGGCCCTGACGCGGACATCAAGGTCATAGATCAGCAGGAAGTTTCCGGGACGCAGGAGGCGGAGGCGGACAACCGTCGGTCCCGGATTCGCCTCGCAGAGTTCCCGGAGCCGTTCCGCCTTCCTGCCCGCGTCCTGCCCGCCGTTCAGCGTCAGCGTCAGCGAGACCTGGCTGGGATGGCGGACGCGCGCATTCTCAAGTGCGGTCATCTCCGCGACCGAGATCTTGCGCCCCCCTTCGTCCTCGGCCCGGACCGAGCCCTTGACGAGCAAGGCCCGGTCCACGACCAGCTGGTCCTGGACCTCCGCGAACTGGTTGGCGAAGATCAGCAGCTCGATTCCGCCCTCACGGTCCTCCAAGACCGCGGTGGCCCAGGGCCGACCCTCCCGGTTCCTCCGGTGCTGGATGCTCTGGAGAATTCCGCACACCCTGACTTCCTGACCTTGCCGCTTTTCCGCGAGGGCCGAGCTGTCGGTTGCCTCGAAGTCCTCGATCTTTTCCGAGTAGCTCTCCAGTGGATGCCCGGTCACGTAGAAACCCAGCATCTCCTTCTCGCCGGCAAGCCTCGTGAGCTGGTCCCATTCCGGAATGTCCGGCAGGCTGCCGGTCTCGTCCCCGATCTCTCCCAGTAGATCTCCGAACAGGCCCGCCTGTCCCGTGATCCGGTCCTGATACGCCCGCTGGCCGACCTCGATGGCCGCGTCCAGAGCCTCGGTCAGCTGGGCCCGGTTCCCGCCCAGGCTGTCGAGCGCGCCCGCCTTGATCGCGCTCTCGAGCATGCGCTTGTTGAGCTTGCTGCAATCGACGCACCCGCAGAAGTCGAACAGCGAGCGGAAGCTGTGCCCTTCCTCGTCGCGGGCCTGGACGACCGACTCGACCGCGCTCTTGCCGACGTTCTTGATCGCGCCGAGGCCGAACCGGATCCGGCTATCCCCGTCCGGCGTGAATCCCCAGTACGAAACCGCGACATCCGGCGGCAGGACCTCAATGCGCATGTCGCGGCACTCGTTGAGATAGAGCCTGATCTTGTCCGAGTTCCTGAGCTCGGCCGTGAGCAGCGAGGCCATGAACTCGACCGTGTAGTGCGTCTTGAGGTAGGCCGTCACGTAGGCGACGAATCCGTAGGCGGCCGAGTGCGACTTGTTGAAGCCGTATCCGGCGAACTGCTCCATCAGGTCGAAGAGCTCCCGGGACTGGCGCTCCGGGAATCCCCGCTTGCGGGCGCCTTCCAGGAACCTGTCGCGCTGGAGGGCCATCTCCTCGGGCTTCTTCTTTCCCATGGCGCGCCGGAGAATGTCCGCCTCGCCGAGCGAATAGCCGGCGACGACGTTCGCGATCTGCATCACCTGCTCCTGGTAGACGATCACGCCGTAGGTTTCCTTGAGGATCGGCTCGATGGCGGGCAGCAGGTAGCGGACCTGCTTGCGTCCGTGCTTGCGGTCGATGAAGTCGGGCACCATGCCGCCCTGGATCGGACCGGGCCGGTATAGCGCGTTGAGGGCGCACAGGTCCTCCAAGCGCTCCGGCTTGTAGCGGCGGCAGATGTCCCGCATGCCCCTGGACTCGAACTGGAATATGCCGCTCGTGAGGCCTTCCGAGATCAGCTCGTAGGTCTCGGAGTCGTCCAGTGGAATCGACTCCTGCGTCAGCGTCTTGCCCCGGCACTTCCGGATCCACTCGAACGTCTCATCGATGATCGTCAGCGTGGTCAGGCCTAGGAAGTCCATCTTGAGGAGCCCCATCAGGTCGAGGCTCTTCATGTCGAACTGGGTGACGATCTCGTCCTTCCCGGTCTTGTAGATCGGAACGAGGTTTTGCAGCGGCTGCGGGGAGATCACCACTCCGGCGGCGTGGACGGACGGGTTGCGGGCGATGCCCTCCAGCCGCTTCGCCGTCTGCATGAGCTGCCGGACGCTGGGGTCTTTCCGGATCTCCGCCTGCAGGCGCGGCTCCTGCTCGATCGCCTCGTCGAGCGTGATCTTGAGCACGTTGGGCACGAGCTTGGTCAGCCGGTCCACCTGCCCGAACCCCAGGTCCATGACGCGGCCAACGTCCTTGATGGCGGCCTTGGTCGCCATCGTGTTGAACGTGATGATCTGGGACACCTGTTCCCGGCCGTACTTCTCCGTGACGTACTTGATCACCTCGCCTCGGCGATTCATGCAGAAATCGATGTCGACGTCGGGCATGGACCTGCGCTCGACGTTCAGGAACCGCTCGAAGAGCAGACCGTACTGCAGCGGGTCGATATCCGTGATGTTCATCGAGTAGGCGACGAGCGAGCCGGCCGCCGAGCCGCGGCCCGGCCCCACCGGAATGCCCTTGGCGCGGGCGTAGCGGATGAAGTCCCAGACGATCAGGAAGTACCCGGAGTACTTCATCTGCTGGATGACCCCGATCTCGTGGTCGAGGCGCTCCCGGTACTCGGGCAGAGGGCGCCGCAGCACGCCCTGTTCCGCCATCCTCCGCAGGCGGACTTCCCGAGCCTCGAATCCCTGGCGCGCCGCGTGCTCGAAGTACGAGTGGATCGTGTGGTTCTCCGGCACATCGAACTTGGGAAACGGATCCTCGACCGGCTGCAGCTGCAGGTCGCACATCTCTGCGATCTCCCAGGTGCGGTCGAGCGGGCCCGTGTCCCCGTCGAACAGGCTTGCCATCTCTTTCCGCGTCTTGAGGTAGAACTCCTGGGTGTCGAAGCGCATGCGCTTCGTGTCCGACAGCGTCTTGCCCGTCTGCACGCACAGCAGTGCGTCGTGGGCTCCGGCGTCTTCCTTGGTCAGGTAGTGAGCGTCGTTCGTCGCAACGAGCGGGATCCCGGTCTCCTGCGCCAGACGGAACTGGAGCGGGATCAGCTGCCTGTCCAGATCCAGCCCGTGGTCCTGGATCTCGAGGAAGAAGTTGTCCTTGCCGAAGATGTCGGTGTATTCGTACGCGAGCCTGCGGCCCGCCTCGTACCCGTCGTTCAGCAGCGCTTCCTGCAGATCGCCGCGCAGACAAGCGGACAGGCAGATCAGGCCCTCGGAGTGCCGGGCCAGAAGATCCTTGCTGATCCGCGGCTTGTAGTAGAAGCCCTCGAGGTAGCCGGTGGAGACAAGGTTGATGAGGTTGCGGTACCCGGTCTCGTTCTTGCAAAGAAGGACCAGATGGTGGTAGCGCAGGTCCGTGTCCCGCCGGGTGTGGTCGCCGTTGACGATGTAGACCTCGCATCCGATGATCGGCTTGATCCCGATCTTCTGCGCGGCCTTGAAGAACGAGACGGCCCCAAAAAGGTTGCCGTGGTCCGTGATCGCGACGGCGGGCCACTCGTGCTTTTCGGCGACCTGCATGAGACGGGGGATGTGGCAGGCGCCGTCGAGCAGGGAGTAGTCGGTGTGGCAGTGCAGGTGGACGAAAGGCGGATCCATACGGGGAGCATCCAAGTATATTGCAGCGTGCGGGCGCTCCGTCGGGCGCCCGGCCCGGGCCTTCGGGAGGCGGCGCTCCGGTCCCGGATCGCGGTCAGTCGCCGAAGACGTTCGCCAGGTGGGCGGCGGGCGGCCTGTGCGCGGCCGTCATTCGGCTGACGGCCAGGTACGCGACCATCGACACGCAGAACGCGGGGATGATCTCGTGCACGTTCTCCATGCCCTCCACGCGGAACCGGACTCCGAACCGCCACGCAAGGGTGGTCGCCATGCCCGCCAGCATGGACCAGAACGCGCCATGGCCCGTCCCCCACCTGAGGTAGAGCCCACCGAAGATCGCGGGGAAGAAGCCCGCGGCGAAGACCGCACCGGAGAAGCTTGTGAGTTCCACGACGCCGGCCGGAGGAAATACGGTGATCAGCAGCACGACGCCGGTGTAGGCGACGATCGCGGCCCGGGTCCAGCGAACCGTCGAGGCAGCGTCCGCGGGTCGCCAGAGGTTGCGGATGTCGCCGACCGCGGCGGTTCCGACGATCAGCATGACGGACGCCAGGGAAGACATGCCTGCGGCGAACAGGCCGGTGATGCAGATGGCCGTGACGAGCGAATGGTCGAACCTGGCGAGCATGAATCCCACGACCTCGTCCGTGTTGGCAATTAGGTGCGCCGCTTCCTGCTCGTTCACCATTCCGTGGACCAGCGCCCCGAGCCCCATCACGCAGACCAGCGAGACGCCGAGAAAGATCGGCGTCCAGATCATCGCGAACCGCATCCCGGCCGCGTTGTCGACCGAATAGAAGCGGACCAGACAGCGGGGTTCTGCGATCTGCTTCATCCCCACCGAGAGGCCGATCCCGAGGATGTAGGTCACGGAGACCAGGCTTCCGAAAGTGACCAGCCCGTCGCCGATCGGCGTGCCGCTGGCCGAGAGGTGCGGGACGTTCGAGATCCGCTCGAAGAGCGGTCCGACCCCGCCTGCGTGGACGAACGGGATGGCAGCCATCACCAGTGCGACTGCCAGCATCATCAAACCCTGGACCGCGTCGGTCCAGAGCACGCCGTACATCCCGCCGACCACGGTGTAGGCACAGGTGAAGCCGAGGATCGCCGCCACGCCCCAGACGTAGGGCACGCCGAGAACCGTTTCGAGCAGGTGCGCGCAGCCCTTCGCGATGCCGGCCATGTACCAAAGGGTCGCGAACAGGATCGTCAGTGCCGACAGGACTCGGGTCGGCTTCGACAGCGGGCTCCGGTACCTGAAGTCGAAGTAGTCGGGAATCGTGACCGACTTCAGTCCGACGGTCTGATTGCGCAGTCGCGGGCCGAGCAGGAGCCACGAGATCATGCAGAACACGGTCCACAGGACACCGACCCAGGCCCAGCTGAGCCCGGAAGCGAACGCCTGCCCGGCCTGGCCGATGTAGGTGTTCGTGCTGGCAAACGTCGAGAAGAAGGCGAGCGAGACCACCCATCCCGGCACGCTCCGCTTCGCGACGTAGAAGTCGTCGACGCCGCGGGCGGCACGCTCGCGGAAGTGCCAGCCGATCCCGAAGCAGACAGCCAGGTAGACGGCCATTGCCAGCAAGACAGGCCAGTGAAGACCAAGCGAGGTCATCGGCCCGGATCGCTTTCGTCGCGGCGCACACGGATGTCCATGCGCGTCACCACCCAGGCGTTCGCAAGCACCAGGACAACGATCGCGACGTACGCAGCTGCGGTCATGAAATCCACGAGGGTTCCAGTATCCCGCAGGCGGATCCCGACCTCGCTCCGGGGCCGCCACCCGGACCGCGCCGGAAAGCTCGAGTCAGCTCGAGTTCGTCGCCCTTCACCTTGCCGCTGTATTGGATGCGAATCCGGTAGTTGCCACGGATGATCACCTGAACGAACGAGACCTCATCGCCCTAAACCGTGCCTTCCAGAATTGAAGTGCCTGCGTTCTCGTGGACACTTGAGACGTGCGTCGTGACGGGGGGTGCGGCACTCTAGGGGCGGGGTTTCAGGAGGGCCCCAGCGATGAGCAAACGACATGTCAAGGCATGTCCCAAGGAGTTCCGGGAGCAAGTCGTGAAGCTGGCCTTGTCGAGCGGACGCCGGCCGCGTGAGATCACCGTGGAGTTCGAGATCTCGGTGGATTCGGTGCGGCGCTGGGTCCGGCAGGCACAGCTCGACAGCGGCGAGCGCAAGGACGGCCTGACCACGCCCGAGCGCGAAGAGCTTCGGAAACTGCGGCGCGACATCCGCCGCGTGCGGATGGAGCGCGAGATCCTGGCAAAAGCCGCGGCCTGGTTCGCTCGGGAGACCGTTTCGACCCCGTCCGGGTCTTCGAATTCGTAAGAGCGTACCAGGCGTGCTGGGGTCTCCGCCAGCGGGTTCCATGCATGGTGCCAGCGACCGCCCAGCCGGCAGGCGCGCGAGAACGGGGCCTTGAGCCGGCGGATCGCCAAGATCCACAGGCTGTCGCGCGGAACCTTGCGGCGGTCGCCGGGTGCATGCGGCCCTGCGGGCGGAAGGCCGGGCGGTGTCCCGGCAGCGGGTGGAGCGGCTGATGCGCGCCCTGGGGCTGCAGGGCGTGCATCGGCGACACCCGCGCGGCATGACGCGTGCGGCGCGCAACGCACAGCCGGTCCCGGACCGGGTGGAGCGTCGCTTCGAGGCCTGTGAGCCCAACTGCCTGTGGGTGGCCGACATCACCTACGTGACCACGCAGGAGGGCTTCCTGTCCCTCGCGACGGTGCCGGACGTGTTCAGTCGAAAGGTCGTGGGCTGGGCCATGGGCGCGCGCCAGACTGCCGTCCTAGCCCGCTCCGCCCTCGACATGGCCCTCCAGGCCCGCGCGGCGCAGGGTGCCATCTTCCGTTTCGACCATGGCAGCCAGTTCACTGCGCTGGTCTTCACCTCCCGCTGCGAACCGGCCAGCGTGCTGCAGTCCATGGGGGGCGTCGGCAGCTGCTACGACAACGCCATGGCCGAGAGCTTCTTCGCCACCATCGAATGCGAGCTGCTGCGCCGCACGCCCTTCGCCACCCGCGAAGAAGCCGCAACCGGGATCTTCCGCTTCCTGGAGGGCTTCTACAACCCTCAACGGCGGCATTCCGCGCTCGGCCACCTCTCGCCCAACGAGTTTGAGCGAGCCTGGGAGGCAACCCAGCCGGCCCCGGCCTGAGCCGGATGCCCGGCAACCTCCGGCACTGCCGCCCACCACACGGCTCTGCCCGCAGACCGGACGGCAATGCAGGTGGGGGCCAGCCCCATAAGCGTGAAGTTGTTGTTGCTAGTCGAAGTATGATGCCAGCTGGGGCTTGCGCTCTCTGGGTGGGTCGGCAAGCTGCTCGGAGATCTTGTTCCATTGGCTGAATGTTCGCGACAAGGACAGCGACGGCTCAATGGACCGTTTGACCTGGTTTCAGCATGAACCGGAAGTCGCGCCAAGCGCTAGCAGGCCGTTTCCGGCCCCAAGTGGTATCCCCAGGGGGAAACGGCGCGGGCGTGGCCGATGAGTTTCTCCACCAGCAGGGCCACGAACAGCTTGCCGTACAGCCAGGCCCTGGCGCTCTGCTCGTCGTGCTTGGGCAGATGGCCGAGTTCCGCCAGCGACTTGAAACGCTTGAACACCAGTTCGACCTGCCACCGCGTGCGGTACCACTCGAGCACGTCCGCGGCACTGAACCGGGTCGCCGGGAAGGTCGTGAACAGGATCACGTACTTGGCGTACCCGAACGTTTCCGGCTGCAGCTGCGTGCCTCTCTTGGAAGCCCGCCGGCGCAGGCTCCTGTGGGCGATCCGGATCGCCTCCCGGGTCTTGCGGACCGCACAGGCCCGCCCCGTGGCCGCCACGCCGGCCGCATCGGCCGCCCGCACCTCCCAGGCACCGATCCGGCCGGCACGCCGCAGAGTCTTCACTGCTTTCAGGAGGTCAAACGGTCGCCCGTCGGCCTTCTGCAGCACCAGCGAGCCCGTGTTCACCCGCACCGTCACCAGCCCGCCCGCCTGCACGACATGCCGCAAGCCTCGCGCCGTCGAATAGCCCCGGTCCGCCAGCAGGTAGTCGCCGGCCCCGATCGGGAATTGCAGAAAGCTCTCCCCCGTGCCCTCCCCCTGCGTCTCGGTCAGCTTGAAAAAGTCGCAGGCCAGCGACGGCAACCGCACGCTGTAATGCACGCGCCACAGCGACCCGGTCCTGCCGGGCTCCTTGACCGTCGTCGCATCCAGCGCCCGCACTTGAAAGCCCCCGTCCTCGGACAAGCTCACGCCGCGCTCCCGGAACAGTTCCAGGCACAACGATCGCAGCCACATCTGCGACTTCCGCAGCCGGTTCCACAGCGCCACCGAGGACAGTTCGGCCAGTCCCTCCTGCCGAGCCCGCACCGCCGTTTCCAGCAGCGAGTGCCCGCAGCCGAGATGCAGCAGCAACACCCGCAGCAGGTTCTCCGCCGACTTGTTCTTGCGCAGGCCCTTCAGTGCCCCGGTCTCGACTGCCAGATCCTGCCAGTTGGCCGGCAGAAACGACACCAGCAACTTCCAGTCCTCTTGGATGCCTGCCTTATCGTCTTCGGCATTGCTCACGTCTTCTATAATACATCACAGACCGCCAACAACTTAACGCTTATGAGGGCCAGCCCCCACACCCCCGGGGTTTCTTCGGGCATCCGGGAATCCATCAAAATGGCGGGTGCCCGACGGCAACGATTGCGGGCGGGCGATGGGCCTTCCCCCGGCAGTCAGTCCGCCGGCGGGGCCGGCGACAGGCTGGCCAGCAGGCGCTCGGTCTGCTCCTGGTGAGCTGCCAGCGCAACCCGCAGGCCGGCGGCGTCCTCGCGGGCAGCGAGTTTGCGCCGGCACTCAGCCCCGGGTGCCAATTCTCACGAGAACGGATAGCGGGTGTGTGCGGGGGCGCCGGTATGCGACAACCCCCGCCGGGTCATCATTTCGATGAGCTCCCAGCCGGCTATTCCTCGGCGGGTTGCTCCCCTGCAGAGCCCGCTTGTGCTTCACCGGCCGGGCGGCAATATAGCAGCCTCACCTCGAGGCCGATCGGCTCCACTGATGCACTTGCTTTTTCCGCTCTGCCCCACCATCATGGTGGCACCACTCAGAGGCCGATCCCGCCGCCGCACACCGAACCGTCCACGAAACTGTAGGCACCTAACGGGAGGTGAAGCGATGACCACCCGCAGGCAGACGACAGAGAACACCGATCGGGGCGCCGTCACCCGGCGCCGGGTGATGCAGGGAGCCGGCGCGGTCCTCGGATCCGCGGCGGCGATGCGGGAGTTGCCGGCGGAAGCGTTGGCGGCGCCTTCCGCGGCCGTTGCCCAGGCCGCGTCCGTGGGCCCCTATGACCCGGACTGGCTGCCCCCGGGAGTGCGCTCGCGCTTCGTCCACGGCGTCAACGGGCTCACGATGCACGTGCTGGAGGCCGGCTTCGAGACCGGCGGGCGCCCGGCTCTGCTGCTGCTGCACGGCTTCCCCGAGCTCGGCTACAGCTGGCGACACGTGCTGGCACCGCTGGCCGCGGCCGGCTACCACGTCATCGCGCCGGATCAGCGCGGCTACGGCCGCACCACCGGCTGGAGCGCGGACTACGACGGCGACCTGCGGCCGTTCAGCCGGATGAACACCGTGCGCGACGCCCTCGCGCTGGTATCGGCGTTCGGCTACCGCACAGTGGACGCCGTCATCGGCCACGACTTCGGATCGCCGATCGCAGCCTGGTGTGCCGTGGCGCGGCCGGATGTATTCCGGGCGGTGGCGCTGATGAGCGCCCCGTTCGGCGGCACGCCGACGTTTCCGTTCGGGACGGCAGACAACGGCCCGCGCGACGCGCCGGCCGCCGAGCCGGACATCTACGAGGAGCTGGCGCGCCTGCCCCGCCCGCGCAAGCACTACCAGCGCTACTACCG
>JAPPMB010000021.1 GCA_028819255.1 Bryobacterales bacterium | reverse complement strand
AGGCCGGCGCCCCGCTCGCCGAACTCCCGCTCCGCGTCCGGGAAGAAGCCGGTCGAGATGTCGGTGAAGGTGTATTCGGTCCGCTCGGCCGGCAGGACGTCCAGGAGGGCGGCGGTGGTCGCCCCGGTCCCCGCGCCAACCTCGATCACCCGCAGCGGACGGCCTTCCGGCAGCCCTGCGACCGCTGCCCGCGCGGCGTCGGCGACCATCCGGTTCACTGCCCGCGCTACGGTCGACTCGCGGTATAGCCTCGCCGCTCCCGGCTCGCCGGCGAACAGCAGGTCCAGCGCGTCGGCGCGGCCGCGGAGCACGTCGGCGAGCGACTCCCCACAGCGGCGAAGCACGTCCAGCTCGATGGACTTGGCTTGGGAGTCGGACAGTCCCGCCTCGGGCTTCGCTGGCGCTTGCGGCGCGATTGCCACGCGCCAGCCGCCAGCCGGCTCCCGAACGAGGAGCTCCATCTCCTCCAGCACCGACAGCAACCGGCCGAACAGCCGCCCGTGATCGCCGGTCACCCTCAGGCGGCGGCGCAGCTCGTCAGTCTCGAAACGGGCTCCCGGCACGGGCTCCCATCCGAGCTCCCGGAATCCTCGCAGAAGCAGCCGGCGTGCCTCACGCCCCAGCTCGCGCCCCAGTTCGGTGAGCGAGGCCCTGTCGCGGCCCTCTGCCTCGAGGTACCGGTCCGGCGCTCCCAAGCCGGACTTGATCTTCTGCGGCGCAGCCAGGAAGTCCGCCTGCAGCAGTCCCACTGAGGCCCCCTCGCGCCACACCACCTCGTGCAGCGCCTCCACCACCCGGCCACCCGACAAGGCCGTCCGGGTCGCGCGTCTGAGCGCGAAGCCCTCGATGCGCGCCAGCTCCTCGCCCGTGTCCGTGTAGAGCCGGAAATCGGCCTTGCGCGTCTGGCTGACCTCGCCGCGGTCGACTGCCCGGCAGTAGAGGCGCTCCGGCAGTGCGTCGCGCAGGACGAAACGGTCCCAGCCAATCGGCAGCCATGTGCCCCCGGCTCCGTCCGATTCCGGGATCCCCCCCAGAACCTGGAAACAGGCGTCGAGCAGTGCCGGATGCACGAGCAGCCCCTGCTTTTCCGTTCCCGCCGGCAGCAGCACCTCGCCCAGCGCCTCGCCGGAGCCTGACCAGACTCGGGCCAGACCGCCGAACGCCGGCCCGTACGCGATTCCGGTGGCGCCCAGGAGCAGCTCGAGATTCCCCGCCTCCATGTCCGTCTGCGCATGGCCCGCTTTCAAGGCGCCGAGGTCTGCCGGCTCGGATGAAGCTGCCGCGTGCTGTGCCCAGCGGCCTTCGGCGTGCGTCTCCCATCGATCCTGTTCCTCCCTGCTGACGACCCTCCAGCCGCCGTCTTCGCCGACAACCACCTGGACCAGCCGGCCTTCGTCTTCCGACAACACCAGTGGGCGGCTGATCGCAGTCTCTTCGAGGACGACGGGAAGTTCGCGTTGCGTTTCGCGAAGTGCTTCAATCACCTGGGCCGCGTAGAGCGCACCCGGCGCAAGCACATCGCCGAACACTCGGTGGTCCGCGAGCCACGCCGGATCGCGGCTGTGCAGCTCTCGCTCGAAGGAGTGCTCGCCATCCGGGGAATCCCGTCGGATTCCGAGGAGCACATTCCCCGTCCCGGACTGCCGGCGCGGCAACGGAGGGATCCAGAATCGCTCCCGCTGGAAGGGATACGTGGGCAGCGAAACCCGCCGCCGCCGCCGCTCCCCTGCAAACAGACCTTCGAAGGCAATGTCGAGGCCCGCCTCGTAGGCGCCTGCGACCGCGCCGACAAAGCCCCCGCTCACGCCGCGCCGCTGGCTCGGAATCACGGCTGGCGCATCGGTGTGCGGCCAGGCCAGCGCCGCCATCGGCCCCAGCACGCCGTGGGGCCCAATCTCCAACAGGAGCCCCGCCTCCAGTGTCGCCAGCGTCCGCACCGCCATTGCGAACTGGACCGGCTCGCGCGCGTGGCGCCGCCAGTACGCCCCGTCGGGGGCGCTGTCCATCACGCGCCCGCTCACGTTGCCCACCAACCGCACCGAAGGTGCCGAGACCGCCGGTGCCGCTGCCTCCAAGTCCGCCAGCACTGGATCCATCAGTGCGCTGTGGAAGGCGTGGCTGGTCCGGAGACGGTCCACCCGGATACCGTCCTCTTCGAAGGTCTTCAGGAGTGCCTCGACCTCGGTCTCCGGCCCGCTCACAACCTGGTGTGCGCCGTTGTCCGCTGCCAGCGACACCTCGCCTCCGAACGCGGATGGCATCCTCTCGCGCGAGGCAAACACCACCGCCATGGCACCTTCGTCGGGAAGCGAGCCCATGATCGCGCCCCGGCGCGCGGCAAACCGCATCCCGGTCTCGACGTCGAAGGCGCCCGCGGCTGCCGCTGCCGCGATCTCTCCCACGCTGTGCCCCACGACGATCTCGGGACGCACTCCCACGCTCGCCCACAACGCGGTCAGCCCGGTCTCCAGGGCGTACAACGCGGGCTGCGTCCATTCCGTCCGGTCCAGCCGCTCTGCATCCTCGAACATCACGGCCAGGAGCGATCTCCCGCGCTCTGCGCGGAACACCTCCTCGCACCGGTCCAGGACCGTCCTGAAGACCGGCTCGGTCTCATAGAGCTCCCGGCCCATCCCCGCCCACTGGCTTCCCTGGCCGGTATATAGAAATGCGATCTTCCCTGCGGGGGGCGCCGCCACGGCGTCCCGGCTCACCACGTCCAGCTGCTCCTCCAGCGAAGCGCGATCGCTGAACTCGACGCCCGTGCGGCACTGGAAGTGGCTCCGGCCCACGCCCGCCGTCCACGCCATGTCGGCGAGCGACATCTCCCCCGAAAGGGCTGTCCGGTACCGACCGGCCAGCTCACGGAGCGCACCCTCGGACTTCGCGGAAAGCGGGAGCAGTCGGTGCCGGCGACGGGAACCAGTCTGCAGGCCGACGTCCTGCGTGGCCGCCGCCGCAGGTGCGCCGCTCTCGATGCGAGGCGGCCTGTACTCTGCCGCGTAGCCCTCGATCACAACATGGGCGTTCGTCCCGGAGTATCCGAAGGAGCTGACGGCGGCCCGCCTCGGCCGCTCCGCCTCCGGCCACTCGGTTGCCTCCGACGTCACCCGGACGGGGAGCTTCCCCCAGTTCATGCGGGGATTCGGCCGCTCGAAATGCAGGTGCCGCGGAATGACTCCCGAACGCATCGCAAGCACCGCCTTGATCAGCCCGGCCACACCGGCCGCCGCCTCAAGGTGGCCCACATTCGTCTTCACCGACCCCAGCAGGAGCGGGCGGTCCGGACTCCGGTCCCGACCGTAGACCGAAGCCGCCGCCGCCACCTCAACCGGATCGCCGAGTTCGGTCCCCGTGCCATGCGCCTCCAGATAGTCCACCGAAGATGCCTCAACACCCGCCCGCGCCAGCGCCTCCTCGATCACCCGCTCCTGGGCCGGGCCGTTCGGAACCGTGAATCCGGCGCTCGCGCCGTCCTGGTTTACAGCCGATCCGAGCACCACCGCGAGCACCCGGTCCCCTGCCGCCTCCGCGTCCGCAAGGCGCTTCAGCACGACCATCCCGCATCCCTCGCCACGCACGAATCCGTCGGCTTCGGCGCTGAAGGTCCTGCAGCGCCCATCCGCCGCGAGCATGCCGGCCTCGGCCAGAAGGTCGGTGGACTGGACTCTCAGAATCGCGTTGACCCCTCCCGCCAGCGCCAGATCCGCCTCGCCCGCGCGCAGGGCCGCCGCCGCCTGGTGCAGAGCGACAAGCGACGAGGAACACGCGGTGTCCACGGTGATGGCCGGACCCTCGAGGCCGAGCGCGAAGGCAACCCGGCCCACCGCGGCGGACGGAGTAGCGCCGGTGGCCTTGTAGACGTTGGTCCCCGGGCCGCCCACGCGCCCGGCCAAGAGCGTCTGGAAGTCGATCGTCGAGACCCCGCCGTACACTCCCGTTCGGCTGCCGCGCAGCCCGTCGGGCGCGATCCCTGCGTCCTCGAGCGCCTCCCAGCTGGTCTCCAGCAGCATCCGTTGCTGCGGGTCCAGCAGTTCCGCCTCGACCGGGGCGATCCGGAAGAAGCCCGCATCGAAGCGGTCGAGGCCCTCCACATAGGCGCCAAAGGGGCGCGCCGCCTCGGTTTCGGCATCCACGAACAGCCCGTCCGGACGCCCCCGCGTCACCAGATCGGCCCCGGAGCGAAGCTGCGTCCAGAAGGTCTCGGGGTCCGGCGCCCCGGGGAAGCGGCAGGCCATGCCGACAATCGCGATGCGTTCCTCGGTGTGGCGCCGGACGGTGGGGAGCGCTCGCACCCGCGGTTCCTGCGCTGAGACTCCGGCAAGCTTGCCTGCCAGGTGTTCCGCCAGTCGCTCGATGTCGGGATGATCAAAGACCGCAGTGTTCGAGACAACGGACGGCTCCGGAAGGGCCCGGTTCAGGCGGTTGCGGAGCTCGACGGCCATCAGCGAGTCCATGCCGAGCTCGTAGAACCCCGCCGAGGCCGATGGGGCGGAGCGGAGGCGCAGGATCTGGACGAGCAGTTCCTGCAGGAAGCGGACCAGTTCTTGCCGGCGCTCCTCGGGAGAAAGCCCTTGGAGCCGTTTGGTGAGATCGTTCGGAGCGGCGATACGCCGATCCTCTCCGCGCCCCGCCACTTCTGCGAGCCAAGGTGTCCGCAACGGTATCGCCGACCAGTCCACGGCCGCCACAACACTGCTTGCGACGTCCTCGCGCACGATCCGCGCCAAGGCACGGATGCCCTGCTCGGGGACAATCCAATTCTCGCCGTAGCGGGCCAGGTGCGCCACGATTCGTTCCCGCTGCTCTTCGGCCTCCCCGATTCCCGACCACGCCCCCCACGCAATGGCCTGACCCGGCAGGCCCAGCGCCCTCCGGTGCCGCGCCAGCTGGTCGAGGAAGGCGTTGGCCGCCGCGTGGTTGGCTTGCCCCGGACTCCCGACGACACCGGCCAGGCTGGAGAAGAGGACGAACAGATCAAGCTCCCGGTCGAGCGTAGCCCGGTGCAGCCGCCAGGCCCCCAGCACCTTGGGACCCAGCACGCGTTCGAACCGCTCCCAGTCCTGGTTGGTCAACGCCGCATCGGCGAGGGTCCCGACGCTGTGAATCACGCCGGCGAGCGGCGGCAGTTCAGCGTCAATCCGCCCCAGCATCCCGGCCACCGCCTCCGGATCCGTCACGTCGGCAATCTCAATTCGCACATCCGCACTGCCCGCCCCGAGTTCCGAGACCCGCGCCGCGGCATCCTCCTCGGGCGGGCGGCGTCCGTTCAGGATGATGGCTCCGGCTCCCGCCTCCGCGAGCCACTGCGCCACCTCCAGCCCGACCCCGCCGAGCCCCCCGGTGATCAGATAGCTCCGGTCCCCGCGCAGCCGGACCTCGTCGGGAACGGACTCTTCCGCGCCCCGTTCCCGCCCGGACAGCCGCGCCAGCCGAGCGACGAGACGGGCTCCGCGCCGTCGGGCGATGCGCGTCTCCCGGTCGGGGTTGAGCAGTTCGTCGGCGAGCGTGGCGGCCGACGGGGGAGACTCCGGATCCAGGTCCAGCAGACGCGGCGTCAGATCCCCGTGCTCCAACTCCACGACGCTCGCAAAGCCCCACAGCGAGGCACCCGCAAGTGCGCCGGAGCGCTCCCGATCAATCACCTGGCCGCCGCGCGTCACGAACCAGGTGCCGCTCACGGGAGACACGCCGGCGTCCGACATCCCCTGGACCAGCCCCAGCGCGCCGGCAACCACCGCTTCCAGATCGGCCTGAAGCCCGCGGGTCGACAGCTCCGGCCCATCCCGCCGGACACCGCCGAGATACGCCACAGCTCGCGGCGCAAGCGCACCGGGCAGCGACTCGAAGAATACACGCCATGCCTGACGGTCCCCCCGTACGGGCCCTGCGACCACCCGGCTTCCCCGGCGATCCAGCTCGTCCGCCAGCTCGGCACCCACCTCACTCTCTCCGGCCAGTACGACCAGACCGCTCTCAGCCCCCACTTCCGACGGTCCCCGTGCCAGGATCAGGAGTGCCCCTGACGGCATCTCGACGAGCGACGTCCCCTCAAGTCCGGCGTCCGTGAGGGCCTGCCGCCAGACGGGGGGCGGAATCAGCGGATAGTCGGAGCGATACGCGTCCCCGAAGCGCCACCAGCCCGGCAGCAGTCCGAAGGTCAGGTCCAGCCATGTGTTCCGCGCGGTTTCCTCGACGGCCACCAACACACCCGACGGGGCCAGGAGGAGCCGGCAATGGGCGAGGGTCCGTCCCATGTCGCGAGTCGCGTGCAGCACATTCGTGGCTATCGCCAGGTCGTAGCAGTGCGTCACGAACCCCTGATCCGCCGGATCCCGTTCGATGTCGAGTACCCGCAACCGAAGCTCGACGCCCCGTGCGCCGAACTCCCGCTCCGCGTCCGGGAAGAAGCCGGCGGAGATGTCAGTGAAGGTGTATTCGGTCCAGCCGGCCGGCAACACTTCCCAGAGGGCGGACGTGGTCGCGCCCGTTCCCGCGCCGATCTCAATCACCCGCAGCGGCCGCCCTTCCGGCAACCCGGCGACCGCCGTGCGCACGGCGTCGGCGACCATGCGGTTCAGCGCCCGTGGCGCGGGCGAGTTGCGGTAAAGGCTCGCCGCCCCCGGCTCGAGACCGTAGAGCAGGTCCAGCGCGTCGGCGCGACCCCTGAGCACCTCGGCGAGCGACTCCCCGCAGCGACGGAGCAGGGCCAGCTCGATGGAACCGTCGTCGATCGGCCTCCCTTCGGACTCCGAAGGCGGTTCCGGGGCATCGGCCACAAACCAGCCGCCTGCTGGATCTCGGCCAAGGATCCCCATCTCCTCCATCACCGTCAGGAAGCGGCGGAACAGCCGGCTGTGATCCCCCGTGACCCTGAGCCGGCGGCGCAACTCGTTCGTCTCAAAGCGATCTCCGGTCCTGGGCTCCCACCCCAGCTCCCGGAATCCGCTGAGCAGCTGCCGGCGTGACTCGAGCTCCAGGTCCTGGCCTAGTGCAAGGAGGGACGCACGGTCCGGGCCCTCCGCCTCAAGGTATTCGTCCAACGCTCCCAGAACGGACTCGATCACACGCGGTTCGGCGAGGAACTCCGCCCCCCGGAAACCCAACGCCGCCCCCTCGCGCCACACCACTTCGTGGAGCGTCTCATCGATCCGGTGACGCGACACGGCCAGCCGGCTCGCGCGCTTGAGTCTCAAGCCCTCGACACGGGCCAACTCCTCGCCCGTCTCCCTGTAGAGCCAGAGATCGGCCCTGCAGATTCCCTCGGCCTCGCCGCGGCCGAGCAAACGGCAGAAGACGCGATCGGGTAAAGCTTCGTGCAGGATGAAGCGGTCCCAGCCGATCGGCAGCAATGTGCCGTCTGGCTCGGCCACCTCCCGGATCCCGCCCAGCGCCTGGAAGCAGGCGTCGAGCAGTGCCGGATGCGCAAGCAGGCCAGGGCGATCCATCCCTGTCGGCAGCAGCACCTGGCCCAGCGCCTCACGGGGCCCGGACCAAAGCCGGACCACGCCCCGGAAGGCCGGTCCGTAAACGAGTCCGCTGTCGTCCCGATCGAGTTCGAGGTAACGCGCCTCCACATCCACTTCGGCGAGGCCGGCCTTCAACGCGCCAAGATCTGCCGACTCGGGAGCGGCTGGGACCAGGCGAGCCCAGCGGCCTTCGGCATGAGTCTGCCATTGGGCCCCCTCGCTTCTGCTGACGACCCTCCAGGAGCGGTCCTCGCTGAGCGCCACCTGGACCAGCCGACTCTCTTCGCCCGACAACACGAGCGGGACCGTGATCGCGGTCCCCTCAAGGACGACGGGGAGTTCGTGGTGGATTTCCCTTAGCGCTTCAGTTAACTGCACCGCGTAGAGTGCAGCCGGTGCGACCACTTCGCCGAACACCCGGTGGTCTGCGAGCCACGCCGGATCCCGACTGTGCAACTGTCTCTCGAAGGAGATTCCGCCTTCCGGGGAATCCCGCTGCACCCCGAGGAGCGGATGTCCCGCCTCTGGTTGCCGACGCAAGGAGGGGGAGATCCAGTAGCGCTCGCGCTGGAAGGGATAGGCGGGCAGCGAAACCCGCCGCCGCCGCTCCCCTACGAACAGACCCTCGAAGGCTATGTCGATCCCTGCCACGTATGCACCCGCGACTGCGCCGACGAAGTCTCCGCTCCCGCCGCACCGCTGGCTCGGGATCACGGTAGGCGCCTCGGTGTGCGGCCAGCCGAGCGCCGCCGTCGGTGCCAGCACGCCGTGGGGCCCGATCTCCAGCAAAAGGCCCGCCTTCAGTGCCGCCAGCGTCCGCACGGCCCTCGCGAACTGGACGGGCTCTCGCGCCTGGCGCCGCCAGTACGCTCCATCGGGGGCACCTTCCAGCACCCGCCCGGTCACATTGCTCACCAGCCGCAGTGAGGGCGCCGAAGCCCTGGGGGCCGCGGTTTCCAGCTCCGCCAGCACCGGGTCCATCAGCGCGCTATGGAAGGCGTGGCTGGTCCGGAGGGTTTCCACGCGGATTCCGTCGTCTCGGAAGGTCTTCAGAAGCGCATCGATCCCTTCTTTCGGGCCGCTCACGACCTGGTGCGCCGCGTTGTCGGCGGCTAGGGATACCTCGTCTACGAGCGCGGATGAAACACGATCGTGCGAGGCAAACACTGCGGCCATTGCGCCCTCCTCGGGAAGCGAACCCATGAGCGCGCCCCGGCGTGCCGCGAACCGCATCCCGGTCTCGAGGTCGAAGGCCCCTGCTGCTGCGGCTGCCGCAATCTCTCCGACGCTGTGCCCGAACACGATGGCCGGCCGCACCCCCACGCTTGCCCACAGCGCGGTAAGACCGCTCTGCAACGCGTAGAGTGCCGGCTGAGCCCATTCGGTCCTGTCGAGCCGCCCGGAATCCTCAAACATGACGGCCAAGAGCGATCTACCGCGCTCTGCGCGGAACACCTCCTCGCACCGGTCCATGACCGCCCGAAAGACCGGCTCCGTCTCATACAGTTCGAGGCCCATTCCCGCCCACTGACTCCCCTGCCCGGTGTAAAGGAAGGCAACCGCTCCGATCGGCACGGCCTGCGCCCCGGTCCGTTCCAGTGCTTCTAGCTGCGTGCTGAGTTCACCCTTGCTTTGGAACACGATGCCGGAGCGGTGCGGGAAGTGGCTCCGGCCCACGCTCGCCGTCCATGCCATGTCAGCAAGCGGCATATCAGCCTGGAGTGCGCCGCGATACCGGCCGGCAAGCTGCCGGAGCGCATCCTCGGACTTCGCTGAGAGCGGGAGCAGGCGGTGCCGACGGAGCGTATCGCCCTGCGGGACGGGGTCGTCCGCAGCGGACGCTTGCAGTGCAGGGACCTCGATGCGCGGCAGTTGGCGCTCATCCGGATATCCCTCAATCACGACGTGGGCGTTCGTGCCCGAGTACCCGAACGAACTGACCGCGGCCCGCCGCGGCCGGTCCGCCTCCGGCCAACGGGTCGTCTCCGACGTCACGCGGACGGGAAGCTCCGCCCAGTCCATCCGCGGGTTGGGCCGCTCGAAGTGCAGGTGCCGAGGAATCACTCCGGACCGGATCGCGAGCACCGCCTTGATCAGCCCGGCCACGCCAGCCGCCGCCTCGAGGTGTCCCACGTTGGTCTTCACCGATCCGATCAGCAGCGGGCGGTCCGGACTCCGGCCGCGACCGTACACCGCAGCTGCCGCCTCCACCTCGACCGGATCGCCCAGTTCGGTCCCCGTGCCGTGCGCCTCCAGATAATCCACGGAGAAGGCCTCCACGCCGGCTCGCGCAAGCGCCTCTTCGATCACCCGCTCCTGAGCGGGGCCGTTTGGCACGGTCAGGCCTGCGCTCGCGCCGTCTTGGTTCACCGCCGATCCGAGCAGAACCGCGTGGATCCGGTCTCCAGCCGCCTCCGCGTCCGCCAGGCGCTTCAGCACGACCATCCCGCATCCCTCGCCGCGCACATAACCGTCGGCCGCCGCGTCGAAAGTCTTGCAGCGCCCATCCGCGGCCAGCATTCCGGCGTCAGTGAACATCCTGGTAACAGTCGACGTCAGAATCGCGTTCACCCCTCCCGCCAGCACCAGATCCGTCTCACCCTGCCGGAGCGCCGCGGCGGCCTGGTGCAGCGCGACCAGCGACGACGAACACGCGGTGTCCACCGTGACCGCCGGACCTTCGAGGCCCAATGCGAAGGCAACCCGCCCCACCGCGGCCGAGGGAGTGGCGCCGGTGGCCCTGTAGAGGTTGGCCGACGGCTCATCCACGAACCCGCCGGCGAGTTCCTGGTAGTCGCTCGTCGAGACTCCGCCGTACACACCGGTTCGGCTTCCGCGTAGCCCGTCCGCGGCGATTCCGGCGTCTTCAAGCGCCGCCCAGCTTGTCTCAAGCAGCATCCGCTGCTGGGGATCCAAGAACTCGGCTTCGACCGGGGCAATCCGGAAGAAGCCAGCATCGAAGCCGTCGAGGCCGGCCACATAGGCACCGAAGAGGCGCGCCGCCGCCGTCTCGGCATCCACGAAAAGCCCGTCCGGACGCCCCCGGGTCACCAGATCCGCTCCGGATCGTAGCCGCTCCCAGAACGCGTCGGCGTCAGGCGCCCCGGGAAAGCGGCAGGCCATGCCAACGATCGCGACGCGTTCGTCGCCCCGGTGACGGACAGCGGGCAAGGCTCGTACCGGCGGCGCCTCCGGTGACGCTCCGCCAAGCTTGCCTGCGAGGTGTTCCGCCAGTCGCGCGATGTCGGGATGATCGAAAATCGCGGTGTTTGAGAGAACGAACGCATCCCGGAAGGCGCGGTTCAACCGGTTGCGGAGCTCGACCGCCATCAGCGAGTCCATGCCAAGTTCAAAGAACCCGGCCGACGGAGACGGTGCGGAGCGCAGGCGCAGAATTTGGACCAGTTGTTCTCCGAGGAAACGGGCCAGTTCATCCCGGCGCTCCCCAGGGGCAAGTCCCCGGAGCCGCTTGAGGAGGTCGTCTCGATGGGCGGAAGTGTGGTCCTCTCGGCGCCGCGCCACTTCTGCGAGCCAAGGTGCCCGCAGCGGAAGAGCCGACCAGTCGACCGACGCAACCACGCTGGTTCCGACGTCCTCTTGCAGGAGCCACGCCAAGGCACGAATGCCCTGCCTGGGAGCGATCCACTCCTCCGCTGAGGCGAGCTGCATCCCGATGCGTTCGCGTCGCTCCTCGGCCTCGCCGACGCCCGACCACGGCCCCCACGCGACGGCCTGACCGGGCAGTCCCAGTGCTCGGCGGTGCCGCGCCAGCTGGTCGAGGAATGCACTGGCCGCCGCGTAGTTGGCCTGGCCCGGGTTCCCGATAACACCCGCTAGGCTGGAGAAGAGGACGAACAGGTCGAGCTCCCGGTCGAGCGTCGCCCGGTGGAGTCGCCAAGCCCCCAGGACCTTCGGGCCGAGCACCCGCTCGAACCGGGCCCAGTCCTGGTTCGTCAACGCCGCGTCGGCGAGCGCTCCGACGCTGTGAATCACGCCCGCCAGCGGCGGGAGTTCGGCGTCGATGCGCCGGAGCATTCCCGCCACAGCCTCCGCGTCCGTCACGTCCGCGATCTCGATGCGTACGTCGGCGCCACCCTTGCGGAGCTCCGCAACCGCCGCCTCGGCTGCCGCGTTGGCCGGCCGGCGCCCGTTCAAGACTATGGCCCCGGCTCCCGCCTCGGCGAGCCAGCGCGCCACCTCGACCCCGAGTCCCCCGAGTCCCCCCGTGACGAGATAGCTGCGGTCCCCGCGCAGCCGGACCTCCCCGCGACCGGAATCTGCCGAACTCCCCTCCCGCCCGGAGAAGCGCGTGAGACGTGCGACGAGACGGGCTCCTCCCCGTCGGGCGATGCGCGTCTCCCGGTCGGGGAAGAGCAGCTCGTCGGCAAGCGTGCCGGCGGACGGGGGAGATTGAGGATCCAGGTCCAGCAGGCGCGGCGTAAGATCCCCGTGCTCCAGCTCCACCACACCCGCAAAACCCCACAGCAAGGCACCGGCGAGTTCGCCGGAACGCTCCAGATCGATCACCTGACCGCCCCGGGTCACGAACCAAGTGCCGTTCACGGGCGACACACCCGCGTCCGCCATCCCCTGGACCAGCGCCAGTGCGCCAGCACCTACCGCCTCAAGCTCCGCCTCAAGCTCCCTGGCCGAAAGCTCCGCACCGCTCCACCGGATCCCGCCCAAGTACGCCACGCCCCGCAGCGCAAGCGACACGGGCAATGACTCAAAGAACCCGCGCCACGCCTGACGGTCGCCGTCCGCGGGCCCTTCGACCACCCGGCTCCCCCGGCGATCCAGCTCCTCGGCCAGATCGGCACCCACCTCGCTCTCTCCCGCCAGCACGAACAGCCCGCCTTCCGCTCCCACCTCCGACGGTCCCCGTGCCAGGATCAGGAGCGCCCCTGACGGAAGCTCGGTCAGGGACGCCGCCCCAAATCCGGCGTCCCTGAGGGCCTGCCGCCAGACAGGGGGCCGAACCAGCGGGTGGTCGGAGCGATAAGCGTCCCGGTAACGCCACCAGCCGGGCAGCAGTCCGACGGTCAGGTCCAGCCATTCCTTGCGGGCGGTTTCCTCGACCGCCACCAGCACTCCCGACGGGGCCAGAAGGCGCCGGCAATGGGCGAGCGTCTGACCGAGGTCGCGGGTCAGATGCAGGACGCTCGTCGCAACCACGAGGTCGTATGCGTGGCGCGTAAACCCCTGATCGGTCGGATCCCGTTCGATGTCGAGCGCCCGGAAACGCAGGTCCACGTCCCGTTCGCCGAATCGTCGCTCCGCGTCCGGGAACGAGTCCGCCGAGATGTCGGTGAAGGTGTATTCGGCCCGACCGGCAGGCAGGACGCTCAGGAGGGCGGACGTGGTCGCGCCCGTCCCTGCGCCGATCTCGATCACTCGCAGTGTCCGGCCTTCCGGCAACCCGACGACCGCCGCGCGCACGCCGTCGGCGACCATGCGGTTCACGGCCCGCGCGATGGGCGAGTCGCGGTACAGGCTCTCCGCTCCGGGCTCTCCGCCGACGAGCAGGTCCACCGCATCGACCCGACCGCGGAGCACCTCGGCGAGTGCCCCCCCGCAACGGCGAAGCAGGCCCAGCTCGACGGATTGGGTCTCGGGGCCGGACAGCTCCGCACCGAGTTCCGCAGGCGCTTCCGGCACGGCCGCAACAAGCCATCCGCCTGCCGGTTCCCGGCCGAGGATCCCCATCCCGTCCAGCATCGTCAGCAACCGGCTGAACAACCGGCCGTGATCCTCCGTCACACGGAGCCGGCGCCGTAGCTCGTCCGTCTCGAAACGGTCTCCCGTCCGGGGCTTCCATCCCAGCTCCCGGAATCCGCGGAGCAAGTGCCATCGTGACTCGCGCTCCAGTTCGCGCTCCATCGCGGCGAGCGACGCCCCGTCCCTGCCTTCCGCCTCAAGGTAGCCGTCCGACGCTTCCAGACAGGACCCGATCTCCTCCGGTCCGGCGAGGAAGTCCGCCTCCCGGAGTCCCACTGCCGCCCCCTCGCGCCACACCACCTCGTGCAGCCTCTCTTCCAACCGGTGATCCGAAAGGGCCGTCCGGCTCGCGCGTCTGAGTGCGAAGCCCTCGAAGCGCGCCAGTTCCTCGCCCGTCTTCGCATAGAGCCAGAGATCGGCCCGGCGCGTCGCCGCTTCTTCACCGTGGTCGAGTGCCCGGCAGAATACGCGATCCGGCAGCGCGTCGTGCAGGACGAAGCGGTTCCAGCCGATCGGCAGCCATGTGCCCCCCGTCTCAGCCAGTCCCCGGATCCCCGCAAGCACCTGGAAGCAGGCGTCGAGCAGTGCCGGGTGCGCCAGAAGTCTCCCGTGATCCGTCCCCGCCGGCAGTAGCACTTCGCCCAGGGCCTCGCCGGAACCCGACCAGAGCCGGGTCAAGCCGCGGAACGCCGGCCCGTAGGCGAGTCCGGTGGCGTCCCGACCGAGTTCGAGGTACCGGGCCTCCACATCCACCTGGGTGAGGCCGGCTTGCAGCGCACGCAGATCCGCAGGCTCGGATGTGGCTGCGGCGAGGCGTGCCCAGCGGCCTTCGGCGTGCGTCTCCCAGCGGCCCCCCGCATCCTTGCTGACGACCGTCCAGGCGCGATCCTGGCCGAGCACCACCTGAACCACCCTGCCCTCGTCGCCCGACAACACGAGCGGGCGCGTGATCGCGGTCTCGGCGAGGACCACGGGAAGGTCGTGGTGCGTTTCCCGAAGCGCTTCACCCACCTGCGCCGCGTAGAGTGCGCCCGGTGCGACGACTTCACCGAACACGCGATGGTCCGCCAGCCACGCCGGATCCCGCCTGTGCAGCTGCCTCTCGAAGGAATGCTCGCCATCCGGGGAATCCCGTTGCCCACCGAGGAGCGTGTGCGCCGTCTCGGACGGCCGACGCAGCGAGGGAGGGATCCAGTGGCGCTCCCGCTGGAAGGGATAGGAGGGCAGCGAAACCCGCCGCCGCCGCTCCCCTGCGAACAGACCTTCGAAGGCAATGTCGAGCCCCGCCTCGTACGCGCCCGCCACGGCAGCGACGAAGTCCCCGTTCCCGCCGCGCCGCTGGCTCGGAATCACGGCAGGCACATCGCCGCGCGGCCAGGCGAGTGCCGCCATCGGTCCCAGCACGCTGCCGGGCCCGATCTCCAGCAGAAGCCGCGCCTCCAGGGCCGCCAGCGTCCGCACCGCCGTCGCGAACTGGACCGGCTCGCGCGCCTGGCACCGCCAGTACGCCCCGTCGGGGGCGCTCTCCAGCGCGCGCCCGCTTGCGCCGCTCACCAGCCGCAGCGAGGGTGCCGCGGCCTTCGGGGCCGCCGCTTCCAACTCCGCCAGCACCGGGTCCATCAGCGCGCTGTGGTGCGCATGGCTGGTCCGGAGACGGTCCGCTCGGAGACCGTCCTCCTCGAGCGTCTTCAGGAGCGCCTCGATTTCGGACTTTGGCCCGCTCACGACCTGGTGCGTGCCGTTGTCCGCCGCCAAGCACGCCGTACCGTCCAGTTCGGAAGCGACCCGCTCCGGCGAAGCGAACACCGCCGCCATCATGCCGTCCGCCGGGAGCGAACCCATCAGCGCGCCCCGGCGAGCGGCAAACCGCATCCCGGTCTCGACGTCAATGGCGCCCGCGGCGGCCGCCGCCGCGATCTCTCCGACGCTGTGCCCGAAGACGATGTCGGGCCGCACCCCCACGCTCGCCCAGAGAGCGGTCAGCCCGCTCTCCAGTGCGTACAGTGCCGGCTGCGTCCATTCGGTGCGCTCGATCCGCCCGGAGGAGTCCTCGAACATTACGGCCAGAAGCGATCTTCCGCGCTCTGCGCGGAACACCGCCTCGCACCGGTCCAGGACCGCCCGGAAGACCGGCTCGGTCCCATAGAGCTCCCGGCCCATCCCCGCCCACTGGCTCCCCTGCCCGGTGTAGAGGAATGCGACCGGTCCTTGCGAAGGCGACGCCACCGCGCCCTGCCTCGCCGCCTCCAGCTGCTCCTCCAACGAGGCGCGATCGCTGAACACGAGGCCCGAGCGGTGCCGGAAGTGGCTCCGGCCCGCGCCCGCCGTCCACGCCATGTCGGCGAGCGGCACGTCCCCCGAGAGGGCGGCCCGGTACCGGTCGGCCAGCTGACGGAGCGCGCCCTCGGACTTCGCAGACAGCGGGAGCACGCGGTGCGGGCGGGAACCGGTCTGCGGACCGGCACCGTCCGTGGCGGACACCGGCAGTGCGGCGATCTCGACGCGCGGCGGTTCGCGTTCCTCCGCGTATCCCTCGATCACGACATGGGCGTTCGTGCCCGAATATCCGAAGGAGCTGACCGCAGCCCGCCGCGGCCGCTCCGCCTCCGGCCAGGGGGTCGCCTGCGACGTCACTCGGACGGGAAGCTCCCCCCAGTCCATCCGCGGGTTGGGCCGCTCGAAGTGCAGGTGCCGCGGAATCATCCCGGAACGGATCGCGAGCACCGTCTTGATCAGCCCGGCCGCGCCCGCCGCCGCCTCGAGGTGGCCCACATTCGTCTTCACCGATCCGACCAGCAGCGGGCGGTCCGGACTCCGGCCGCGACCGTACACCGCAGCAGCCGCCGCCACCTCGACCGGATCGCCCAGTTCGGTCCCCGTGCCGTGCGCCTCCAGATAGTCCACAGAGGCGGCATCCACTCCCGCCCGCGCAAGCGCCTCCTCAATGACGCGCTCCTGGGCCGGGCCGTTCGGAACGGTCAGGCCGGCGCTCGCGCCGTCCTGGTTGACCGCCGATCCGAGCAGAACCGCCAGAATCCGGTCTCCTGCGGCCTCCGCATCGGCAAGACGCTTCAGCACGACCATCCCGCAGCCCTCGCCCCGCACGTAGCCGTCGGCCGCCGCGTCGAAGGTCTTGCAGCGTCCGTCCGCGGCGAGCATGCCGGCGTCAGCGAATATCCGGGTAGCGGTAGACGTCAGGATCGCGTTCACGCCGCCCGCCAGCGCCAAGTCCGCCTCGCCCTGCCGAATCGCCCCCGCCGCCTGGTGCAGCGCGACCAGCGACGACGAGCACGCGGTGTCCACGGTGACGGCCGGTCCCTCGAGGCCGAGCGCGAAGGCGACCCGGCCAACCGCGGTCGAGGCGGCGATGCCGGTGGACCTGTAGATGTTGGTCGACGGATCGCCGCCAAGACCGGCGACAAGCGCCTGGTAATCGCTCGACGCCACCCCGCCATAGACTGCGGTTCGGCTTCCGCGCAGGCCGTCCGGGGCGATCCCGGCGTCTTCAAGCGCCGCCCAGCTGGTCTCAAGCAGCATCCGCTGCTGGGGATCGAGGAGTTCGGCTTCGACCGGGGCAATCCGGAAGAAGCCCGCATCGAAGCCGTCGAGGCCCTCCACGTAGGCGCCGAAGGGGCGCGCCGCCTCCGTCTCGGCGTCCACGAAGAGCCCGTCAGGACGCCCCTGCGTCACCAGATCGGCCCCGCAGCGCAGCTGCTCCCGGAACGCCTCGGCGTCCGGCGCCCCGGGGAAGCGGCAGGCCATGCCGACGATCGCGATGCGTTCGTCGTCCCGGCGCCTGGCGGCAGGCGAGGCTCGAAGCCGCGACACATCCGGGGACACTCCGGCAAGCTTGTCCGCCAGGTGTTCCGCCAGCCGCTCGATGTCGGGATGATCGAACACCGCGGTGTTCGAGACAACGAACGCATCTCGGAAGGCCCGGTTCAGGCGGTTGCGAAGCTCGACCGCCATCAGCGAGTCCATTCCCAGCTCGAAGAATCCTGTCGACGGCGACGGTGCGGAGCGGAGGCGCAGGATCTGGACCAGCTGTTGCCCGAGGAACCGGATCAACTCGTCCCGGCGCCCGCTGGGGGGAAGTCCCCGCAGCCGCTTGAGAAGATCGTCCCGATCCGCGGAAGAGCGGTCCTCCTCGCGCCCTGCCAGTTCTTCGATCCAAGGCGCGCGCGACGGAAGCGCCGACCAATCGAAGCGTGCCACAACGCCGGCACCGACATCCTCCCGCACAAGCCGCGCCAAAGCGCGGATTCCCTGCTCGGGATCCATCCACTCCTCGCCGTAGCCGGCGAGTCGCGTCGCGATGCGTTCGCGATGCTCCTCGGCCTCGCCGATGTCCGACCACGCCCCCCAGGCAACGGCTTGAGCCGGCAGGCCCAGCGCCCTCCGGTGCCGCGCCAACTGGTCGAGGAAGGAGTTGGCCGCGGCGTGATTGGCCTGGCCCGGACTCCCGACGACGCCCGCCAGGCTTGAGAACAGAACAAACAGGTCGAGTTCCCGGTCGAGCGTCGCGCGGTGGAGCCGCCAGGCCCCCAACACCTTTGGCCCTAGCACCCGCTCGAACCGCTCCCAGTCCTGGTTCGTCAACGCCGCGTCGGCGAGCGCTCCGACGCTGTGGATCACGCCCGCCAGCGGAGGCAGTTCGGCGTCGATGCGCTGGAGCATCCTCGCCACCGCCTCCGGGGCGGTGACGTCGGCGATCTCGATGCGCACCTCGGCACCGCCCTCCCGCAACTGCTCAATGGCTGCCGCGGCTGCCGTGTCGGGTGCGCGGCGTCCGTTCACGACGACGGCTCCGGCTCCCGCCCCGGCGAGCCAGCGCGCCACCTCGAGACCGATCCCCCCAAGTCCGCCGGTGATCAGATAGCTCCGATCCCCGCGCAGCCGGACCTCGTCGGGACACGGATCCGCGGAGCCAAACTTCCCGGGCCTCGACGGGAAGTCGGCCCGTCCCGCGAGGCGCGTGAGCCGAGCGACGAGACGGGCCCCGTCCCGTCGGGCAATGCGTGTCTCCCGGTCGGGCCAAAGCAGCTCGTCGGCAAGCGTGGCCGCCGACGGGGGAGCCGCCGGATCCAGGTCCAGCAGGCGCGGCCTAAGATCCCCGTGCTCCAGATCGACCACGCTCGCAAAGCCCCACAGCGCAGCACCCGCGAGTGCGCCGGAGCGCTCCCGGTCGATCACTTGGCCGCCCCGTGTCACGAACCAAGTGCCGTTCACGGGTGACACACCCGCGTCCGACATCCCCTGGACCATCGCCAGCACGCCGGCGCACACCACCTCCAGATCCGCCTGAAGCTCCATGGTCGAGAGGTCCGGCCCATCCCGCCGGACCCCGCCGAGATACGCCACACCTCGGAGCGAAAGCACACCGGGCAAGGACTCGAAGAACGCACGCCATGCCGGACGGTCGCCGTCCACGGGCCCCTCGACCGCCCGGCTTCCCCGGCGATCCAGCTCCTCCGCCAGTTCGGCTCCTAACTCGCTCTCGCCGGCCAGCACGAACAGACCGCTGTCCGACACCACCTCGGACGGACCCCGCGCCAAGATCAGGAGTGCCCCGGAGGGCGCCTCAACGAGGGACGCACATCCGAATCCGGCGTCGGTGAGGGCTTGCCGCCAGACGGGGGGCGGAATCAGCGCGTAGTCGGAGCGATAAGCGTCGCGGGAGCGCCACCAGCCCGGCAGGAGTCCGAAGGTCAGGTCCAGCCATTCCTTCCGGGCGGTCTCCTCAACGGCCACCAGCACGCCCGACGGCGCCAGGAGGCGTCGGCAGTGGTCGAGCGTCTCACCCAGGTCGCGCGTCGCGTGCAGGACGTTCGCGGCGATCACGAGGTCGAAGCCGTGGAGCGCGAACCCCTGATCTGCAGGATCCCGTTCGATGTCGAGCCCAAGGAAGCGAAAGTCCACGCCCCGTTCGCCGAACCGCCGCTCCGCGTCCGGGAAGAAGCCGGTCGAGATGTCGGTGAAGGTATATCGGGTCGAGCCGGCCGGCAGAACCTCCAGGAGGGCGGACGTGGTCGCACCGGTCCCCGCGCCGATCTCGATCACTCGCAGCGGCCGTCCGTCCGGCAAACCGGCGACCGCCGTGCGGATGCCGTCGGCGACCATGCGGTTCATCGCCCTCGCGGCGGGCGAGTCGCGGAACAGGCTCGCCGCCCCCGGCTCGCCGCCGAACAGCAGGTCCAGCGCGTCGGCACGCCCCCTGAGCACCTCGGCGAGCGACTCCCCGCACCGGCGGAGCAGCGCCAGCTCGATGGAATCGCCTTCGGAGTCGGTCGGCCCAGTGTCGGACTCCGAAGGCAGGTCCGGTGCGGTCGCCACAAACCAGCCGCCTGCCGGGTCCCGGCCGAGGAGACCCATCTCCTCCATCAGCGACAGGAACCGGGCGAACAGCCGACCGTGATCCCCCGTCACTCTCAGCCGGCGTCGCAGCTCGTCCGTCTCGAAACGGTCTCCCGGCCTGGGCTCCCATCCCAGTTCCCCGAGTGCGCCAAGCAGGCATCGGCGGGATTCACGCTCCAGTTCGCGCCCGAGCGCGGCGACCGAGGCCCCGTCCCGGCCCTCCGCCTCAAAATATCCGTCCACCGATTCCAAACCGGACTCGATCTCCTGAGGCCCGGCGAGAAAGTCCGCATCCCGGAGTCCGACCGCCGCCCCGTCGCGCCACACCACCTCGTGCAGCGCTTCCTCCAGCTGGTCACGCACCAGGGCGGCTCGGCTCGCCCGTCCGAGCGCGAAGCCCTCGATGCGCGCCAGTTCCTCACCCGTCGACCTGTAGAGCCAAACGTCGGCCGTGCGCGTCTCCCCGCCTGCGCCGCGGTCGAGCGCACGGCAGAAGACGCGATCCGGCAGCGCGTCGTGCAGGACGAAGCGTTCCCAGCCGATCGGCAGCCACGTGCCCGCTGCTCCGGCCAGTTCCGGGATCCGACCCTGCACTTGGAAACAGGCGTCGAGCAGTGCAGGATGCGCGAGGAGGCTCTGGGAGTCCGTCCCTGCGGGAAGAAGCACCTCGCCCAGCGCCTCGCCCGGACCCGACCAGAGCCGGCCCAAACCACGGAAGGCCGGCCCGTACTCGAAGCCGACGAGGTCCGACTCGAAGTCCACGTCCGCCTGGGCAAGACCCTCCTTCAAGGCACCGAGGTCTGCCGGAGGGGGCGCGGCTTCCGCGAGGGGGTTCCAACGCCCCTCGGCGTGAGTCTCCCATCGACCCTCAGCATCCCTGCTGACGACCCTCCAGCGGCGGTCCTCGCCGACCACGACCTGAACCGTCCGGCCTCCGTCGTCCGACAGCACCAGCGGGCGCGTGATCGCGGTCTCCCCGAGGACGAAGGGAAGGTCGTGGCGCGTTTCCCTAAGCGCTTCACCCACCTGCGCCGCGTAGAGCGCACCCGGCGCCAACACTTGGCCGAACACCCGGTAATCCGGGAGCCACGCCGGATCGCGACGGTGCAACTGCCTCTCGAAGGAGAATTCGCCATCAGGGGAATCCCGCAGGACTCCGAGCAGCGCATGCCCGGCAGCTGGCTGCGGAATCAGGGAGGTGGAGATCCAGTAGCGCTCCCGCTGGAAGGGATAGGCGGGCAGCGCAACCCGCCGCCGACGCTCCCCGACGAACAGCCCCTCGAAGGCAATGTCGAGCCCTGCCTCGTACGCAACCGCCACCGCGCCGATGAAGTCCCCGTTCCCGCCGCGCCGCTGGCTCGGGATCGCGGTCGGCACATCGGTTTGCGGCCAGGCGAGCGCCGCCATCGGTCCCAGCACGGCGTGGGGCCCAATCTCCAGCAGAAGCCCCGCCTCCAGAGCCGCCAGCGTCCTTACAGCCGTCGCGAACTGGACCGGCTCGCGCGCCTGGCGCCGCCAGTACGCCCCGTCGGGGACGCCTTCCAGCACACGCCCGGTCACGTCGCTCACGAACCGCACCGAGGGTTCCGAGGCCTCGGGAGCCTCCGCTTCCAGCTCCGCCAGCACCGGGTCCATCAGCGCACTGTGGAAGGCGTGGCTGACCGAAAGGGATTCCGCCTGGACGCCGTCTTCGCTGAAGGCATTCAGGAGCGCCTCGATCTCGGCGTCCGGACCGCTCACCACTTGGTGCGCACCGTTGTCCGCCGCCAAGGACACCACACCATCGAGCGCAGCTGAAACGGAGCCGTGCGACGCGAACACCGCCGCCATCGCACCTCCTTCGGGAAGCGAACCCATGAGCGAGGCCCGTCGCGTGGCGAACCGCATCCCGGTCTCGACGTCAAAGGCCCCGGCGGCGGCCGCGGCCGCGATCTCTCCCGCGCTGTGCCCGAAGACGATGTCGGGCCGGACCCCCACACTCGCCCACAACGCGGTCAGTGCGCTCTCAAGCGCGTATAGTGCCGGCTGCGTCCATTCGGTCCGGTCCAGCCGCTCTGCATCCTGGAACATCACCGCGAGGAGCGATCTCCCGCGCTCTGAGCGGAACACCTCCTCGCACCGGTCCAGGACCGCCCGGAAGACCGGCTCAGTCTCATAGAGCTCCCGGCCCATTCCCGCCCACTGGCTCCCCTGTCCGGTGTAGAGGAAAGCAATCTTCCCTGCGGCGGGCGACGCCGCGGCATCCTGCCTCACCACCTCCAGCTGCGCCTGCAGCGAGGCGCGATCAGTGAACACGAGGCCCGAGCGGTGGGGAAAGTGGGTCCGTCCCACCCCGGCCGTCCACGCCATGTCGGCGAGCGGCGTATCGGCCAGGACGGCGGTCCGGTACCGACCGGCCAGCTGGCGGAGCGCGTCCTCGGATTTCGCCGCAAGCGGGAGCAGGCGGTGTCGGCGGGGCACGTCGGTCTGCAGGACGGGGGCGTCCGCACCGGACCCGAGCAGTGCAGGAACCTTGACGCGGGGGACTTCGCGCTCTCTTGCATATTCCTCGATCACGGCGTGTGCGTTCGTGCCCGAGAACCCGAAGGAGCTGACCGCGGCCCGCCGCGGCCGCTCCGCCTCCGGCCAACGGGTCGCCTCCGACGTGACCCGGACGGGAAGCTCCTCCCAGTCCATACGCGGGTTGGGCCGCTCGAAGTGCAGGTGCGGCGGAATCACGCCGGAACGGATCGCCAGCACCGCCTTGATCAGCCCGGCCACGCCCGCCGCCGCCTCGAGGTGGCCCACATTCGTCTTCACCGATCCGATCAGCAGCGGGCGGTCCGGACTCCGGCCGCGACCGTACACCGCAGCCGCCGCCTCCACCTCGACCGGATCGCCCAGTTCGGTTCCTGTGCCGTGCGCCTCCAGATAGTCCACCGTGGAGGCCTCCACGCCCGCCCGTCCAAGCGCCTCCTCGATCGAGCGCTCCTGTGCCGGGCCGTTCGGAACCGTCAGGCCCGCACTCGCGCCGTCCTGGTTGACCGCCGATCCGAGCAGTACCGCGAGGATCCGGTCTCCGGACGCCTCCGCATCCACAAGGCGCTTGAGCACGACCATCCCGCATCCCTCGCCCCGCACATAACCATCGGCCGCCGCGTCGAAAGTCTTGCAGCGTCCATCCGCGGCCAGCATGCCGGCGTCAGTGAAGATACGGGTGAAGCTCGACGTCAGGATCGCGTTCACCCCTCCCGCCAGCACCAGATCCGCCTCGCCGTGGCGGAGCGCCCCCGAAGCTTGGTGCAGAGCGACCAGCGACGAGGAACACGCGGTGTCCACCGTGATGGCCGGCCCCTCGAGGCCGAGCGCGAAGGCAACCCGCCCGACCGCGGTGGAGGCGGCGATGCCCGTGGATCTGTAGAGGCTGGTCGACGGATCGTCGCCGCCGAGTGTCGCGACCAAGGCCTCGTAGTCGTGGCCGCACACTCCCCCATAGACTCCGGTTCGGCTTCCGCGCAGCCCGTCCGGGGCGATCCCGGCGTCCTCCAGCGCCGCCCAGCTGGTCTCGAGCAGCATCCGCTGCTGGGGATCCAGCAGTTCGGCCTCGACCGGGGCGATCCGGAAGAAGCCCGCATCAAAGCGGTCGAGGCCCTCCACATAGGCGCCGAAGGGGCGCGCCGCCTCCGTCTCGGCGTCCACGAAGAGCCCGTCCGGACGCCCCCTCGTCACCAGATCGGCCCCGGAGCGAAGCCGCTCCCAGAAGGCCTCAGCGTCCGGCGCGCCAGGGAAGCGGCAGGCCATGCCGACGATCGCGATACGTTCGTCGTCCCGGCGACGGACAGCGGGCAAGGCTCGCGCCCGCGGCGTCTCCGGTGACACTCCGGCAAGCTTGCCTGCGAGGTGCTCCGCCAGTCGCGCGATGTCGGGATGATCGAACACCGCGGTGTTCGAGACAACGAACGCATCCCGGAAGGCCCGGTTCAGGCGGTTGCGAAGCTCGACCGCCATCAGCGAGTCCATGCCCAGCTCGAAGAACCCAGCCGACGGCGACGGGGCGGAGCGCAGGCGCAGGATCTGGACCAGCTGCTCCCCGAGGAACCGGATCAGTTCTTCCCGACGTTCCTCGGGCGCCAGTTCCCTGAGTTGCCTGGGGAGATCGTCCGCAGCGGCGGAATGGCGGTGCTCTTCCCGCCCCACCACTTCTGCGAGCCAAGGTGCCCGCAACGGAAGCGCCGCCCAGTCGACCGACGCAACCACGCTGGTTCCGACGTCCTCGCGCACGAGGCGCGCCAAGGCACGGATGCCCTGCTCGGGTGCGATCCACTCCTCGCCGCGGCGGGCGAGCTGCGTCGCGACTCGTTCGCGCTGCTCCTCGGCCTCGCCGATGCCCGACCACGCCCCCCACGCAACGGCCTGAGCCGGCAGACCCAGCGCCCTCCGGTGCCGCGCCAGTTGGTCGAGGAAGGAGTTGGCCGCCGCGTGATTGGCCTGGCCCTTACTCCCGATTACGCCCGCCAGACTGGAGAAGAGGACGAACAGATCAAGCTTCCGGTCGAGCGTCGCCCGGTGGAGTCGCCAGGCCCCCAGCGCCTTCGGGCCGAGCACCCGCTCGAACCGCGCCCAGTCCTGGTTCGTCAACGCCGCGTCCGCGAGCGTCCCCACACTGTGGATCACGCCGGCCAGCGGCGGCAGTTCGGCATCGATCCGCCCCAGCATCCCCGCCACCGCCTCCGCGTCCGTCACATCGGCGATCTCGATGCGGACCTCGGCGCTGCCCTTCCGGAGCTCCGCCACCCCCGCTGCAGCCGCCTCGTCGGGCGGGCGGCGGCCGTTCAGAACAACGCTTCCGGCTCCCGCCTCCGCGAGCCAGCGCGCCACCTCAAGCCCGATTCCCCCGAGTCCCCCCGTGATCAGATAGGTGCGGTCCCCGCGCAGCCGGACCTCCCCGCGTCCGGTATGCGCCGGACTCCCCGCCCGCCCGGCGAACCGCGTGAGCCGTGCGACGAGACGGGCTCCGTCCCGTCGGGCGATGCGCGTCTCCCCGTCGGGGAACAGCAGCTCGTCCGCAAGCGTGCCGACGGACGGGGGAGATGCGGGGTCCAGGTCCAGCAGGCGCGGCGTCAGATCCCCGTGCTCCAGATCGACCACGCTCGCGAAGCCCCACAGCGCGGCGCCCGCGAGTGCGCCGGTGCGCTCCCGGTCGATCACCTGGCCGCCCCGGGTCACGAACCACGTGCCGTGCACGGGCGACACGCCCGCATCCGACATCCCCTGGACCAGCGCCAGTGCGCCGCCACCCACCGCCTCCAGCTCGGCTTGGAACTCGCGGGTCAAGAGCTCGGAACCATCCCGCCGCAACCCGCCGAGATAGGCCACGCCCCACAGCGGAAGCACGCCGGGCAGCGACTCGAAGAAGGCGCGCCATGCCTGACGGTCGCCGCGCGCTGGCCCCTCGACCGCCCGGCTTCCGCGGCGATCCAGCTCTTCCGCCAGCTCGGCGCCCATCTCGCCTTCTCCGGCCAGCACGAACAGCCCGCCTTCCGCCCCCACTTCCGACGGCCCCCGGGCCAGGATCAGGAGTGGCCCTGACCCGGCCTCCACCAGGGACATCCCGAGAAATCCGGCGTCCCTGAGGGCCTGCCGCCAGACGGACGGCGGAACCAGCGCGTGGTCGGAGCGATACGCGTCCCGGAAGCGCCACCATCCGGGCAGCAGTCCGAAGGTCATGTCCAGCCATTCCCTTCGGGCGGTTTCCTCGACGGCCACCAGCACGCCCGACGGGGCTAGGAGACGCCGGCAATGGGCGAGCGCCCGGCCCAGGTCGCGGGTCGCGTGCAGGACGTTTGCGGCGATCACTAGGTCGTAGCCGTGGAGCGCGAAACCCTGATCCGCCGGATCCCGTTCGATGTCCAGCGGCACGAAGCGAAGGTTCACGCCCTGCTCGGCGAACCGCCGCTCCGCGGCCGAGAAGAAGCCGGTCGAGATGTCGGTGAACATGTATTCGGTCCGGTCGTCCGGCAAGACGTCCAGAAGGGCGGACGTGGTCGCACCCGTCCCTGCACCGATCTCGATCACCCGGAGCGGCCGGCCGGCCGGCAGTCCGGCGACCGCCGTGCGCACGCCGTCGGCGACCATGCGGTTCACTGCGCGCGCGGCGGGCGAGTCGCGGTACAGATTGGCCGCACCCGGCTCGCTGCC
Organism: Bryobacterales bacterium; assembly: GCA_028819255.1. GTDB lineage: Bacteria > Acidobacteriota > Terriglobia > Bryobacterales > UBA6623 > VXMF01. Next base: position 32,892 of record JAPPMB010000021.1, on the reverse strand, counting down.
GAAGAGCAGGTCCACAGCGTCGGCGCGACCGCGGAGCACCTCGGCGAGTGACGCTCCGCAACGGAGGAGCACGTCCAGCTCGATGGATTCGGCTCCAGAGTCGGTCGGCTCCCCCTCAGGCTTTGCAGGCGGTTCCGGCGCGGCTGCCACCAACCGGCCACCTGCCGAGTCCCGGCCGAGAACCCCCATCTCCTCCAGCACCGTGAGGAACCGGGCGAACAGCCGCCCGTGATCCTCGGTCACACTGAGCCGGCGGCGCAACTCGTCCGTCTCGAAACGGTCTCCCGGCCGCGGCTCCCATCCCAGCTCCCGGAATCCGCGGAGCAGCTGCCGGCGCGACATGCGCTCCAGCTCGCGCTCCAGTGCAGCGAGCGAAGCGCCGTCCCGGCCCTCCGCCTCAAGGTATCCGGCCAACGTTCCCAGACCGGACTCGATCTCCTGCGGCCCGGCGAGGAAGCCCGCTTCCCGGAGTCCCACCGCCGACCCCTCGCGCCACACGACCTCGTGCAGCGCCTCCGCCACCCAGTCACCCGTCAGAGCCCTCCTGGTGGCGCGTCGGAGCGCAAAGCCCTCGATGCGCGCCAGCTCCTCGCCCGTCTCCGTGTAGAGCCAGAGATCGGCCTTGCGCGTCTCCCCGCCTCCGCCGCGTTCAAGTGCCCGGCAGAAGACGCGGTCGGGCAACGCTTCGCGCAGGACGAAGCGGTCCCAGCCGATCGGCAGCCATGCGCCCCCTGGCCCGGGCATCGCCCGGATCCCCCCCAGCACCTGGAAACACGCGTCGAGCAGTGCCGGATGCGCGAGAAGGCTTCGGTGATCCACTCCCGCCGGCAGCAGCACCTCGCCCAGCCTCTCGCCGGACCCTGACCAGAGCCGGATCAAGCCGCGGAAGGCCGGCCCGTAAACGATTCCAGTGGCGCCCGCAGCCAAGCCAAGCTTCCCGTCCTCCACGTCCGCCTCAACAAGGCCGGCCTTCATCGAACCGAGGTCTGCCGCTTCGGAAGCATCTGCTGCGAGGGGTGCCCAGCGGCCCTCGGCATGCGTCTCCCATCGCCCCCCGGAATCCCTGCTAACGACCTTCCAGGCGCGCTCCTCGCCGAGCACCACTTGAACCACTCGGCCCGCGTCGCCCGACAGCACGAGCGGGCGGATGATCGAGGTCTCCTCGAGCACGACGGGAAGCTCGTGGTGCGTCTCCCGAAGCGCTTCACTTACCTGTGCCGCGTAGAGTGCGCCCGGGGCGACGACTGCGCCAAACACCCGGTGGTCGGCGAGCCACGCCGGATCCCGGCTGCGCAACCGCCGCTCGAAGGAATGCTCGCCGTCCGGGGAATCCCGTTGCGCCCCGAGGAGCGCGTGCCCCGTCTCCGACTGACGACGCGGGGAGGGGGCGGTCCAGAAGCGATCCCGCTGGAAGGGATAGGCGGGCAGAGACACCCGCCGCCGCCGCTCCCCGACGAACAGACCCTCGAAGGCAATGTCGAGCCCCGCCTCGTACGCACCCGCCACCGCGCCGACGAAGTCTCCGTTCCCGTCGCGCCGCTGGCTCGGGATCACGGCAGGCGGCTCGGTGTGGGGCCAGCCCAGCGCCGCCATCGGCCCCAGCACTCCATGGGGCCCGATCTCCAGCAAAAGCCCCGTCTCCAAGTTCGCCAGCGTCCGCACCGCCGTTGCGAACTGGACCGGCTCACGCGCCTGGCGCCGCCAATAGGCTCCGTCGGGTGCGCCTTCCAGCACCTGCCCGCTCACGTCGCTCACCATTCGCACCGAAGGCACCGAGGCCGCGGGTGCCGCCGCTTCCAACTCCGCCAGCACCGGGTCCATCAGCGCGCTGTGGAACGCATGGCTGGTCCGGAGACGGTCCACTCGGAGACCCTCCTCTTCGAAGGTCTTCAGGAGCGCCTCGATCTCGGCCTCCTGTCCGCTCACGACCTGGTGCGTGCCGTTGTCGGCTGCCAAGCACACCGCACCGTCAAGTTCGGAAGCGACCCGCTCCGGCGCAGCGAACACGGCCGCCATCATGCCGCCCGCCGGGAGCGAACCCATGAGGGCGCCCCGGCGCGTCGCGAACCGCATCCCGCCTTCGAGGTCAATGGCGCCCGCGGCCGCCGCCGCCGCGATCTCTCCCACGCTGTGCCCGAAGACCACATCGGGACGCACACCCACACTCGCCCACAGCGCAGTCAGCCCGCTCTCGATCGCGTAGAGTGCCGGCTGCGTCCACTCGGTCCGGTCCAGCCGCTCGGCATCCTCGAAGATCACCGTGAGAAGCGATCGCCCGCGCTCTGCGCGGAACACATCCTCGCACCGGTCCAGGACCGCCCGGAAGACCGGCTCACTCTCATAGAGGTCCCGGCCCATGTTCACCCACTGGCTCCCCTGCCCGGTGTAAAGGAAGGCGGTCCCTCCGTCCGCGGGTGACACCGCGGCGCCCTGCCTCACCGCTTCCAGCTGTTCCTCAAGCGAGGCGCGATCGGTGAACACGGCGCCAGAACGGTAGGGGAAGTGGCTCCGCCCCGCCCCGGCCGTCCACGCCATGTCAGCGAGCGACACATCCCCCGCGAGAATGGCCTGATACCGACCGGCGAGCTGACGGAGCGCATCCTCGGACTTGGCCGAGAGCGGGAGCAGGCGGTGTCGGCGGGACACGTCGGTCTGCGGGGCGGGGTCACGCGGGGCTGACGCCGGCAATGCGGGGACTGCGATGCGCGGCGGTTCGCGCTCCTCCACGTATCCCTCGATCAGGACGTGGGCGTTCGTGCCCGAATATCCGAAGGAACTGATGGCGGCCCGCCCTGGCCGCTCCACCAACGGCCAGGGGGTCCGCTCCGACGTCACCCGGACGGGCAGGGCCTCCCAATCCATCCGCGGGTTGGGCCGCTCGAAGTGCAGGTGCTGCGGAATCACCCCGGAGCGGATTGCGAGCACCGCCTTGATCAGCCCGGCCACGCCGGCCGCCGCCTCGAGGTGGCCCACGTTCGTCTTCACGGATCCGATGAGCAGCGGGCGGTCCGGGCTCCGGCCGCGACCGTACACCGAGGCCGCCGCCGCCACCTCGACTGGATCGCCCAGTTCGGTCCCCGTGCCGTGCGCCTCCAGATAGTCCACCGTGGAGGCCTCCACACCCGCCCGCGCAAGCGCCTCCGTGATCACACGCTCCTGGGCCGGACCGTTCGGAACCGTGAAGCCGGCACTTGCGCCGTCCTGATTCACCGCGGACCCGAGCACAACCGCGAGGATCCGGTCTCCGGCCGCCTCCGCGTCCGAGAGACGCTTCAGCACGACCATCCCGCATCCCTCGCCCCGTACGAATCCGTCGGCCGACGCGTCGAAAGTCTTGCAGCGCCCGTCCGACGCGAGCATGCCGGCATTCTTGAAGAGCCGGGTGAAGCTCGATCTGAGGATCGCGTTCACCCCTCCCGCCAGAGCGAGATCCGCCTCGCCCTGCCGCAGCGCCGACGCCGCCTGGTGGAGAGCGACCAGCGACGAGGAACACGCGGTGTCCACGGTGATGGCCGGACCCTCGAGGCCGAGCGCGAAGGCGATCCGGCCGATCGCGGCCGAGAAAGTGACGCCGGTGGACCTGTAGAGGGTCGGCGACAGATCATCGACAGATTCGCCGACATGCACCTGATAATCGTTTGTCGAGATCCCACCGTAGACCCCCGTGCGGCTGCCGCGCAGCCTGTCCGGGGCGATCCCGGCGTCCTCGAGCGCCGCCCAGCTTGTCTCAAGCAGCATCCGCTGCTGAGGGTCCAGCAGTTCCGCCTCGACCGGGGCGATCCGGAAAAAGCTCGCGTCGAAGCGGTCGAGGCCCTCCACATAGCCGCCGAAGTCCCGCGACGCCTCCGTCTCGGCGTCTACGAAGAGCCCGTCCGGACGCCCCCTCGTCACCAGATCGGCCCCGGAACGAAGCTGTGCCCAGAACGTCTCGCGATCCGGTGCCCCGGGAAAGCGGCAGGCCATGCCAATGATCGCGATGCGTTCCTCGTCGCGGGGCCGGACAGCGGGCAGGGCACTCGCGGGCGGTGCGTCCGATGCCACTCCGTCAAGCTCGCGCGCAAGGTGTTCCGCCAGTCGGGCGATGTCGGGATGATCGAACACCGCGGTGTTCGAAAGGACGAACGCTTTCCGGAAGATCTGGTTCAGGCGGTTGCGAAGCTCGACCGCCATCAGCGAGTCCATGCCGAGCTCGAAGAATCCCGCCAACGGCGACGGGGTGGAGCGGAGGTGCAGGATCTGTGCCAGCTGTTCCTGCAGGAATCGGACCAGTTCATCCCGGCGTTGCTCGGAAGGGAGTCCCCAGAGCTGCGGCAGCAGCCGGTCAGCAGCCTGACCGATAAGCTGGTCATCCCGGTCGGCGGAGGTGTGGGCACCCCTCCCCGTCACTTCCGCGAGCCAAGGTGCCTGCACCGGAAGCACTGACCAGTTGACGGACGCCACTACGCTGGTTCCGACATCCTCGATCACCAGCCGCTCGAGAGCCCGTATGCCTTGCTTCGGAGCGATCCATTCTTCGCCGTAGCGGGCTAGTTGGGTCGCGATGCGTGCGCGATGCTCTTCGGCCTGTCCGGTATCCGACCATGGACCCCACGCAATGGCCTGACCTGGCAGGCCGAGCGCCCTCCGGTGTCGGGCCAGCTGGTCGAGGAAGGCGTTCGCCGCCGCATAGTTGGCCTGCCCCGAGTTCCCGAGAACACCCGCCAGGGCGGAGAAGAGGATGAACAGATCGAGATCCCGTTCGAGCGTCGCCCTGTGCAACCGCCAAGCGCCCAAGACCTTGGGCCCGAGCACGCTCTCGAACCGCTCCCAGTCCTGGTTGGTCAAAGCTGAGTCTGCGAGCGATCCCACGCTGTGGATGACGCCGGCGAGCGGGGGGAGTTCGGCATCAATCCGCGCGAGCATCCCCGTCACCGCCTCCGGGTCCGTCACGTCGGCGATCTCGGTGCGCACCTCGGTGCCGCCCTGCCGCAGTTCCGCGACGACCGCCGCGGCTGCCGCATCGGCCGAGCGGCGTCCGTTAAGTACGATGGCTCCGGCTCCCGCTCCGGCGAGCCAGCGCGCCACCTCGAGTCCTATCCCCCCGAGTCCCCCGGTAATCAAATAGGTTCGGTCCTTTCGCAACCGGACTCCGCCTGGAGCGGATTCCGGGGAACCGTTCCCACGCCGGTCCGATCGAGATTCGGCCCGTCCGGCAAGTCGCGTGAGCCGAGCGACGAGACGGGCCCCGCCCCGTCGGGCGATCCGCGTCTCCCGATCGGCAAAGAGCAATTCGTCGGCAAGCGCGCCGGCGGACGGCGGAGATTCGGGGTCCAGATCCAGCAGGTGCGGAGCCAGATCCCCGTGTTCCAGATCCACGACGCTGGCGAAGCCCCACAACAATGCGCCAGCGAGCGCGCCGGAGCGTTCGCGGTCAATTACCTGCCCGCCGCGGGTCACGAACCAGGTGCCGCCCAGGGGCGACACGCCCGCGTCCGACATCCCCTGTACGAGCGTCAGCGCATCGCCACCGACCTCCTCCAGCTCCGCCTGAAGCTCTTGGGCAGACAGTTCGGCGCCATCTCGGCGCACCCCGCCGAGATACGCAACGCCCTGAAGCGGAAGTGCGCCCGGCAACGACTCGAAAAACGCACGCCATGCCTGACGGTCGCCCTCCGCGGGCCCCTCGACGACCCGGCTTCCGCGACGATTCAGCTCATTCGCCAGCTCGGCACCGACCTCGCTTCCGCCGGCCAGCACGAATAGACCGCGTTGCGTTCTCACCTCCGACGGCCCCCGTGCCAAGATCAGAAGTGCCCCTGGCGAAACATCCACCAGCGACGTGCCGCCAAATCCGGCGTCCTTGAGGGCCCGCCGCCAGACGGGGGATGGGACCAGCGCGTAGTCGGAGCGATACCCGTCCTGAAATCGCCACCAGCTGGGCAGCAGTCCGACGGTCAGGTCCAGCCACTCCCTTTGAACTGTTTCCTCAACGGCCACTAACACACCGGACGGAGCCAGAAGGCTTCTGCAATTGGAGAGCGTCTCACCCAGGTCGCGGGTCGCGTGAAGGACGTTCGTCGCGATCACGAGGTCGTAACCGTGAAGCGCGAATCCCTGGTCCACCGGACTCCTTTCGATGTCAAGCGCACGCAAGCGAAGGTCCACGCCCCGTTCGCCGAACCGCCGGTCAGCATCCGGGAACGAGTCCGTCGAGATGTCGGTAAAGGTGTATTCGGTCTGACCGGCCGGAAGGACGTCCAAAAGGGCTGACGTAGTCTCTCCCGTCCCAGCGCCGATCTCGATCACTCGCAGCTGTCGGCCTTGCGGCAACCCGGCGACCGCCGTGCTCACGGCGTCGGCGACCATGCGGTTCATTGCCCGCGCGGCGGGCGAATCGCGGTAAAGGCTCGCCGCTCCCGGATCGCCGCCGAAAAGCAGGTCCACGGGGTCGACACGGCCGCGGAGCACCTCGGCGAGCGACTCCCCGCAACGGCGGAGCACGCCCAGCTCGATGGATTCGGCTTCGGAGTCGGTCAGCCCCGCCTCGGCCTCGGCGGGCGGTTCCTGCGCGGCTGCTACGAACCAGCCCCCGTCCGGTTCCCGGCCGAGGAGCCCCATCTCCTCCAGCACCGCCAGCAGCCGGTTGAACAGCCGCCCGTGATCCTCGGTCACCCTGAGCCGGCGGCGCAACTCCTCCGTCTCGAAACGGTCCCCCGTACTCGGCTCCCATCCCAGCTCCCGGAATCCGCCGAGCAGCTGGCGGCGCGACTCACGCTCCAACTCGCGCCCCAGCGCGGCGAGCGACTCTCCGTCCCGACCCTCCGCCTCGAAGTATCCGTCCAACGCTCCCTGACGGGACTCGATCTCCTCGGGCCCGGCGAGGAAGTCCGCCTCCCGGAGTCCCACTGCCTCCCCCTGGCGCCACACCACCTCGTGCAGCATCTGCTCCACCCGGTCACCCGACAGGGCGGTCCCGCTCGCGCGCCTGAGCGTCAAGCCCTCGATGCGCGCCAACTCCCCGCCCGTTTCCGTGTACAGCCAGAAATCAGCCTTGCGCGTCTCCCCGCCTTCGCCGCGATCGAGTGCCCGGCAGAAGACGCGCTCCGGCAGCGCGTCGCGCAGGACCAGGCGGTCCCAGCCGATCGGCAGCCATGTTTCCCCTGCTCCGCCCCACTCCGAGATCCCTCCCAGCACCCGGAAACAGGCGTCGAGCAGGGCCGGATGCGCGAGGAGGTCTCGGTGATCCAGTCCCGCCGGCAGCAGTACCTCGCCGAGTGCTTCGCCGGAACCCGACCAGATCCGGCCCAGACCGCGAAAGGCCGGCCCATACTCGAGGCCGGCGAGGTCCCACTCGAAGTCCGCGCCCGCCTGTGTGAGGCTGGTCTGCAATGCGCCGAGGTCGGCCGACTCGGACGCGGCTCCGGCGACGGGTGCCCAGCGGCCTTCGGCATGTGTCCGCCACCGCCCCCCGCCATTCCTGCTGACGACCCTCCAAGCGCCGTCCTCGCCGAGCACCACTTGGACCAGCCGGCCCTCGTCGCCCGACAGGACGAGCGGGCGCATGATCGCAGTCTCCTCGAGAACGACGGGAAGTTCGCGGTCCGTTTCCCGAAGCGCTTCACTCACCTGCGCCACGTACAGTGCGGCGGGTGCGACGACTTCGCCGCGCAGGCGGTGGTCGGCGAGCCACGCCGGATCCTGACCGCGCAGCTGTCTCTCGAAGGACTGTTCCCCATTCGGGGAATCTCGCTGCACGCCGAGGAGCGAATGTCCAGGCTCCGTCTCCAAACGCGGGGAAGGGGAAATCCAGTAGCGCTCCCCCCGGAAGGGATAGGCCGGCAGTGAGACCCGGCAACGGCGTTCGCCGACAAACAGACCCTCGAAGGAAATGTCAAGCCCCGCCTCGTACGCACCCGCCACCGCGCCGATGAAGTCTCCGCTCCCAGCGCGCCACTGGCTCGAGATCGCGGTCGGCGTCTCGCTGCCGGGCCAAGCGAGCGCCGCCATCGGACCCAGCACGCCGTGGGGCCCTATCTCCACCAGAAGCCGCGCCTCCAGGGCGGCCAGCGTCCGCACCGCGGCGCCGAACTGGACCGGCTCGCGCGCCTGGCGCCGCCAGTACGCGCCGTCGGGGGCGCTTTCCAGCACCCGTCCGGTCACGTCGCTGACCAGCCGCACCGAAGGTTCCGAGGCCTCTGGGGCCGCCGCTTCCAGCTCCGACAGCACCGGGTCCATCAGTGCGCTGTGGAAGGCGTGGCTGGTGCGGAGCGAGTCCAGCCGGATTCCGGCCTCGGCCAGTTCCTCGCCCAGGGCGGCGACCGCATCCCGCGGGCCGCTCACGACCTGGTGGGCGCCGTTGTCGGCGGCCAGCTCGACTCCTTCCCGGAGGGCATCGCGCACACGGCCCGGCGAGGCGAACACCGCCGCCATCGCGCCTCCGTCAGGAAGCGAACCCATGAGCGCGCCGCGGCGCATGGCGAACCGCATCCCATTCTCGAGGTCGAAGGCGCCCGCGGCCGCCGCGGCGGCGATCTCTCCCGCGCTGTGCCCGAAGATCACATCGGGCCGGACCCCCACGCTCGCCCACAGCGCGGTCAGGCCGCCCTGGAGCGCGTAGAGTGCCGGCTGTGTCCATTCGGTCCGAGCCAGCCGCCGGCCGCCTGGCTCCTCGAACATCACCTCGAGTAGCGACGCATCCCGCTCCGCGCGGAACACCTCCTCGCACCGGTCAAGAACCGCCCGGAAGACCGGCTCGGTCTCATAGAGCTCCCGACCCATCCCCTCCCACTGGCTCCCCTGCCCGGTGTAGAGGAATGCGACCGGCCCCTCGGGAGGCGACGTCACGGCACCCTGCCTCACCACCGCCAGCTGCTCCTCCAGCGAGGCGCGATCGCTGAACACGAGGCCGCAGCGGTGCCGGAAGTGGCTCCGGCCCACGCCCGCCGTCCACGCCACATCAGCGAGCGGAATATCCTTCGAGAGGGCGGCCCGGTACCGGTCGGCCAGCCGGCGGAGCACGTCCCCGGACTTCGCGGAAAGCGGGAGCAGTCGGTGCCGGCGGGGCGTGTCGACCTCCGGGCCGGGGGCAGCCTCACCGGATTCCGGCAGTTCGGGGACCACGACGCGCGGCGGTTCGCGTTCCTCCCCGTACCCCTCGATCACGACGTGGGCGTTCGTGCCTGAGTATCCGAAGGAGCTGACCGCGGCCCGCCGCGGCCGCTCCGCCTCCGGCCACGGGGTCGCCTCCGACGTCACCCGGACCGGAAGCTCCTCCCAGTTCATCCGCGGGTTGGGCCGCTCGAAGTGCAGGTGCTGCGGAATCACCCCCGACCGGATCGCCAGCACCGCCTTGATCAGCCCGGCCACGCCCGCCGCCGCCTCGAGGTGGCCCACATTCGTCTTCACCGATCCGATCAGCAGCGGACGGTCCGGACTCCGGCCGCGACCGTACACCGCAGCCGCCGCCGCCACCTCGACCGGATCGCCCAGTTCGGTCCCCGTGCCGTGCGCCTCCAGATAGTCCACCGTGGAGGCCTCCACGCCCGCCCGCGCAAGCGCCTCCTCGATCACCCGCTCCTGGGCCGGGCCGTTCGGCACCGTCAGGCCGGCGCTCGCGCCGTCCTGGTTGACCGCCGATCCGAGCAGAACCGCGAGGATCGGGTCTCCCGCCGCCTCCGCGTCCGCCAGGCGCTTCAGCACGACCATCCCGCATCCCTCGCCCCGCACGAATCCGTCAGCCGCCGCGTCGAAGGTCTTGCAGCGTCCATCCGCGGCGAGCATGCCGGCGTCAGCGAAGGTACGGGTGTCGGTCGACGTCAGGATCGCGTTCACACCTCCCGCCAGCGCCAGATCCGCCTCGCCTGCGCGGAGCGCAGCCGCCGCCTGGTGCAGCGCGACCAGCGACGACGAGCAGGCGGTGTCCACCGTGATGGCCGGCCCCTCGAGGCCGAGCGCGAAGGCGACCCGGCCGACTGCGGCCGAGGCGGAGACACCGGTGGACCTGTAGAGACTGGCTGACGGAACGTCGCGGTGCGTCGCAACCAAAGACTCATAGTCGTGGCCGCACACTCCTCCATACACTCCCGTTCGGCTTCCGTGCAGACCGTCCGGTGCAATCCCGGCGTCCTCAAGCGCCGCCCAGCTTGTCTCGAGCAGCATCCGCTGCTGCGGGTCCAGCAGCTCCGCCTCGACTGGGGCGATCCGAAAGAAACCCGCATCGAAGCGGTCCAAGCCTTCCACATAGGCGCCGAAGGGGCGAGCCGCCTCCGTCTCGGCATCCACAAAGAGCCTGTCCGGACGCCCTCTCGTAACCGAATCGGCCCCCGAACGAATCTGAGACCAGAACGCGTCGGCATCCGGCGCCCCCGGGAAGCGGCAGGCCATGCCGACGATCGCGACGCGCTCGCCGTCCCGGCGCCGAACGGCGGGCAAGGCTCGCGCCCGGGAAGCTTTCGGTGCGACTCCCGCCAGCTTGCCTGCAAGGTGCTCCGCCAGTCGGGCGATGTCGGGATGATCGAACACCGCGGTGTTCGAGAGGACGAACGCTTCCCGGAAGGCCCGGTTCAGGCGGCTGCGCAGCTCGACCGCCATCAGGGAGTCCATGCCCAGCTCGAAGAATCCCGCCGAGGGCGACGGGGCCGAGCGCAGGCGCAGAATCAGGACCACCTGTTCCTGCAGGAACCGGATCAGTTCCTCCCGGCGCTCCCCGCGTGCGAGTCCCAGAAGCCGACGCGGCAGGTCGCCCGAATCGGCGGAGGAGCGAATCTCCGAACGTCCCGTCACTTCTTCGAGCCAAGGCGTTCGCACCGGAAGCGCCGACCAGTCGAGGGACCCCACCACACTCGTTGCGACATCCTCGCGCACAAGCCGCGCCAGGGCCCGTACACCCTGGCCGGGAGCAATCCACTTCTCGCCCAATTGGGAGCGCCGCGTCGCGATGCGTTCGCGATGCTCCTTGGCCTCGCCAACGCCCGACCACGTCCCCCACGCAATGGCCTGCCCCGGCAGGCCCAACGCCCGACGGTGCCTCGCCAGCTGGTCGAGGAAAGCGTTGGCCGCAGCGTAATTGGCCTGGCCCGGCCCCCCAACGACCCCCACTAGGCTGGAGAAGAGAACGAACAGATCGAGCTCCCGGTCGAGCGTCGCCCGGTGGAGTCGCCAGGCTCCCAGCATCTTGGGCCCGACCACCCGCTCGAACCGCTCCCAGTCCTGGTTCGTCAACGCCGCGTCCGCGAGCTCCCCCACGCTGTGGATCACGCCGGCGAGCGGCGGGAGTTCGGAGTCGGTCCTCCCGAGCATCCCCGCCACCCCGTCCGGGTCTGTCACATCGGCGATCTCGATCCGCACCTCCGCGCCGCGCTCCCGGAGTTCCGAGATCAGCGCCCTGGCGTGCGTGTCTGGCTGGCGGCGCCCGTTCAGCACTATGGCTCCCGCTCCGGCCTCGGCGAGCCAGCGCGCCACCTCCAGCCCGATTCCTCCGAGTCCCCCGGTCACCAAGTAGCTCCGATCCCCGCGCAGCCGGCCCCCAGCCAGCGGCGAGGGCACGAGCACGAGCTTCCCCGTATGGCGGGCCGCCTGCAACTCTGCAAGCGCGGCACCGGTCTCCGCGAGCGGCCAGCGCGTGAACGGCAGCGGTTCGAGTTCTCCCGACCCGACGCGCTCCATCACGCTCCGCAGAACCTGACCCAGCCGCTGCGGCTCCTCCCGCATGAGCCGGTCCAGCGCCAAGATGCGGTAGCGAACATCCGGGCGGTCGGCCGCCATCTCCCCGACGCTCCGGATGTTGCGCTTCCCAAGCTCGACGAAGGAGCCCCCCGGCGCCAGACACGACAGGCTCGCCTCGATGAAGCCCTCCCCGGAGAGGCTGTTCAGCACCATCGCCACTCCGGCGCCTCCCGTCGCTTCCAAGATCTCCTCTCCGAAGGCCGTGGAGCGGCTGTCGAACACCCGCCGGATCCCCAGCGAACGCAGGTACTCCTGCTTCGGTGCGCTCGCAGTCGCGTACACCTCGAGTCCCGCCGCTTGCGCCCACCGGATCGCCGCGTGACCCACACCCCCCGTTCCGGCATGGATCAGGACCCGCGCCCCCTTTCCGAGACCGGAGTCCGCGAAGGCAAGTTCTGCGGTCACGGACGCCACCGGGACGGTCGCCAGCTGCGGCGCCGAGTGCCCTGGCGGTGAAGGCACAACGCAATCGGCGCGCGTGATCACCTCGGGTCCGAAGGCTCCGGGGGCGAAGCCCGCCACCCGGTCCCCCGCCTGCAGTCCACGCACTCCCTCGCCAACCTCCACGACACGACCGCACAGCTCGCTGCCAAGCGGCTGATCGGCGTCCACGACCTGCATCCCCACCATCACGTCGTGGAAGTTCACCCCGGCCGCCTCGAGCCGTACCCGAACCTCGCCGGGACCGGGATCCTCCGAGGCATCCTCCACACGCACCGCGTCAAGTGCTCCGGACGGGGCGGCCGCCCAGCGCCACCGGCCGTCCACCGGGAGTACGACCCGTCCGTCGAAGCGGCTTAGCCGAGCGACGAGACGGGCTCCCTGCCGCCGGGCGACGCGCGTCTCACCGTCCGGGAAGAGCAGCTCGTCGGCAAGCGTGCCGACCGACGGGAGGACCTCGGGGTCCAGGTCCAGAAGGCGCGGGGCCAGATCCCCATGCTCCAGATCCACCACGCTCACGAAGCCCCAGAGCATGGCTCCGGGCAGGGCCCCAGAGCGCTCCCGGCCGATCACCTGGCCGCCCCGGGTCACGAACCACATGCCGTTCTCAGGCGACACGCCGGCGTCCGACATCCCTTGAACCAGCGCCAGCGCGCCCGCCCCGATCTCCTCCGCATCCTCTGCCAGCTCCGCAGTCGAGAGCTTCCTCGCATCGCGCCGCACGCCTTCCAGATGCACCACGCCCCGGAGCGGGGCCTCCCCGTCCAGTCCCTCGAGGAACGACCGCCACGCCGTCCGCCGCCCGTCCCCCGGGCCCGACACCACCTCCTGTCCCCGCTTGCGGAGCTCTGCTTGGAGGGCTTCAGCGAATGCTCCCGTCCCCGCCAGCACAAAGCGGCCGGGTTCCGCCTGCACCTCCGACGGCCCCCGCGCCAGGATCACGAGAGGCCCTGTCGGGACCTCTACGAAGGACGTTCCGACGAATCCGGTGTCCGTGAGAGCTTGCCGCCAGACCTCGGTCGGAACCAGCGCATAGTCGGAACGATACCCGTCCCGGAAGCGCCACCAGCCGGGCAGCAGCCCGAAAGTCAGGTCCAGCCATGCCTTTCGGATGGTGTCTTCGACGGCCACCAGCACACCCGACGGAGCCAGTAGACTCCGGCAATGGGCGAGCGCCTCACCCAGGTCGCGCGTCGCGTGCAGGACGTTCGCGGCGATCACGAGGTCGTAGCCGTGGAGCGCGAATCCCTGATCCGCGGGATCCAGTTCGATGTCGAGCCCCAGGTAGCGAAGGTCTGCGCCCCGTTCGCCGAGGCGCCGCTCGGCGTCCGGGAAAAAGGCGGTCGAGACGTCGGTGAAGGTGTACTCGGCCCGGCCAGCCGGCAGCACGTCCAGAACGGCGGACGTGGTCGCGCCCGTTCCTGCGCCGATCTCGATAACCCGCAGCTGCCGGCCGGCCGGCAGCCCGCCGACCGCCGTGCGCACGCCTTCGGCGACCATGCGGTTCACCGCGCGAATGGCGGGCGACTCGCGGTACAGCCTCGCAGCCCCCGGGTCGCCGCCGAACAGCAGGTCCAGCGCGTCGGCGCGGCCGCGGAGCACCTCGGCGAGCGACGCCCCGCACCGGCGGAGCACGCCCATCTCAATGGATTCGGCCTCGGTGTCGGTCGGCCCCGCCTCGCGCTCCGCAGGCGGCTCCGGCATAGCTGCCACGCACCAGCCGCCTGACGGCTCCCGCTGGAGGAGCCCCGGCTCCTCCAGCACCGTCAACAGCCGACCGAACAGCCGACCGTGATCCCCCGTCACCATGAGCCGGCGGCGCAACTCGTCCGTCTCGAAACGGTTTCCCGGCTCGGGCTCCCATCCCAGCTCTCGGAATCCGCTGAGCAGTTGCCGGCGGGCCTCACGCTCCAACTCGCGCCCCAGCGCGGTGAGCGACGCTCCGTCCCGGCCCTCCGCTTCAAAGTATCCGTCCAACGCTCCCAAGCCGGCCTTGACCTCCTGCGGCCCGGCGAGGAAGTCCGCCTCCCGGAGGCCCACCTCAGCCCCCTCGCGCCACACCACCTCGTGCAGCGAATCCTCCACCCGGAAACCCGACAGGTCGATCCGGCTCGCACGTCTGAGCGCGAATCCTTCGATGCACGCCACTTCCTCGCCCGTGTCCCTGTATAGCCACAGATTGGCCCTGCGCGTCCCCCGGCGGTCGCCGCGGTCGAGTGCTCGACAAAAGACGTGGTCGGGCAGCGCGTCGCGCAGGACGAAGCGGTCCCAGCCGATCGGCAGCCATGCGCCCCCTGCTCCGGCCAGCGCCTCAATTCCCCCCAGCACCTGGAAACAGGCGTCGAGCAGAGCCGGATGCGCCAGAAGTCTCCCGTAATCCATCCCAGGCGGCAGCAGCACCTCGCCCACCGCCTCGGCCGATCCCGACCAGACCCGGACCAAACCGCGGAAGGCCGGACCGTATTCGAGGCCAGCAAGGCCCCACGCGAAGTCCGCGTCCACTGGGGCGAGGCGGGTCTTCCACGCACCGAGGTCGGCCGGCGGGCCCTCGGCACCGGCGAAGTGTGCCCACCGGCCTTCGGCATGCGTCTCCCACCGGCTCCCACCATCCCGGCTGACGATCTTCCATGTGCGGTCCTTGCCAAGCACCACCTGCACCAGCCGGCCCTCGTCACCCGACAGCACCAGTGGTCTCGTGACCGAGGTCTCGTGAAGGACTACGGGAAGTTCGCGGTGCGTCTCCCTAAGCGCTTCATTCACCTGCACCGCATACAGAGCGCCCGGTGCGACTACTTCCCCGAGCACTCGGTGGTCGGCAAGCCAAGCCGGATCCCGACTGTGCAGCTTTCTCTCAAAGGAGTGCTCGCCGTCCGGAGAATCCCGGCGCAGACCGAGGAGCGCGTGCCCCGCCACCGACCCCGCACGCTGGGATGGCGAAGTCCAGTAGCGCTCCCGCTCAAAGGGATACGCGGGCAGCGAGATCCGCCGCCGCCGCTCCCCGGCAAACAGGCCCTCGAAGGCAACATCGAGCCCCGCCTCGTACGCACTCGCCACAGCGCCGACGAAGTCCCTGTTCCCGTTGCCGTTGCGCTGCTGGCTCGAGATCGGGGTCGGCGCCTCACTGCCGGACCAAGCGAGCGCCGCCATCGGTCCCAGCACGGCGTGGGGCCCGATCTCCAGCAGAAGGCCCGCCTCCAACGCCACCAGCGTCTGCACCGCTTTGGCGAACTGGACTGGCTCGCGCGCTTGACGCCGCCAATACACTCCGTCGGGAGCGCTGTCCAGCACGCGCCCGCTCACGTCGCTCACCAGCCGCACCGAAGGTTCCGAGGCCTCTGGAGCAGCCGCTTCCAACTGCGCGAGCACCGGGTCCATCAGCGCGCAATGGAAGGCATGGCTGGTCCGGAGCGAGTCCACCCGGATGCCGGCATCAGCCAGTTCCTCGCTCAAGGCGGCGACCACATCCCGTGGACCGCTGACGACCTGATGGGCACCGTTGTCGGCGGCCAGCGCGACTCTCACCCCCGTCCCTCCCAGGGCGTCGCGTACACGTTCCGGCGAGGCGAAAACCGCCGCCATCGCACCTCCGTCAGGAAGCGAACCCATGAGCGCGCCGCGGCGCGTGGCGAACCGCATCCCGGTCTCGAGGTCGAAGGCGCCCGCCGCCGCCGCCGCCGCGATCTCTCCCACGCTGTGCCCGAAGACCACATCGGGCCGGACCCCCACGCTTACCCACAGCGCGGTCAGGCCGCTCTGAAGCGCGTAGAGTGCCGGCTGTGTCCATTCGGTCCGGCCCAGCCGCTGGCCGCCGGGCTCCTCGAACATCACCTGGAGCAGCGACGCACCGCGCTCCGCTCGGAACACCCCCTCGCATCGGTCCAGAACAGCCCGGAAGACCGGCTCGGTCTCATAGAGCTGCCGGCCCATCCCCACCCACTGGCTTCCCTGCCCGGTGTAGAGGAAGGCAACCGGCCCTTCGTGCGCCAACGGCACGGCCCGCTGCCTCACCGCCTCCAGACGCTCGCTAAGCGAGGCGCGATCGCTGTACACAAGGCCGGAGCGGTACCGGAAGTGGCTCCGGCCCACGCTCGCGGTCCACGCCAGATCGGCGAGCGGCAGGTCCTCCGATAGGGCGGCCCGGTATCGGTCAGCCAAGTGGCGGAGCGCGTCTTCAGACTTCGCGGACAGCGGGAGCAGTCGGTGCCGGCGGGGCCCAACGGTCAATGGGCCGGGGGCATCCCGAGCGGATTCCGGCAAGGCGGAGACCCAGACGCGCGGTGGTTCGCGCTGCTCCGCATATCCCTCGATTACGACGTGAGCGTTCGTGCCCGAGAACCCGAAGGAGCTTACGGCGGCCCGCCGCGGCCGCTCCGACTCCGGCCACGGGGTCGCCTCCGACGTCACCAAGACCGGAAGCTCCTCCCAGTTCATCCGGGGGTTGGGCCGCTCGAAGTGCAGGTGCTGCGGAATCACCCCAGACTGGATCGCGAACACCGTCTTGATCAGCCCGGCGACGCCCGCAGCCGCCTCAAGGTGGCCTACATTCGTCTTCACCGATCCGATCAGCAGCGGGCGGTCCGGACTCCGGCCGCGACCGTACACCGCAGCCGCCGCCGCCACCTCGACCGGATCGCCCAGTTCGGTCCCCGTGCCGTGCGCCTCCAGATAGTCCACAGAGGCGGCATCCACTCCCGCCCGCGCAAGCGCCTCCTCGATCACCCGCTCCTGGGCCGGGCCGTTCGGCACCGTCAGGCCGGCGCTCGCGCCGTCCTGGTTGACCGCGGATCCGAGCACGACCGCGAGGATCCGGTCTCCCGCCGCCTCCGCGTCCGCAAGACGCTTCATGACGACCATCCCGCACCCCTCGCCCCGCACATAGCCGTCGGCCGCCGCGTCGAACGTCTTGCAGCGTCCATCGGCGGCAAGCATGCCGGCGTCGCCGAATATCCGGGTGGCGGTTGCCGTCAGGATCGCGTTCACACCTCCCGCCAGCACCAGATCCGCCTCGCCCGCGCGGAGCGCCGCTGCCGCCTGGTGCAGCGCGACCAGTGACGAGGAGCACGCGGTGTCCACCGTGATGGCCGGTCCCTCGAGGCCGAGCGCGAAGGCGACCCGCCCAACCGCGGTCGAGGCGGCAATACCAGTGGACCTGTAGATGTTGGTGGACGGATCGTCCGCGGCCCTGGCCAGGACCTCTTGGTAGTCGCTCGCCATGAAGCCGCCATACACCCCGGTTCGGCTTCCGCGCAGACCGCCCGGTGCGATCCCGGCGTCCTCAAGCGCCGCCCAGCTTGTCTCGAGCAGCATCCGCTGCTGGGGATCCAGCAGCTCCGCCTCGACCGGCGCGATCCGGAAAAAGCCGGCGTCGAAGCGGTCCAAGCCCTCCACGTAGGCGCCGAAGGGGCGCGCTGCCTCGGTCTCGTCGTTCACGAAGAGACCGTCGGGCCGCCCCTTGGTTACCATGTCGGCCCCGGAACGAAGCTTGGCACGGAAGGCCTCAGCGTCCGGCGCCCCTGGGAAGCGGCAGGCCATGCCAATGATGGCGATGCGTTCGTCGTCGCGGCGACGGGCAGCGGGCAAGGCCCGCGCCCTCGGCACCTCCTGCGACACGCCAGGCAGCTCGCCTGCAAGGTGTTCCGCCAGTCGGGCGATGTCGGGATGATCGATCACCGCGGTGTGCGAGACGACGTACGTTTCCTGGAGGGCCCGGTTCAAGCGGTTGCGCAGCTCGACCGCCATCAGTGAGTCCATACCCAGCTCGAAGAATCCCGCCGAGGGCGACGGAGCAGACCGCAGGCGCAGTATCTCGACCACCTGTTCCTGCAGGAACCGGATCAGTTCTCTCGTGAAGTCCCCTGGCGCGAGTGCCCGAAGCCGAGATAGCAGGTCGTTCGGATCGACGGAGGAGCGGATCTCATCGCCCCCCATCACGTCCGCGAGCCAGGGTGTCCGCTCCGGAAGCGCCGACCAGTCGAGGGACGCAACCACACTGGTTCCCACGTCCTCTCGCACGAGCCGCGCCAAGGCTTGGATGGCGTGGTCCGGAGCAATCGACTCGTCGTCCAACCGGGCGCCTCGCGGCGCGGTGCGTCCGGGATGCTTCTCAGCCTCGCCGGCGCCCGACCACGCCCCCCATGCAATGGCCTGACCCGGCAGACCCAGCGCCCGACGGTGCCTCGCCAACTGGTCGAGGAAGGCGTTGGCCGCCGCGCAGTTGGCCTGGCCCGGTTTCCCGACCACGCCAGTGAGGCCGGAGAAGAGCACGAACAGATCGAGCTCCCGGTCGAGCGTCGCCCGGTGGAGTCGCCACGCTTCCACCACCTTCGGCGCCAGCACCCGCTCGAACCGCTCCAAGTCCTGGTTCATCAACGCCGCGTCCGCAAGATCCTCCACGCTGTGAATCACGCCGGCCAGCGGCGGCAGCTCGGCGTCGATCCGCTCGATCATCCCCGCCACACCGTCCGGGTCTGTCACATCGGCGATCTCGATGCGCACCTCGGCACCGGCCTCCCGGAGTTCCGAGATCCGCATACTGGCGTGCGCGTCGGGCTGACTGCGCCCGTTCAGCACAATGGCTCCCGCTCCCGTCTCCGCCAGCCAGCGCGCCACGTCGAGCCCGATTCCCGCGAGTCCCCCGGCAACCAAGTAGCTTCGGTCTCCACGCAGCCGACCCGCTGCCAGCGGCGAGGGCACGAGCACGACCTTCCCCGTGTGGCGGGCCGCCTGCAACTCGGTTAGCGCGGCACCGGCCTCGGCGAGCGGCCAGCGGTTGAAGGGCAGGGGTTCGAACTCCCCCGACCCGACTCGCTCCATCACGCTCCGCAATACTCTGCCCAGCCGCTCCGGCTTTTCCCGCATGAGCCGGTCCAGCGCCAAGATGCGGTAGCGAACATCCGGACGGGCGGTCGCCATCTCCCCGGCGCTCCGGATGTTGCGCTTCCCGAGCTCGACGAAGCAGCCTCCCGGCGCAAGACACGACAGGCTTGCCTCGATGTGGCCCTCTCCGGAGAAACTGTTCAGCACCATCGCCACTCCGGCGCCTCCAGTCGCTTCCAGAATCTCTTCTCCGAAGGCGGTGGAGCGGCTGTCGAACACCGCCCGGACTCCCAGCGAACGCAGGTGCTCCTGCTTCGGTTTGCTCGCCGTCGCGTACACCTCAAGTCCCGCAGCTTGCGCCAGCCGAATCGCCGCGTGCCCCACGCCTCCCGTGCCCGCATGGATCAGAACCCTTGCCCCCTTCTCAAGACCGGAACGCGCGAAGGCAAGTTCTGCGGTCACGAACGCGATCGGGATGGTCGCCAACTCCACCGCCGAATGCCCTGGCGGTGTCGGCGCGACACATTCGGCACGCGCGATCGCCTCGGGCCCGAACGCTCCCGAGGCGAACCCCGCCACCCGGTCGCCCACCCGCGGTTCACGCACCCCCTCGCCCACCGCTACGACCCGTCCGCACAGCTCGCCACCCAGCCGCTGATCGGAGTCCACAACCTGCATTCCCACCATCACGTCGTGGAAGTTCACACCGGCTGCCTCGATCCGTACCCGCACCTCGCCCGGACCGGGATCCTCCGAGGCATTCTCCAGTCGCACCGCGTCGAGTGCCCCGTTCGGGTCGGCCGCCCAGCGCCACCGGCCGTCCTCCGGAAGTTCGACGCGTGGGTTGAATCGGGTTAGCCGGGCGACGAGACGCCCTCCTTGCCGCCGGGCGACGCGCGTCTCACCGTCCGGGAACAAGAGTTCATCGGCCAGGGTGCCGGCCGACGGGAGAGCCTCGGGGTCCAGGTCCAGAAGCCTCGGGGTCAGGTCCCCATGCTCGAGATCCACCACGCTTGTGAAGCCCCACAGCAGGGCTCCTGGCAGGGCCCCGGAGCGCTCACGACCGAGCACCTGACCACCCCGGGACACGAACCAGGTGCCGTTCGCAGGAGACACGCCGGCGTCCGACATCCCTTGGACCAGCGCCAAAGCGCTCGTCCCGATCTCCTCCACGTCCTCTGCCAGATCCGCGGTCGAAAGCTCCCTCGCATCGCGCCGCACCCCTTCCAGATGCACCACACCCCGGAGCGGCACTTCCCCGTCCAGCTCCTTGAAGAAGGATCCCCATGACGTCCGTTGCCCGTCCACCGGGCCAGTGGCCACCTCCTGACCGCGGTTGCGGAGTTCTCCCTCGAGGGCTTCGGCGAACGCTCCCGTTCCCGCCAGCACATAACGGCCCGGTATGGCCTGTACCTCAGAAGGCCCGCGTGCCAGGATGACGAGGGGCCCGGTCGGAACCTCGACGAAGGACGTTCCGAGGAATCCGGTGTCCGCGAGGGCCTGCCGCCAGACGGCGGTCGGGACGAGCGCGTAGTCGGAACGATACCTGTCCCGGAAGCGCCACCAGCCAGGCAGCAGCCCGAAGATCAGGTCCAGCCACACCTTCCGGCTGACATCCTCGACGGCCACCAGCACGCCCGACGGAGCCAGAAGACGCCGGCAATGCGTGAGCGTCTCACCCAGGTCGCGCGTCGCGTGCAGGACGTTTGCGGCGATCACTAGGTCGTAACCGTGGGGCACGAAACCCTGATCCGCCGGATCCCGTTCGATGTCGAGCCCTAGGAAGCGAAGGTCCGCGCCCCGCTCGCCGAATCGCCGCTCGGCATCTGGGAAGAAGGCGGTCGAGACATCGGTGAACGTGTATTCGGTCCGGCCGTCCGGCAGGACGTCCAGAATCGCGGACGTGGTCGCACCCGTCCCGGCACCGATCTCGATCACCCGCAGCGGGCGGCCGTCCGGCAGCCCGCCAACCGCCGTGCGCACACCGTCGGCGACCATGCGGTTCACCGCGCGCATGACGGGTGACTCGCGGTACAGGTTCGCCGCCCCCGGCTCGCCGCTGAACAGCAGGTCCAACGCGTCGGCGCGGCCACGGAGCACCTTGGCGAGCGACGCCCCACAGCGGCGGAGCAGGCCCAGCTCGATGGATTCGGATTCGGTGTCTGCCGACCCCGTCCCGGGCCCCGGAGACGGTCCCGGCACCGCTGCCACGCGCCAGGCGCCCGACGGTTCCAGCTCGAGGAACTTCATCTCCTCCAGCACCGTCAGCAGCCGGCCGAAAAGCCGCCGCTGATCGCCCGTGACCCTGAGACGGCGGCGCAGCTCGTCCGTTTCGAATCGGTCTCCCGGCCCGGGCTCCCATCCCAAATCCTGGAATCCGCGGAGCAGCTGCCGGCGGGCCTCGCGCTCCAACTCGTGCCCCAGCGCAACAAGCGAGGCCCTGTCCCGGCCCTCCGCCTCAAGGTATCCGTCTAAAGCTTGCAGGCTGGACCCGATCTCTCGTGGCCCGGCGAGGAAGCTTGGCTCTCGGGGGCCCACCTCCTTCCCTTGGCGCCAAACCACCTCGAACAGCGCATCCTCCACCCGGTGACCCGAGAGGGCGGTTCGGCTCGTGCGCCTGAGCGCCAAGCCCTCGATACACGCCACTTCCTCGCCCGTCTCCTTGTAGAGCCACAGATCGGCCCTTCGCGCCCCCCCGTCTTCGCCACGTTCGAGCGCCCGGCAGAAGATGCGATCCGGTAGCGCGTCGCGCAGCACGAAGCGGTCCCAGCCGGTCGGCAACCACGCGCCCCCTGCTCCCGCCAGTTCCCGGATGCCCTCCAGCACCTGGAAACAGGCGCCGAGCACTGCCGGATGCGCGAGCAGTGTCTCGTGATCCCTCCCCGCCGGAAGCAGCACCTCGCCAAGCGCTTCGCCGGGACCCGACCAGAGCCGGACCAAACCGCGGAAGGCCGAACCGAAGTCGAGCCCGGCAGCGCGTAGCTCCAAGTACCCCTCTTCCACATCCACCTGGGTGAGGCCTCTATTCAGCACACTGAAATCCACCGGCCCAGACGCCTCTGCTGCGAGGTCTGCCCATCGGCCTTCGGCATGCGTCTCCCAACGACCTCCCGCATCCCTGCTGACAACTTTCCAGGAGCGGTCCTCGCAGAGCACCACTTGGACCAGGCGAGCCTCGTCGTTCGACCACACGAGCGGGCGCGTGATCGAGGTCTCTTCGACTACGACTGGAATTCCGTGGTGCGTTTCCCGAAGCGCCTCACTCACCTGTGCTGCGTAGAGTGCGCCCGGTGCGACGACTTCACCGAACACCCGGTGATCAGCAAGCCATGCCGGATCCGAACTGTAAAGGTGTCGCTGGAAGGAGTGCCGACCATCCGGGGAATCCCGCTGGACCCCGAGGAGCGCGTGTCCCGCCTCCGGTTCCGGACGGTGTGCGTGAGTGGGGGCCCAGTAGGGTTCTCCTTGGAAAGGATAGGTAGGGAGTGAGACCCGGCACCGGCGTTCGCCGACGAACAGCCCCTCGAAGGCAATGTCAAGACCCGCCTGGTACAAACCTGCGACTGCGCCGACAAAGTCTCCATTCCCGCTGCCGTTGCGCTGCTGGCTCGAGATCACGGTCGGCGTCTCGCTGCCGGGCCAAGCGAGCGCCGCCATCGGTCCGAGCACTCCGTGCGGGCCGATCTCGAGCAGGAGCCCGGCCTTAAGGGCCGCCAGCGTCCGCACCGCCGTCGCGCACTGCACCGGCCGGCGCGCTTGCCGCCGCCAGTAGCGTCCGTCGGGGGCGCCTTCGAGCACGCGCCCGCTGAGGTTGCTTACCAGGCACACCGACGGTTCCGAGGCTTCTGGAGCCGCCGCTTCGAGTTCCTCCAGCACCGGATCCATGAGTGCGCTGTGGAAGGCGTGGCTAGTCCTGAGGGTGTTCACCCGGATGCCGGCCTTGGCCAGTTCCTCGGCCAGAGAGGCGACCGCATCCGATTGTCCGCTGACCACTTGGTGCGCGCCGTTGTCGGCGGCCAGCGCGACCCTCTCCCAAAGCGCATCGCGCACACGGTCCGGCGAGGCGAACACCGCCGCCATCGCTCCCCCCGCGGGAAGCGAACCCATGAGCGCACCGCGGCGCGTGGCGAATCGCATCCCGGTCTCAAGGTCGAAGGCGCCCGCGGCCGCGGCTGCCGCGATTTCTCCCACGCTGTGTCCGAAGACGACATCGGGCCGTATCCCCACGCTTCTCCAAAGCGCGGTCAGACTGCTCTCCAGCGCGTAAAGCGCGGGCTGCGTCCATTCGGTTCGGTCCAGCCGTTCGGAGTCCTCAAGAATCACATCGAGCAGCGACGCACCCCGCTCCGCTCGGAACACCTCCTCGCACCGGTCCATGACCGCCCGAAAGACCGGTTCGGTCTCGTAGAGTTCGCGGCCCATCCCCGCCCACTGGCTCCCCTGTCCGGTATAGAGAAAGGCGACCGGACCTCCCGGTGCGGCACCAACTGCGCCCTCCGCTTCCGCGATTCCTCGAAGTCCCGATCCGAGGGAGGCGGCATCACGAAAGGCCACCGCCGCTCGCCGTCCGAGGTGGCTGCGCCCGGTCCCGGCCGTCCACGCGGCATCGGCCAGCCACGAGGTCTCCCGACTGGCCCGGCGCAAGTGGCGCAGGTGGCGCCGGGCGAGTTCGCGCACGGCCCCTGCGCTAGCGCCGGAGAGCGGAAGCACCCGAACTGCCCTCTTAGGCTTTTTCTGCTCCCGCTTCGCCTCGCGCGGAGCCTCCAGAACGATGTGTGCGTTCGTGCCCGAATACCCGAACGAACTGACTGCCGCCCGACGTGGACGTCCCGATTCCGCCCAGTGTGTCGCCTCCCGGACCACCGCCAGCGGAAGATTCTTCCAGTCGAGCCGCGGGTTGGGCTGCTTGAAGTGCAGATGGCCTGGGATCAAGCCCGCACGCATCGACAGCAGGACCTTGATCACGCCAGCAACCCCTGCGGCCGCCTCTAGGTGACCAATGTTCGTCTTGACTGATCCCACCAAGAGCGGACGCTCCGCCTCCCGAGCCTTCCCGTATGCGGAAGCGGCGGCCTCGAGCTCGATCGGATCCCCGATTGGCGTTCCCGACCCGTGCGCCTCAAGGTAGTCCACCGAAGCAGGCTCGACCCCTGCCCGCTCCAAAGCCTCGCGGATCACGCGCTCCTGGGCGTGCCCGTTCGGCGCCGTCAGCCCAGCGCTGGCCCCGTCCTGGTTCACCGCACTGCCCAGAATCAGTCCCAGCACCCGCCGGCCCCCTGCCCGCGCGTCGGACAACCGCTCGAGGACCAGGATCCCGCACCCCTCGCCCCGCACATACCCGTCCGCCGTCGCGTCGAAGGTCTTGCATCGGCCGTCCGGTGCCAGTATCCCTGCCACCGTGAAGGCTTCCGTCAGCTGCGATGTTAGAATCGTATTCACGCCCCCCGCGAGGGCTAGGTCGACCTCACCCCGCTCGAGACTGGCAACCGCTTGGTGGAGCGCAACCAGTGATCCGGAACACGCCGTGTCCATGGCGATCGCCGGACCCTCCAAGCCCAGCGTGTAGGCTATCCGCCCGATCGCCGCCGAGAAGCTCGAACCCGTCGAGCGATAGAGACCCGGCGGGGTCTCCGCCACAAGGCTCTGGTAGTCGTTCGTGAACATTGCGGCATACACGCCGGTCCGGCTCCCTCTCAGACCTCCCGGCGCAATCCCCGCATCCTCGATTGCCTCCCAGCTCACCTCCAACAGGAGCCGCTGCTGAGGGTCCATCAGCTCCGCCTCCCTCGGCGCGATCCGGAAGAATTCGGCGTCGAAGCGATCGAGCTCTGGCAGGTACGCTCCCCACGGCTTCGATTCCCGGCCACCGCCTCCCCCTCGTCCCTCCCCGGGGAGCGCTCCGTCGGGACGTCCGCGCGTCACTAAGTCGCGGCCCTCCGCCAGACTCCGCCAGAACTCGTCCACTCCGCCGCCACCGGGGAAGCGACAGCCGATCCCCACCACCGCGACCGGATCCCGCCTCGGCACCCGCGTCGCCGACCTTTCCCGGGTTCGCAACGGCTCCTTCCATTGGGCCGGGGTGCCCAGCCGATCCACCACATGGGCCGCCAGCAGCGCCGCATTCGAATGCGCGAACATCTCGGCCTGTGACACCGTGTAGCGACCGCCGAGCGCCCGGTTCAGCCTGTTCCGAAGCTCCACAATCTGGAGCGATTCAAGGCCTAGCTCGAAGAAGCCCGTTTCCGGTGCCGGAGGCTCATCCAATCGCGCTAGGCTCCGCGCCTCCCGGAGCAGCAATGCCTGTAGGCTGCCTATCCGCAACGGGGGCGATACATTTGCACCTAGGAAACCGGAGCCGACGCGTTCCGCCTTCCCCGAGCCGTCCTCCGGCCCGTCGACCCGGTATCGTCGTCGCTCGAACGGATATCTTGGCGCGGAGACTGGCCGGGGACGGTCCCCGCCGAAACGGTCCGACAGCCGTACGGGAGCTCCCGCTTCCCAGACCCGCGCAATCGCCGAGAATGCCCCCTCGTCTGACCCCGACGGCCCGGAGAGCGTTGGGGCCACGAGAGGAGCCGGTGCATCAACTGGCCACGCCCCGAGCGCGGACCGCGAGGTCCGACCCCGCGGCCCGAAGTCCAGAAGAATGCGGATCCCGAGTTCCGAAAGCGTCCCGACCGCTGTGGCGAAGTGAACGGGACGGATCTGGGAACGCCAGTACTTTCGGTCCAGGTCCTCCGGCCCCCGCACCACCCTCCCGGTCCTGCTGCTCACGAAGGGCACTGATCCGGGGCCCGGATCCATCGCTTCGCCGGCCCGCTCGATGGCGTCCAGAATCGGATTCGTCAAGGCAGAGCGCGCTGCCTCGCTGGTGGGGAACAGAACTGTCCGTACGCCTTGCGCTTCAAGCCGGCCAAGCACCCTTGCCAAGGGCCCTCGCGAACCGCTCAGCACCTGGTGCAGGCCGTTGTCGGACGCGACCGAAAGGCACCCAGCTTCCATTCCGCCGCCAAGCTCCGGAATCCGATCGGCCGCCTCCCCCGCGGTCAGGAAGACCGCGCCCATTCCATCGCCCGAGGACAGCGGCGCCATCAGGCGTCCACGCTCGATCGCGAACCGCAGCCCGTCCTCGAGGCCGACCATTCCCGCCGCGTGGGCGGCCGCCACCTCGCCGACACCGCAGCCGAGCACAGCCGACGGACGGATCCCCGCCTCGCGCCAGAACGCAGCCAGCGCACAGCCGAGCGCATAGAGCGCTGGCTGCGTCCAGAAAGTCGTACTCAGCTTCCCTGCCGCCCCGTCATCCCCGAACATCAGCGGCAGCAGGCGCGTGCCACACTCCTCCCTAAAGAGTGCGTCGCAGTGATCCAGCGCGTCTCGGACCGCTGCCTCGCTCGCATAGAGCATCCTCCCCATCCCAATCCACGGCTCACACCGGGCGGGGAACACGAAAGCTACCTTCGGCGAGGGTTCCGAATGCGTGGCGCGCTCGCCCGCTTCCACTTCCAAGAGGGCCGAACGCAACTCGGCCGTGTCGCGAAACACCAGCCCGGCCCGGACCCCAAAGTGGGTCCGTCCCACCGTCGCCGTCCACGCCAAGCCGCGTAGCCGCGCCTCCGTCCCATCCGTCAGCCACGACCGGTATCGGCCCGCCAGCCGACCGAGGGCCTCGGGCGTCTTGGCGGAGAGCGGCAAGATCCGTGCGCGCCCCTGCTCCTCCTCGGCATCCTCTCGCCCCGGATACTCCTCGACCAGCACATGCACATTCGTCCCGGAGAGCCCGAACGAACTCACCGCTCCGCGCATCCGCCGCCCCTCCCCCCGCGACAGGTGCGTGGGCTTCGTCACGACCCGGACCGCCAACTCGCCCCACGCGATTCGTGGATTCGGTTCGTCGAAGTGGATCTGGCCTGGGATCACGCCCTCTTCCAGCGCGAGCACCAGCTTGATCAGCCCCGCGATACCCGCCGCCTCCTCCAAGTGACCCACATTTGTCTTCACCGAACCGAGCAGCAACGGATGATTCCGCGACCGTCCGCGCCCATACACCTCAAGCGCCGCCGCCACCTCGACGGGGTCGCCGAGAGGCGTCCCGGATCCGTGACCCTCGAGATAGTCCACATCCGACGGAGCCCAGCCCGCACGTTCGAGCGCCTCCTCGATTAGACGCGTCTGCGCACGACCGTTCGGCGCAGTCAGGCCTATACTCGCCCCGTCCTGGTTCACCGCCGATCCCCGGATCACGCCCAGGATCCGGCGTCCCGCTGCCACCGCCCGATCGAGCGGCTCGAGAACCACAATCCCGCAGCCCTCGCCCCGCACGTACCCCTGCGCGGCGGCCGCAAAGGAGCGGCACCGTCCGTCGTCTGCGAGCATGCCGGCGTTTGCGAACGCCTCCGTGCGCGTTGGGGAGAGGATCAGGTTCACCCCACCCGCGAGCGCCAAGTCCGCCTCGCCGCGCTCGAGGGCGAGTATCGCCTGATGCACTGCCACGAGCGACGACGAACTAGCCGTATCGACCGCTAGGGCCGGGCCCTGGAGCCCCAAGGAATAGGCGATCCGGCCGATCGCGGCACTCAGGCTGTTTCCGATTGCCGCGTAGATCGTCGCGGTCTCGTCAGGGGGAACACACTCCCGGTAGCCGCTGTCGCCGATCCCGGCAAACACGCCCGTCCTGGTGCCGGCCAAGTTGCCAGGTGCAATTGCAGCATTCTCAAGCGCGTGCCAGCTCACCTCCAAGAGGAGCCGGTGCTGCGGATCCATGAGGCGCGCTTCGTTGTCTGAGATCCCGAAGAACGCGGCGTCAAAGAGGTACGGATCCTCAACAAACGCGGCGAATCGACGCGGATCGGGCGGCGACCGGACGTCCGGGAAGAGGCCCCCGATCCGGCCCTGGCCCGACCCCGGCTCCCCCTCCACCACTGCGTCGCCGCCAGCTCGCAGAAGCGTCCGGAAACTCTCCAGTCCAGCGCCCCCCGGGAACCGACACGCCATCCCCACGATCGCTACCGGCGCACTAGGCGAGCGGACATCAGTCGATGCCATCGAGTCAATATCTTACACTTCGAATCTTGCGGGCATTCTGGGGTCGCCGAAACAGATGTGAAGGTCTAGCGGCAGCCTGAAATCGCATTGTGACGAGAGGCAACCTAGTGAACCAGCGGACGCGCCACGGAAGTCCGCACGTCGATCCTCCGGAGCGACGAGACCGGCGACTGATCCCGGCATGAGCCCGTCGCAGCGGCAGGTTGCCTCACCGGAGGATCACGAACTCCGGCGGTCCTTTCAGGTGGGGCCTGATAGGCCCAGTCGCCCGAGGAAGTGGATCGTGACCCGTGCACACTCCTCCGGCCGCTCGAGCTGCGCCAGATGGGTCGTGTCCGAAAGGGACTCGAAGTCGACGAACCTGGCACCGGACAGGTTGCACGGCGGGAAAAAATGGTGAGGGAGATGTGGGTCCGCTCCGATGACCTTGACCGGCAGCGGCAGCAAATCGGGATCCACCAAGCGCGAGTACCGGGGTATCGACTCAAGAATGTTCGCTTCCTGTTCGGGCAGGCACCGCAAGACATAGCCGCCTTGCCCGTGTGCACGAAGCGTTGTGCGGGCCATGAGCTCGGGCACGCCAGGAATCAGCCGTGTCATCGCCGGCTGCATCTTCACCAGATCAACGAACTCCCGCTTGCTCTGAAACCGGCGAACCCGGATCCGGGTTCTGGCCGCCGCCCGGCTGCAACTGGATTCGAGAATCCGGTGAGCGATCCCCATCCCCGCCGGGCAGAGGGGTGGATCGAACAGAACGAGTGCCGAATATGCGGCACCGAGAGACGGTGACAGGGCGGCCGCCAGACAGGACACGGAGTGGAACACGCCGACTCTCGGCCTGACGCCGAAGTGGCGGTCCACCGTCTGGCCAATCGCCTCCAGGTCTTTCGAAAACGCCGGTATGGTGTGCCCGGCAATGCATCCCGGCGGACTTTGGCCATGACTGCGCAGATCGAAGAGCATGAGGTCAAAGCCCTCGATCAGGAGTGACCAGTACGGGAAGTAAGCGTCGATGGCGAGCCCGTTTCCGTGGCTTATCAGCAGGCGCGGGCCCTCCGGATTTCCGTAACGTCGAACCGGCACGGACACGCCGTCGTCCAGCTTGGCCGAAACGACGGTTAAGGCACGAGGGACAGCCAGGGATGGGAGCCGGTGCCCCCTCGCGGCTGTCATCCGACCCACCCTTGCAGGCCGATTCCTCCGCTCACCTGACGCCTCAACTTCCGCGCTAGGGCGGGCGTCGTTCCGAAATGCTTGGAGGTCGTCAATGGGCCCGTCCCCGGACTCTGGCGGATTCCGTGGCACAAACGCTGGTTCTCCATCTCCACTCCGCGTTCAACTCCACCCGTGCTCTATAGGTTCAAGCAGCGCGGGCCACCGGGAAGGCACCCAGACGGCCCGAATGGAGCCCCTGTAGTCTAACGTCATCTCAGCGTAGAGTCGGAGCTGTGGCCTGCGCACTGGGAATGTCGGGATTTCGAGGGGCTGACGTCTAATCTGTAAGGGGGCAGGGATGGCAAGACGAGCACCGGAAAAGTCGCACCGCAAGGGCATCACGCTGATGCAACTGATGGCGATGTTCCCCGACGAGATCACGGCCGCGCGATGGTTCGAGGAGTTGCGCTGGCCGGACGAGCGGGAGTGCCCGCACTGCGGCAGCGAGAACACGATGGCGAAGGCGAACCGCCGGCCGCTTCCGTCCCGCTGCCGCGATTGCCGCAAGTTCTTCTCCGTGCGGCACGGCTCCGTAATGGAGTGCTCGCGGATTCCCCTGCGCAAGTGGGCCATTGCGATCTACCTGTGCGCCACGAGTCTCAAGGGCGTGTCCAGCATGAAGCTGCACCGCGACCTGGGCATCACGCAGAAGTCCGCGTGGTTCATGGCGCATCGCTTGCGAGAGGCGTTCGCCACGGACACGGGCTTGTTCACGGGGCCGGTCGAGGTGGACGAGACGTACGTGGGCGGCAAGCGCAGGAACATGAGCACGGCAAAGCGCAGGACGCTGGTAGGGCGGGGGCCCGCAGGCAAGGCGGCTGTCGTGGGAGCCAACGACAGGGCCACCAACAGGGTCGCGGCTAAGGCGGTCGACTCGACCAACAAGGAGACGCTGCAAGGGTTCGTGCTGGTCCATGCCGCACCGGAGGCTGAGATCTACACCGACGAGGCCAAGGCGTACAAGACACTGCCCTTTGAGCACGAGGCCGTCAAGCACAGCGCCAAGGAGTACGTCAGGGGCGCAGTTCACACGAACGGCGTGGAGTCGTTCTGGTCCATGCTGAAACGTGCGCACAAGGGCACGTTCCACAAGCTCAGCCCCAAGCACCTAGACCGGTACGTGCAGGAGTTCGCCGGGCGTCACAACGTGCGCGGCCAGGACACCAAGGATCAGCTTGAGCAGATTGCGGGCGGCATGAACGGGAAGCGCCTGACGTACAAGGCGCTGATCAGGGACAACGGACGGGCGTCAGGGGCGAACGCGCAGGCGTATCCCACACCGATCCGGCCGGTGTGGGAGAATAGGAGGCGGGAGGCAAGTATCTCAGGAGAACCTTTAGACTCTGCCAGTTTGAACCCAATCCTGAGATTTGACGAGGTGTCTCGTCCTTGCCTCCCACCCTACATGGGCATGGAGCGGGAGTGGTGTAACGGTAGCACGCCAGACTCCAAATCACGAGGTGCCGGTTCGACTCCGGTCTCCCGCTCCACACGACGATACTAGCACCTGCGTGCTGGTATCGCAAGTTCATGTAGGTACGGAACTAACTCGCGAGGCATATGCTCTCGGCTAGGGCTGCTCTTCAATCCGTACGGCCCACTTGCCGTCAGCCCATTCGAGGATCACCACAGGGGGCGGTTCGCTCACGCACGCAGGTGCGCTGGAGGACGTTTGCGGCTCTGCCGACCACGCGCCGCTCTCTAGTGCCACCATGTACGTGTTCCCATTCTCAGTTGTCACTACGCCTCCTGAGAATGGTTGTCCATCGAACGTGAAGCCCCCGTCCTCGGTTGTCATGAGCGTCAGCGTATCGCCCGAATTGCCAAGAGGCACGTCGATAGGCTGGGGCCGAAAGGGTGGAGGCGCGGGTGGCGGACTAGGCAGACCGCTCACCGGAGGAGTCTCGACTTCGGACACGGACCTGATCCATTGCGCGTGGTCCGCCACACTTGCGAACCCTGTGATTCCCTGCGGTTGATCCACCCATATGGCGATCCCCGCCTGCCGCCATTCGGCGTCGCGTTGGATCAGCAGCGGTCCTCCGCTATCACCTGGCTCGGATACGCTGATGCCGTCATTCTGCGTGCATAGCGTCACGCCGTACTCCTCGGGGCAGTCCGCTACGGTCCACCGGGCCATCCGCATGATCCGGTGGTAGTCGGATTCGCCAATGCCGACAGCTATCGCGGATTCGCCCGAACGTGCGCGGGACGCCGCCAGCGTCACGGGACGGTGCGTCCGCCCCGTGAAGGGCATGATCTCAAGCAGGGCGACATCATGGCTTGGGGCCGGTCGGTCGAACGGGTCGTGCAGGTCATGCATGACTATTCGGCAGACCCGCCTGTCGAATACAACAGCCCTGAGGGGGAGACAGGCTCGCTACCCGTCTCCCCGGCGAACAGGCAGGGCCGCCACTACTCCCCCGTAGGCGCGCAACACGGCCCGACACCAGATTCGCCCCCGCGTGGCCGCCTAGGCCGCCGCAACACCCCCCCCTCCCGGCGCGGCTGGGGCGGGTCTTGCGTGTCCATGCTTCCCCCGTGTCCGGCTCGGCGTGGAACCGGGTCGTGAACACGTCACGTGAGGGTTTCAGTGAAGTTCTGCGTATTGGCCGAGACCAGGGGAGCGACCCCTCGCCTTTGCTTCGGGTTATTCAGCAGACGGCCCGGCACGGGCTCCCCACTGACGTGTCCGGGAGCAGAGTACCACGGTTCGCGCGCATGTCAATAGGCCGCGTGCCTATATTGGTGTAGAATCGGGGCGTATGAACGCGAACCGGCCGCAAGGCCTTGATCGATGCCATCCTGAACCAATGAGAAGGAACGGGCAGTGAGCGACGCACAGGCGGACAAGTTGATCGGGGTTCTGGAGCGACAGGACAAACAACTCAGACTCATGTTGGAGGTGCTAGGGGGCTTTAGCACCGAAGTCCGCGAGATGCGCCTTGAGATTCAGGAGGTCCGCAACGAGGTCAACTGGGACCGGCCCCGGGCCGTGGTAGGCTAGTGGTGCGGGAGGTTCGGGGCCGGCCACGGGCCGCATTCCGTTTCGACAAAACACCCGGACCTCTCGCAATCCGAACGGCCCGCCCTGGAGAAAAAAAGTGTACAATACGGGCGACATGAGCAAGCCGCCGATCACTCTCTGGTGCGCGTGGTGATCGCGTAGCAGTAGACACAGCGGGAGGTCCTGTCTGCTCCCCAGGTGGCTCCCCAAAAGCCCATCCGCAGAAGCTCGCGCTCGACCGCTCGGGCATCCTGCGCGGTCTCTGCCCACTTGAACGTCCAGAGCCCGTGCCCGCGGTTGACGCGATGATCCTCAAACAACCTGCGCTCGGGATCGGACGTGACGCCCACGCACCAGTCTTCAAGGTCTCCGCTACGGCTGGAGACGTACTGGAAGATCTCCGTGAGTATGGTGTGCGTGGCGGGCATGGAGACGCTCCGGGCGGTCGCGTCCCGTGAGGGCTCGTTCGGCTGGACTGCTAGGCTGAGGGGAAGAGGCCCGGATCCCGAAGGGTCGAGGGTGGCGAGTTCGCAATTCCCCGGCAAGGGGTTCAAGTCCCTCCCGGGCCTCCAGTCTAGGGTAACTCGTGCATATATGGGTTAGCAAGCAAGTCTAGCGCTCGATCGGACTTGACACATTGGGGGTTGGCTGTGTAGAACGACAGT
>JAPPMB010000036.1 GCA_028819255.1 Bryobacterales bacterium | reverse complement strand
CCTAAACGCCTTTGTAATCAGATACTTCCGACTTGATCCCTGGGGGAACTTCGGAATAGGCAGGGCGACGAGTGGGCATTGGCGTATTCGGCGCCGTCTTCGAACAGATTGGCGAGCAAGCGGCCCCGCTACCATGGGCACCCTCAGGTCCAAGCACCAAGGCAGTCCCGCACGCACGCAAGTTGTGAGCGCCCGCTCCACCGTCCACGAAAACGTGTTGCCAAGCAAGGTTCAGTGACTGTTGGCGATGGTCTGCGGCGCCGGTTGCACTTAGGTGCTAGGGTGGGCATCGAGCCATTGAGGCGCACATGCCGTTGGAAGTCGGATCCATTGAGCCTGTGGCGATCAAGAAAGTCTGGCAAACCGAGAGCACACACTTCACGCCGTGGCTCGAGTCGCACATCGGCGAACTGGACAAGGTGCTCGGGCTGGGGCTGAATAATCCCCAACGCGAGGTCGGTGCCGGCGACTTCAGAATCGACCTGGTGGCGGAAACCAACTTCGGTGAAGTTGTCATCGAGAACCAGTTCGGCAGGACCGACCATCGCCACCTGGGCCAACTTGTCACCTATCTCTCGCAGCGAGAGATCCAGCGAGCGATCTGGATCGCGGAGGAGGCGAGGCCGGAGCACGTCAAGGCGGTCGAGACGTTGAACGATCGCGGCCTAGGACAGGTCTGGATGGTCACCGTGCAAGCTATCAGGATCGGCGATTCCCTTCCAGCCCCGCTGTTCACAGGCGTCGCTGCGCCGTCCGAGGACGCGATGGAAGACGAAATGGCGGATCCGGACCTTACACCGGCTCAGCGCCAGAAGCGTGACTTCATGGCCGCTCTGTTCGCCCAAGCACGGGAGGAAGGAATCGACTCGCCATTCAGGGATCTCGCGCCGAACAAGAACGGACTAAATCACACGCCTGCGAGAGGACAAGGGCTGCTCTACCGGGTCGCAGTCAACCGCCAAGAATGCCGTGTCGTCCTAACCAACAGCGTTGGCAGATGGACAGGGGCATTGAAGGTATTGGCTGCGAGCCGAGAAAAGATCGATGAGGCGTTCTCTGACGCAGATCTTCCTAAGACCCTTGAGTGGGACACGACTGTGGCTGCGGGCCGATGGGCCATCCTCTACAGGGTCGACGCCAACTATCAGGGTGAAGTCGACCCGGCGAGGCTGCGTGAACTCAACCACGCCGCAGCAGCGATGAAGCAGGTTTTCGACCCACACGTCAGGGGACTTGATTCTCGGCTTGAAGCGGATTCCGAGTAGCCGTCAACCGAGGCACTTGGGATCCGCTGACAGCCGGAGGCGCGTGACGATGAGGATTCCCGGATGCGGCCCTCATGCCGCAGGACCTGCGGCTCCAGGCAATGCTGTGTCCGCATCAGCGCGTTCGAGCGCGCCGCCTCTCTGAAGTGCACCGGCCGCACCGCAACTTGCCATGCCGCGAGGCCAAGGCACTCACTCTCCGCGTTCCCGCACGCTCGGGACTGGTTTGTCGAATTCCGTCAACAGCCCACTCCCAATCGCGTCGTTCCAGAGAGAACCGAATAGTCCTGCGTCCGGATCCGTGCGCCCGAGTCAAGGCAGGTTCCCGCAAACCTGGGACTCTTAATCCTCGATGCAGACCCCGAGACCGGAAGGCGACCTTCGGACTCCCAAGTGGGGCCGTCAGCGATCCGTGGCGCCGAAACGGGCTGTCGGCACCGGATCCCTCCGAACCTTCTTTCGCGGGCACCCGCAAACTGGGAGGCGGCTCAGCGGGAGCCCGCAGGGCGGCTCTGGGCACGGATCTCGAAGGCGATGGCTGCGGCAAAACGCCCCTCGCTCAGATCCTGCAGATGCCATCGGACGCCGGGAACATGCGGGAACCGAAACGTCCCGGAGAGCGCTCCCTCCAGCATCTCTGCAGGGACCTCGAACCGAGATGGGTTCAGGGAGAAGCCCGTCCCGAGAGCCTTGATCAGAGCCTCCTTCATCGCCCAAAGCCTGTAGAACAGAACCGTCCTGTCCTCTCCAGTCGCCCGCTCGATCGCCGCCCGCTCGTTCGGCCCGTAGACGGCCTCGCTGATGCCCACCAGGTCACGCCGCCCATCCCGGACCTCGGTATCGATTCCGAGCCGTCCTTCCCCTCCGACTGCGATCAGGCCGTGCGTTCCGCTGTGGCTGACGTTGAACTGGATTGCGGCTTCATTCCCGCCGACCCTGGCAAAGGGCTTGCCGTGCTCGCGGAATTCAAACGAGAGCTCGCGGTTGCTGCACCCGATCGCCTTGCAAAGCGCCAGGCGCAGGGCCGCGCGGCACAGGGAATACTGGGTGCGCGGCCGAGCCACCCTGAATCGACTCAGGCGACTTCGCTCACTGGCATCGAGCAGCTCGAAGGCGGCCTGCTCAAAGGCGGCGTTCGGAGTCAGGTTCACATGGAGGACGCGGACGCCTCGAATGACCCTGTATTCGCCGCACCACGGACACATTCCTAGGACTGACATTCTCGTGCCTCGATGGCCCAAGGGCCCGGGATGCATCGCAGCTGCGCTTCCAAACGCGGCCCGCGGGCACTGCGATCGCGCACATCGCCCCCGGACCCCGCGCAACGGATTTCACGGGGCGGCCGCCGAGGGCCGCGCCGGTGCGAGCTGGACCTCCTGAAGATAGCCTGCCATGCCAGCCTCCCCGCGCCACTGGGAAGGGTAGCCGAGCGAGACTTCCTGAAACGGGACGCCGTCAAGCCAGGAAGTTCCTCGGATGTGGAGGTGGCCGTAGACCACGGCGCGGGCGTTGAACCGGGTGTGCCACCCGTGAGTGCGCTTTGTTCCGCACCACGGAGTGAATCGCGGTACCCGAGGCAGAACGGCCAGTCTCTCCTCTAGCGGGTAGTGGTTGACCAGCACCTTGGGAAGAGCGGCCGGGCACGCGTCGAGCCGGGCCTCTGTCTTCCGGCACAGAGCATCGCACCAGGCGGCGCTGCTCGGAAAGGGATCCGGGTGCAGATAGTATTCGTCAGCGCAGACTGTTCCGTCCCTGCGAGCCCAACTGATCACGGCGTGTGCGGGGACGTGGGCCGGACGAAAGCTGTAGTCGTAATGCACAAAAAGGGGAGCGATCAGGACGTCTCCGGTGCGGTGCGGAAACACCGGAAACGGGTCTTCCGGAGTGATGACCTGATGGGAGCGGGCAATGTCAACAAGCAGGTCGTACAAGGCGACGCCGCGAAGCTCGCCGCGCTCTCCGGGACGGGTCCACAGCTCGTGGTTTCCGGGAACCCAAATGACCTGACCGCACTTGCTCGCCAGCGTGGCGAAGAACCTGTCGATCTCGCCGTATCCGTCGGCGACGTCTCCCGCGAGGATCAGCCAGTCGTCTCCGAGGACGGGGAAAGATCCCAGTGCTTCCCTGTTTGCGACGCTCGACAGGTGAAGGTCCGAGACCGCCCACAGCCTCATCCTTGCGTGGTTCCCAGATTGACGACCGGTCTCGCGCGCGGATCATGCCAATCCGCTCGACCGTCGGGCGCCGGCGCGTCTCGGGGGGCTGCCGGCGGATCGTGGTCGTGAATCCCGGTTCTGAGCCGGGCCCGGAACCGCCTGGCGTCAGCGAGATGTCGGCGGCCGCCCGCGGTCGGTGGGCCGGACTCGGGGCTCTCCCTGCCGCTCAATCCTGAACGAAGTCCGGGCGTCACGCACGCCCGTTCGATCACCGCGGTCATGAACTTGCACCGGGACAACCCACCCAGCACCCACAGGCGGGTCCGTCTCCCGCCCGCGGCATGCGGCGGCCTTCGGGATGAAGGAAGCGGAGTCGAGTTCACGAGTTCCAGTGGTGGCCTGTGCTCTGCACGCAAGCCCGAGCCCAGTGGCGCAATGTGCCTGCACCGCATGGCGCCGCGGCCGAACGGCGAACCGACGGCGCCCCCGGGGAAGGCACATTCGACGCGGACCGGCCGGCCAGTCTCGCCCCAACGAATGTACAGCATGGATGCGATTCCGGTCGGACCGGCGCTGCATCGGAATCAGCGCGTTGCAGCCTCGCCCGGGCCGCCGCGGGCTCTGCGTCACACTGGCAGGATTCCGGCAAGTCCCGCCCGGAGCGGACGAGTGCGGATTCGGCCAGTCGGCGCCGGAAGTTCCATACTGGAATGTGAGCGCCGGTGCGTCGCGGCACCGGCACGATCCCGGACATGTCGCACATCGCAGTCACCCTTCCCGACGGCAGCCAGATGCGGGTTCCGCCAGGGACAACCGCCCATGAGGTCGCCGAGCGCATCAGCCCCGGCCTCGCCCGGGCTGCCCTCGTAGCCGAGATCGACGGCACCTTGACGGACCTGTCGGCCCCCATCGAAGGCGACGCCAGCGTGCGGATTCTGACAAGCCGGAACGAAGAAGCGCTGGAGGTGTATCGGCATTCCGCAGCGCACCTGCTGGCTGCGGCGACGCTGGAGCTGTTTCCGGAAACCAAGCTGGGGGTCGGCCCGCCGACCAAGCAGGGGTTCTTCTACGACATGCAGCGGGAGACGCCGTTCACCCCGGCCGACCTCGAGAAGATCGAGGCACGCATGCGGGCGATCGCCAAGAAGGATCCCAAGAACGAGCGCGTCTGGATCCCGCGTGAGGAGGCTCTGGCCGATTACAAGCGGCAGGGGGAGTTCATGAAGTGCGAGCTCGTCGAGGAAAAGACGGACGAGCCTCAGGTCTCGATCTACAAGACCGGGGACCGGTTCACGGACTTCTGCCGCGGCCCGCACGTGCCTTCGATGGGGCGCATCAAGGCGTTCAAGCTGCTGTCGGTGGCGGGTGCGTACTGGAAGGGGGATGAGAAGCGGGAGCGCCTGCAGCGCGTCTACGGCACGGCGTTCTTCTCGAAGAAGGACCTCAGGGTGCATCTGCGCCGTCTGGAGGAGGCGAAGAAGCGCGACCACCGCAAGCTGGGGCGGGAACTTGATCTGTTCAGCATCCAGGAGCTTGCCGGCCCGGGCCTGATCTTCTGGCATCCGAAGGGCGGGACCGTCCGGCGGGTCATGGAGGACTGGCTGCGCGAGCAGCTCGTCGCTCGAGGCTACGGCCTGGTCTCCACGCCCCACGTCGCCAGACACGGGCTCTGGCAGACTTCCGGCCACACGGAATTCTACAAGGACGACATGTTCAAGCCCATGGAGCTGGACGACTCGCTCTACCAGCTCAAGCCGATGAACTGCCCGTTCCACATCCTGATCTACAAGAACCAGCTGCGCAGCTACAGGGATCTGCCGGTCCGCCTGGCGGAATTGGGCACCGTCTACCGCTACGAGCGCTCGGGCGTCATGCACGGTCTTCTGCGCGTGCGCGGATTCACCCAGGACGACGCGCACATCTTCTGCACGCCCGACCAGGTCGAGTCGGAGGTTCTGGGGTGCGTGGACTTTGGCATGGAGGTGCTGCGGGTCTTCGGCTTCTCGCAATTCACGGTGGAGCTTTCCACGTGGGACGGCGGGAAGGGCGGGAAGTACGCCGGCACGCCGGAAGAGTGGAAGCTGGCGGAGGACGGACTCTTCGAGGCCTTGCGCAAACGCGGAATCGAAGCCAGTGTCATGCCTGACGAGGCCGCGTTCTACGGCCCCAAGATCGACATCAAGATGGTTGACGCGATCGGGCGGTCCTGGCAGCTGTCGACGATCCAGTTCGACTTCAACCTTCCCCGCCGGTTCGGGCTGGAATACATCGGCGCCGACGGGAAGGCCCACTCGCCGGTGATGGTCCACAGGGCACTGTGGGGGTCGGTCGAGCGCTTCTTCGGCGTACTCATCGAGCACTACGCCGGAGCGTTCCCGCTCTGGCTCGCGCCGGTGCAGACCGCGGTCCTGCCGATCACCGACCACCAGATCGAGTATGCCGAAGCCGTCGCGGAGGAGTTGCGCAAGGCTGGCTTGCGCGTTGAGGTGGACGGGCGCAGCGAGAAGATCGGCTTCAAGATCCGCGAGGCGCAGCTGCAGAAGATTCCGTACATGCTGGTCGTGGGGAAGCGCGAGGCCGAATCCGGCACCCTCTCGGTGCGCCACCGGAAGAAGGGGGACACCGGCTCCAGGACGATGGAGGAGTTTCTCGACCATGTGAGGCCGCTCATCGAGTCGCGCGACGCAAGTGCCTAGTCAGCTCCGGCGCACTCCGCGGGGCGTCCGGCCGGGTGCGGCGGCCGTGGACAGGATTCGGACATGTGCGACGACTTCCCGTCTCAAGACGACCGCTCTCGGGGCTCGTTCGGCACTAGGCGGGTGTTCCGGAGACCCGACGCGACCAAGTAGCGTAGCCGCCTAGGCGCGTGTCCCGTTCACAGAAGAATCTGAACCGAATAGATCCGTTTGCGTTCCGTTCATCGGAAATCAGGCCCACACTCCTCTGGGGTGCGTGATAAAACAGCGAGCAGAATGACCGGTGGGACAAACCGGCTGCGGACGCTGATCGTGGACGACGAGGAAGCGGCGCGCGAGGTGCTTCGGCGGGATCTCTCCGAGCTCGAGGGCATCGAGATCGTCGGGGAGGCCGAAAACGGCGACGCAGCCCGGAGGCAGATCAAGGCACTCGATCCCGACCTGGTGCTGCTGGACATTCAGATGCCCGTCTGCGACGGTTTCGAAGTCGTGAGGAGCATCCAGGGCCACCTCCCGTCAATTGTCTTTGTGACCGCTTACAGCGAGCACGCGCTCAAGGCATTCGAGGTGGGGGCGGTGGACTATCTGCTCAAGCCGTTCGGCGTCGAACGCCTCAAGCGCTCCATCGACCGCGCCCGCCAAGCGAGACGCAGACCGCAGGACAGCGCCGAGCGAATGGCAAGAACCCTCAATGCGGACGCGGCCCACGAGCGCCGCATCCCGAAGATCGTCGCCTGCCACGGAAGGGACTTCCTTCTGCTGGACCTCGACCAGATCTATGCGTTTCGCGCTGCCGGGGAGACCGTCTGGATCCAGACGAGAAACAGGCAGTTCCGCGCGACCCAGACACTCGGCTCGCTTTCGAGACGGCTCTCCGACTCACCGTTTCTTCGGGTGCATCGCAGCATCCTCGTGAATAGCGACAAGATCAAGAGGATCAGCGCCTTGAGCAGCCGACGATGGCTTCTCACACTCGACAACGGCATCCAGTGCACAGTGAGCAAGCGCAACGCGGCGATGGTTCGGGCACTGCTCGCCTAATCCACAAGTTCCACGTGTTTCCCTCACGGACGCCGCGGCGGGGTCCTGAGGCATCGTCAGGCTGGTCGCACTTCCGCTTGAGGTGATCCACGGGCCAAGCGGCGACGCATAATGAATCCATGTATGCGCGGTTTCAGCTGGCGATCTACTGCCGCGTAATCGAGAGCGAGAGCGAAGACGCGCACACCTACGCGATGCTGATGCACGATCTCCCGCGGAGATTCCATTTGCGCAGCCGGGAGGAACAGAAGGCGTTCTTGCGAGAGCGTCCTCCCTTGACGCACACGCGCTGGGACGCGCTCCTCGCGGCGGTCGTGGAGCACATCGCCCGTCTGCACGACCTCCCCGTGCCGGAGTGGGTGGACGAGCCGGAGCGGTTCCTCGACACGCCGTGGGTCATCTCACAGAATCCGGTGACCGCCGCGGATTCCGTTCTCTACGCCCCAGGAGCGTTCATCCGGCACGGCGCCCTGCCGGATCCCCTGGACCTCGATGCGAGGGGTGGAGAGAAGCATGCCTGGGTTCCGTGACAGTGAGCGAAGGCTTGACCGCGGGACGATGCGAATGGCCTTCGAAGCCTTGGCCAAGCGCCTGGCGGCCAGGGAGATCAGGGGGCACGTCTACGTGGTGGGTGGCGCGGCGATGGTGATGGCCCACCGCCGGAGCGAATCCACACTGGATATTGATGCGCTTGCGATCGACCCTCGCGAAGCCGTCCTCGATGCCGCTGAGGAGGTGGCGCGCGAACAGGGCCTGGATCCGGACTGGCTGAACGATGAGGTCCGGAGGATCGGAGTCCTGCCATATCGTCCGGACAAGACCCCTGAGGTGCTCTTCGACTCGCCCTTTCTGGTCGTGACCGGAGCGTCGGCGCGCCACATGCTCGCGATGAAGGTCCGCACGGGCCGCGAACGGGACGAACGCGACATCAAGCTGCTCTTGCGGCAGCTCGGCGTGACCACGATGCGGGAAGTGCGCGAGATCCACAGTTCCGTCTATCCGCACGACGGGATCCCGTGGCGAAATGAAGCAAGGATCGCGGCAATCCTTCGGGGCGAACGCGAAAAGGGGCTGGTCGAGGAACGCGACCGTGCCCCGAAGCGCGAGGGCCGGCCGAATGCGCCTCGGAATCCGGCCGGAACCTGACCCTGCCGCAAGCTAGGCGCCTCCCTCGACGCAACGGCGCCGGAGGGCCACCTCGCCGGGTCCGGCGATCTACTTCGAGCTGGCCGCGGCGGCGGCATTGCGTTAGCTTGAGCCGTCCGAACACCGAGAGACTGGCACGGAGGCCCGGCCGTTGGCCTATGCCGGTTGCGAACTGGTCGGCCCGCCTCGATTCGCCGGCCGGACCGGCTCAAGAGGATCAGCGCCTTGAGCGGCCGTCGACGGCTGCTCACGCTCTACAACGGCCTCCGGTGCGCAATGAGCAACCGCAATGCGGCTATGATTCGAGCACTGCTCCCCCAAGCCGCGAGTTCGGCTTGCTTCCTCCCAGGGACGCTGCCCCACCGGGCTCCCGGGGCGTCGACTGACCGGCTGCAGGAAAGCACGGAAGCCCGTCTCATCGGAGATCGGCTCTGCCGTCAAGCCATTTCGAAACGACCGGGGCCTTGCTCCGGGAAAGAAGGTGCAGAATGCGCGACGGATCCCTTCCCTCGATCAGAAGCCGTCGATGGGACGGACGGACGAAACCGTCTAACACCGCCTGGTCTAGGAACGCAAGCAGGGGATCGAAGTAGCCCTCTACGTTCAGCAGGCCGACCGGCTTGCGGTGCATGCCGAGCTGGGCCCACGTCAGGATCTCGCAAAGTTCATCCAGCGTGCCGAATCCCCCCGGCAGGGCGACGAACCCCTGGGCGAGGTCCGCCATGAGCGCCTTGCGCTCGTGCATCGAGCCCACGACGTGCAGCTCGGTCAGATCCGGGTGTGCCACCTCGTCGGTTGCGATCGCCCTCGGGATGACGCCCACGACGCGGCCGCCCAACCCCAGCACCGCATCGGCGACCACGCCCATCAGGCCGACGCGGCCTCCGCCGTACACGAGGGTGACCCCCTGTTTCGCGATGGATTCCCCCAAGGCGCCGGCTGCCGCGGAGTAGGCGGCATTCCGTCCGGTGTTGGATCCACAGAACACACAGACCCGACGGACAGGCAACATCGCGAGCCTAGGTTAGCGGGCGCGGGAGCTGTGGCATACTCAGGACTCAAGAGCCATCGGCCCTTGTCATGCGCATACAGTCGCTGCTTCCGCTTTGCCTGGCGGCGCTGGTTCCCGCCCACCTCCCCGCACAGGGCGTGGCCAGTTCGAACGCCCAGCCCGTAAAGGCCCTGGAGGCCTCGGGACTTCCGTGGGAAGCGGTGTTCGTCGATGTCGCGGACGATGCGGGTCTAGACCTCGTCTTTACCTACGGCGGACGAGAGACCAAGGACTACATCATCGAGTCCAACGGCTCCGGAGTCGCGTTCCTGGATTACGACGGCGATTCGCGGCTGGACGTGTTCCTCGTGAACGGATCGACTCTGGCCGGAAGCCCGGAGGCCGACGCCCCGACCAGCCGGCTGTACCGAAACGTCGGGGACGGCCAGTTCGAGGACGCGACCGCGCGCAGCGGTCTCGGGCGGTCCGGATGGGGAAGCGCGGTCTGCGCGGGCGACTATGACAATGACGGCCGTCTGGACCTGTTCGTGGCGTACTGGGGTCGAGACGCCCTCTACCGGAACCTGGGCGACGGCAGGTTCAGCGAGACCGCGCCAACAGCCGGCGTCGCAGGGAGTCCGGACGAATGGAGTTCCGGCTGCACCTTCGTCGACTACGACCGCGACGGACTGCTCGACCTGCTCGTGTCGCAGTACCAGCAGTTCGATCCCGGGACGGCCCCCCCGCCCGGAAAGACATCCAACTGCGAGTGGAAGGGCATGCCCGTATACTGCGGCCCCCGGGGCCTGCCGTTCGGCGGCGTGACCCTGTACCGGAATCTCGGCGACGGGGCATTCGAGGATGTGAGCGAGTCCGCAGGCGTGCGCGACGTGCGGGACTACTACGCATTCACGGCGGCGGCGGCGGACTTCGACGGGGACGGCTGGCAAGACATCTACATCGCCTGCGACTCGACGCCCAGCATCCTGTTCGTGAACAACCGGGACGGAACCTTCACAGACTACGCGACCGAGGCGGGCGTGGCCTTCAACGAGCATGGCTTCGAGCAGGGAGGCATGGGCATCGGCGTCGGCGACTTCAACGCCGACGGCTGGCTGGACTTGGTCAAGACCAACTTTGCGGACGACTACCCGAACCTGTACCGCAGCAGCGAGGGCTTGTTCTTCGAGGACATCTGCGTCCGCGCGGGCCTGGCGTCGAATCCCAGATACGTCGGGTGGGGCGTCGAGTTCGTTGACCTGGACAACGACGGCTGGCAGGACATCTTCCAGGCCAACGGGCATGTGTACCCGGAGCTGGAACGCCAGACGAAGATCGCGGAGACCTACGCGCAGTCGAATCTCGTCTATCGGAACCTCGCCGGGAAGCGATTCGAGGACGTCACCTCCCTTTCGGGCGAGGGACTGCGACAAGCCAGATCGAGTCGCGGGGCGGCGTTCGGCGACTTCGACGACGACGGTGATCTTGACGTCGTGGTCATGAACATGGCTGAACAGGTGTCCCTGCTTCGGAACGACCTGCCGCCAGGAGGCAGCTGGATTCGCCTGGCGCTGCGCGGCACTCTCTCAAACACGGCGGCCATCGGCTCCCAGGTGACCATCGAGGCGGGCGGCGCTCGACAGACCCGCGCCGTCATGAGCCAGTCGAGCTACGTGTCGCACAACGACCTGAGGGTCCACTTCGGCCTTGGAGACGCCCTGCATGTTGACAGCATCAGGGTGCGCTGGCCCAGCGGGCAGGAAGAGGATTTCCCGAAGGCTGCGGCCGGGGCGACGTGGCTGCTGGAAGAGGGCTCAGGCGAGGCGAGGGAAGTCCCGTGACCGGCGGCCGGGGCCGTTTCTATTCGCGACGAGCCGTGCGGGCGCTCGTGATCGCAGCGTGGCTCGGCTGGCTGCCGGGAATCCGTGCTCAACTGCCTAGCAATCCCGCCACCCTCACCGACCGCGGGCTGGGACTGGCGCAGGAGGGCCGTGTTGCGGAGGCCGCCGATCTCTGGCAGCAGGCGCTCAAGA
Organism: Bryobacterales bacterium; assembly: GCA_028819255.1. Taxonomy (GTDB): domain Bacteria; phylum Acidobacteriota; class Terriglobia; order Bryobacterales; family UBA6623; genus VXMF01. The sequence goes on along the minus strand of JAPPMB010000036.1, from coordinate 47,960 downwards.
CCGCGCCGGACTACTTCCCTGCCCTCTTCAATCTCGGCTACATGCACTTCTCGGCGGGACGCCTCGAGAACGCAAAGCCTTTCCTCGCGCGGGCGGCCGCCGTCTCGCCCTCCGACTTCAACGCCCACTACCTGCTTGGGGCCACAAACCAGAAGCTCGACCGCGGCGACGAGGCGCTGAGGGCGTGGAACCGGGCCCTCGAGGTCCGGCCGGACCACGTCCAGCTGATGCAGGTCATGGCCGTGGAGTACGGCAAGGGCAGGTACCACCGCGAGGCCGCGGACATTGCCATGCGGGCCCTCCGGCTCAGGCCCGACATCGAAGATCTCCACTACATGGCGATTCACGCCTGCCGGGAAGCGGGAGACCTGGATGCCGGCCTCAAGGTTGCGGCGGATGCGTCGACGCGCTATCCGCGCTCAGCGCGTGCCAGCTTCGAATACGCATGGCACCTGCAGAAGGACGGGCGGTTCGCGGAGGCCCTGCCGTTCCTGCGCAAGGCCATCCAACTCGATCCCAACTACGAGGAGCCTCACTTCTTCTACGGCGACTGGCTGGTCAAGCAGGCCCGCTACGAGGAGGCACTGGAACCGCTCGGCAAGGCCGTCGCCTTGCGGACGGACTACATTCCCGCGCGGATCTCCATGGCCCGGGCGCTGATGGGCGTGAAGAAATGGAAGGAGGCAGTCGATGCTCTTGAAGAGGCAGTCCGGATCGAGCCCCGGCATCCTCAGCCGCACCTGCTGATGTCACAGGTGTACTTCCGCCTCCGGGACCGCCCGAAGGCACGAGCCGCAAAGGAGCTCTCGCTCCGGCTTCGACGCCAGAACCCGACATTCCTCGAGGCCGTCCAGTCGCGCCCCTTTCCCGACTGAACGCGAGACGCAGGCCGTCGCGCGACGGGGCAGTTCAATGGGCCTGAGCGAAGGGGTTCCGCACCATGACGCTTCCGTAGAGCCGTCCGTGGGCAAAGTCCTCGGACATGATCTCCGTCAGGCCACAGACCTCGGCATACGCCCACAGGTGCGCGTCGAACCATGACATGCCGCATGCCACGAAGCCTCGCAGCGCCGTGCGCAGCACGGCCTCGTTCGGATTGACGATCGGAAACGCGGCCAGGATGTCGTCCGCCTCGCGCGGGGCCTCCCGAGGACTGCCTGCCGCCGAGCGTCGCCGCCGCCACGAACTCGAGGATGACCTGGTGCGGGATCCCGGCGTCGCCCGCATCGATTGCCGAGCGGAGAATGCGGTCGGCAATCTCCTGCTTTCTGCGAGAGCGGGGGTCGTAGCGATATACGAAGACGTTGGTGTCAATCAGTACAGCCACGACGGTACAGCTCCAGGCGGGTCCATCCTCGGCCACGGGCTGGCGCCCACCGTGCCCGGGACTCGCGGGCTCGCTGTCGCTGCGTCCCGGCATCGAACAAGGCCAGTCGCGTGAGTCGATCGAGCTTGGCAGGGGCGGCCACGTTGGGAGGCAGCACGCGGATGACGTCGCCGGCCGCCTGAAACGAAATCGAGTCCCCAGGCCGGATCGAGTATTGACGGGCAATCGATTTCGGGATCGTGACTTGCAGCTTGCTCGTGACCTTCGACATGTCCTTACTTCAGCGAGGACAGAATCCTTGTCCTTCTTGAAAGACGGGACGGACCTGTGGGGGACCCGCGGACCGGCTTCTTGCCGACGTACGGGAATCTCGCTGTTGCGGGGCACTTGCCAAACTGCAGCACGTCATCCGAGAGCACCCGCACAACGAGCGCCTTCACCTGCAGCCCGCCGAGCGCTGCGCTGAGCAAGACGCGTACGACCTCGGGATGGAGGTCAGGGATGCCGGGATCGTCAACGTTCGGAACGCCTGCCGATTCCTGACCATGCGCGGGGTCTTGCTGCCGGAGCTCGGTCGCCACGAGGAGGCAGAAGCGGCGTTCAAGGATGCCACGTAGCACGACCCCGACGCTCGACCGGCCCGTGTGGCCCTCTCATTGACACTCGACGAGAAGGGTCGCTCGGAGGAGTCACTCGATGTGCTGCGTTCGAGAGTCAGGAAGCAGCCTGACAGCGCAGTCGCGCAGCTCCGCCTCGCTCGGGCGCTGGTGGAGCGAGGGGCAGAGCCCGGTTCTGCAGAGATCCAGCAGGCGCTGGACGGCTTTTCGAGAGCTGTGGACCGGCTTCCGGACGAAGCCGCGCCGCTGATCGAACTGGGCAAGCCGTGCGATGTCTCAGCTGCCGGCAACAGTCATAGCTCTTCTGGAACAAGCCCCGCGCCTGGCACCTCGCGACCGGCAGGCTACGTACGATCCGATACTTGCCCTGAGACAGACCGGGCAATCGGAAGACGCCTCGTTACTGGCGGATCGCATGCGAGAGGAATTGGGCCGCTCCCGAACCAAGGAGTTCCGCCGAATCCGGTTCGAGCTCGTTCGGACGGGGCCTCGGGGGGAGTGACAGCCGGCAAGACCCCGGCGCCCTATGCCTCGACGCTGGAGCGCAACGGCGATCCGCAAGCGCTCACGCATTCGTTGGCGAGCAATGCAGCCTGCGGCGAGGGCCGGTCGCCGGCATTTCGAGATTGCGACCTTCTGGCTTCGGACCTCAATGCACTGCTTTGCTCCTCCGAGGCCAGGGAAGCCGGTTGGGACTTCGAGCTAAGATTCACATAGACATGCGAATCGCATGTCTTCGCAGAACGCAGATCGGAGGCAATGAATGCGTCTCAAACAGTTCACCCTGTCCGCCGCTCTTATGCTGGCCCTACTCCCGGCTTTCTCGCTGGCCCAGTTCGGCAGCAGTATTCAAGGAACCGTCACCGACCAGTCCGGTGCGGTGATTCCCGGGGCGAAGATCGTGCTCGTCCACGAGTCGACGGGAGTGGAGCGCCAAGCGGAGAGCGGCCCGTCCGGGGTGTACCGCTTCCCCAGCCTCGGGGCCGGCGAGTACGAGGTCAGTGTCCAGGCAGAAGGCTTCACGGAAGTCGTAATCGCAGTCGACCTGCTGACCAACCAGACTGGACAGGTCAATGCGCAGCTCGACGTCCAGACGGCGGCCGAACGGGTGGTCGTGACCGCGGAGGCGCCTGTTCTGGACACTGCGGACTCGCGCCTGCAGGCGACGATCGAAGAGGAGGCGCTGGATGACCTGCCGTTCGGGTCGCGCAACATGCTCGGTATTGCCGCCGTGGCTCCCGGAATCACCGGTTACGGACTGCTCGCCGGAGGGACCGCGACGGGGCCGCCCGACAACTTCAACACGGAGGTCGCGATTGAGGTGAGCGGAAACGGCCGCAACTCGAGCGGGAATCTCTATACGCTCGACGGTCTGAACATGACCAGCAACATCATCATGGGCCGCCCCAACGTCACGCCGAATGTGGAGTCGATCGAAGAGGTCTCAATTCAGACCAACACGTTCAGCGTCGAGCAGACGAACGCCAGCTCCGTGCAGATCGCGATCACGACCAAGGGCGGCTCGAACGAGTTCCACGGGACCGCCAGCCACTTCTTCACGGATCAGGGCCTGACGGCCCGCACGGTCTTCTCTCCGCGCGACAAGCAGAAGTTCAAGAAGCACATTCTGAACGGCACGATTGGCGGACCGGTCGTCAAGAACGGGACCTTCTTCTTCGCATCCTTCGAGGGCCTTCGATCGGAGCGGTCGCTGGCGGACTCGGTCCGGACGTTCGAGTCCCGGCAATTCGTGGACTGGGCGCAGCAGAACTTTCCGAACTCGCTGGGGACGCAGATCCTCGCCGAGCGCCCGCCGGTCAACGCCTTTTCCACCGGAAACTCCCGCACAGCCGAAGACATCTTCGGGCGGGGACCGTCCGGCTGCGAATCGGATGCGACACGGTTCGTTCCCTGCAGTCTGCCAATGATCGACGAAGGTCGGTTCGTGAGCAGCCCCTTCCGCAACGGCAACCAGTACAACGGGCGCGTGGATCAGTATCTGAACAACACGTCGGACCGCCTCTACTTCAACTTCTACAAGATGAAGTACGACATCGAGACGCAGGTGAACCGGAGGGGATTCAGCACGACGGACGACGGCCACATGAACTCCTTCCAGGGCAACTGGACGCACACGTTCTCGCCGACTGTCCTGAACGAGTTCGGCTTCGGCTGGGGATACGTCGACGGCTGGCGCGGGTTCAACGAGTCGACCGACGGAGGGCCGATTCCCGTCGACATTCCGGGCATCGGCATCCAAGGCCAGAGCCTGGGAATCAGTCCGGCATGGGGACCGGCGGTGTTCATACAGAACAACTTCAACTGGCGGAACGTCGTCACGGTGCTCAAGGGCAACCATTCTCTGAAGCTGGGAGTCAGCGGCTGGTGGGGCGACGACGACGCCCGGTTCAATGACACGTACGGCCGCATCTCGCTCGGATTCAACAACCTGATCGACCTCGTGACGGACCAGCCGTTCACTCAGAGCGGGCCATGGATCGACCCGCTGACGGGCCGGGAGGGGCCGGGCGGATACGAGCATCTCCTCAACACGTGGGGCTTCTTCATCCAAGACGAATGGAAAGCCACGCAGCGCCTTACGCTCACATTCGGCATTCGCTGGGATGACTTCGGGAACATCACAAGGAACCAGGAGAAGGGCGTGCCCCTGGGCAACGTGTTTCTGCCGCAACGGTTCTCGACGCTGGGATCGGCTGATGCAGTCAACGACGCGTTTGCGAACGCCAAGGTTGCGTTCACAGACGACGGCATCTACGCCGGCCGAGTCACCAACAACATCGCTCCGCGGGCCGGCTTCGCCTGGGACCCCACCGGCCAAGGCGACTGGACGATCAGGGGAGGCGTAGGCCTGTACCACGACTGGATACCCCTTGGGGAAGCCAACCGCGTACGTGGCAACCCACCCGGACTGATATCGTTGTCGGCCCGACGCGACGACCCCAATTCGCCGGAACCGATCTTCTCGAGAGCCACGCAGCTGACCTTCCCCTACGGCTGGGTCCTGCCGACGTTCGACGTGCTCCAGCTTGATGAGCGTGGCGGACTGCTGGGTGGCAGGGCGGCCGTCGGAGGAATCGACCGCAACATCGAGGCGAGCGACACCTACAACTACAACATCGGCGTCGAGACGCGCCTGCGGGGCGATCTCGTGGCGGGTGCGATGTTCTCCGGGTCCAAGACGACCGGGGGACTAGTGGGGCATGACTTCAACCGCTTCGCCGGCGACCTTCTCGACGGCAGCTTCGATCGCCTCAATCCGAGCTTCGGGCGCATGTTCTACGAGCGCAACGCCAACGAAGTCGACTACAACGCGGTCATTGTCTCCATTAGGGGCCGCTTCACCACCCGAGGTTCGTTCCAGTCCTCCTACACGCTTTCCAAGACGGACGATCTCGGCCAAGCGGGTTCGCGTGTGAACCGGGATCCAGGGAACGCGACCCCCACGCAGCACGACCTGCACAGGTTCAAGGCCCCGGCCGACTGGGACTTCCGCAACCGCTTCTCGTTCGCGGGCATGTACGAACTCCCTGCGCCGCAGGGTCTGGGTCCGTTCGGCCGGCACGTGCTCGGAGGCTGGCAGTTCGGTTCCATCGCGATCCTGCAGAGCGGACCTCCCTACAACATCTTCAGCTCAGCGCCCTTCCAGCCGGAGCGCGATGCGAGCGGCAACGTGGTCGGCTTCCTGCCGGGCAGCGGCGACTTCAACGCCGACGGCGTGAACTTCGACTTCCCGAACGCTTCGTCTCGATCCTTGTCCGGGACGCCGAGCCGCCAGCAGTTCATTAGGGGCCTGCACGCGCGGGAGGACTTCCCGCTGCCAAACCCAGGGACACTGGGCAATTCGCCACGCCACGGCTACCGGGGGCCAGGCATGATCAACGTCGATTTCTCGCTGATCAAGAACAACCAACTCACCGAGCGATTGAACCTGCAGCTGCGGTTCGAGTTCTTCAACGCGCTCAACCGGGTCAACCTGCGCAATGTGAACGGGAACATGGCCTCCTCTGTGTTCGGGCGGGTCACGTCAACGTTTCCCGCGCGACAAATCCAGCTGGGAGCGCGACTGGCCTTCTAGAAGGGTTCCCGAACGGGGCGACTGCCCGAGTCAGTCCATTCTTCGGGACGCCAAGGGGGCCAGCGAACGGGCCCCCCGCAGGCCATCGGCGGTCGATTCCGCAACGACGCGGCTGGTGCGCTTTGGCGATCATCCGCGGTCGGAGGTCTCAACGAATTCGCGCACGCTGAGACCGACGTCGCGGGCGATCCTTCTGAGCAAGACAGGAGAAATGTCGCGGCCTCGATGCACGGGCATGGTGGTCACACGACCGTCTCTGTGGCGGAACTGCCTGTGCGACCCTCGCTGGCGCACCGCCTTGAATCCCAATGCGAGAAGGCGAGCAATGACACGGCGCGGCTTCCAGACCGGGATCGAACCCACGCGGAATCAGGCGAGGACGAGTTCCTTGGTGCCGATGAACTCCGCGTACATTTCCGGCTCTCCGTCTTCGAGCAACATTGAGATCACTTCCTTCAGGTTTTGGCCGAGTTCGGCCAGATCCTCGCCTTGGCTGTGCGCACCTGGAAATCCCGGAACGTATGCCACGTAGTACCCCGTGTCGGCGCACCGCTCGATGACTGCCGTATAGCGACGCACGAACGCGAATTCCCTCTCTTGTCGGCAAGTATAGCCGCTGGGAGGCGTCAGTAACGCCGTGGTGTGCAGGCAAGGGGAAGGTCAGGCGGTCCCAAGGACCGACAGAGAGGCCGGACTACATTCTGCTCGGACGGGAACGCGGCCGAAATGGCGTCCTTCGTCGGCACCGGAGGCTCCACGATCAGCCTGTGCAGTGCCGATGCGATGCGAAGCACCGCCGCGAGTTCGCCATCCTCTTCAAGGACCGCTTCCAGATCCAGCCGCGATGACCCGCCCCAACCAGCCGCACCCCGGGGTTCCCAAACCTGTCCTGGCGAAGAGGCCGTCCCCGGCCGCTTCTCTCTCAGCGCGCAGCGCGCGCCCTGTGGCCCCTGCGGAGGACGTCCCTCTCACTGCCCGCCTGGAACTCGTCCTGCCGGTGCGCTACAGTGGCAACCCATACACGTAATTTCTGTCAGGCTCTGTTGTTTCGCCAGCCGGTACCTTGCCTCGCCTGCTGTTGGTTTGTGCTCGCTCTCGCGCTCCCGTCTTCCCGCAGGCCGGGGACGGGCAGGGGGCATTCTTGTCCGGCGTACCCTTGCTGACGCGCAAGTGCCCGAAGAAGTGGCGGTGCGTGACGAGCTCGGTGCGGATCTGGCACCACAAGCCGCGCAGGCTGTCGAGCACGGAGTGGAAGGCGAAGACCAGCAGGTTGGCCAGGCCGTCGGAGCCGTGCCCGGAGTTGTGCCGGAGGTGGTAGCCCTGGCGCGCGATGCAGCTGTGGGTCCCGTTGTCGATTGGCGTAGGAGATCGATGCACCGGAACAGCATGAGGCCATCAAGTCTGCGCCTACCAACCCGCGACAAGTCCGGACGGAGTCCCACGGCTGCCATCCATTGGAATGTCGACAAGCGGCAATGCAACAAGAAGTCCGGACGGCCGCCGATTCGGCGCGGCAGAGACCGGGGATGTTTACTAGAGCAATCCAGGAGTTGGTGACCGGTATGGAACGTGACAGCTCATCGATGAAGATCGGAATCGACAGCTACTGCTACCATCGCTATTTCGGAGAGATCTATCCGCAGCAGTCCACACCATCGCACACAATGACGCTAGAGGACTTCCTTGATCGCGCCCACGGGCTCGCCGTGGATGGGGTTTCCTTAGAGTCTTGCTTCATCCCAAACAAGGATCCGGGCTATTTGAGCAGTGTGAAGGACCGTCTAGACGACTACGGCATGGACCGAGTGTATGCCTGGGGTCATCCCGACGGGCTCGAAGGTGGCAAGAACACCGAGGCGTTTGAAGAGATGGTCGAAAGCTTCGAACAAGCACGCAACATTGGTGCCCAAGTAATGCGCGTGGTTGGCAGCAGCCTCATGTTCCGAAATGAGCCCCACGGCCCCCAGATCCAACGACTGGCAGCGATGTTCCGTAAGGCAGTCCTAGTGGCCGAAGACTACGGAATCAGAATGGCATTGGAGAACCATATCGACTTCACATCGGACGAGATTCTCCAGATCCTCAATGCAGTTGACTCGTCCTATCTGGGTCTCAACTTCGACACAGGGAACTTCTTGCGTCTACTGGATGACCCCGTAAAGGGTATGAAAAAGTTAGCTCCACACGTCTATGCTACTCACATCAAAGATCTGAAAGTTCAGAAGGGAGTACCAGCGGATGAGTGGTACTTTTTCTCCTGCACTCCCGTCGGAGATGGAGTGGTCGATAACGTCGAGTTGGCTCGCCTCCTCCGTCAGGCTGATTATGACGGATTCCTAGCAGTAGAGATCGATTTTCTTCACCCCGACTATCTGGGCGACGAAGATGCCGCTGTTGAAGACAGCGTAAAGGAACTAAGGAGAATTGTGGCCGTAGTCTCGGACAGTCCCGAGTCGATAGATGGAGTTGAGGCACCTTGAGACCCATTAACGTCGCACTGATCGGAAGCCGTTTCATGGGCAAAGCACATAGTAATGCTTGGGCCAAGGTGGCACAGTTCTTTGATATCCCGTTCACGCCCATACTAAAGGTCGCTTGCGCTACCCACGAAGAGCCACTTCGAAACTTTGCCGAGACCTGGGGGTGGGAATCGATCTCGACGGACTGGCGGGACGTGGTCACACGCGACGACGTCGATATCGTGGATATTGCTGTGCCTACGTATCTGCATCGAGATATTGCGGTAGCAGCGGCGCAAGCTGGAAAGCACCTGTTCTGCGAGAAACCTGTGGCCCTTGACTCCCGCCAATCCATCGAGATGTGCGAGGCCGCTACGAAAGCGGGAATCGTACATTATCTCAACCATAATTACCGTCGATGCCCCGCAGTCACGCTGGCAAAGCAACTGATTGACGAGGATGCAATCGGACGTGTATTCCATTGGCGGGGAACCTATCTGCAGTCGTGGATTACCGACAGAGAATTTCCACTTACCTGGCAGCTTCGCAAAGAGTGTGCGGGTGCCGGATCCCACTTCGATCTAAACTCTCATCTGGTTGACCTAGCCCGTTACTTGGTGGGCGAGATCACGAGCGTGACTGCCATGACGGCACGATTCATCAGCGAACGGCCCTTGCCTCTCAAGGGAACCAGTGGCGCGTTCCAAGCCGGGTCCAGCTCCCAGTCCATGGGAGATGTTACGGTGGACGATGCGGCGTTTGTACTAGCCGAATTTGACAATGGAGCACTGGGATCCTTCGAATCTTCGCGGTTTGCACTTGGCCGCAAAAATCACAATTGTTTCGAAATCTACGGTAGTGGTGGCAGCTTGGTGTTTAATCTAGAGCGCATGAATGAACTCCAGTTCTTTTCCGCGAGAGACGCGGCACATGCCCAGGGATTCCGTACGATCCTAGCCACCGAGGAGCTGCATCCATATGTGGGTCACTGGTGGCCTCCGGGTCACATCATCGGATATGAACACACCTTTGTTCATGCGATGGCAGACTTCCTGACTGCCATTCACCAAGGTCACGCGATCAGGCCGAACTTCCATGACGGAGTTCGTGAAATGCAGGTTCTGGACGCTGCGCTGGAATCGGCTGGTGAGGGTCGCCGAGTGCAGGTGGCAGGTGCCTAGTCGCTGATGGGCAAGTACACGTCTGGTGCCGATGCTATGACGAGACTCTCGGTGTCGCGTTCTCTAACTGGTGCCCTTGGCAGAACCCGTCATTCGGGCCGAGAGATCCCCAGACAGGCCGGCACATGGATGGTCATGGTGCTGGGTCAGGGATGATTCTGCCCCCTCGCTCGCCGGAACACGATGACTGCGGTCCTTCCGAGGCGATTTCGCCGAGCGAGTGCCCCGCTAGCTGGCTTCGCCCCCCGGGGGCAATTTCCGGTCACCTGCACAGCTGCTGCGAGGCCAGTCACAGCGCCGCTCGCTTCCGCTTCGCCCGATGCCGCACCCGCCGCAGGCGGCGCAGTGGTTGTTGATCGCCGAATTCAACGCCGTGGGCACCGGGCGCGCCGACCGGAACGCCGGCAAGAGCCAATTAGTCAACTGCTACCATCCTCTCAACAACTCGCGCGTCCGTCTTGGGTTGGGCACGCCGGGGAAAGTCGACGAGCTGGAATTTCGTCGCCCCCCGAAGCGGTAAGGGTCCTGAGAGCCCAGCGGAGTATCAGATACCGGTCGTGGAAGAAGGAGCTCCGCAGTGATGTGTTGGAATTCGCGGACCGGCAGCGGTCCGTTCGTTCGGAGAGCTCAGCGCTCGGCCGCTCCGATTGCTCGCACCTTGTAAGTTACTATTGTTCTGCCGTTTCCGGTTCGGTCCTTCTCCATGAATTGCCCTCGTGGAGCGGCCCCCTCGTTGTGAGTCTCGTTCGTTTCTTGATTCGCCTGCCACTAGTCCGTCCGCGCTCGCCCCGTCACCACTCCCAGCGACTAAGCGGCACGCGGCAGGCCAGCCTTCGGTGTGAGGTGAGAACGTTGGGGAGACCCTCGAGGCCTTGGACCGGCTGGAGGTCGTCGACAACATCAGGGAGAGCTTGGTCTTTACCCCTAGACCGGCGTCTTCTCCATACTTCGCGGGCCGCTGGGCACTTTCGATTTGAGCAGTTCCGGCTGAGATCGCTCGGATTTCTCAAGAGACTCCACCTTCTCTGGGACAAGAAGCCCAAGACTGCCAAACGAACGCGCCGGCGAATTGCAGCCATGGATACGAAAGGGGGAAGCCCTCCCCAAAGAGCGTGGCGTGGGCACTCCCCGATTCACAGTAGGAGGTACCAACATGAATCAAAGAGTGTGTAATTCTCGCGCACTCGCGCTGTCCCTGCTCGTTGCCGCCACAGCGTTGCCAGTCTCAGGAGCGGACAGAACGTCCGTCTTCGCCAAGGACAACCTAGTGGCGTGGTGCATTGTGCCGTTCGATGCTGCGAACCGCGGTCCGGAAGAGCGGGCGCAAATGTTGGATCGGCTTGGTATCAAGAAATTGGCCTACGATTTCCGAGACCAGCATATCCGCACCTTTGACCTAGAGATTGACGCTCTACAGAACCACGGCATTGAACTCACGGCTTTCTGGATGGCGACCGGCATGGAGCCCGAGAAAGACACGGTGATTCACACGATCTTCGATCTGATCAAGCGCCGCGGTCTCAAGACTCAACTCTGGACGCTATTAAGCGAATCCAACGAATTCGACGAACTCAGTCAGGAAGAGAGGATTGTACGGACAACCAAGGTTGTCTCCTATATCGCAAAGAGGGCGAAAGAACTCCAGTGCTCGGTGGGGCTGTATAACCATGGTGGCTGGTTCGGAGAGCCTGAGAATCAGATGGAGATCATCAGGCGGACAAGGATGGACAATGTGGGCATCGTTTACAATTTCCATCATGGCCATGAGCATATCGACCGGTTTCCGGCACTACTGAAAATGATGAGACACCACCTGCTCTGCCTCAATTTGAACGGCATGCGCAAAAAAGGCCCAAAGATCCTGCCTCTGGGTGAAGGCGATCACGAACTTGAGATGTTGAAGATGGTACAGGACAGTGGGTACAATGGACCTGTGGGCATACTTGATCATCGCAACGAATTGGATGCAGAATTGAGTCTCAAACAGAACATTGATGGCCTCAAGAAACTCATAGAATCTCTTGGAGATGAGAAAGCTTTGAAATCATATTAGCGTCCTTCCTAGGAGTGATGGAAACTCCTCGCTCTCAAGCGACGCATGGTGCGTGCCAGCTGGGTTGTCTGCGAATGTATTGGAAAGAAATGTGCATGAAATTCGATTCGAAGTCGCATTTGTTGTGAGTCCAAGAAAACTGCGCCGATTCAAGTGGTTCCGGCGGCATCACGGTCAGAATCGTGCCTCTCGGCGCCGAAGGCTCCGCGATCACCCTGTGCTGGGCTGGGCGGGTGCCAGGTGGATCCTGGAAGGGACAAGACCAAAGCGGCCGGCATGGCGCACCGCGGCTCGGGCCGGCCGAGCATGCGTATGCCTCCCTCGATAGCGCGGGCGGCCGCAAGCAGTCGATCGTCAATGCTGACGCGGCGCACCTCACATGCGGCCTCGTGAATCTTTGCGGATACGCCCGCCGGGCCGGACGTGGACTGCATTTCGACCCGGCAATAGAACAATGTATGTGCGACCCGGATTCCGATAGGCTCCTTGCAAAGGCACGTCGCGGGCCTTGGTCGAGGCCTGATCCCGTATGGATCTTGCGGACTGCGGTGCGACTCCAAGTTCCTGGCACCTGAGATTCTCTCTGCGATCTTGCCCCGAACCAGAGAGGGCGGCAAGGTAGGCCCCGCGGCTCGGCGGGAGTTGTTGCGCTGGCCCTTGGACCTCGGGGGCTTCCAATGCAGCGCCGCATTCTCGCTGCACCACTCGCGTTCGCCCTAGGGGCGCTGCTTTCCGCACGGCAATCAGGCCTCACCCCTTCTGCGACGGACGCGACGGGAGTGGTCATCGCAGCCGCCAAGGCTTCCTTGGTCAATCCGGATCGAAGCCGTTCTTCACGCCGACGGGGACCGTGCGCAGCCGTTCGATGCCAGAGCCGCCCGGCTCGCGGGCGAACCGACGGACTGGGCGCGTACGGCTGGAGAGCCGCCCGGCTTTGCGGACGTCGCGATTGCGGCTACCGCTGGGAGCCGGGACTTGACGTCCCCCGCCCGGAACCTACCCCACCCCAGACAATTCGGCATTCCCGCGATCGATCGCTTCGGATCGTTGAGTGGGGCCTGATTCTCTCGAGCCAGGAAGCGGAGCCCCCGGCTGCGCGTCAGCCGCTGCTAAAGCGGGCCGCCAGCTCCCGCAAGCGCGCCAGGTGGTGCGGCACCGCCGTGAAGGGATCCTCCGCGGCCTCGTACTCGAGCGCCATGTAGCCGCGGTACCCGGCCTCGGCAAACATGGCGACGATCCGGTCCCAGTCGGAAGGCTGGTGGTTGCCCTCCTCGTCCCGGATGTTGACCTTGAACTGGGAGTTCACGGCATAGGGAAGGCTCATCTCGATCTGCCTGTAGGGCTCGCTGCGGAAATTCCCGGTGTCGAGGTTGATGCCGACGTTGGGATGATCAACCGACCGCACGATCTGGATGATGCGCTCCGCGCCGGACGTGATCCCGCCGTGGTTCTCCAAGCCGAGGACCACGCCGTGGTCCGCCGCGTAGTCAGCCGACCGCTTCAGGATCTCGGCCACCCAGGAAGCGGCTTCGTCTTCCGTCCTGCCCTCCGGGACGTGGCCTCCGAAGACCCGGATGTGACTGGAGCCGAGCCTGTGAGAAATGTCGACCCAGTGCCGGAGCCAGGCGACTTCCCGTTCCTGATCGCGGGGGGCCGCCTTGCAGAGGTCGCTCCGGATCGCGATGCTCGGCAGGTCGACGGCTGCGAGATAGGCCTTGCGGCGGTATGCGGAAAGAAAGGACCGGAGATTGTCGCGCGGGAACCAGTACACCGTCGAGTCCAGCCCGTCGACCCCGTTCTCGACGGCCATGTCAACGAGGTCCAGATAGCTCAGAGATCCGTCGGCGAGCGCCTTTCGGAACGAGTAGGCACAGATCGCGGTCTTCAGGCGCGGCCCCTCTCCGACAAGCCTGGGCGTGCCGGCCCCTGCGACGGCAGGGAGGAAGGCAAGGGAGGGAATCAGCTCGCGCCGGGTCAGCATGACTCGAATTATAGGGCGGTCCCGGCCGACGACCATTCCCCGCCCCGACATCGGGAATGCACAGCGGGGGACGCCAAGTCGAGGTGCGGCAACTGGGTTGGAGGAGGGAGCCGTGCCGGAACAGCGGGGCACGATGCCCACTTGGACGCGGCATCTTGTGTCCTGTGCAGGACCCTGCCATTGAGCCTGGCGGTCTGGCACGGGCGGTGGCCGAGTTGCGCCGGCTGGGCTGGCGGCGCTCCCGCACCATGCGTAGCGGAATCCTGCGTTGGCTCTCCCGGTGACGGACCGCAAGAGCCGGTGCAAGGGCCTTCGCCTTGCTGCACCCGCACGCTCGGCCAGCCGTCACTCGCTTCCGAGTACCGGGAAGCGCCGGTTGTTCCTTCCGCCCGGATGGGTACGGTGGCATCGAACTCGTCCGGCACCCGCGGCGGCTGAACGTATCATGGGAGCAGCGTGGACCTGCCCGGACACCGCAAGCGGTCGGTGATCTTCTGGATCGCGTTCGGAATCTGCCTCATCGCTCTGGCCGTCGCGCTGAACATCGGCTGGCTCGTGGCCAACTGGCGCAGCGGCGTGGTGCTCGCCCTGGGCGTCATCGCCGGCCTGTTCCTCGTTGCGGGGCTCGTGCTCAACACCGTGTTCCTGGTGCGGGAAATCCGGCGCAACGAGAAGCACGATGCCTTCATCAACGCCGTCACGCACGAACTCAAGACCCCCGTCGCGTCGCTCAAGCTCTATCTGGAGACCCTTCAGTCGAGAGCCGTCGACGAGGAGCGGCGGCGCGAATTCTACGGGATCATGCTGGCCGACATGGATCGGCTGCAGGGCACCATCGAGCAGGTTCTGCGCGCCGGCGCTCTCGGCTCCCGCCGCAAGTCACAGCGCGCCCCGATCAACGTGCCCGACATGGTGCTTGACTGCATCGACAGTCTCCAGCGCAGCCATGACCTGCCCGCCGGCGTTCTGCGCTTCCGCAACCGGATCCCCCGGGGCGAGAAGGCGGTCGTCATGGGCAACGGCGATGAACTGCGCGCCGCCGTCTCGAATCTGATCGACAATTCGGTGAAGTACTCCGGCGACCGGGCCCAGGTCTGGATCGAGATCGCGAAGATGGGCGCGGCGACCGTGGCCATCAGCATCCGGGACAACGGGATAGGGATCGCTCCGGACGAGCTCCGCCGCATCTTCCGGCGGTTCTACCGGATCCAGGGCACGCTGCGTGCCAAGGGCACGGGGCTGGGGCTGTACATCGTGCAGACCGTCGCCAAGAAGCACGGCGGGCGAGTGTTCGGGGAGAGCGACGGAAAAGGCCGCGGCAGCACGTTCACGATCGAATTGCCCCTGGCGGCGACGGCATGAAACGCGTCCTGATCGTCGAGGACGAGCAGCACATCGCCAGAGGCCTGCAGTTCAATCTGGAGGCCGAGGGATTCGCAGCCCGCATCACGGAAACCGGCGAGGAGGCCCTGCAGGCAGTACGGGCGGGAGGATCGTTCGACGCCCTCCTGGTCGACGTCATGCTTCCGGGCATGGACGGGTTCGAGGTCGTGCGGAAGCTGCGTTCCAACGGATGCTACGTCCCCGTGATGATGCTCACGGCACGGCGAAGGCCCGAGGACATCGTCGAGGGCCTTTCCGCCGGCGCGGACGACTACCTGCCGAAGCCGTTCGATCTGGCCGTGCTTCTGGCACGAATCCGCGGCCTTCTGCGAAGGCATCGCTGGAGCGCGGGCGAGCAGCAGCAGGAAGCGCCCGACACCTACGAGTTCAACGGACGCAGGGTCGACTTCGCAAGGCAGCAGCTATGGGTCGGCAGCGAGGTTCGCGACCTGACGATGATGGAGGCCAAGCTGCTGCATCACCTGATCAGCAACGAGGGCCGCAACGTGTCGAGAAAGACGCTGCTTGAGGAGGTGTGGGGTGTGCGCGAGGACACCGACACGCGGGCCATCGACAACTTCATCGTCAGGCTGCGGCGCTCGATCGAGCCCGAACCGTCCAAGCCTCGGCACCTCGTCACGGTGCGAGGTGTGGGATACCGCTTCGTCGCCGAGCCCGGGCCGGGCCTCAGTCGTCGTCTGTCGGGAGCGGCAGCGCGCCGGTTTCGCCGTCAGTGATCCCGACCGCCCAGCGGAATGCCTCGAGCCACATCTTCTGGATGCCGGGGTCGTCCCAGACCTCGTTCCGGTGGCCCAGCACGCAGGTGAACACGCGGCCATTGCCGAACTCCTTCACCCACGCGAGCGCGAAGTCGCGGTCCTCTCTCCGAACGCCCTTCTTGGTGAGATCCACGGTCGACGGGTCCATGCTGAGCAGTACCCGGACCTTGTCGCGGGAGTACCGGTTCAGCTGATAGATCTCGTCGGTGATCGCAAAGGTCCTTGGGAAATGCCGGCTGATCGGATGGGAGCCGTCCTCGACGCGGACGCGGACCTCCTGGTGCCAAGGGTGGTTCACGAACGCTCCGCCGACCATCTCGATGTACTCGGGCCAAGTCTCGCGGAACGAGTCCGTCCCGCTGTGGGCCACCAGGATCCCCTTGCCGTCCTCCTTGACGAACCGCATCAGATCGGCCTTCTCCGCCTCGCCGATCTCCAAGTCGCCCTGCGTGTAGAACATCACCGCGTCGAAGTAGTCCAGATTCTTGCGGTTGCCCTTCAGCTTCGCCTTGGATACGAGTTCCATGTCGGTCCGGAACCGAACATCGAACAGTCCGGAGCGCTCGCCGACCTTGGCCATCGTGAACATCGCGTGCGAAACCGCATCGTGTGCGAAGAAGTCGGACCCGCCGAGCACCAGCAGGTGCATCTTCTCCTCGGACTGGGCCCGGACGCCTGAAGGCGCCCCCAGGCCGAACACGAGCGCCGCCGCGACGAGAACCGTCCACCTTGCCGTCACCATGAACGCTAGTTTCGCACAGTCGGTGTCAGAGCCGGTTGATCAGCGTCGAGACGTAGGCGGCGCCGAAACCGTTGTCGATGTTCACCACGGAGACATTGCTGGAGCAGGAGTTGAGCATGCCCAGAAGCGCGGAGAGCCCGTTGAAGCTGGCTCCGTAGCCCACACTGGTCGGCACGGCGATGACGGGAACGGACACGAGGCCCCCCAGCGCGCTCGGGAGGGCTCCCTCCATGCCCGCACAGCAGATGGCCACGCGGGCAGCCTGGATGCGCTCGATCCTCGACAGGAGACGGTGGATTCCGGCGACGCCGACGTCGTAGATGGTGTCGACGTCGTTGCCCATCACCTCCGCGGTCACCCGGGCCTCCTCCGCGACGGGGATGTCGCCCGTGCCGGCGCACACAACGGCGATCGTGCCCTTGCCCACGCGGGTGCGGTCCTTCCACAGCCGGATGGCGCGCGAGCGCGGAAAATGCTCGGTCTCCGGGTCCAGTTCGCGCACCGCCTCGTACATGGCCTCGGTCGCGCGGGTGATCAGGAGGTTCGGCGACCGCTGGATCAGGTTCGCAGCGATCGCCCGGACCTCTCCTGTCGTCTTGCCCTGTCCGAGGATCACCTCGGGCATGCCGTGCCGCAGGGCCCGATGATGGTCGACCTTGGCGAAGCCCAGGTCCTCGAACGGCATGTGGCGCATCTCGCCGATGGCGCTTTCGATGTCGCGGCGCCCCCGGCGCACGTCCTCGAGGAGGGCACGGAGCTGGGCTTCGTTCATGGTCTGGCCTTCGTGGGGAAGTACGTGCCGATCTCGACGACCGGGTCGGGGCCCGTCCCGGGCGGGGTGTCGATGACCTGCACCACCGTGCGCTCCGGCACGGAGACGATCCAGATCTGGTCCCGGTCCTGGACGCCGGCGAACGCGTAGGCGCCGTCGCGCGACAGGGCGATGGAGAGCGGCTGCCCGCCTAGGGGGATCCGGGCGACCTCCGCGCCGGCCTCGATGTCGGCGATGCCGACCGCCTCGCCGGTCTGCAGCGAGTAGACCAGCAGCTTCTCGTCGGGCGTCGCGACCACGCGGTTGGGGCCCGGCCCGGTCTCGATGGACCCGGTCCTCGCTCTGGCCGCCGTGTCGATGATGTCGATCCGCCCGTCGTCCAGGCACGTCACCCACAGCGTGGTGCCGTCCCGCGACGGCAGGCTCCCCTGCGGGGCCCGGCCGACCTCGACCAGATGCAGCTCCCCGGTGACCGCATGCACGATCCCGACCGTGTTGCTCCCGGTGTTCGACACGTACCCCCATCGGCCGCCCCTGCCGAACGAGACCATGTGCGGATCGGAGCCTCCGTTGTCGAAGTCGCTGATCACGGACTGCGAGTCGAGATCGACGAGCACGATCCGGTCGGGATTCTCCGCGGTGACGAAGGCCCGGCTCGAGTGCGGGTCGAGGGCGATGCCGTGGGGGCGGTGGAACTTCCCCAGCGACAACGTGCCTGCAAGCGTTCTGCGCGCGATGTCCACGATCGAGATCGTGTTCCCGCCGGGCCCTTCGTAGTCCATCCAGAGCACGCCGTTGTCGGAGACATAGGCGAACCGGCCGTCCCGCGAGATGGCCACCTCGTGCGGCGTCTCGCCCACGGCTACGCCTGCGACGCGCCGGCCGGAAGAGGAATAGAAGCCGACGGAGCTGCTCTTTTTCTCCACGACCATGAGATCCGCCCGCTCCGCGGCCGACAATCCGCCTATCAACATCGCAAGCAATGGAAACATATGTCGAACACTTGTCAGCCCTCCTACCATTTCCAGCCGTCCGCACTTGAACTTCACGGTCGGCTTATTGTAACGTGAACGCATGGCACGCGGCCTGAACAAGGTGATGTTGATCGGCAATCTGGGCAGGGACGCCGAAACGCGGCACACGCAGAGCGGAACGGCGGTGACGAACTTCACCGTCGCCACGGCGCGCCGCTACAAGGATGCCGAAGGCAACTGGAGGGACGCGACGGACTGGCACGACGTCGTCCTGTGGAGAGGCGACCGCGTCGCTCCCTACCTCAGAAAGGGCACACAGGTCTACGTCGAGGGCCGGCTCCAGACCCGGTCATGGGAGGACCAGAGCGGCCAGAAGCGCTATCGGACGGAAGTCGTCTGCGATTCGTTCGGCCTGATGCTCCTCGGTGGCCGTGACGGCGGGGGAGGATCCCAGGGAGGGCCGGGCGGCTACCAGTCCGGAGGCGGACAGGACTCCGGCTACCGTTCCTCCGGCGGCCAGGGAGGCGGATTCGGTTCCGGAGGAGGCCAGCGCGGCCACAGCCCGGGCGGGCACGACCGAAGCAGCGCGGGCGGCGGGTCCGGCATGGGCGATTCGCCCGTGGACGACGACGACATCCCCTTCTGAGGCGGCCCGGCCTAGGCCGGCGAAGGCTGGCCCTCGTCCAGACCCGGCAGCGTCGATGGAGCCACGGCCTGCGGGGCCTCGGGCTCTCCGGCGTCCTCGTCGGGCGGGGGCGGAATGGCCAGCGGCAGCAGGGTTTCGCCCCTGATCAGCGCCATGACCTCCTCTCCGTCGAGCACCTCGCGCTCCAGCAGGGCCTCGGCAATGCGCTCGAGCCCGCGCTCGTTGTCCTGAATCAGCTCCTTGGCCCGGCGATAGCTCTCGGAAACGATCGCCTGCACCTCCGAGTCGATCCGGATCGCGGTGGCCTCCGAGTAGTTGCGCTGCTGGGTGATC
The DNA here is from genome assembly GCA_028819255.1 of Bryobacterales bacterium. Classification (GTDB taxonomy): domain Bacteria; phylum Acidobacteriota; class Terriglobia; order Bryobacterales; family UBA6623; genus VXMF01. The sequence continues at coordinate 28,617 of JAPPMB010000036.1, read as the reverse complement.
TCGCGCCCCAGGAACACCTCCTCTTCGCGCTTCCCGAAGGTGAGCGGCCCCATGCGGCTCATGCCCCACTCGCAGACCATCTGTCTCGCCAGATCCGTCGCTCTCTCCAGGTCGTTGCCCGCACCGGTCGTCATGTGGCCCATGAACAGCTCCTCCGCGATCCGCCCGCCCATCAGGATGGCGAGCTGGTCGCAGAGGTAGGCGCGCGTGTAGGTGTGCTTGTCGTCCAGGGGCAGCTGCATGGTCAGGCCCAGCGCCTGGCCCCTCGGAATGATCGTGACCTTGTGCAGGGGGTCGGCCTGCTCGAGCAGGGCCGCCACCACGGCGTGGCCCGCCTCGTGGTAGGCCGTGTTCTGCTTCTCCTCGTCCCGCAAGATCATCGACCGGCGCTCCGCGCCCATCATGACCTTGTCCTTCGCCAGCTCGAAGTCCGCCATCGTGACGACCTTGCGGTTCTGCCGCGCGGCGAGCAGGGCGGCCTCGTTGGCCAGATTCGCCAGGTCCGCACCCGAAAAGCCCGGAGTCCCGCGCGCCAGCACCGTGAGATTCACGTCGGCGGCCAGCGGAACCTTGGCAGTGTGCACCTGGAGGATTCCCTGGCGTCCGCGCACGTCCGGCCTTGAGACCACGACGCGCCTGTCGAAGCGCCCGGGCCGCAGCAGGGCCGGGTCCAGCACGTCCGGCCGGTTTGTGGCCGCCATCAGGATGACGCCCTCGTTGGAATCGAAGCCGTCCATTTCCACGAGCAGCTGGTTCAGCGTCTGCTCGCGCTCGTCGTGACCTCCGCCCAGGCCCGCACCGCGATGCCGCCCGACGGCGTCGATCTCGTCGATGAACACGATGCAGGGAGCGCTCTTCTTGCCCTGCTCGAAAAGGTCCCGGACGCGGCTCGCCCCGACCCCGACGAACATCTCGACGAAGTCCGAGCCCGAGATCGAGAAGAAAGGCACGTTGGCCTCGCCTGCGACCGCGCGTGCCAGCAGGGTCTTGCCGGTGCCCGGCGGGCCGATCAGCAGCACACCCTTGGGTATGCGCCCGCCAAGCTTCTGGAACTTCTGCGGCTCCTTGAGGAACTCGATGATCTCCTGCAGCTCCTCCTTCGCCTCATCCACGCCCGCGACGTCCCGGAAGGTGACCTTCTTCTGCTGGGCCGTCAGCAGCCGGGCGCGACTCTTCCCGAAGCTGAGGGCCCGATTGCCGCCAGCCTGCAGCTGGCGCATCATGAAGATCCAGAAGAAGACGATCAGCACGAGAGGCGCCACACGCCAGAAAACCGACCAGAACCCGAGGGAGGCCTGGTCCTTGACGTTGACCGTCACGCCCTGCGCGGTCAGCAGGTCGTAAACCTTGGGATAGTCGGTGGGGATCGTGGTCTGGAACTTTCCGGAACTGGACTCCCCCTCGACCTTCTGGCCGGCGGCGGTGACCTCCTGGACGTTGCCCTGCTCGACCTCTTCCATGAACTCGCTGAAGCTCATGGTCGTGATCTTGTCGCCGCTCTTGGCGTTGACCGCCCTCCAAAGCAGGACCGCCGTACACAACATCACGATCCAGAAGACTGCGGTCTTGAATGTTGAATTCACTTCGTGGATCCTCTTCTGCGCTCTCCCGCTATTGAGTAAGACGCATCCGATTCCGATTTCGATACAGAGCCTGCGTGCGGGGCCCGGATCTCGTCCAAAGCTAGGATGTTGCGGCTCGAGGCCGTCGCGGCGCATGCATGCGCCGGGCCGAACTGCCGGACCCACACAATGCGGCCGGGCTCGCCGGCATCATTGGACGCCGTCACGACCGGCCAGCCGCCTCGCCTCCACGCACTGATACGAAACTGCTGAAACAGATCCTTGATCTTTCGCGGCGCGTCCTGCCCGACCGGCCGGTATCGGTCGCCGGCGTTCCAAGTCCGCGCTCGGAGAAGCCTCGGGACACGATCCCAGTCAAGAAATGCAGAATCTCCCGTATTGTACAGGGTTTCCCCCGTCGGCGCACCGAGCAGTCGGGCCCGGACCGAGGCGTCCGACGCACCCGGCAGACTGGCCAGCCCCGGTACCGGCAGCGGCAGGTCGAACTCGGGGCGCGGGCCGGCGGGGCGCGGCGCAAAGCGGATTTCGCCGAAGGAGCGCTTCGCACGCGCACCGGGAAGGTCGACGGCACCCGATCCGGACGGGGACCCCATCAGGCGGCGGACGGCTTCGATGTGGCCGAACCCGGCGGCGCCCCTGCAAGAGAGCGGACGCCGCAGAATCGCGTCCAGCAGGCGCCGCTGCTCGGCGACGTGGAGTTCACGGGCCTTGCGGACGTCAAGCACGATCCCGGAGGAATCCTCGCGCACGCATTCCCGGTACAGCCCGGCCAGGCGGGCCTTCCAGTACCGGTTCTCCTCGAGCGCCCAGTCGGCCGTGCTGGAGAGAATGCGCTCGATTCCCGCGTTCCAGTCACGACGAAGCTCCGGCAGGAGCGAGTGGCGCAGGCGGTTCCTGGCGAAAGCCGGATCCGAATTGCTCGAGTCCTCGCGCCATGCGGCCCGCGATTCCCGGAGATAGGCCAGAACCTCGCTTCGGGAGACATCCAGCATGGGCCGGACAATCCCCGGTCGACGGACGGGCCAGATCGCGCTCAGACCGTTGCCGGCGCTTCCGCGCAGCAGCCGGAACAGCACCGTCTCGGCCTGGTCGGAACGGGTGTGCGCCGTCGCGACGACTTCGCACGCCCCCTGTTCCACGAGCCGTCCGAAGAAGCGGTACCGGCAGCGTCTGCCTGCATTCTCGAGGTTCCTAGGGCCGGCCGCGGCGGCTTCAGCCACATTCTCCCGCCGCACGAACAAGCCGACGCCGAGGCTTGCCGCAAGATCCCTCACGAACTGCTCGTCGAGGTCGGACTCGGCCCCTCGCAGACCGTGATTGAGATGGACCGCGGAGAGGGAGCGGTCCGGATAGAGCTGCTGCAGGGCGTGCAGCAGGGCAACCGAGTCCGCCCCTCCCGACACCGCAACGCCGATCCTCGCGCACCCGGCGAACATGCGGTCGCGCTCCGCTCTTGCCGCGATCTTCGCCAGCACAACCTTCAATGTAGACGAACGCCGCAATCGTCGGTGCCCGTCTGGCGTCCGGCCGGCGGCGGGTATATCCTCACAGTGACATGCGGCTGCCGGCCTCGATCCTCTTCGCCCTGACAACGCTCCCGTCCGCTGCGGCGCTGGAGCCGTGCGCATCCGCGCCGGTCCACAAGCCGTGCGAGATCCGAATCGAGATCCCCGCGGAGGAGGCGGCTTCCCACTCCAATCCGTATGCGAGCGTCACGCTGCGCGCCGAGTTCCGCTCCCCGAAGGGAGGCCGGACCAAGGTCATGCCCGCATTCTGGGACGGGGACAGGCAGTTCGTCATCCGGTTCTCTCCCGACCACGTGGGCCGCTGGGACTTCCGGATCATCTCGAACATCGAGTCGCTCGACAGGCAGGTCGGGAGCTTCCAGGCGGAGCCGGCGGAAACTCCCGGATTCATCGAGGTGTTCAACAAGCGCTACTTCAAGCATCCGGTCAACAACACCCCCCACTACTGGCTCGGAGACACCATGCTCGGCCTCGCCGAGATGCCCTGGGAGGAGTTCCGGCAGGTCGCCGACCGGCGGGCTGAGCAGAAGTTCACGCACGTGCGGGCCTCGGTCCTCGGATCGCCGGACCGCGCAACACAGGTCTTCAGCGGGCCCGACGAGCCGCGGGTCGAGCACTTCCAGGCACTGGACCGGCGTGTGGCCTATCTTCACGACCTCGGCATCGTGACGGACCTGGTCCTGGGGCTTTCGGGCGGGGAGATCGAGCGGCTCTTCCCAAGGCTTCGCCACCGCGACCGCTACATTCGGTACGTTTGCGCCCGGTACGCCGCCTACAGCGTGACCTGGCAGATGCTTCTCGAGTGGGAGAGCCACGATTCGGGGGCCAGGATCGCCGAGCGGCTTGCGGGCTCCGTGGGCAGGCACGACCCCTACTCGCATCCGATGTCCACGGGAGCGACGGTCACGTCGGCGCCTCTGTTCGAGGACGGGTGGCTGGACTACATCGTGCAGAACCGGGTCGATCCGGCGCTTGCCTCGATCGAGTACGAGACCCATCCCGCCCCGTTCGTCAACACGGGAGTCGGGGCCGGCGCGAACGCTGCCAGCGCCAGACACCAGGCATGGACCGCCGCCACGCGGGGGCAATACGTCACGCTTGCGCGCGGCGGCGGGGCCTCGGACGGAATCGCGGAGCAGGCGGCGCTGCTCGAGCAGTTCTTCGCGCAGTCTCGATACTTCGACCTCCAGCCCCACTACCGGGTTGTTGGAGGATCGGCGCTGGCCCTGCAGCGAGTGCCGCGATGGGCGGAGAAGCCGATCGGGATCGAGTACATCGTCTACGCCCGAGAGCCCGGGCTGATCGAGCTGGTCCTGCCCAAACACGAGTACTCGGTGAGCTGGTACAACCCGGCCGACGGTTCGTGGCTGGACCAGAAGAAGAAGTTCAAGGGCGACCGCTACCGGTCGCGGACTCCGGATGACCAGCGGGACTGGGTGCTCTACGTCCGCCGCGAAGGGAAGAAGCAGGACTACAACAAATCCTTCATTCTCGAGTCGAAGGCTCCGAAGATCCCCGATGTCGAGCACACGCCGTCGGAGCTGCCGTTCGAGATCCAGCTTCCCGGAGCCAGCGAGATCATGGCGGGCCGCGACCACGAGTTCAACGCCACGCTGACCAAGAGCACCATCGCGGCCAAGCGGATGCTCTGGCTGTGGAGGGGCGAAGTGGCCGGCTCTGGCCGTCGGTCGCGGATTCTCGGGACCACCCAGTCGGGGAAGTTCGGAGTGTCAGCCGGCCTCGCCGCCTCCTACCCGGCAACCCTGTCCGTCCGTGTCACCGGCATTGACGGCGCAGGACGGCTCTTCGAGGCGTTTCGGCCGTATGCGCTGAGGGAGCCCGAGTAGGGACTTGCGCGGCCAGCCCTCCTGTACGATGAGGCCCATGCAAAGGCGGGGGAGTTTCCGGTTGCGCCGAAGAGAGTTTCTCGCCGCAGCCGGAGGGTCGGCACTGGGGCTCGGCCACGGCTGTGCCACCCGGAAGCCGCGAACCGGTGCGTCCACAGTCGAGGAATCCGAGCTTTCGGAAGTCTCGGTCGCGGAGCTGCGAGCCGGTTTGGAATCAGGCCGGTGGACTGCCAAATCCCTCTGCCAAGCCTGCCTGGAGCGCATCGACGCAATAGACGCGGCGGGGCCGGCGGTGAATTCGATCATCGAAGTCAACCCGGACGCCCTCGCCATCGCGGAAGACCTGGACCGGGAGCGCCGGACCGGCGAGGTGCGCGGTCCGCTGCACGGCATCCCTGTCGTGCTCAAGGACAACGTCGCCACTGCCGACGGGATGCAGACCACCGCCGGATCGCTAGCTCTGGAGGGAGCCGTGGCGCCCAGGGACTCGTGGGTTGCTTCTCGGCTGCGGGCGGGCGGCGCCCTGCTGATCGCCAAGACCAACCTGAGCGAATGGGCCAACTTCCGCTCCCGCCGCTCGACCAGCGGCTGGAGCGGCCGGGGAGGGCTGACAAGGAACCCGTACTTCCTCGAGCGGAATCCCTGCGGCTCCAGTTCGGGATCCGGCGTCGCCGTGTCCGCTGGCATTGCGCCGCTGGCCATCGGGACCGAAACGAACGGATCCATCGTGTGTCCGTCGTCAGTCAATGGGATCGTGGGCATCAAGCCGACCGTCGGCCTCGTGAGCCGCGCCGGCATCGTCCCGATCTCCCACACGCAGGACACAGCCGGACCCATGGCCCGCTCGGTCGCCGACGCGGCAGCGGCGCTGGGACTCCTGACGGGGCGCGACGCGCTGGACGAGGCGACAGCCTCCAGCGAAGGCCGGTCGCATTTGGACTACACGCGGTTCCTGGATCCCGAGGCCCTGCGGGGGGCACGGATCGGACTGCTGCGCGAATACTGGGGCAGACACGCCGAGGTGGACGCGATTCTCGACGAGTCTGTTGCCGCAATGCGCGACGCAGGGGCCGAGCTGGTCGATGTCGCGCCGCTGCCGGGACTCGAGGCGACGAACCAGCCCGGCTTCGAGGTCATGCTGTTCGAGTTCAAGGCAGGCCTCAATCGCTATCTCGCCGATCTGGGCCCGGACGCCGAAGTCCGCTCGCTGGACGAGGTGATCCGGTTCAACGAAGAGCACCGGGAACGGGAAATGCCGTACTTCGGCCAGGACATCCTGGAGACCGCCGCGGCCAAGGGGCCGCTCACGGACCCGGCCTACCTGGACGCGCTCGAGCGGTCGAGGGACGGTGCCCGGACGGCAATCGACGACACGGCCGGGGAGGACGATCTGGACGCGTTCTTTGCCCCGACCACCGGGCCGGCATGGGTCACCGACCTGGTCCATGGGGACCGATCCACCTTCCGCGGGTGCTCGTCGGCGGCGGCGCGCGCGGGATACCCGCACATTACAGTGCCGGGCGGGTCGGTGTTCGGCCTTCCGGTCGGCGTGTCGTTCTTCGGCCGGGCCTGGTCGGAGCCGAGCCTGCTGGCTCTCGCGTACGCTCTTGAGCAGGCGACGCAGCGCCGCCGGAGGCCGGAATTCGTCCCCGGCGACAGCAGCGCCGGGGCCTTCACCAGCGGACAGTCTGGTCGCGGCAGGCAAATGAGGACGGCCGGCTCTCCGGTGTAGCCATAGATTCCGCCGACAAACGAGCCAGCGGATCCGGCGGCGATCCGTCTGTGGGGCCGGTTGTGTTGAGGCAGTCCCGCTGAGCGCGCATACGGCGAAGGATGCCAAGGGCAGTGGCGTTCGAGGACCCCGCACCTGAAGCCCTTGCTCGGCTCGAACCGAGCGAGTTCAGCACCGAGTTCCCGGAAGCGGTGGGAAGCCGCGCCAGGATCGCGCTGGGCGGCCCAGCGAGGCGTCAGGCCGGGTCTGATCAATCCGCCCGACCATAGACGTCACGTGCTGCCGGAGACCGACGGTCCTCCGCAACTGGCTTTTCGCAACGCAGCGGTGGTCCGGATCACTCCCGGATTCAGGGCCTCCCGAACCAGCCGAGCAGTCGCTGCGGGGCGATGAGAAAACCCAGCGCGGCGAATCCGCCGCCGACCATTCACCGCAGGGCATCGAACTTCGCAGTCACTTCGGCCTTGTGGGCCTCGACCGCGGCAATCACATCCTTCCCAGCACGTTGCGCAGTTCCTCCAGAGCATTGTAGGAATCTTCGGGCTGAGGTCATCCTCGACAGGAGGTGCGGAACCTCAAGAGAGCTGGGATCGCTGGGAGGGGTGGAGGTTGCCAACGGCTCAGGCCGTCCCAGGTGTGCGCACCAGCAAGCCGACTCCCGGCTCGTCCTTGCGTCGGGCAGGCGGCTCGACCACCGGCCGGGCCGTCAGACCGTCCGGCGAAACTGCGGAATGCTCCCGACAGCGACAGTCAAGCACCTCGCCGCCTCAAGACGTGGAGGCACCGGGCGAACAGGAAGCTGACGGAATTCCCGTTGCCTGATCGGCTTGTCGCCGCCCGGGAGGGATGGCTCGCAGCGGCCTAGTTTGTCGTGGCCCAGATCGGCGACGACCACGCGACATTGCCGTCGTTCTGCTGCACCCGAACGTAGTAGTAGTCTTCCCCGGGCTGCTTTCCCGTGTCCTCGTAGTTGAACTCGACGTTCTGGGGAAGCTTCTGCCGCGTGTACAGGAACTCCTGGTTCTTGACGATGTCGATCTGGCGGATCGGCGTTGTGCCGAGGACCTTCACCAGGAGCCGGAACGGCCCGTTGACGGTCACGATGTCCCCCTGCAGATGCTCCTTCCCGTTCGCTTCCATCCGGTAGTCGAGGACGATGTTGTCCGTGGCGCCGTAGTTGTGCCGCTGCCTCATCGCGTCGAGCAGGCCCTCACGGGTGAAGTCCTCCGCGATCGTGCAGGCGTAGGAGTAGTGCGTCGAAAGGTGGTCGGAGGCGACCTGCACTCCCAGCTTGTAGCCCTTGGCCCACGCGTGCCAGACGTAGCCCTCCGGACGGAACCCGCCGGCCTGAGTTGTGGGTCGCCCGCGGTCCGCCGCAAGGGGCGCTCCCTCGTACTCGGCCGACACGCGGTCGCCCTGAAAGATCTCCACCAGGGGCTCGACTTCAGGGTCGTTGTCCCGCCAGTCGGTCCCCATGCCGGTCGCGGACGTGTGCGAGATCGCGATCCCGCCGTTTCCCCGCAGGTACTCGTAGAGGCGGCCCGCTCCCATCGCGTGACTCGACTCTTCGGGCAGGATCGGAAGGGTGGGCGTCCCGCGCTTCGGCAGCAGGATGTTGCGGTGCCCGTCGGGGAACCGGATCGACCTCTCGTACCCGTAGAACGGCTGAAACGTGCCGGAGACCGAGTGGAGGTCGACCGCCTGCTGCAGGAGCCAGTTGATGTACTCGTTGTCCGGCCCGCCCTGGAAGTTGTGCTCGCTGACCAGTAGGTAGTCCAGGCTGGCGGCGTCGATGGCGTAGCGGTAGGTCTGGAAGAGCGAGCCGTCGTTGTTGCCGTCCATCGAGAATTCCGTGTGGCGGTGCGTGTCGCCCCGATAGATCCTGTAGGTCCTGCCTTCGGAGTTGATCTCGTATCCGCGCAGCCGCTTGACATCCTCCTCTTCGGTGGGAGCCACGCTGTGGTACTGAATCCTGCGCTCGGGACGCACACGCAGATCCGGCGGCTGGGTGGATCGCTCCAGTGCCGGAAGCTCCGCCGCGTACACGTCCGCGTGCCGGTACAGGAACTGGTAGAAGTCGCGGCCGTCGGATGCCCAGGTCGCGACCAGATTTCCGGATCCCCCGGTTCCGACGCCCCAGCGCACATCCTGGCGTCCTGCGGTGAACGGAATCTCGTACGGCACCGTCCAGGTGCTCCCGTCCAGGGTCGACGCCCAGATCTCCCACGCCGCGCGGTGCAGGGGCGTGGAGTCGGGCATGTCGCGCTGCCGGATGGTCCGGTGGCGCCCGAAGAGCCAGACACGGCCTTCGGAGTCGACTGCCAGCTGCGGAAAGTCGTTGTGGCGCGGGTCGATGTGATCGGGCATGGCGGAGTTGATGTCGGTGGCGGGTTCATGCCAGGTGAGGCCGTCGCGGACGGCAACCCGCATCAGCCGGTACTCATAGAGAAGCGTTCCCTCCACGGGCAGCAGGAAGCCGGTGTCCTTGCCCCAGTTCATGCCGCTCTCGTTCCACGCGGCCCAGAGGCGGTTCTGATGATCCACCGCGAGGGCGACGTGCGCCTCGTACAAGGGGGTGTTCGCGATGGGCTCGGCGCCTGCGGCCCAGCGCTCCCCGTCCCACGTTCTAAGCAGGACGTCGTAATTGCCGGCGTCGTAGCTGTCCCACGCGATGTGGATTTCGCCGCGGCGTCCGGCTGCGACGACCGGCTCCCAGTCGTTCGCTGGGGAGGACGACACCCTCTGCTCCTCCCCCCATGCGCCGTCCGCATGCCGCTTGGCGAAGATGTCGGCCTGCCCGTCCCGGAATCCCTGCCAGACAAGCCAGAGGCTTCCATCGGTCGACAGGGCCAGATTGGGGAAGATGTCCGGTTGCGGCGCATCGGTGAGGCGGACGGTCGAGGACCACGAGCCCTCGCGGACGGAGCGGCCGTACAGATCGAAGTTCCCGTCCTCCTGGCGGGACCAAACGAACCAGACGCCGCCGTCGCCGGCCCGACCCATCTCGACCAGGTGGATGTCGCCAGGGCTTTCGGTCACGGTCTCAGCCGGCTCCCACGAGCTTCCGTCATAGGTGCGAGTGAGGATGCCGCTGCCTCCGTCCCCATAGGCAACCCAAGCGGCCCTCGCGGTGCCGTCCGGTCCCCCCAGGAGCGTGGCGAAGTCGTCCTCGAGCTCCGCGGTGGACAGCTTTTCCACGGTCGGGACGCGCTCGACGACCGCGGCCCCGCCGAGGAACTCCAGCGGCTCGCCGAGACGCACGTCGCCGAGCGGAAACCTGAACTCCCCCTGGAGGGTCGAGACGTGGACCTCGGCGCCGTCGGAGCCCTCGACGTCGAGGACCACGCCGGGTGTCCAGAAATAGACGTGGACGGGGCGGTCCGGAATGTTCTCGTAGGCGCGCCAGTTGTAGTTCACTCCCTTGCGCGTCGACAGCTCCCACGAGCCCCCGGGGTCCACGGAATTCTCAGGACGCGGGCGCCAGTCCCGCGCAAGGACGAGACTGCCGCCCGAGATCGACACGGAACCGTCCCAGCGGGTCTCGGCGGCGTCGTGCAGTCCGAACCGGATCCGCAGCGAGACCGTGTCCTCGGCGCTGAGCGGCATCGCGGCCACGAGGAGGGTACAGACCGAAATGGTGACCAAGGTTCGGAGTCCAAGTGAGGGCATGGCGAATCGACCGCATTCTACCAGCGCGATCGACGGCCGACGGACTTGCGGCGACGCGGCTCTGCTGCCGCGCCGGAAGCGCTCTGACGGCGATTCCGGCGAAGCCTGGAGAGGGGCCATCGAACCCGTCGGCGCCTTGCTACGATGTGCGTTGGCACTCCCCTCCGATCCGTCCGGCGTGCGAAAGACCGTGCTCGGCAACGGGCTCCGCGTCCTCAGCGAGTCCATGCCCGCGGTGCGCTCCGTGTCGCTGGGCATATGGCTCAAGGCCGGTTCGCGTCACGAGGCCGGATCCGACAGCGGGCTCACCCACTTCACCGAGCACATGGTCTTCAAGGGGACCGAGCGGTTCTCGGCCCGAGACATCGCCTACGCGATTGAGGGCCTCGGCGGACACCTCGACGCGTTCACGTCGAAGGAGACCACCGCGTTCACCGCCAAGATCCTCGACCAGCACTGGCCTCGGGCGTTCGAGATTCTGTCGGACATGGTGCAGAACCCGAGGTTCGACGACGGCGACATCGAGAAAGAGAAAGGCGTCATTCTCGAGGAGCTCAAGATGGACGAGGACAACCCGGACTACCTTCTCGGCACCATCTTTGCCAAGTCGTTCTGGTCGAATCACGGCATGGGACGCCCGATCATCGGCACCCGGGAATCCATCCGGTCCTTTGACAGGCGACAGCTTCGGCGGTTCTTCGGGACCACCTTCCACTCGGGGAACCTGCTGGTGACCGCCGCCGGGAACCTGGACCACGAGGACCTGGTTCTCGAGGCGGAGTCGCGATTCGGCGCTGATGCGGGATCCTGCGAGGAGCGGTCCGAGCCCGCCCCCGTGGTGACCCCGGAAATCGTCCTTCGCGACAAGCCCGCGCTGGAGCAGGTGCATCTGGCTCTCGGCATTGAGGCGTTCCCGGCCCGCGACCTGAGGCGCTTTGCCGGATTCGTGCTGAGCACGATGCTCGGAGGAGGGTTCAGTTCGCGCATGTTCCAGAAGATCCGCGAGGAAGCGGGCCTGGCCTACAGCGTCTACTCCGACCTGGGCCTGTACTCGGACACTGGGTGCCTCTCGATCGGTGCGGGCACATCTCTGGACGCCCTGCCGCAAGTTCTGGAGTACATCCTGCGGGAGTTCCGGGATCTCAAGGACCGTCCGGCGCCCGAGTCGGAGATCCGACGGGCCAAGGACCACCTCAAGGGCAGCCTCATGCTCAGCCTCGAATCGACCGGCAGCCGCATGGCCCACCTCGCGCGCCAGGAAGCGTACCACGGAAAGATCCGCTCCCTCGACGAAGTCAACGAGGAGATCGAGGCCGTGACCGCGGGGCAGGTGCAGGAACTGGCGCAGCGGTGGTTCAGGCCGGAGCAGATCGCGCTCAGCCTGCTCGGCAACCTGCAGGGCCTGCGAATCGGACGAGAGCAACTGGCCTGCTAGTACGGCGGTCCCGCGCGCGGCCCGGATCCGGCCGGTCTGTTCCGGCCGCAGACACCTCGGGTTCCAGTCCCGGCCCCCAGCATGGATCCGGACTCCGAGGCCCGTGGGCGGGGGTTACAATCGGGCAGTCACCGAGAGGAGGTTCCGATGTCGAATCCGTTCCCCAACCGATGCATGCCGGTCTGCGGCCTGCTCCTGCTCGGCGCGGCGCTGGCGGCGAACGCAGCGGCAGCGCCAGACCGTCCCAACATCCTATTCATCTATACAGACGACCACTCGTACAGGACGGTCGGGGCCTACCCGGAGTCGTACCCCTGGGTCCGCACTCCTGCGATCGACGGGCTGGCCGCGCGGGGCGTGCGTTTCGAGCGTGCGTACATCGGCTCGTGGTGCATGCCGTCCAGGGCCACACTGCTCACCGGCCACCATCAGTTCGGTGTCGAGTCGATGCGCATGGTCGGTCCCTACCCGGGCAGCGAGTACGACCCCGGGCAGACTCCGTTCTGGCCCAAGGTGTTCCGCGAGCACGGCTACTTCACCGCGCAAATCGGCAAGTGGCACACGGGCACGGACACGGGCTACGGGCGTGACTGGGACTTCCAGATCGTCTGGAACCGGCCACGGTACACCGAGACCTCCGGGAACTACTACTACAACCAGCCCATCACCTACCACGGGGGCGAGACGAAGGTGCTGGAGCGGTACTCCTCCGACCAGTACACTGACTGGGCAGTGGACCTCATCCGCGGCGAGGGCCGGGACGAGAGCAAGCCCTGGTACCTCTGGCTCTGCTACGGGGCGGTCCACGGCCCATTCACGCCGGCGGACCGGCACCTGGACAACTACGCCGGCATCGACTTCGACACTCCGGCCGACATCTACCCGCCACGGCCCGGCAAGCCCGACTGGGCGCAGAAGATCGACTTCTGGGAACGCGGCCCTAGCGGGACGCCGATGTTCCGGGGACGGAGCCTGGTCTCGTGGACCCGCCAGTACCACCAGGGAGTGCTGGCGCTGGACGAGGGCATCGACCGCGTGCTCGACGCGCTGGACGAGACCGGGCAGCGAGAGAACACGCTCGTCATCATGACGTCGGACCAGGGATTCGCGTGGGGCCAGCACGGGTTCCGGCAGAAGGTCGCCCCGTACGACGCCACGATTCGCTCGCCCCTGGTCATCTCGTTTCCGGGCCGGATTCCCGAGGGAGCCGTCAGTCCCAGACCCGTGGGCGGAGTGGACCTCGTGCCCACCATCTTCCGCTTCGCCGGCATTGAACTCCCCTGGGAGATGCACGGCGTCGACCTCTCGCCGCTCCTCGCGGAACCCGGCATGGAATGGCCCCATCGCGTGCTGCTGGCCTCAACCGGCAGGCGCTACGGATCCGACACGGACGTGATCCCTCAGGGAGAGGACGTGATCCATTCCAACGTCCCGTGGTACGTGATGCTGGTCGAAGGCCGCTACAAGTACGTGCGCCCGCTTGTTGACGACCTGGAGGAACTCTACGACCTCGAGAACGACCCCGAGGAACTCGACAACCTTGCCGCCAGGCCGGATTTCCGGGATACGCTCGTGCGTCTGCGGGAGGCCGCGGTTGCGGAGCTCCGGGCGGACGGCGCCGGATTCGTTGACAACATGCCGGCGGTGCGGGTTGCGCAGTAGAGCTGCCTCGGCCAGCCACTTGGGACCGGCGCCGGAGGGGCTGCTAGCCTAGATTCCGCGAACACACCTCCGCCCTCGTTCATGTCTCCGGATCGGATTCTCGACGCATTCTGGGAGCGCGGCCTGATCCTTCTGGGCGACCGCGTCCGAGAGGAGTACGCGCTGAACACGCCCATCTTCATTGACCTGCGCCACGGGCTGTACGACGATCTCGACCTGCTGCACGCGGTGGGCCGGGCGCTGCACGGCAAGATCTTCGAGCTGGCCGGAGATTCGCCCCGACCGCAGCAGATCGTGGGCATCCCGGACACCGCGACGCCGCTCGCGCTGGCCGCGGCGCTCGCGTCCCGGGGGACCGACCGGCCGCTGGCGTACGGCCAGCTCAGGAAGAAGCCGGCGGCCTACCCCGGCGGCCAGTCCGGCAGCAGCGCCTACATGGGCACCTGCGTTGCAGGCAGGGACATCACGTTGATCGACGATGTGATCGCTTCCGGGGCGACGAAGGTCTGGTCGACGCGCTTCCTGCGGGAGGCGGGGCTGGAGGTCGCCCGGATTCTCGTGGTGGTTGACCGGGAACAGGGCGGGGATCTCGGAATCCGGGAGATGGGCTATCCGGTCTTCAGCCTCTACCGGATCCGCGACGTGGTCGCCTACTACCGCGAGAGAAACATGGTGGATGCGCAGACCGCGGCGCGGGCGTTGGCGCATGTCGAGCGCAGGCGGCCCTCGGGTGCGGGCCCCGCCGGAAGGACGCGGCACCCTCAGCGCCCGAAGAAACCGCCCAGCGCGACGTAGCACATGTAGAAGGTGAACAGGACCGTCACGGCGAGCCCCGCGTTCAGCGCGAGCGACGGTCGGCGGTTTCCGACTACCTCGGGCTTGTTGAGCAGGATCAGGACGAAGAGGGCGAGCAGCGGCATGGCCACCGGGCTCACCGCCTGCGAGGCGATCATGATCTGCACCGGCCTGCCGCCCAGGACCGGGACCACGAGCCCGAAGAGCGCGGCGGCGACCACCATGGCGCGGAACGCTGCACGGCCCATGTTGCGGGGAATCCCGAGAAAGTCCGCGGCCATCCAGGGGCCGAGCAGATAGTTCGGAAACAGCGACGACAGACCGGCCGCCAGGATTCCGACCACGAAGCCCACGGCCGCGAGCGGTCCGGCCAGCGGCTCCAGTGTCCTCACCATGTCGATCGCCGCCTCGATCTCCATTCCCTGCCGGTGCAGCGTTCCGGCCGCGCAGGCCATGATCGCCGCGTTGATCAGGAACAGCATGGTCATCGAGAACGCGGAATCCCGGGTGACGAGGGGAAGGTCCCGGGCCCTCCAGCCTTCCTCCTTGACGAGCACGCTGCGTGTGAAGAGCACCACCGAGGCCATCGTCGTGCCCACCATGCCGGCAATCAGGAGGCGCGGGTTTCCGGTCTCGGGGATCGTCGGCAGGAGTCCTCCCGCAAGTTCTCGCAAGTCGGGCAGCACCGTCGCAGCCGTGCAGAAGAACGCGATGCCCATCACCCCGACAAGCGAGGCGAGCACCTTGAGGAAGAAGGCGTGACGGCCCACCCAGTACAGAGTGAGAAGCAGCAGGGTGAGAACCAGCGCCGACGCCAGGGAGTCGACCGCGTAGCCGAGCGCCGAGCCCGACCACTCGTGCAGGACATCAACGACGATCGCCATGACGCCGATGATCGACGTGAGCTGGGTCGCCGCCAGCGAGACCATCATCAGCACTGTGACCGGCGCGCCGAAGTGCCGGCGGAACAGATGCAGCAGCGTCTCTCCGGAGAGGATGGTGAGGCGACTGATGCCGACGATCATCAGGTGCGTGAACAGCGACGCAAGCGCCAGCGTCCAGGTCAGCGCCATGCCGTAGCTGGCGCCCGCCGAGCTCATGGTCGTGACGCTCCCGGTCCCGACCACGTAGCCGATGATGAAGATCCCGGGCGCGAGGCCCGCCGCGACCTGCCTGACCTGCCGCCAGCCCACTTCGGCGCAAGCATATCAGCCGGCGTCTGAAAGCCGGGGAACCGTGTTCCGGGCCATGGGCCATACTGGGGAAGGTCCGATGGCAATTCGAATGGTCCATGCGCTCCTGCTGGCAATGCTCCTTGCCGCTCCGCTCTCCGCGCAGCGCGTCGAGGTCGAGGAGTTCACCCTCGACAACGGCATGAAGTTCCTTCTGCTCCCGAGGTCGGGGGACCCGAACGTGGCGGCCGGCTGGATCTCGAAGTTCGGCTCCGTCAACGAGAGGCCCGGCGTCACCGGGGTGGCGCACCTGTTCGAGCACATGATGTTCAAGGGCACCCGGACGATCGGGACGAAGGACGTCCAACGCGACGCCGAGATCATCGACGAACTCGACGCGATGCGCGCCAGGATCCAGGCCGAGAGGGCGGTGCTGCTCGAGAAGGAGCGGCGAGGCCTCATCGACAGCGCTGCCAATCCGGCTCACCGGAGCGCGCGGCACACCGAACTGCTGCAGCGCTTCAACAAGCTCCTGGCGGAACAGCGCGAGCTGATCGTCAAGGACGAGTTCACGCAGATCTACACGACCAACGGCGGGTCCGGCATGAACGCCGGCACGACGAACGACTTCACGATCTACTTCATCAACGTGCCGGCGAACAAGATCGAGCTCTGGTTCTGGATGGAGTCGGACCGGCTGAGCAATCCGGTGTTCCGGGAATTCTACAGCGAGCGCGACGTGGTCCGGGAGGAGCGTCGACTGCGGACCGACTCCACGCCGACGGGCAGGCTTGACGAGCAGCTGGAGACGATGTTCTGGATGTCGTCGCCGTACGGCTGGCCGGTCATCGGCTGGCCGAGCGACCTCGACGCCATCACCCGCGCCGAGGCCATGGAGTACTTCGACCGGTACTATTCGCCCAACAATCTCGTCGCCTCCCTGGTGGGGGACTTCGACCTCGAGCGCGTCAAGGAGCTGGCCGTCCGGTACTTCGGCCGTCTGGAGAACCGGGGCGCCCCCCCAGGCCCGGTGCGGACCCGCGAGGTCCAGCAGCAGGCGCAGCAGCGGCTCGTGGGCCATGCCGAGACACGCCCGCAGGCATCCATCCGGTTCCACACGGTTCCGGACGCGCATGTCGACGAGCCTCCGCTGATCGTGCTGGCCGCCATCCTGAACGGCCGCACGGGCCGCCTTTACAAGTCCCTTGTCCTCGAGCAGCAGGTCGCCGTCCAGGCGGGCGCCGGCGTGGACGGCCGCAAGTACGACGGCTCCTTCCGGCTGGGGGGCGTCGCGGCGCCGGGCAGGACGCCCGAGGAGCTGGAGAAGGCCTTGCTCGAGGAGCTGGACCTGATTGCGCGCGAGCCTGTCGGCGAGCGCGAACTGCAGAAGGTCAAGAACCAGCAGCTGGCCGGCGACTTCAGGAAGCTGCAGTCGAAGTTCGGCCTGATGCTCCAGCTGCTGACCTACGAGGCGCTGGGCGAGTGGAGCAACGTCAATGTCTTCTCGGACCGCATTCAGGCCGTGACGGCCGAGGACATCCAGCGCGTCGCGAAACGGTATTTCGCCGAGACGAACCGGACCGTCGCGCTCTACCACACCAAGGAGGGGGCGGGGCCGCCGGGAGGAAGGCCGGGCGGGCCGCGACGGCCGCCGCAAGGAGGTCCGCGATGAAGAGGCGCGACTGGTTCCGTGTCGCGGCAGGCGGCGCCCTCGCCGCAGTCGCGAGGGGGCAGGAGGCCCTGCCCGAGCATCCCCGCGACCTGGTCTTCCCGAAGCTCGTCTACGATCCGCCGGATCCGGCAGCCCACCGCCACGAGCTGGACGCCGGCGCTGTGGCGTATCTGGTGGAGGACCACCAGCTGCCCCTGGTCACCGTTTCGGTGACGCTGCGGGCAGGCTCGTACCAGCTGCCTCCGGAGAGTGCCGGCCTGGCGTCCTTCACAGGAAGCCAGATGCGCTCGGGAGGCGCCGGCGCGCGCAGCGCCCGCGACTTCGACGAGGAGGCCGCGTTTCTGGCGACCAATCTCGGCTCCAGCATGGGCTCGACGTCAGCGCAGGCCTCGGTCAACTGTCTTGCCCAGAACCTGGATGCCTCCCTGGGGATGTTCTTCGACATGCTGAAGGCTCCGGGCTTCGACGCCGAGCGCCTGGAGATCGCCCGCTCCAGAGCCCTGCAGGGCCTGGCCCGGCGCAACGACCGGCTCGACGGAATCCTGGGGCGCGAGTTCAGCCGCCTGCTCCGCGGCAGGCACTTCACGACGGTGCAGACCACGCAGGCGTCGATTCAGGCGATCAGCCGGGAGAGCATGCAGCAGTTCCACAAGAGGAGCTTTGATCCGGCCCGCATGTTCTTCTCCGTCTCGGGAGACTTCGACACGCAGGACATGATTCGCCGGCTGAACGAGGCGCTGGCCGAGGGCTGGCCCTCCGCCCAGGACGATCCCGGGGGAATCCCGGCGCCGTCCCACGAGCCCGTGCCCGGCGTCTTCGTCGTGGACAAGTCCAGCCGCGACGTGAACCAGTCGCATGTGCGGCTCGGTCACATCGGCATCCAGCGCGACCATCCGGACGCCTTCAAGGTCCGCATCATGAACTCCGTCCTGGGCGGCGGCGGCTTCACCTCGCGGATCATGACGAGAGTCCGCTCCGACGAGGGCCTCGCCTACAGCGCGTACTCGCGGTACCAGCCCGGCACCTACTACCCGGGCACGTTCAGCGCCGGCTTCCAGTCCAGGAACGCGACATGCGCGCAGGCGGCGGCCATCCTCATCGAGGAGATCCGGCGCATGCAGGAAGGCAAGGTCACGCCGCAGGAGCTCGACACCGCCAAGAACTACCAGGTGGAGATCTTCCCCCGCTTCTTCGCCACCGCGGGCCAGATCGCGGGCACCTTCGCCAGCGACGAGTTCACCGGGCGCCCGAAGGACTACTGGAAGACCTACAGGGAGCGGATCGGCGATGTCAGCGCCGACGACGTTCTCGACGCGGCCCAGACGCACCTCCACCCGGACAAGCTCGTCATTTTGGTCGTTGGGGCCAGGGACGCGGTCCTGGCCGGGAATCCGGACCGGCCCGAATTCAGGTTCGAGTCCCTCGCCGGAGATCCCGGAATCCGCGCGATCCCGCTGCCGGATCCGGTCACCATGGAGTACCCGGAGGCCTGACCTCAGGCAACCGCCGCCGGGGAGGCCAGCACGCTCCGGATGTCGCGGTAGATTGCACGCGTCGCCGTGGAGCGGTTCAACGTATAGAAGTGCAGTCCCGCAACGCCGTCGTCGAGGAGCCGGCGGCACTGCCACGTGGCATGCTCGATCCCGATCCGGCCCACGGCCGACGGATCGTGCTGGACCGCCTCCATCCGGGATAGCAGGTCTTCGGGAATCCTGGCGCCGCACAGGCTGGCGAATCTTCGGGTCTGCTTCAGGCTGCGGATCGGCATGATGCCCGCCACGATCGGGACGCCGATTCCGGCCCGGACAGCCCGGTCGCGAAAGCGCAGGAAGTCATCGTTGTCGAAGAACAGCTGGGTGATGAGGAACTCGGAGCCGGCGTCGACCTTGCGCTTGAGGTTTTCGAGATCGACTTCCGGGCTCGGGGCCTCGGGGTGGGTTTCCGGATAGCAGGCGCCGCCCAGGCAGAAGTCGTAGCGCCCCCGGATGAAGCCGACGAGTTCGTTCGCGTACCGAAAGCCGCCCGGCACCGGCTCAAACCGGTCGCGCCCCCGGGGAGGGTCTCCGCGCAGCGGCAGGACATTCTCCACGGCTCCCGCCCTGAGCCTGTCCAAGACCTCGGCCAGCTCGTCCCGGGTGGAGCCCACACAGGTCAGGTGGGCCATGGATTCGATCCCGATCTCGTGCTTGATCCGCTGGACGAGATCCACCGTCTTCCGCCGCGTGCCGCCCCCGGCGCCGTAGGTCACAGAGACGTAGCTCGGGCGCAGCGGGCGCAGGGCCTCGATGGTGGCAAAGAGGCGGTCAAAGCCGGCGTCGTCCCTCGGCGGAAAGAACTCAAACGAGACCGTCGGCGCTCCCGCCGCAAGCATCCGGCTGATCCGCATCCGCTCCAGTCCAGCCTAGCCAGCGTAGCAAGGGTGCCGCCGGGGACACGAAATGTCGTGGCTGGGCGCGCAGACCGCAACCCTGCCGCGGTTGGGCGGGCTCCCGGATTCCGGCAGGCCTCCGCGGCGGCGGGGCATGCTCGCAGTTTGCTGCCGGGAAGGGCCTGGAAACGGTGATCCCCTGCGCGCGCCCGGTTGCTACGCTGAAACGGTGCGTGCCCCGGCCGAACTGCTGAGCAGGGACATGCTCGAGAAGCTCGAAAGGCTCACGATCCGCTGGAGCCAGTCATTCCGGGGCCGGATCGGCGGGGACATCGTGTCCCGCTATCCCGGAGTGGGACACGAGTTCCTGGACCATCGCCACTTCCAGCCTGGGGACGACCTCCGGGCGGTCAACTGGCGCGCCTTCATGCGACTCGAGCGCCTGTTCCTGAAGCTCTTCCGGTCCGAGCCCCGCATCCCGGTCCGGATTCTCATCGACACGAGCGAGTCCATGGCCTGCGGCGGGACGGACGGGTTCCATTCCAAGTTTCACTACGCCTGCCGCATGGCGGCTGCGCTCTGCTTCGTCGGGCTGGTCCGGCTCGAGACGATCGTTCTCCAGCCGTTCGGTAGCACCCTCGCGGAAGCGTTTCGCGCACATGGCGGCAGGCAGCGCTACGCGGAGGCGGCCCGCTACATCTCGGGCCTCGAGACAGGCGGCGGCACCTCCTTCCAGCGGCCCGTCCGCGACTACCTGATGAAGTACCGGGTTCCCGGCCTGACGTTCGTGCTGAGCGACTTCCTCGACCCGGCGGGCCAGGCCCTGCCCCTGGAGCATCTCCGGAACGAAGGGCACGAAGTCCACCTGCTGCACCTGGCCGGTCCGGCGGATCGGGAACCGCCGTGGCGAGGGGAGCTTGAGCTGCACGACGCGGAGACGGACGCGATCTTCCGGGTGAGCCTCGACGATGCTTCGGCGCGAGAGTACTGCGAGGCCTACGAACGCTTCTGCTCCGATCTCGAGAGGCACGCCGCGCGCGCGCAAGCACACTACCTCCACCTCTCCACCGTCACTCCTCTCGAGCAGGCGCTGTTCCGAAAGGTCCACGCGACCCGCCCGGGCGTGACAAGCGCCCAGGAGCGCGGGCAGGCATAGGGACGTGGGCCTTCTCAATCTGGCGCTCGGCCAGCTCCTCGGGCTCTTTCTCCCTGTTGCGGGCCTCCTGATCGCGCTGTACTTCTACGACCGATCGAGGCGCAGGGTGCTCGTCTCGACGCTGCGCTTCTGGCCCCACCGGCCCGCGCCCGCAGTGCGGCAGAGACACAAGCGAATCCAGCATCCGCTCTCCCTGCTGCTGCAGCTGGCGGCGGTGCTCCTGCTGCTGCTTGCCATAGCGGACCCGCGACCCGGCGGTTCCGGACCCGCGGCCCGTCATCGAGTGGTCGTTCTGGACACCTCCGCGGCGATGGCGCTTCCCGGCGAAGAAGGCGGCTCCCTGATGGACGAGGCCAAGACACTGGCACTGCGGTACCTGGACCGCATATCCGGCAGCGACCGGGTCCTCCTGATCGAGGCTGACGGTGCGCCGGCTGTGAGGGTTCCGTTCACGCAGGACCGGCACCGCGTGCGGGAAGCCATCCTCTCTGCGGAACCGGCCTGGACGTCCCTGGACCTGCAGGCCGCCCTTGATCTGGCTGAGGGCACACTGCGCCTTGCCTTAGATCTGGACAGCGAGTCGTCCCGGGATCCCGCCGGCGCGGGCGAGGCGGTCTATGTGGGTCCCGGAATTGTCTCGGGACCGACGCCCCGGCCCGGACGCCTGTTGGCCGCGCGCTTTCTGGAGACCGACGCTCCGACCGACACGCTGGGCCTGTTGGCACTCAGGGCATCCGCCGATCCGGCCGAGCCAGGGAAGTGGGATGTCGAGCTGTCCGCCCGCAACTACAGTTCCGATGCCCTGACGGCGCGGATCGACTTCCTTTTCGACGGCAGGCAACTCGGACACCGAAGCCTCGCGCTCGCTCCCGCGGCCGACGACGGGATCCGTTTCACGCTGCGCACCTCGCGCCCGGGCCTTTTGACCGCCCGGGCCGCCGGACCCGATGCCTATCCCGCCAACAACGAAGCCGGCATCCGCATCCCCGCCGTCCGTCGGACCCGCCTTCAGGTGATCGGGGGATCCGAGGACGCCTTCGGGGCGCTGCTGGCATCCGGCGCCCACGTCGAGCCCAGCTTCGTGCGCTCGGGCAGCGACCTGGCCGAGGACGCGATCCATCTCTGGGCCGGCGGCGGTGTCGAGGGCCGCTCGCGAAGGGCGATCTACCTGTCTCCGCCAGGAACGGACACGCCGATCGGCGAGGCCGGCTCCGTGCGGGGCCGTCCGCTCGAGGAATGGTCGGCATCGCACCCTCTGGCCCAAGGGGTCCGCGACCCCGACATGACGCCGGACCGCGCGCGCATCTTTCGATCCCGGACGGGCGACCAGATCGTCGCGGGCACATCCGAGGGGCCCGTCATTGTCGCACGCGAGGAGGGCGACCGCCGGCTCGTGGTCTTCGGCTTCGACCTCGCGGCCGAATCCGTGCGCAACCGTCTGGCCACCCCGTTGCTGTTCGCAAACGCCGTCGCGTGGCTTGACTCCGGCGCGTTCCGCTCGGAATCCGTCGAGGCCCGGTCGCCGGGAGCCATCGAGATCGAGGCGCCGAACTCCGCACGGGGCGACATCGCAGTGCAAACGCTCGATGGAGGCGCGGTTCCCTGGGTTCTTGAGGGGGAGAGCGTCCGCTTCTTCGCCGGCAGGAGGGGAACCTACCGGGTTGCCACGGCGGATCGTGACGTGACCCTGTACCTGAACCAGCCGGAGGTGCCGGCCACGACGTGGGAGCCGCCGGACGAGGTGCTGCGAGGCCTGCCGTCCCCTGTCTCCGGCGGCGGCCAGCCAATCCTTCCCTGGCCCTGGCTCGCAGCAGTTGCGGCGCTCATCCTGCTCTACGACTGGATCCGGTTCGGACGCGGCAGGCGATTGGGGGCGGACCCCTTCCAGAGGGCCGGAGCGGGAACCGGGAGGGCGGCGTGACGGTCGAAACGGGTTGGCCGGCCCTGCTCCTGATCCCCGTGGCCGTATGGTTCCTGAGGGAATGGAAGCTGAGCTTCCGGCGCCTGGGACTGGTGCTCAAGGCGCTCGCGGTGGCTGCCATCTGCCTCGCCCTGATGGGCCCCCGCTGGCATGTTCGCGAGACCTACACCGCCATTGCCGTCCTCAACGACGTCTCCGAGAGCATTCCCGAGTCGCAGCGCGTGCAGCAACGCTCGTTCGTCCGGGCTGCCCGTTCCGCAAGCGCGGGGCACACTCTGCGCGAGCTCGAGTTCGGCTCGATGCCGCTGAGGCAGATCGAGGAGCCCGCTGCAGGCCGTTCCACCAATATCGAGGCGGCCGTGCGCAACGCACTGAGCGCGCTGCCCGCAGATCGAATCCCGCGCCTGGTGCTGGTGAGCGACGGGCTTGCCAACGAGGGCGCTGTCGAGCGGGCCGTCTACCAGGCGTGGAGGCAGAGTGTTCCGATCGACACCGTCTCTCTCGCGGGCCGGCCGGAACCAGGGCTCCGCCTCGCCGGCCTTCGCCTGCCCCGCCGGTCGTTTGTCGGAGAGAGGTTTCCGATCGAGTTCGACGTCGACAGCGGCGAGCGCGTCCAGGCCGAGCTGGAGCTCCGCGCGGAAGGCAGGTCGATCGGAGGCGAGACATTGCAGCTCGCGGCGGGACGGAGCACGGTCACGGCCCGTGCCAGCATCGAGTCGCCGGGCGCCACGCTGGTCGAGGGAGTGCTCTCTGCAGGCGATCAGGGGGACATCCGGTTCACTGGGTCGATCCTGGTCCAGACCCCGCGCGCGATGCTCGTCTCTTCCGATTCCGACGAGCAGAACGCTCCCCTAGGAGATGTCCTGCAGGCGGCGGGTTTCGAGGTGGACCGCACATCCGGACCGACCGCCATCGCAGCGGCCGACGAGCTGGAATACGACGTGGTGCTGTGCTCGAACGAGGACTTCGAGGCATGGCCCGATGCGGTCAAGGAGCGGTTGGCGGATTTTGTGCGGAAAGGCGGCGGGTTCTTTCTGATAGCTGGGGAGAGGAACCTCTACCGCGACCGCGAGGGTGAACCGGAAGACGCTCTGCAAGCCATGCTTCCCGCGACGCTCGCGCCACCCCGGACTCCGGAGGGAACGGCGGTTGTGCTGGTCGTGGACAAGTCGTCGTCGATGGAAGGGAAGAAGATGCATCTCGCCCGGCAGTCGGCAATCGGGGTGGTCGAGAACCTGCGCGCCATCGACCAGGTCGGCGTGCTGGCGTTCGACAACTCCTTCGAGTGGGCGATACCCCTTCAGCGGAACGAGCGGCCGGAAGCGACCAAGAAGCTGATTGCCGGAATCGTCGCGGACGGCGGAACCCAGATCGCCCCCGCCTTGGCGGAGGCATACCGCCTGATCAAGCCCAGTCAAGCGGTCTACAGGCACATCCTGCTGCTCACCGACGGGATTTCGGAAGAGGGGGACAGCATCGCCCTGGCCAGAGAGGCCGCTTCCAACGAAGTCACGATCTCAACAATCGGCCTGGGGCAGGACGTGAACCGATCGTACCTGGAGCGCGTTGCGCGCAGCGCAGAGGGTCAGTCGTACTTCCTCATCAACATCTCGTCTTTGGAGCAGATCGTACTCAAGGACGTGATGGAACACACCGGCACGTCGGTGACCGAGCGTGAGTTCATCCCCCAGGCCGGCAGGGAGGTCGAGATGCTGTCAGGCCTTGACCTGGCTCAGCCCGGGCCGCTGCTCGGATGGGTCAAGTTCGAGGCCAAGTCCTCGGCGGAAACGGTCCTCGAGGCTGCGGAAGAGGACCCTCTGCTCGTGCGCTGGCAATACGGGCTGGGACGTTCCGCCGTCTTCACCTCGGATGCAAAGGACCGCTGGGCGACGAACTGGGTTGCCTGGGACGGCTTCGACACGTTCTGGTCGAATGCAATGCGAGACATCCTGCCGCGCGCCGCCGCCACCGAGACCGAGACCGAGTACGATGCGGCCGCCGACGAGATCGTGGTCAAGTATCGCCCGTCGGGCGGAAGTGCGGGCGAGGTTCCGCCGGAACTGTTCGCGATCGGACCCGGAGGATACAGGCATGTCACAGTTCCGCGGCCCGTTGCCGACGGGTATGAGGCCCGATTTCCGGCCGAGAGACGGCATGGGCTGTTCCGCATCCGGCCGGCCGAGGCGTCGCGTGCGTTTCCGGAAACGGCCTTCTATCGCGAGAACTCCGAACTCAGCCGCTATGGATCCGACTCCGAGCTGCTGCGCTCGATCGCAGCCGCCACGGGAGGGCGTGCGAATCCGGAGCCCGGAAGCCTTTTCGACGCCGGCGGAAGGACGGTCGGCCGATGGATGAGCCTGTGGCCGCTGCTGCTGGCGCTCGCCATTCTCCTGAACCTTGTCGAGCTGGCTGCCCGCAAGGGCTGGCTGCCGATCTTAGGTCGATGGGCGTAGCCCTGCCGCGGGGATGACCCGGCTGTTATTCTGGAATCCAGACATGACGATCCGCGTCTACACCACCACCTGGTGCCCAGACTGCTGGAGGGCGAAGCGCTTCCTTCGGGAGAACGGCATCGAGTTTGAAGAGATCGACATCGAACGGGACGATCAGGCGGTGCAGCTCGTCATGGAAAAGAACGACGGCAAGCGCAGGGTGCCGACGATTGACGTTGACGGTGCGTTCTACGGCAACCCGACGATCCCCCAGCTCGCGGGTGTCCTTGGCGTCGCGGTCTAGAGTTCCAGCTTCAGCGCGTTCTTCCCGACGCGTCGCGAAGCTCCGGACCGGGGTTTTCGCGAATTGCAGCCATGGCTGGTAAGGCTGAAGGCATCGCGGCGTTTGCGAGGCGAATGACTGCCATGCGCCTTGCGCGCCTAGGGCTGCAACTGGATCGGGCCCAGCGGGACTTGAGCCCCGAAACAGTCCACGACCTCAGAGTTGCGGCGCGCCGCCTCCAGTACACGCTCGACTGCTTCCGCAGCCTGTTGGCGGGCCGCAAGTTCCGCCGCTTGCGCAAGAGGGCCAAGGCCGTGCTGGCCGCCGGGGGTGCGGTCAGGGACCGCGACATCGCGCTGGAGATCGCCGCCAGGGTCGGGCTCGCGCCGACCTCGGAACTGGTCGAGGCGCTGAGGCGCCAGCGGGAGGCCGCCGCCGGATCCCTGCGGATCCTCCTTGAGCGGCGAAGGTACCGACGTTTCTCCGGGAAGTGGACCCGGCGGCTGGGGCTACCCACCTGGAATGCGGGCGAGAATGAGCGGCACTAGGCAGCGGCCCGGCTGGGCCCCGGGCGCATCATCCGCTTCGAACAGCCGCCGAGTCCTGCCACATCTGGCTTGCGAATTCCTCGCCCTGGGCGGCGCGGTCTTCGCCGATGCTCCGATACCCGAGAGGCTCCACGACCTCCGGCTTGCCGGGAAGCGGCTGCGTTACAGCCTGGAGCTGTTCCGCGAATCCTATGGCCCGGAACTGGACACCATTCTCCGGACACTGAAGAAGATCCAGAGCGCGCTGGGAAGGATCAGCGACTGCGACGCGACCGAGCGACTGGTCCGCTCCACAGGCCTGGCCGATGCGGAGGGCGGCGCCGAGCTGTTGCACGCGATCGAGCTGGACCGCAGCGAGACGACACGCACATTCCTGTTGCGGTGGCGCAGATTCTTCCGTTCCACCGAAGCGGGAGAGGTCTGGGCCCGTGCTCTCGGCGACCATGCACCCGGCGGACCGGACGACAGCCACTCAAGCGCGGACTTGCAGTAAGGAAGAGACCTTCTATGCGATGCCGGCCAAGACACCCGGCTTGCGATTCATTGCGTCGTACCAGGATCGCTTGATTCGCCGTCCGGTGCGTCCAATGTAGTTCCGGTCGTTCTCGTGCCTTGAAGGTGCTCCCAGCAAAGCGCGCATGACGTTCTCGGGAGTGTCAGAAATCGGGTCGGGCTTGTCGCACTCGACCGGACGGCCTCGCGGTCGCTTCGGCCTGTCGGCTCGTCTGCACACGGAATCCGGCCCAGAACAGTTGTGTCGATCGCCCTGCCATGCAGCTTGGCGATCTGGAAGGGATTCCGGCGCACGGTGAAACCTCTCGATCCCACTGTGCCGCCTGACGGCGACATGGATGTCTGAGAATGGACTGGAGTGCCCGGAAGCGTCAGCCGGGAATCGGTTCCGGCGGCCGGACCTGCGTCATCAGGGAGTCGTCCCACTCGCCTTCGACAACGACCTGGGCCAGCGCCCCCAGCTCGACCGCCTCGATCAGGTTGTGTGTGAGGTAGTTGTAGACTCCGGGCTGCCGAAACGTGTAGACGGCCGCGCCAGCCGAGCCACCGCGGATGAACCATGTCTCGAGCCCGTGGGCGGGAGGATCCGAGAAGGAGCCCTGCTCCCAGACATAGTCTCCATGCCCGCCGATCAGGTGTGGCCTGGAGTCCCGGTTGGCCTGAGAGTGGATGAACAGCACCGTCTCGCCGACCTTCGCCTTCAGGGCCTGGTCGCCTGTGAGGGCGCCAGCCTTTCCATTGAAGACAACGTGGGACGGGGTCAGCTTGCGCATCACCCCGAGCATGTCGGCGATCCCCTCGCCATGCGCGTTGTATTGCCGGAAGTTTCCGTTGGAGTCCCGAGGGATGTAGAAGTCCTGCTCGCCGACGTAGTAGGCCCGGTCGTACCGTATGGGGCTCCCGTCGCGGTCGCTGAGACCTCCCCTCGGCAGGACCATGACGGCTCCGTTCATGCCGGAGACCACATGGTAGGGAATCATCGAACCGCCCGGAGCGCAATGGTAGATGAACGTGCCCGGCTTGACGGCACGCCAGCGCAGAACGACCTGCTCGCCTGGATTCACCTTTGTGAGTGCCCCACCGCCGAGCGCTCCCGTCGAGGCATGAAAGTCGATGTTGTGCATGAAGGTGTTGCCGGCCGGGTTCTTCAGCGTGAGTTCGACGAAGTCGCCTTCGTGGCAGATGATCAGGGGCCCCGGAATCGAGCCATTGAACGTAAGGGCGTGAATCTCGGTGCCGATTCCGTCGATCACCTTCGTCACTTCGCGGGCCGAGAGCTCGACTTCGATAATCACCGGGGCGCCCGGCGCGACCTGATCGTGTCGGGGGACGGAAGGCGGGTCGACGAGCTCCTGCCTGACTCGACGCAGGCCGGTGGTGTCGTCTCCGGAACGGTCGGCGGAACTGTCCCTGTCCTGGCCGGCGGCTGGCATGGCAGCGAGCGCGCCGCCAACCTCTAGAATCCGCCGCCTGCTGACCTTGGACCTAGCCACTAGCCAATTCTATCGGAGCAATCTCGGAGGCGTGGATTCCCGGCCGGTGCAGACGGATTCGGCGCGCCAAGTCGGGCGGCGGCATCCGCGCACCTGCAGATTGACAGGGAGAGTGCACCGCATGGCGCAACGCCGCCCCATCGACGGTCTCGATGTCGCCTGTCCTTCCTGCCAGCGGTCTTGGCCGGGACTGTATTGCGCTCCAACGAATCAGCGGTCAGGGTGCGCAGACGACCCCGAGGAACAACTCGAGGAACCCTTCGGCATCCACCGCAGATGCAACCCGCGTCGACCGCCGACCCGATTTCGCCCGGTCTGAGATCATCGCACCCCTTGCGAGCCCCTGGGAGGTCACGACCTTGCAGGCCATGGTCTCGCACTTGACCAGATCCGGGCTGATCGCGACGGCAACAGCGAGCGGATCGTGAAGCGCGCATGCGTCAACGCCACTCTCCTTCCGGCAGAAGTCAAAGTACGGAGACGAGATATCTCCGAGATACGCGCTCAGGGGGCCCGCCGGCATGGCGTGCCGCCTCGCTTCGAACCGGACTCTCGGAAGCCGGGCTTGCTCGGTCACGTTCAACCCGACCACGGTAACGGGCAATCCGGAACCAAGCACGGTGTCGGCGGCGACTGGGTCCGAGAAGAAATTGAACTCCGCGGCAGGAGTGACGTTTCCGTTTCCGTCGGCGGATCCGCCCATGACCACGAGCTGACGGATGCTGCGCATGGCGGCGGGGGGGGGGGGGGGGGGGGGCCGCCCCCAAAGGGTGGGGGGGGACGGGGGGGGGGGGGGTGTTTTTGAGCCCC
>JAPPMB010000031.1 GCA_028819255.1 Bryobacterales bacterium | reverse complement strand
CGGAGATAAGATGTCGATTTATTCAGATTGGGCACTCAGGTCAGTAATTCCCTTTGGAATCCTCAGTGCTGATGCTAAGATACTCGGAGTCTCCAGTCTGGATTGACTCGTGATTCACGGCATGTCGCCGGGACAGAACCGATATGGCGATTGCGGTAGCCCTGTGCGCCAGCCTGCTGATCGGCAGCGCGATTTCTATCGCCGCGCCGCCATCATTTCCGGAAGACGTTCACCCGATTCTTGAGGCCAATTGCCTGCCCTGCCACGGCGGCGACACGCCGCAGCAGGGCCTCGACCTGCGCACCGTACCGTCCCTCCTAACGGGCGGGAGCTCGGGACCAGCCATCGAGATCGGATCGTCCCAGAGGAGCTTGCTCGTGGATCGGATCGTCGCGGGCACCATGCCGCCTGGAGATTCCAGACTGGCCGACAGCGAGATCGACGTCATCCGGCGGTGGATCGACGAGGGCGCTGCGCCAGAGGCCGCCGGTCTGGGAGCGGAACTCGTCACCGATCGCGAGGTGCTGCCGATTTTCCAAGCGCGCTGCGTCGTCTGCCACGGCAAGCGCGAGCAGCGTGGCGGCCTGGACCTCCGTACGAGAGCGGCACGAATGGCGGGAGGCGATTCAGGTCCGGCACTCGTCCCGGGACGTCCGGACGAGAGCCTGATCATGCGAAGGGTCGAGGCCGGAGAGATGCCGCCTCCGGACATGCAGTACGAGTACGCCGTGCGAAACCCGACCGATGTGGAAGTCGAGACGCTGAGGAAATGGGTTGCGGCCGGAGCCCCTCCCGCACCGGAAGTCCGGGAATCCCGGAAGTCGGTGCGGCGCATGACCGAGGCCGAGCGCAACCACTGGGCTTTCCTTCCACCCCAGCGGCCCGTAGTCCCGGCAGTAGGAGACCAGGATTCCGTGTCGAATCCAGTCGACGCTTTTCTTCTGAGGAAGCTTGAAGGCATGGGGCTTGCCTACTCCGAGGCGGCGGCGCCCTTGACCCTTCTGCGCCGCGCCTACCTCGATCTGACCGGGATGCCGCCACCGCCCGAGGAGATTCAGCGCTACCTGCAGGACGATCCCGGGCTCCGCTACGGCCACCTGATCGATCGTCTGCTGGATTCCCCCGAGTACGGCGAGCGCTGGGCGCGCCACTGGCTGGATGTCGCCGGCCACATCGACACCGAGGGATTCGGGGCCTTCGCCCCAGTGCGGGAGAACGCATGGCGGTACCGCGACTACGTCATCCGCGCCTTCATCCAGGACAAGCCGTTCGACGAATTCCTGACGGAGCAGATTGCCGGCGACGAGCTCGCTCCGTGGAAGGAAAGGGAAGCGACGCCGGAACTCATCGAGCGGCTGGCAGCCACCGGATTCCTTCGCACGGCCCCGGACCCCACATGGGAGATCGAGTTCGCCTTTCTCGGCGAGAGGATGAATCTCATCGCCGATGAGATCCACATCCTCGCATCCGGCGTCCTGGGACTCACCGTTGGCTGCGCCCGCTGCCACGACCACAAGTTCGACCCGATCACCCAGCGCGAGTATTACGCGCTTGGCGCGATCCTGCAGTCGGCATACGACCCGTACGACTGGGTGCAGCCGAAGAAGCGGATGCTCTCAGTCGGGCTCCCGAGCGAGAAGAAGGAGGTCGAGGCGTTCAATGCGCCGCTGCAGACCAGGATCGAGCGGCTCGAGGAGTCCCTGGAAGAGGCGGCGGCGCCCTACAGAGCACGGCTTCTGGAGGAACGGCTGGCTCGATTGCCGGAAGCGGTGCGGGAGGACCTGCGCACGCTCTCGGACACGGCCGAGGACGAGCGCAGCGAGATCCAGAAATACCTGGCTGGGAAGTTCCGGCAGACCCTCGCAATCTCGCACCGCGCACTCGTGGAGAGGTTCGAACCCTACAGGTCGGCTGCGGAGCCGCTCCAGAAACAGCTCAAGGAAGCCCGGGCCAAGCTCAGGCCGGTACCGGGCGTACGGGCGCTGGTTGACATGGGCGGCGAGCCCTCGACCAGCTACCTGCTGCTGCGGGGGGACGCCTTCACACCGGGGGAGCCCGTCGAGCCAGGCGTTCCGGCGGTCCTCTCGACGCACCTCGACCCCTACGAGGCTGTCGCTCCGTGGCCCGGTGCGGACTCGAGCGGAAGGCGCCTCGCACTTGCGCGCTGGCTCGCACAGCCCGGTCACCCCCTGACCGCGAGAGTGATGGTGAACCGGGTCTGGATGCGCCATTTCGGGCGCGGGATCGTCGGTTCGCCGGATGATCTCGGCCGAAAGGGCGATCCGCCCTCGCACCCGGAACTGCTGGACTGGCTGGCTACGGAGTTCGTGCGGAGCGGCTGGAGCGTCAAGCACATGCACCGCCTCATGATGACCTCCACCGCGTACCGGCAGGCGTCCCGAAAGAGCGAGGAGACGCTGGCGGCGGATCCCGACAACGTCATGCTGTCGCGAATGCCCATGCGCCGAATGGATGCGGAGCAGCTCTACGACTCGATCCTGATGGCAACGGGCCGACTTGACCCGGCGCGCTTCGGCCCGCCGGCGGAATTGGAGGAGAGCGACGACGGCGAACTGCACTCTGCCGGCTCCGCCGAGGGCTATCGGCGCAGCATCTACACGCTGCGGAAACCTCGCGCGCCGATCTCGCTCCTGGAGGCGTTCGATCAGCCGCAGATGACGCCGAACTGCATTGTCCGGAGCCAGTCCAACGTGCCGACGCAGGCGCTGCATCTCATGAACGGCGAGTGGACGTGGAAGCTGTCGCGCTACATGGCCGGCCGGATCATCGATGCGGCGGGCGGCGGCGAGGACAGGCAGGTGTCCGCAGTCTTCCTGCGCGCCCTGTCGAGGCCGCCGACAGAGTACGAACTGAGCGAATCCCTGGCCGCGCTGAGCGAGTTTCGCAGCCACTGGCCCGAGAGACTGAAGGCCAACAGGAGCGAATCCCCGGTCGAGGGAACCGCCCGCTGGCTGGCGCTGGCAAACCTGTGCCACACGATCCTGAACTCGGCCGAGTTCGCCTTCATTG
Organism: Bryobacterales bacterium; assembly: GCA_028819255.1. Classification (GTDB taxonomy): domain Bacteria; phylum Acidobacteriota; class Terriglobia; order Bryobacterales; family UBA6623; genus VXMF01. The sequence continues at coordinate 56,555 of JAPPMB010000031.1, read as the reverse complement.
ACTGAGATGGACCGATGACCGAGAAGAGAATCCCACCTGCGAACTCCCGCGACACCAGGCGGAGGACTGCCAGCCGCCGGGAGTTCTTCTCGCGCATCAGCGACGGCCTGCACGGGGCCGGGCTGGCCTATCTCCTGGGAGCGGACCTCTTCACGGCCAACCCCGCTTTGGCATTTCCGGCAGCTCCGCGAGCGTTCGACCTCTCGCCGAAGCCTCCGCACTTCGAGCCGAAGGCCAAGGCGGTGATCCAGCTCTTCATGCACGGCGGCCCGAGCCAGATCGACCTCTTCGATCCGAAGCCGGACCTGGCAAGGCATGTCGGCAAGACGCCCAGCCGTGACCTGACCGCCGTTGCGGTGAGCCCGCAGCAGAACGCCGGGATCCTCCCCTCTCCGTACCGGTTCTCCAAGCACGGCGAATCGGGCATGGAATTCTCGGAGCTGCTTCCGCGCATCGCGGAATGTGCCGACGACATCGCGATGGTCCGCTCGATGTTCACCGAGAGCCAGAACCACGAGACGGCTCTCAACATGATTCATTCCGGCCGGCTTCTCGGCAGCCGCCCGACGATCGGGTCGTGGGTGGCCTACGGGCTCGGCACCGAGAACCAGAACCTGCCGGCGTACGTGGTGCTGGATGACCCCAAGGGCATGCCCATCGGAGGCATCAGCAACTGGAAGGCGGCGTGGCTGCCGCCGATCTGCCAAGGGACTCGGTTTCGCGCACAGGGCTCGCCGGTCCTCAACCTGGAGCCCAGACCGGAGTGGCCCGCGCCCGTACTTGAGGTCGAGCGGCGCCTGCTGCGAAGACTTGACCGGTCCCACATGGAACAGCGTCCGCACGAGTCGGACCTGGCTGCGCGCATCTCGAGCTACGAACTGGCGGCCCGCATGCAGCTGGCCGCGAGCGACGCCCTGGACCTCGGACAGGAGGATGAGGAGACCAGGCGGATGTACGGGCTCGACGCCGCGCTCACGGAGTCTTACGGCCGGCGCTGCCTGATGGCCCGGAGACTGGTCGAGCGGGGGGTCCGGTTCGTGCAGATCTACATCGAGGACCAGATCTGGGACACACACACCAAGCTCGACGAGGGCCTGCGGTACAGCTGCGGAAAGACCGACGGACCCTCAGCCGCGCTCATCAGGGACCTCAAGCGACGCGGCCTGCTGGATGAGACCCTGGTCATTTGGGGCGGCGAATTCGGCCGGCTGCCGCTGGGGCAGGGCGACGCGAACGATCGCGGCAGCCTCGGACGGGATCACGGTCCGAACGGGTTCACGCTGTTGATGGCAGGCGGCGGCGTGAAGGGCGGCACTGTCCATGGCGGGACCGACGAGCTGAGCAACCACGCCGTGGACAGTCCCGTCAGCGTGCATGACTTCCACGCCACCGTTCTGAGCCTGCTGGGGATGAACTTCCGTGACCTCGTCTTCCGCCGCCACGGTCTCGACGAGCGCCTCACCGACCAGTTCCCGGCGCGCGTGGTCGAGGACCTGATCGCCTGAGCGCAGCGGCGGCGAAGGTCGGCGCCGCCAGCTCGCTCAAAGGTCCGAATTGACGACGTAGACGGTCTTTCCGTCCCGCACCTCCATGCGTCCGCCGTTCTCGAGAATGGCGGCCTTGGCAACAGCCGCGATGCGCTCGACGATCTCGCTGATCGGCGTCCGGAGCTTGATTTCGTCGCGGGAGATGTTGACATACTGGTCGTTGAAGGGCTTGTCCCACCTGCCGAAGGCCGGCAGGCTCATGGTCTGCTCCACGGCAGCCTCGCCCATGCCGCTCAGGCCGTTGAGCACGCCGATCAGCCCGCCCGCCGTCGCGGCCTGGTTGTCGCAGTCATAGCCCGCGGAGGTCGCGATGCCGACCGTCTTCATGTAGTCGCCCTCGCCGTAGAGCACCGCCATGACCCCGGTCAGGCCGTTGGCCAGCGAGGAGACCACGCTGACAGGCGCTTCGTAGGAACCCTTCTTGTAGGCGTAGTACCTGTCGTGGATTCTCTGCCGGGTCTCCCGCCAGTCGTCGTGCTCGGAGTGCCACTTGACGACATCCCGGATGCCCTCCGCGAACGGCCCCTCGTCCGGCACGGCCTCGACGGCGATGTCGACCAGCTTGCGCACATCGCTCTCGAAGAAGGCGGCGCTGATCATCGCCCCGTACGCGATCGTCGGATGCGTTCCCCAGTCGTCGTTGGTGATGCGGGCGCCCCACAGCGCGCGGTCGGCGGCCCGCTTCGTCATCCCGGGATAGAAGGCGCTCCAGATCTCGTTCACCAGCTGTGGATCGATCTGGAACCAATGCTTGTTGTTCTGCCTGCGGCCCGTGTCGGGCGCAATCAGCCCCCGGTCCATCAGGTTGCGGGCCTCCCGGTTCGCGACCCAGATGTAGTCGTTGATGTGGGTCATCCACATCTGGGTGATCTCGGGATAGGTGATGTCCAGACCGTACTTCTCCACCGCGTGCAGCGTGACGAACTCGATGTCGGTGTCGTCGTCGCTGAACGCGCCCCGCAGCGCGCTCACCAGGACGGGGATGTGTCCGCGCCGGTCCCGGCTGTTGATCATGAGTTCGGGATCGCCGTCGTAGCCGGCGGTGTAGACCCGGTCGACGAGGATCGGGACAGGCTCCTCGACGTACTTGTTCTCGAACGGGAAGCCGATGTAGTTGCCCAGGAGCTGGCCGATCCAGAACCCGGACAGCTTGTCCATCAGCTCGTCGTGGGTGATGACCCGTTCACTTCCTTTGGCATTGTCGGCTACCGTGGCTGATAACAGCGCCAGCGCCGCGACCGCTATCCAGTGGCTCGCTTTCTTCAAACCGATTTCCTTTCTCTATTGCCGCGCGCTCCGTCAGCCGGGCGCACGCATGAACATTCTCGACTAGCGGAAGACGACGAGGTTCTCCAGAACCACGTCGCTCCCTTGCGACTCCCCCTAAGGCTCTCCGAGCACGACCACGCGAACGTTGTGTGAACCGTTCTCGAGGCCGAAGGCATGCCAGACGGAGTCCCCATACTTCCAGTTGTCCTCGTCCGGGTAGACATCGACGCGCTTGTGAAGCTCGCCGTCCAGGTAGACCTCCGCCGAGCCGCCCGCCGGAAGGTAGGGGCCGGTGACAATGGCGCCCGTGCCCTCGAAGGAGATCGTGGCTTCCGCACCCTTGCTGGAAGCGAGCCGGCCCGCCCACTCCGTTCCGCGTCGGTCGGTGATCAGGTGCGCTTGCCAGGATCCCCGCCAGTTCCACCGGCTGTCCGCAACCGGAATCCGCTCGACCGGGGAACCATAGTCGTCCCACACCTGCAGTTCGGCGGGCTCGGCCTGCTGCCTGCGAACGATCAGGCGATCGCCCTCGACCCGCCCGCCGTTCTTCTCTGCCATCGCGATCGCCCTCTTGCGCGTGCTCTCGACAATTCCCGGAAAGGTGAAGTCCGTGTAGCTGAACTTCTGGTCCGAGATTGCGGGGATCCCGCTGGTCCAGTGGTCCGGAATCCCGCGGTATCCGAGCATGACGCCGAGGATGCCGCAGGCATTGGACGGGTTGCAGTCCGAGTCCTGACCCGCGCGGGTGGAGATCCTCAGAGTTCTCTCAAAGTCCCTCTCGCCGTAGAGCAGGCCCAGGGCGATGTAAGCGCCGTTCAGCTTCGCGTCGATGTTGAAGGCCCGCAGCGCGCCGTTGGGGCACGGCTCCCGGTTGTCCCATTTCCCGTCGATCAGGTCCCACGTCCTTGTCCAGTCCTCGGGGTGCTCGGCGGACCACGCCAGCACATCGTTGATCAGCTGTGCGTACGGGCTGGCGGGCGGCAGGCACGCGACGCCGGCTTCGACGATCTTGCGCGGGTCGTCCTCGAAAAAGGCCTCCGCGTACATGCACGAGACGAACATTCCGCCGTAGATTCCGTCTCCGTGGTTCATGACCCGCCCGGCGCGCAGACAGAGGTCGTTCGCCGCCGCGGGCATGCCCGGCGTCATGAGGCCCACGAAGTCGGCCTCGATCTGAAAGTCGATGTCGTTGGCATGGGCGTTGTGCTGGGGTGTGCCGGCCAGCTCGGCGGGAACCCCGCGCTTCAACGCCCGGCGCGCCCCCAGGTTGGCGTGCCACAGGCGGTACTGCGCGTTTCTGAGCAGGTCGCCGAAGTCCTGCGTTGTCGCATCCAGCCCCTTGTCGTCCAGCACTGTGGAGAAGGTCATCTCGACATACAGGTCGTCCTGGTCCAAGGCGTTGGCGACCATGTCCGGAGTCCACTCGGGCATCCTGTCGTCCGGAATGATCTGCTGGTTGAAGACGAATTCCGTGGGATACCCGTAGGCCACGCCGACCATCTGACCGGCCCAGCCGCCCTCGATCCGGTCGCGGAGGTCGTCCATCGAAATGGCGACCTCGCCTGGCTGCAGCGGGGTTCCGCAACTCGCCAGAGCGATCGCCGACAGCAGGGCCGCGCCGAGCACTGGAGCGTTTGGCATCGATTGCCTCCTGGAAGACCCTTTGGTCAAGGCCCTAGAGGGTCGCGACTCCGATCAGGGTCAGGCCCGACATGTAGCCGAGGAACATGAGCACGATGAAGGGCGTGGCGCTCCTCGGGGCCCCCTTGAACTCCCTCCAGATGAACACCCCCCAGATCGCCGCCACCAAGGTAGCACCCTGGCCCAGCGCGTAGGAGATGGCCGGACCCGCGACGCCCGATGCGATCACGTTCAGGCCAAGAGCCGCCATCCAGATCAGGCCGCCAAGCGCGCCGAGGGAATGGAGCCGCGATCCTCCCCCGAAGTAGCGCGAGTATGTCTTGCCGCCGGCCTTCATGAAGACCGTGTTCACGACCACGTTGCTCAGCAGGAGACCGATCCCGAAGAAGAACAGGGCCGTGTAGGGCGTGAGGAAACCGCTCTCAATCGCCGCGCCGCCGAAGTCCGGCGAGATTGCCTGCAGCAGCAGGGGGTAGAACGACCCCATCAGGCAGCCGGCAACGACCGCGAAGAGCAGGCCCCGCCCCAGCCGGCGGCCCGCCACCGGCGGCAGCTTGCTGTACGCGAGCGCCGACATGACCATGGCGACCACAACCAGGGCCACGCCGGAGAAGATTAGCGTGGGGTCGCCCTTGGGCGCCTGCAGGTAGCTCCGCACTGTGCCGATCACTAGGGCCAGCCCCACGCCGACCGGGAAGGCCAGCGACATGCCGGCGGCATCGATCGCCACCACCAGGAGGATGTTCGCGAGATTGAACAGGGCGCCGCTCAGCATGGCGTCCATGACAGGCCCTCCCCCTGCCTGCCCCAGATTGGCCAGCGCGCCCATGCCGGCATCGCCGAAGCTGCCCAGCGTCAGGGCGAAAAGGATTCCGGTCAGGAACACGCCGATCGCGTAGTCCCAGTAGTAGAGCTCGAACGGCCAGTCCTCCTTCCCGGCCAGCTTCTGCGTGTTGGCCCAGGATCCCCAGCCCATCATGGTCATGACGCACAGAACGATGGCCAGCCCCAGACCTTCGACTACAAACATGCCTGCCTCCCTGATTCCAGCTCTTCCAACTTCAACCGCCAGGTTCCTTCAGGAACCGGTCCACCTGCCGCCGCGACGGAACGGAATTCTGAGCGCCGGGACGAGTCACGGACAAAGCGGCCGCCGCGTTTGCAAACCTCGCCGCAGCCTCGAGTGTCCTGCCCTCGGCAAGACCGGTCGCGAAAGCGGCGTTGAACACGTCCCCGGCCGCGGTGGTGTCCACGGGAACGACCTTGAACCCGGGAACCCGCAGACTGTCCCGCTCGCTGACGATCAGGCAGCCCCGCGCTCCCAGCTTAAGAACCGCCGTTCCGGGACCGAGGGCAAGGATCCTCCTGGCGGCCGTCTCCAGATCGGAGTCCGTGTCGAGCGCCAGGCCCGGCTCTCCCAGGAGAGCTGCCGTTTCCGTCTCGTTCGGCGTCAAAAAGTCCACGTTCCGCAGGACTTCGCCGGGGAGGGCCCGGGCCGGGGCGGGATCGAGAATCGTGGTCGCTCCCCGGCCCTTCGCCACCGCAAGCGACTCCCGGACCGATTCCGTCGGAATCTCCAGCTGTGACAGAACAAAGGCCCTCTCTCCGAGTCCGCCCAGCTTCTCGGCCGCCAGTGCGGGCGTGACCGTGGCGTTCGCCCCGGGCGAAATCACAATCAGATTCTCGCCGTCGGGCAGCACGAGGATGACGGCCGCCCCGGTCGACATCTCGGCCGCCCCCACCGAGTCCGTGTTGACGCCGGCCGACCGCAGGCTGTCGAGCAGCAGCGAAGCCAGGCTGTCGCTGCCCACCTGGCCGATCATCCTGACCCGCGCTCCCATCCGGCCAGCGGCGTAGGCCTGGTTGGCGCCCTTGCCGCCGCTGAACGTCTCGAGGTTGCCGCCGACGACCGTCTCGCCCGGCTTCGGCAGCCGGTCGACGTTTTGGACGAGATCGGCATTGAGGCTGCCGATGACGACGATTTCAGGTTGTACGCTCATCAATGTGCCGCCCGGTCCGGCGTGCTCTGCCGCGGCTCCCGTCCCGGTCGGAGGCCGCGGCCGGGCCGAGCGATGAAGCGCTCATCGAAACACGACCAGATGCGTGAGCGCAATGTCGCTGCCGGAGGAGCCCGGGTAGGTCTCCCCTCGCACGACGATGCGCACCGAATGCCTTCCTTCCTCGAGGCGATAGTTGTGCCAAACGGATTCCCAGCCCTTCGGCCGATCCTCGTCGGGATACACGTCCACCGTTCGATCCAGCTCGCCGTCCAGATAGATGTCGGCCTTGCCGCCGCTGGGCAGGTAGAAGCCCGAGACGATCGCTCCTGTTCCTTCGAAGTCGATCTGCGCCTCGGCCCCCTTGCTGCCGCTGGTCCTGACCGTGTGCTGCGGACCCCAGTGCGAAGTCGTGTCCTCCCAGTCCCCCTTGAATGACCACCGCGGGTCGGTCACGGGGACGCGCTCGACCGGAGACCCGTAGTCGTCCCAGGTCTCGAACTCCGCCGGGACCGCTACCTGGGTCCTCACCAGCAGCTCGTCGCCTTCGACCCGCCCGCCGTGTCGCTCCGCCATGGCGACCGCGCGCTTCTCGGTGCTGTCGACGATGGTCCGGAAGGAGTAGTCCGTGTAGCTGAACTTCTCGTCCGCAATCGCCTCGATCCCGCTCTTGAATTCGTCCGGGATGCCGTCCAGCCCCAGAACCACGCCGAGGATGCCCAGCGCGCTCGCGGGATTGCAGTCCGAGTCCTGCCCGCAGCGCGTGGAAATCCTCATCGTCTTCCCGAAGTCGCCCTCCCCGTACAGCATCCCGAGCGCAATGTAGGCTCCGTTGAGCTTCGCGTCGATGTTGAACGCGTTGGCCGCGCCCTCGGGACACGGCTCCCGTGCATTCCACTTGTCTTCGACGAGGTTCCAGACCGTGATCCAGTCATCCGGATGCTGGTCGGACCAGTCCAGCACGTCTTGGACCAGCTTCGCGTAGGGGCTCTTGGGCGGAAGGCAGGCGAGACCGGACTCCACCAGCTTCCGCGGGTCGCTCTCGAAAAAGGCCGCGGCGTACATGCAGCTGACAAACATCCCGCCGTAGATTCCGTCGCCGTGGTTCATGACTCGGCCGGCCCGGAAGCAGAGGTCGTTCGACGCCTGCGGAAGGCCGGGCGTCATCAGTCCCACGAAGTCTGCCTCGATCTGAAAGTCGATGTCGTTGGCGTGGGCGTTGTGTTCTGGGGTGCCGCTGAGGGCCGCGGGAACGCCTCGCTTGAGTGCCCGGCGCGCCGCGAGATTCGCGTGCCAAAGGTGGTACTCGGCATCCCTGAACATCGCGCCGAAGTCCTCGGTGGTCGCATCAAGGCCCTTGTCGTCAAGAACCTGCGCGAATGTCATGTCCACGTACAGGTCGTCCTGCCGGATCGAGTCCCTGACCTTCTCCGGGTCCCACTCGGGCAGTTCGCTCTCGGGAATGATCGACTCGCGGTGACGAAATTCCGTAGGGCCCCCGAAGCTCACGCCGATCATCTGTCCGGCCCAGCCGCCGGCGATCTTGTCGCGCAGCTCCGCGATCGTGATTCGCTCATGCCCCGCCCCCGGAGGGTCCCCGCAGGCGCAGACCGTGACGCAGATCAGAGCCGCGACAAGCAGGGATGAACGGCACTTGCGCATCAGGGGCTCCCCAAGGCAGCCACAATCATACTCGAAGATCCGGACGACCCGTTTCGCACGAACGGCGGGGCGCGCCCGGGGCGCAACGGCCCGGGCCCTACGGGCGCGAGGGCAGTCCCGCGCGCCGCACCTGCTCGGCGATCTCCAGCTGCATGCGTGCCCGTTCCCGACGGCCCATCTTGTAGAGGATTCGGCTGTAGAGGAAGTGGGCCTCGTAATTCCGGGGGTGGGCCTGAAGAACCTGCCGGACCGCGTCCTCCGCCAGATCGAGCTCTCTTCGCTCGATGTGGACCTTCGCCAGCAGGATGTAGGGATCGGGCGACTTCGATCCGAGCCAGATGGCCCTCTTCAGCGCCTCGACTGACTCCGCCTCCCGTCCCTGGGCCAAAAGCGTCTCGCCGGTCGAATGCCACGCCTCGGCATGTCCGGGATCGTTCTCCAGCTCCTTTCGCAGGAAAGCCAGCGCCTTGGAGTGGTTCCCTTCCCGCAGCGCGATGCCTCCGAGCAGGTAGTTGGCGCCAGGCAGGTCGGGCCGGGCCTCCAGCGCCTTGAGCAGCAGGGTCTCGGCGTCCCTGAGACCGTTCTCCAGCAGCGCCAGCCTAGCGGTGAGGACCAGCGCCGGAGGGCTGGCGGGATCGACACCGAAGATGCCCGCGACAGGAATCCTCGCACTGCCGCCTCCGCCGGTGAGCACCTGAGTCCTCGCCAGCGCGTAGAGGAAGTCTGGGTCGGCGGCCTTCCAGGCCGAGGCTTTCTCGAGCAGGGGTCTGGCTTCCTGCCACCGGCCCTCGAAGTAGTAGGCGACGCCGAGGACCTCCACTGTCTGCTTCCACGGCTCGGAATCCTCGCGCTCGGTGTCGAGAGCCGCCGACAGGTGACGTATCGACTGGTCGAACTCCCTCAGGCGGTAGTGGGCGAGGCCGAGAAAGTGGTTCGCTTCCGGGCGATGCGGCAACCTCTCAGGCCAAGGCTCGAGCCTCTCGATCACTCCTCGGAAATCGCCCTGCGAGAGGAGGGTGTCCGCCGCTCTCAGGTCGGCGGCGTAGCGGGACAGCTCCGGGGACTGGCCGCCGCTGGCGACGGCGATTCCCGCCAGAAGCACTGCAAGCTTTGCGCCGACCGTCATTCGACCCTGATGCCCTTTCCCTGCTCCACGACCAGGATCCGATCAACGGTCGGAGGCCTGAAGGACTCTCTCGACCCGTTCGGCCAGACGACTTCCAGACGATCCACACTCTCCGCTCCGCCCAGTCCGAAATGCACGCGGAGATCGCTCTGGGACAGGTACCCGCGGCCCGAGGCCACCTCGCCTCGCTGCCGGACCCCGCCTGCCTCGCAGTACACTACGGACCCGATTCCGTCCCGAGGAACCGACATCGCGGTACTGCCCACGAGCTTTACGGCGATCCAGTGACCAGCGGCCGACGCCCCGCGGTTTCGCAGCACCGTGGGGCGTCCGTCGAGATTGTTCAGGACGATGTCGAGGCTCCCGTCGTTGTCAAGATCGCCGACGGCAGCTCCCCGGGAGCTCTTGGGACGGTTGAAGCCCGCTCCCAGGCTGCCCGACACGTCGGTGAACGTCCCGTCATGCAGGTTGCGGAAGAGGAGCGTCCTCTGCTTGTAGGAGGTTCCCCAACTGGCGGGATCGGCACTCGGAAAAATGTGGCCGTTCGCCGCGAGAATGTCGAGCCAACCGTCATTGTCGTAGTCGAGGAATTCGGCCCCCCAGCCCAGAAACGGCATGGTTGCCGCCAGGAGCCCGGACCGCAGCGTGACATCACTGAAGTCCAAGCCGCCGTTGTTCCGGTGCAGCGTGTAGTTGTCGCCGGCGAACGTGGTGAAGAGAAAGTCGGCCCGGCCGTCGCGGTCATAGTCCCCGGCCGCAATGCCCATGTAGGCCTGCTCAAGTCCGTCGCCGTTCGTTCCCAGCCCGCTGAGCATGCCGATCTCCTCGAACGTCCCGTCGCCAAGGTTGTGGAACAGGTGGTTCGGCATCGAGTCGTTGGCCACGACGATGTCCAAGAGCCCGTCGTCGTCCACGTCGATCCAGGCGACAGCCAGGCCGTAGCTGTCTTTCGCCGCACGCAGGCCCGATTCCTGCGACACGTCGCGGAACCGCCCTCCGCCCAGGTTGCGAAACAGGATGTCGGGCGCTGGATCGAGGCCTTTCGGTCCGCATGCGACCGCGGCTCCGTAGTACACGCATGCCGTCTGGCCGGATTCGTAGACGGCGCCCGTCCTGAGCCGGGCCCCGGCGCCGCGCATACGCTCCGGGGACTCCGGCAGGGGCCGCGCCGGCGTCCCTCCGGGCGGCGGCGGATTGTCCCAGTCGAAGTCGACGTATCCGGCCACGTAGAGATCGAGGAGTCCATCGCCGTCGTAGTCGCCGAAGGCGCACCCGGTCGACCAGGCGTCGATCTCGACGCCTGCCCCTCCGGCAACGTCCTCAAACGTGCCGTCACCCGCGCTCACATAGAGGCGGCTCTTTCCGAAGTTCGTGACGAAAAGGTCTTCCCACCCGTCGTTGTTGGCGTCCCCGGCACAGACCCCGACGCCCCAGCGGTCGTTCCCGACGCCTGCGTCGGCGGTCACGTCTGCGAATGTTCCGTCTCGATTGTTTCGGAACAGCGCGGCCGAACCCGGCACATCCCTTCCCAGCCGGGCATCCTCGGCGAGGGCGTTGACGAGGTAGACGTCGAGCCACCCGTCGTTGTCGTAGTCAACGAGCGCGAGACCCGAGCCGACGGTTTCGGGAAGATACGGCTTGCGGGGTGATCCGGAGCGGTGCTCGAACGAATGCAGGCCGGAGACTCGGGTGACATCCTCGTAGCTGACCCCCCTTGCGGCCTTCGGCGAAGGCCGGGGCGGCGTCAGTGTGGGCACCTGCTGAAGACCCGCTGCGGGAACTGCCAGCCAAAGCGCGAGCAAAGCGTGGCACGCCCTGGGCACGATCCGCAGTATAGCCAGCCGGACTGCGGGAGCACTGCCGCGGGACCGGACCGGACGGTGTGGGCAGGCCCGGCCGCTCACGCCGGAATCTACTGCCCCAGCCGCTTCCTCAGCGCGAGCGCGGTGGGGTCGTCGGGACGAACCTGAAGCAGGTCTTCCAAGCGGGCCAGGGCGCCGTCCCTGTCGCCCAAGGCCAGGTGGGCCCTAACGGCGTTGAGGTAAGGCTGCGCCAGCTCGGGCTTCAGCCCGCTGGCTCGCGCCAGCAGAGGCAGTGCTTCTCGGAATCTGCGGGTCTCCACATAGACGCCGCCGAGGTCGGCGAGAGCCTCGGCATAGTCGACGCGAAGATCCAGCGCCGCACGCAGTGACGCTTCGGCGCGCTCGAAATCGCCTTGCTGGGCATGAACCAGACCGAGGCTGTAGTGCGCTTCCGGAAAGTCGGGCTTGCCCTCCGTCGCCTTGCGCAGGGAGTCCGCCGCAAGACCCCACGCCCCCTGTCGGGCGTGCAGGATTCCAAGATCGTGTAGGGCCCGCACATGCCGGGGCGCAATCTCGACAGCCCTGCGAAGCGAGGCCGCCGCTTCCTGGGCGCGCCCCGTCTGCATGTACAGCCAGCCCAGGTTGTAGTGCGTCTCGGGATTGTCGGGATCGCTCTCTCTGGCGCCGAGCAGGGCCGGCAGGGCGTCGGCGAAATCTCCCTGGCGCGATGCGACCGCGCCCCACACGCGCAGGACATCCGGGTCGGCTGGAGCCTGGGCGAGGGCCGCCGCCGCCGTTTCCCGCGCCTCGGAAAGCCTGTCCAGTTCGGCGAGAGCGGCCGCCAGATGGACCTGCGCGCTCACTCCCGGGAGGCCCAGCTCGACTGCGGCGCGGTGGCTCGCGACCGCGTCCAGCCACCTGTCCTGCTCCCCGTAGAGGCTTCCCAGCCGGTCGAGGATCGCAGCGTGCTTCGGATGGACGCCGACAGCATGCTCCAAGGCCGCAAGAGCCTCGCGGCCGAGTCCCGCGGACGCGTAGGCGTCGCCCAGCTGGACCCAGTTCCGCTCGAAGCGCGTGGTGTACGCCCGCCCGGGAAACGGAAGCGCCCGCTCCAGCAATTCTGCCTCGCTGTCGGGCCAGCTCGCGAAATCGCTGAGAACCTGGGCGGCCGAAGTCGGCCCGAGGTAGAGCTTCAGAACCTTCCCCGATTCATCGATCAGAAAGGAGGCGGGAATCGCAAGCTCGCCTGACTGGTCGAGTATGTGCCTCAGAAGAAGATCGAAAGCGGTCACCGACTCCTCGTCCGGTAGTACTACGGGGAATTGCAGTTCCCGCTCGCGGACGAAGCGGCGCACGGAGTCGAGCTCGCCGGGCTCGTCGACCGACACCAGAAGCGTCTGGACTCCCGCAGCCTCCAAGGCCGCGCTGTGGTCCCTGAGATCGGCGAGCTCACCTTGACAAGGCAGGCACCAGGTGGCCCAGAAATTGAGCAGAACGCGCCTTCCGCGATAGCTCCCGGGCTCGAACTTCGACCCGTCCAAGGACCGGCCCCTGACGACAGGCGCCGGCGTCGCCTCAGTCAGCCAGATGCCTTCCCTCCCCGCATCGGTCGCGGATTCCTTCAAAAACGGGGCGGCGGGCGCAGTTTCGGGACCTGAGTCGAACGGCACGGCCACGACGCCTGCTCGGCCTTCCGTGATCTCCACAAGGTGCCCTGGCGGAATCTCGCTGTATCGGCTTGCGTTACCGGATGGCCAATGCACCCGCAGCTCGCGGACCCCGTCCTCGTCCCCGAGGCCGACGAGAACGGTCCGGGAGGGCTGCGAACGGAATCCCGAACCGCTGCGCACCGATCGGACCAGCTGCCGCCCGGATGCTGTCTCGAGGACAAGCCTCGCGCCAACGGCGTCGCGATTGCTGTCGGTTCCCACGAGCCGGAAGGCGACGGAACTGTGGGTAGAAGGCAGATCGTTCCGCAGCAGTCTGAGCTGGGGGGAGTTTCGGTTGTTGAGCAGGATGTCGGCGTCCCCGTCCCGGTCGAAGTCGAAGGAGACGAAGGCACGCCCGTCCTCGGGGAAGTCCAGGCCGGCGACGGCCGACAGGTCGGCGAACGTGCCGTCACCCCGATTCCAGTAGAGGACGTTTCGCTCGTGCCCGCTCAGGCTGCCGTTGAGCCGGATCAGACGATACAGCAGCGCCCAGCCTCGCTCGTAATGCGCGGAACGGGCCTGATCTTCCGGAGAGGACGACACGACCTGCCGCCAGAAGAAACTTCAAAGATCCGGATCGTCCTTCTCGGTGCCCGTCACGAACCCGTTGACGATGTAGATGTCGAGATTGCCGTCGTTGTCGAAGTCCACGAAGTCGGAGCACCACGCCCAGCGCCCCATTTCCACGCCGGACGCGATTGTGACGTCCTCGAAGGCGGTCCGCTCGCTCCGGAAGAGCGAGTTTCCGCGCGCGTGACGACGATAGATCTCCTTGGGGGCGTCGGGACTGTCGCTCTTGAAGTCGAGCTGGGTGGTGACCCGCCGGCCAGCCGAAGACCACATGTTGCCGAAGTACACGTCCTCCCAGCCGTCCCCGTCGTAGTCGCCCACCGCGACGCTCATTCCGGCGCCGGCATCCTCGACCCCGGCCTCGGCGGTCACATCCTGGAACCGTCCGCCGCCCTGATTCCGATACAGGTTCTTGCGGCCGAAGTCGTTGGCAACGAAGAGGTCCGGCCGGCCGTCCTGGTCGTAGTCGCCCCAGGTGCATGCGTGGCTGAATCGATTGTTGTTCTCGTCGAGCCCCGCTTCCGAGGTCGCGTCAGCGTAGGTACCGTCCCCCCGGTTGCGATAGAGAACGTTTGGCGGCCCGTTCGTCGCGTCGTAGTAGGGCCTCGGGAGCTGAGAGGCCGCATTGGGCCAGAGATACGCGGTCACGTACAGATCCAGATACCCGTCGAGATCGTAGTCGCCGATGCAGCCGCCGACGGCGCCCGGCTTGACTCCCAGAGGGAAACCCTCCCTGGACAGCCTGAAGCTCCCTTGCCCCCCGTTGAGGAAGAGCAGCGGCTGGCCCGTGGAGAGAATCAGGATCAGGTCCTGCGTTCCGTTGTTTTCGATATCCGCGAAGAACGCCGCGGAGGAGCCGTCGAGAGCATCGAGGCCGGCGTCGGCGCTCACGTCGGCGAAGCGGCCGTCTCCCAGGTTGCGGAACAGGCGGTTCGGCAGCCCTCCGGGCTGGGTCAGATAGAAGTCTTCGTGACCGTCTCCGTCATAGTCGCCCACGGCAAGCCCCTGCTGCCCGTACACGTCCATGCCCGAGGCGGAGTCCATTCGGGTTCGCCAGACTTCGGTGCCGTACCTGAGTTGCCGGCTGAAGGAGGCGTTCATACCGAGTGCAGCTTCTGAGACATCCGTGAACACGGCAGCACTTGTGCGGCTGCGTTCACTGGGACCTGCGCGAATCGCCGCCAGCAGCCAGGAGTTGTCCGGCCCCCGCTTCCACTCGGATTCCCAAAGGCCGGTTGACTGCTGACGGTGGCCGTCGGACGTCACTCCTGCAAGCTGGAAGCGAAGAGTCGTGCTAGCGCCGTCCGGACCCTGCGATGCGATTCGCACGATCTTGAACTTGGCCCAGTCAACGGACCTGTACCCCTCCAGGAGTTCGGCGAATTCGCCGCCCACTGCGTCCGCACCGACGCCGGTCTCGGATGCCGGCGTGCCATGGAATGAGCGCAGCACGCCGCTCGCGAGAGCGAGGCCTTCTTCCGCCGGAACAAGGGGGGTCCCTCGAAACTCCGGGGCGACCCTCGCCTCCAGATTGAGATCGCCTGAGACCAGATCGTCGGCAAGGTTGGCTAGGAACTGCTCGATCTCCGCAGCCTGCAGCTCGGAGAGGGAGCCGGCCGCCTGAGGGTCGACTAGCGCCAGAACCTGCCGAACAGGGGAACCGGCCGCTGACGACACACCGCCGCCCAGAGGCGAGCTTGCGCCGACGTCTGCAATCTGCCCCAGGCACGGTCCGGCCACCGCAAGAAGGCCAAGAGCCAGATGCCTGCAGGCCATTTCAGGTCGTGGGGTCAGAAAGCGGCGGACGCTAGCGCCATCGGACTTCCTGATTATACGGACGCCCCTGCTCGCCCTCAGGTCTCGGGTACAAGGGACACTTGTGTGTGCCTTGCGCTCTTCCGGACGGGCAGAGTGAGCCTTGGCGGACGGCCTTCAGGGACGGTGGATGGATCTGCCGGTCGCCTGGCATTCGGCCACGGGAGAATCGTCACCACCGGAATTCGGCACTTCCCAGACGGATTACACGATGAGCGGGGCGCGCACGACAAGACCGGGGAAAGACCGGAGCAGAGGAACATTCTCCGCGCTCTTGGGATCGCGGGTCCATGGCCAGTGAACTTGTCAAGCACTGGCGGCTCCAGGGAGGACGGAACGGCCTGACCGGGACTCGGTGACTGCACTGAGGAACCAGCGCGGCGCGGGACAAGCTTCTGTTACCGGAGAACAAACGGCGGCCGACGGGCCGAAGTCACTCCGCCCCCTGCCCTCGTCGACGCCTTCCCTGTTTCCGAGTAGGCAGCCGAGGGTTTTACACTGTTGTCCGCACCCCAACCCAACCAGCGTGCTTACTCGACTCCAAGTTCTGAACTTCAAGCAATTCGATGAGGTGGCCGTGGATCTGGCCAGTCCCGTGGTCTTCGTGGGGCCGAACAACTCCGGCAAGTCGACAGCCATGCAGGCGCTGGTCCTGTGGGAAACCGGACTCAGACGGTGGCTGGAAAAGGGTTCCCGGTCAAAGGAGGCGTCGATTCGTACGGGCGTGGCGCTCCATCGGCAGGACCTAGCCGCCATGCCGGTTCCAAAGGCGAAGCTCCTCTGGAGGAACCTGCGCGTCCGCGACGTGAGGCGTGTGGACGGGCGCCAGGTCACTTCCAACGTCAGGATCGAGATCGTCGTCGAAGGAACCAGCGGCGATTCTGCCTGGAAGTGTGGCCTCGAATTCGACTACGCGAACGAGGAATCGTTCTATTGCCGCCCATTGCGTACGGGAGAGGACAGCGGCTCGCCCCGAATGCCGGTTCCCAGCCAGGCCTGCTCGGTCCGGATGGCCTTCCTTACCTCGATTGCAGGCCTTGCACCCACCGAAACGCTCCTCGCGCCGGGCACGGTGACGGTACGGATCGGCGAGGGCAGGACAGCGGAGGTGCTGCGCAACCTCTGCCTCAACGTTTGCGAGGAGCAGCCGGAACACTGGCACGCCCTCTCGGAACGGATCGAGGCGCTTTTTGGCGTCCAGATCGACGCACCGAAGTTCCGGTCCGACCGCGGAGAGATCACGATGGCATTCCGCGAGGGTGACCTGGAACTGGACATCTCATCCGCGGGGCGGGGCCTTCACCAGATGCTGCTGCTGCTCGCCTACATGTACGCGCGTCCGGCCTCAGTCCTGCTACTCGACGAGCCGGATGCCCACCTCGAGCCGCTGCGCAAGCGGCAGGCGTACAGGACGATCCGCGAGGTGGCCAGGGAGACCGGGTGCCAGGCGATCATTGCGACGCATTCCGAAGTGCTGCTGAACGAGGCCGCGGACCAGGACCTGGCGCTCGCCTTCATTGGCCAACCCCATCAAGTCGGGCGGCAGCACAGTGAGCGGTTTGGGCGGTCACTCAGGGAATTCGGATTCGAGCATTACATGCATGCGGCACAGACCGGCTGGGTGCTCTATCTGAGCGGACCGACCGACCTCGCCGTCCTGCAGGGATTTGCGGCTCGGCTCGGCCACACCGCCTCCGCGCGGGCGCTGCAGCGACCGTTCGTGCACTACGTGGGAGATTCCCTCGTCGCCGCGATTCACCATTTCCGCTCGCTGGCGGGCGTCCTGCCCGCGGTCCGGGCGTTCGCCTTGCTCGACGACCCGCAAGGGACGGGAAACGAGGTTCCGGACCCGCAGGGCATGGCCCGCAGCCGATGGAAACGGGGCCGGATCGAGAATTATGTCTGCACCCGTTCCGCGCTGGAGGGCTACGCGTCCAGAGAGGGCCAGACAGCGGCAGCCGGCCCGCTGTTTGCCCCCGACCAGTCCGGTCGTCGACTCGCAGCGATGCGTAAGGCGATCGAGGAGACGGCGGTGGCGGACGCATCGGATGCGACCGGCGGCTCCGAGGAGCAAGCCCTTGCACTGGAGGAGGTGTTTCGAGCGTACCGATCTCACCTTGACGCTACTGACCGCATCCCGGTGCCCAGCCCAGGCGACCTTGTGGTGGACCTTCCCGAGAGTGAGATCGATACGGAGATTCAGGCGAAGCTCGACATGATCGCGATCGCCGCCGGGAGTGCCAGCGGCGGCGTCTCGTCCTGATCCGCCACTGCGGGTGGCGGCGCATCTCCCCGCAGAGGGCGCCTCGAAAGCAGCCTGGGCAGGCTTTCCGGCAACCGCATGCCGCGGACCTTTCCTGGTTCTGCCTTCTGCAAGTGCGAGCATTGCCGGAGGCTGACTGATTTCTGCCGGAACCCGAAAGCTCACGTGGTGCGATTCCGCATGCGGAAGGATCTGCGGTCGCATGTGGAACTGCAAATCCAGAGCGAACGGCTCCCGGTCCGCTGCACGACCGAGAAGACGGACATTCCCCACGCCCTCATATGCACCGAGAACTCCGCCGACTACGTCCGACGGGCCAACCGGTACGAGAAAGACATCGAATCGATGGGGACTCTTCTCCCGACGGCGCCTCCGGTCCGATTCTCGTGGGCCGGCGAAGTGGAACGCCGTCTGCGGCTGGCGATCGCCCGCTGCGGGTGCTTCGGGTCCGGACAGGTGGCGCTCAAGTTCCGCGGCACTTGCGGGGGGTCGCAGCGCGACGTTTTCGGTGCCGGCCGACGTTCGGCGCCGCGGTGACCGCTGAAGTAGGACAATGAGGGCATGGCAATGGAGGGCAGGTCCGGCGATGTGTTCGCCTCGCGCAAGGCCACACTCGTCGCGACTGCCGTGGCCGTCGCGTGCGTCGGCATTCCCTTCTGGTTCTGGATGGAGACCTGGTTCGGCAAGGAGCTGACCGAGCAGCAGATCGGAGAGTACCTCGCGGACACGGAGCGGCCACGCAGGGCGCAGCACGCGCTGGCACAGATCTCGAAGCGGATGACCGCGGGCGATGAATCGGTCAAGGTCTGGTATCCGCACATCCTCGACCTTGCCGGACATGACCTGCCGGAACTGCGCCTGACCGTGGCGTGGCTCATGGGGGACGATCCCTCGAGCGGGGAATTCCACGAGGCGCTGCGCACTCTCGTTTCGGACCCTCATCCGATGGTTCGCCGGAACGCGGCGCTGGCGCTGGCGAGATTCGGAGATTCCGCCGGCCGCGACGAAATGCGGGCGATGCTCCAGCCGTATCGGCTTGCGACCGAACATGCCGGAGTCGTGGCGAACCGTCTGGAACCGGGCGACGCGTTCGACGCGGGAGCGCTGCTCGTGCGCATCCACCAGGACGGCGAGGAGGAACCCCTGGACGTCAGGGCGCCCCTGCCGGGGATCGTTGACCGCCAGCTGCGCGCCGATGGAGACCGGGTTGCCGCTGGCGACGAGGTGACGGTGGTCCGGCCCGAATCGACCCATGTTCTGCAGGCGCTTGCGGGACTGTATCTTGTAGGCACAACCGAGGACATCGATCTGGTGAGGCCCTACCAGAGGCAGCGCGACGGGCTGAGCACCCGGATCCCCCCGCAGGCGGCCCTGACTCTGGAAAGGATCCGCGAGCGAATGTCCGGTCAGGCCAGCGAGGCCGACCGCGAAGACTCGATCTGATCCAGCGTCATGATCCTGAAGCTCTCGGGATCCTTCATGATGCGGTCCACCAGTGCGACATGCATCGCGTGGCCCGCACGGGTCGCGACCACCCTGCCGACCACCGGCAGGCCAAGCAGCGCCAGATCGCCAATCAGGTCCAGAAGCTTGTGTCGGCACGGCTCGTCCGCGAACCGAAGCCCTTCCTCGTTGAGCACTCTCCCGTTTCCGAAGCACACGGCGTTCTCCAGCGACGCTCCGCGGATCAGGCCCATGTCGCGCATGGCATCCAGGTCGCGCTCGAAGCCGAACGTGCGGGCGGCCGCGATCTCGTCCAGATACAGTCGCGGCGTGATCGTCATGTCCAGACGCTGCCTCCCGACCAGCGGGTGGGGATACAGCGTCTCGCAGGCGATCCGGAAGGCATCGGACGGCTCAATCGAGATCGACTTCCCGTCCTCGGCGACCTCGATTCGCTTGCGGACACTCATGTAGCGTCTGCGCCTGCGCTGTCGCCGCACCCCTGCACGGCGGATCATTTCCGCGAACGGCAGCGCACTCCCGTCAAGAATCGGTATTTCCAAGTTGTCGACCTCGATCCGGACGTTGTCGACGCCCAGAGCCCTGAGGACGCTCAGCAGGTGTTCCGTCGTTGAGAGCAGCACACCCTGACGCATGAGGCTGGTGGCGTAGGCCACCTTGGCCACGTGCCGCCAGCTCGCGCGGATCTGGAAGCCGCGCAGGTCCGTGCGCACGAACACGACGCCCCGCCCGGCAGCCGAGGGCAGCATGCGGAGCCGGACCGGAACCCCGCTGTGGAGCCCCACGCCGCTCGTTTCCACAGGCTCGCCGATGGTGTGCTCGAACAGTGAGCCGCTGTCGTCGGGAAACGCCATCCTGCGGACGGATCCCTTTCACTATTACCACGTTGCTCGGAGTTTTCCAAGTCGTTGCCTATCAAGGATTTCGACACACTGCAGTGTGTCGCTTCTGCAACATGCCCGCACTAGATCACGCCGTAGAGACGCCCCCGGTTCAGCAGGAGCAGCGGGTCGAAATCGGCCTTGATTCGCTGCATCACTTCCAGTTCGTTCCCGGAGGCCGGCCATTGCACGATTTCGCGCTTCACCTTGTCCGAGGCGGCTTCCAGCGTCGCGTGGAATCCGCTGCGTCGAAGGCGCGTGGCCGCCAGCCCCGCAGTCTCGGCGTCGCGAGCCAGGCAGAACCCTGTGGCCTCGCCGGCCCGCATCACCGCGCCGCAGCCTGCGTCTGCGGACTGTTCCAGCAACTCCCCGAGCCTCGAGGGGATCGTGGACACTCGAAGCACCGCGCCGTCCGGATGGTCCTCGAGCCATTGGGGTCCGCACTCCCGGATCCGCGTCCACCCGTCCCGGGGCAGCATCTCCAGAGAGCCCCCCGCCGCCGCTGCGAGCGTGGGGTAGGCATCCTCGAACCTGCGTGTCGCCGCCGGGCTGCCCGCCGCTTCCACCACGAGGGAGTGCAACCCGCCAAGTCCCGCGGACCCGGCCGCAACAGGGTCGAGCCAGTCGATCGCGACCGGCTGCAGGACCGAACCGAGGATTTCTCGACGGACCTCCAGAAGGGAGCCCACCGACCGGGACTGAAGGACGAACGATGCGGACGATTCCGGTATCGGAAAGACCTTGAAGTTGGCCGAGGCAATGACCGCGAGCGTGCCGTACGAACCGATCATGAGCTTGCCCATGTCGAGCCCCGTCACGTTCTTCACGACCATTCCGCCGGAACTGACGAGCTTGCCGTGCAGCGTCGCAAACCGCATCCCGATCACCATGTCCCGGGCCGTGCCGTATCGCCTCCGCCGGGGCCCGCTCGAGTTGGTTGCCAGCGCCCCGCCGACGGTCGCGACCGAGCCCCAGGGAGGATCAAGGGGCACAAACTGCCCGTTCTCCGCGAGGATTCGGTTGAGATCTGCGAATCGCATGCCGGCCTCCACGCTGACGGTCAGGTCGGCCGGCTCATACGCGAGCAGACCCGTGAGATTGCGTGTTTCGAGTCGGTGTCTGGCCTTCGCGATCGGACCGCCTACAAGTCGCTTGGACGACGAGCCGCACGTCTCGATGCTTGCCTGTTCCACACTGCAGCGCCGCAGCGTGTCACGCAGCTCTTCCGGAGTTGAGGGTGCGAGCGAGTCAGGCATGGATCGGCGGCTGGTGTTCCCGTATGCTCAGGCGCAGCACCGCCTCTTGGGCGGAGCCGCATTCACAATCAAGTGCTGGAAGCGTTCTGACCGTGATCCGCCTACATCACCTGCTCGAAGATCGCGAAGTCGCCCGGGTTCCATGCCTGGGCGATGACATAGAGCTTGCCGCCGGCCCTGTGCAGCACGGCATTGTGCACATGCTGGAAGTTCTCCAGCCCCAGCTCGGCCTTGGGCATGATCGTGGAGACGAGCTTGTCGTTCTCCAGGATGTAGATCGGCGCTCCTTTCGGACGGTCCGGTCCATGCAGCGCCCCGACCACGCCGAGGTTTCCGAGATAGTCGACGTCGCACGGGTACGAGCCGAGCGGAAGCTTGAGCGTCGAGATGTACTGCCCGTGCCGGGTGAAGCGGTCGATCTCGGCGTTGGGCCGGTCTGCGATGTCAATCCGCCTTGTTCCTCCGGGGACCGTGATTCCGTGGCCCGTGCCGAACTGGCCGGCGCCGCTGCCCTTGCCTCCGAATGCCAAGTCGTACCAAGAGACCTTGAACGGGCTGACGCTCTCGATCCTGGCGGTGACGACATAGTCCAGCGAGGAGTAGCCGGTCGCGATGTAGAAGAGGCTGCCGAGCTTCTCCACGTCCGTCGGCACGAAGTTCCCCTGCCCGAAGAAGTACTGCGTCGCAGTCGGGAATCCGAGATCGCGGGTGCCGTCGGGCGAGCCGAGCGTGTGCTCGAGCTTTCCATCGAGGTTCGTCGTGTACACCGTCGACGTTCCGTTCCCCGGGAACGAGAGATGCGCCCCGCCGTCCCGGTCGTACCAGATCGTGGTGTTGTGCATGTTGTGGGGCTTCATCGCGTCGTCCGTGGCGAGCATCCTGGTGCTCGATAGGTCCGAACTGACCTGGATGATGCCCGCGCCCGGAAGCGCGAAATAGACTTCCCCCTTGCCGTCGCGACGGTCGACCGCGAACCCGCCATGGGCCTTCTCGAGCACGGCCTGCGCTTCCTTGGGGAGGTGGCTGCCCTTGTAGACGACCTTGAACTGGTAATCTCCCTGCCCGCTGGTGGCATGGGTGTCAGCTTCGGTGGGGGCGGGAGCCAGACCCGCCTGCCAGCCGAGAACGAGCAGAGCCCCGAAGAGCGCCATGATGGCAATGCGTTGCATGATTGCTTACCTCGCCAATACTGTACATGAAATCGTCCTCCGGGATTCGGGACGGAGGTGGTACCATCGCACTTGGTGGCCGGCGGCGCTTCGTGGGCCTCGATGGCGACATGCGTCGCTGCCCGCTGTCCCGATCCGGGAGTTCGCCGGCAATGACCACACCCAACCTTGAGCCTGTAGACACCAGTTCCGAGTGGGCCCAGCTCCCGCCCGACGTACGGAAGGAGATCGACGTCTACGAGACCGAGCTTCGTCGGGTGCAGGCGGATCTCGTGGACGACAAGCTGTTCACCGAGTTCCGCCTGCGGCACGGCGTCTACGGCCAGCGCCAGGACCGGGTCCAGATGCAGCGGATCAAGATCCCGATGGGGCGGATGAGTGCGGACCAGCTCGTCGTGCTGGCCGACATCGCGGAGGAGTACGCAGTCGGCGTGCTGCATGTCACGACCCGGCAGGACTTTCAGTGCCACTTCATCGACATCAACGACACGCCGAATCTCATGCGGCGGCTGGCGGCGGTGGGCATCACCACCCGCGAGGCGTGCGGAAACGTCATCCGCAACGTGACGTGCTGTCCGCACGCAGGCGTGTGCTGCGACGAGGTATTCGACGTCACCCCGCACGCGCACGCCATGACGTATTTCATGCTGCGCCATTCCGACGCCCAGAACTTCGGCCGCAAGTTCAAGATTTCCTATTCGGGATGCGAGAGCCATTCCTGCGGCCTCGGCCGGATGCACGACATCGGCGCCGTGGCTCGCGTCCGGGATGGCGTCCAGGGCTTTCAGGTGCTCGTGGGCGGCGGCCTCGGGGCGCTTCCCCACCAGGCGAAGGTCTACAGCGAGTTCCTCCCGGCCAGCGAGATGCTTCCGCTCGCCCAGGCAATCTCGAGGGTGTTCGCAAAGTTCGGTGAGAAGAGGATCCGCGCCAAGGCCAGGATGAAGTTCCTGATCGCCAAGCAGGGCATCGACAAGTTCCGGCGGCTTGTCGAGGAGGAGCGACTGCGCCTGCCTTTGGACGAGCGCTGGGAGAGCGAACTGCAGGGCGCAATCGCCACATTGAAGGACAGTCCTCTGAAGCCTCCCTCCGTTCTGGAGATTGACGAGGACTCGGACCCCGGTCTGCTCGAATGGCTCGATCTCAACGTGCATCGGCAGCGACAGTCGGGCTACTCGATGGTCGACATCTTTCTCCCCCTGGGCGACATCACATCAGAGCAGGCCAGGAACCTCGCCGAGATCTCTCGACCGTATGTGAAGGACACGCTGAGAACGACGGTCGACCAGAATCTGCTCCTCCAGTGGGTCTCGAATGCGGACCTGCCGGAACTTTACAGGGACCTCGCCGATGCCGGCCTCGCCGAGCCCGGTGCGGGCAGGCTCAAGGACGTGACGGCATGTCCCGGCACGGACTCGTGCAAGCTGGGAATCACATCCTCCCGGGGGCTTGCCGGACACTTGCACAAGAAATTCGCAAACGGCATGAGCGGGATCGCCCACCGGTCGGATCTCAAGATCAAGATCAGCGGGTGCTTCAACTCGTGCGGGCAGCACCATGTCGCGGACATCGGGTTCTTCGGCTCCGTCCAGCGCAAGAAGCGCGACACAGCGCCCGTGTTTCAGGTGACCCTCGGAGGTTCTACTCGCGCCAATGCCGAGTCGTACGGGCTGGGCATGGGAAAGATCCCGGCCCAGAACGTGGACAAGGCCATCGTCAAGGTCAGCGAGTTCTACAGCCGGGAGAAGCGCGGCGACGAGACGTTGAGCGACGTGGTCGCCCGCCTAGGCAAGACGCGTGTCAAGGAAGAGCTCAAGGAGTTCATGGTTCTGCCTACGTTCCAGGAGTCTCCCGGCTTCTACCAGGACACTCGCCAGCCATGGCAGTACAGGCGCTCGATCGGAATCGGCGAGTGCGCGGGCGAGGTCGTGGACCAGGCCGAATTCATGCTTGAGGACGCGGATCGCATCCACTTCGAGTCAACGATCGATCTCGAGCGAAACCGATACAGCGAGGCGTCGACAAAGGCGTTCGATGCGTGCAGGAAGGCCGCCGATGCCCTCCTGTTCACGAAAGGCCTCTGGCTCTCGGACAACTACGACACGGTCGAGGAGTTCCGCAGGCACTTCTACGAGTCCAGCGTCTTCTACCGGCCCTTCGCGGACAATTTCCTCCGCAGCGCCCAAGAGGGACCGAGCGGAAACCCGGAGCGTGCCCGGCTTCGGGTCGAGGAGGCCATGCTGTTCATCGAGGCTGCGCAAGGCGTGTATTCCCAGGCATCGGATTTCTAGGGGCCTGTCCTCACGATGCCCCGCAGTTTGCAGCGGATTGACGTCAAGCTTCTGCTTGACGCGCCACCGCAGCCGGACCTTGATCCGTTCCTGTTGATCTTCCATCGCTGGCGACAGCGCTCGGACCATCCCTCGGACTGGGTGGATCTCGCCGACTATGCTCACATGCCCAGCGGCCCGGGAATCCTGATTGCCGGCAAGCGGGACACATTCTCGGTGAACCTGAACCCGCCGGGCCCGGGACTGCTCACCAGCGTGCGGAGCGGGCTGGAGGGATCGCTTGAGGACCGGTTTCGGGAGGCGTTCCGCCGGGCCCGCGGACTCAATGCGGCAGTACTCGCCGAGGCGGAGTTTCCTAGTGAGTTCCAGGTTCGCAAGGGTGCCTGGGAGGTCTTTCTCAACGACCGTCTGGGCTTTCCCAACACCGACGCTTCGGACCGGATCGTCCGGCCTGCTCTGGCGGCGGCACTCGGCACGGAGCCGGACTCGCTCGAGCGGCATCGCATCCGACACGGCCGACTGGGGTATTCCGTCCGCACGGATGGCTCCCTGTAGGCACCGGAAACCAGTGTGGCGGCGGGTTCCCGTCTCCTGCCGTCGAGGGTAACGGCATCGATCGTCCTGGCCACTTGAGCAGGGTATCGCCTCGACAGCACCAGCCGAAGTCGCCCGGAACCAAGCTGAGCGGTAGTCGAGTGCCAGATCCGCATGACCGGGATGGGCACCAGCCTAGGAACGAAGTGCCGAGGGCCAGCGCGATTCTTGGTCCGAATGCGCGGACGAGCGTCCGACCCGTCGGAAGGGCTGTCCCGGTTCCGCCAGTCTCTCCCCGCACCGGGGGCCGCGGTCATTGGCGGTCCCGAGAGATCCACCCTCGCTTCGCCCCACAGATTGGGCTATTCTCGAAATTGGGGTGCCCGCCTGGCGGTCTTGGGCCCCCGTCGCCAGCCCCGGTCAAGACCTCCGGGACCTCTGTTATCTCATGCTGACGTTCCAGGACATCGTGATGCGCCTCAAGGCCTACTGGGCGCGCCAGGGCTGCATCATCCAGGAGCCGTTCGACTGCGAGGTGGGCGCAGGGACGATGTGCCCCGAGACCTTTCTGAGGGTGCTGGGCACCGATCCGTACAGAGTGGCCTACGTCCAGCCCAGCCGGCGCCCCGCGGACGGTCGCTACGGTGAGAACCCGAACCGCCTCTACAAGCATTTACAGCTGCAGGTCATCCTCAAGCCGGCACCTGACGACGTTGTTGAACTCTACCTGCGTAGCCTTGAGGAAATCGGCATTGACCTGTCCACCCACGACTGCAAGCTGGAGGAAGACAACTGGGAGTCTCCCACTCTCGGCGCATGGGGGGTCGGCTGGCAGGTGATGCTCGACGGCCTGGAGATCACGCAGTTCACGTACTTCCAGCAGTGTGGCGGCCTGGACCTCGACGTCGTGCCCGCCGAACTCACCTACGGCCTCGAGCGCCTCACCGCGTTCATCCAGGACGTGGAAAGCGTCTATGACATCCGCTGGAACGACCGCTGGACCTACGGGCACGTGCGGCTCGCCGACGAAGAGCAGTACTCCACCTACAACTTCGAGGAAGCGGATGTCGACTTCGTCTGGAAGGAATTCCGGCTGCACGAGTCGGAATGCCAGCGCCTGCTGGACGGATACCGCGATCCCGGGGGACCGCTGGAGCGGAGACGGTACCCGCTCCTGGCGGCCTTTGATCAGACACTGAAGTGCTCCCACCTGTTCAATACGCTGCAGGCCCGCGGCGCGATCAGCGTGACCGAGCGCGCGCAGGTCATCCAGCGCGTCCGGAATCTGGCAGTCGGCGTCGCGGCTGCCTGGGTTGACCAGCAGCGGGCAGCGGCGGAGGCTTCGTGAGCAGCCTGCTCCTGGAGGTCGGGACGGAGGAGATTCCCGCGCGGATGATCGGCCGGGCCCGAAGGGACCTGGAGCGGCTCTTCGTTCAGGAGATCCGCGCCCTGGACATCCATGACGGCGTCACCGTCCGTGTCGAGGCCACGCCCCGCCGACTGACACTGTTCGCCGAGAGCCTGCCCGCCCGACAGGCGGACCGCGTCCAGACGCTGACCGGCCCGCCTCGACGGATCGCCTTCGAGGCGGACGGCAGTCCCACTCGCGCCGCGCTCGGATTCGCCCGCAAGGCCGGCGTGCCGGTGGACGAGCTGGAAATGGGCGCGGACGGGAAGCTGTCCTTGCGGCGACTCATCAAGGGCCGCCAGGCCGGCGAGCTGCTTGCGGAAAGGCTGCCGGAGCTTGTGCTTGGGCTGCGCTTCCCCCGCGCCATGTACTGGGCAGGCAAGGGAAGCCCGCGATTCATCCGGCCCATCCGATGGCTTGTCGCCTTGCTGGACGGCGAGGTCGTGCCGTTCGAGATTGCGGGCGTGTCCTCCGGACGCGAGACATTCGGCCATCGGAGGCTCGGGCTCGGCCCGCACCGGGTCGGCGGGCCGGACGACTATCTCCGCATCCTGCAAGAGAACGCCGTGATCCTCTCGTCTGACGCGAGGAGTCAGAAGATCGTCTCCGAGGCCGAGGCCGTCCTGCCTGCAGGCTGCCGGCTTCGAAGGAACGAGCGGCTCCTCGAGACGCTGGTGTACGAGACGGAATACCCCGCCGCACTGCTGGGAGGATTCGACAGCAGCTACCTCTCCCTTCCCGACGAGGTTCTCGAGACGGTGATGCTCGTGCATCAGAAGTATTTCGCGGTGGAGGACGAGAGTGGAGCGCTGACGAGCAGATTCGTGGCCGTCGCCAATTCGGGCGGCGACGAGTCCGGAGTGATCCGCGCCGGGCACGAGCGCGTCCTGCGCGCGCGTTTCAACGACGCCCGGTTCTTCTGGAACTTCGATCAGCGCACCTCGCTGGCGGACCGCGTCGAGGACCTCAAGGATGTGACGTTCCAGGCATCGCTGGGCACCTACTGGGACAAGACGCAGGCCAACCTCGCTGCGGCAGCCCGCATTGTGGAGTCGCTGAACCTGGACGCCGGTGCCGCAGCCCAGGCGATGCGTGCCGTGAAGCTCGCGAAGTGCGATCTGACGACGGAAATGGTCGGGGAGTTTCCCGAACTCCAAGGCCAGGTCGGAGGCCTCTACGCGTCCGCGCAGGGCGAGCCGGATGCGGTCGCCGAAGCAATCTACGATCACTATCTGCCGCTTGGAGCCGCGGGCCGGATCCCTCGCTCGACGGCAGGTCGCGTGGTGTCTCTCGCCGACAAGCTTGCCACGCTGGGCGGCATGTTCGAATTGGGCCTGATGCCAACGGGCTCGAAGGATCCGCTGGCCCTGCGAAGGGCCGCTCTGAGCGTGGTCCGGATCGTCATGGAAGGCCAAATGCCGCTCGCACTGGACCGCCTCGTCGAGGTTTCGGGCGCGGGCGGGCACGCTTCCGACCTGCGCAGATTCCTCTTGGAGCGTCTGCGCCACTGGCTGCGGGACGCCGGCGGCTTCGCAGCCGATGTCGTTCAGGCCGTTCTGGCAGCGTCAGACGAGGTGCCGGTCGATGTCCTGGCTCGGGCCCAGGCTCTGGCCGAGGTCCGGGCGGCACCCGAGTTCGGATCGCTTGCGGTGAGCTTCAAGCGGATCCGCAACATCCTCGATCGCGCGGGCGAACCCGTCGCAAGCGGCGGCGTGGACGAATCCCTCCTGGCGCCCGGCGCCGAAGCCGACCTGCACCGTTCACTCGGTCAAGTCGCAGAAAGGATCGCCGGCCGCCGGGCGTCAAGGGACTACGCAGCGTCTCTGCGGGAGATCGCGGTTCTCCGTCCCGCCCTGGACCGCTACTTCGACGACGTTCTGGTCATGGCGGAGGACATCGCAGTGCGCCGCAATCGCCTTGCGTTCCTGGCTGGAATGCTGGAAGCCCTTTCAACCGTCGCGGATTTCGCGGCCATCGCTCCAGACGCGGTCCCGGGCAGGACTCGCTAACGCGCTGGGGCTGCTACAGCCCCGCACTCTCCGGGATGAACTGCCTGAGGAACCGGGCGCTTTGCCGCAGGGACAGCTTGCGGGCCTCCAGCGAACCCTCGTAAGCACGGTCCTCGACCTCCACGCAGACGGGTCCGTCGTAGCCGGTCGAGGTCAGGACGGAAAAGAACCGGCCCCAGTCAACGTCGCCGAGGCCGGGCAGCTTGGGTGTGTGGAACTTCAAGGGATACGCCAGGATGCCGACATCGTCGAGCGACCGCCGGTCCACTCGGACGTCCTTCGCGTGAACGTGGAATATCCTCTCCCGGAAGTCCTGCAGCGGCGCGATCGGATCCATCTGCATCCATGTCGGATGGGAAGGATCGTAGTTGAGCCCGAAGCTGGGGCTCGGGATGTCCTCGTACATCCGGCGCCAGATGGCGGGAGAGCAGGCAAGGTTCTTGCCTCCCGGCCACTCGTCGCGCGTGAAGATCATCGGGCAGTTCTCGATGCCGACCCGGACACCGTGGTCTTCGGCGAAGGCGATGAGCGGCCTCCAGACTTCCAGAAACCTAGGCCAGTTCTCCTCCAGCGACCTGGTCCAGTCCCGTCCCACGAAAGTGTTGACCGTGGACAGGCCGAGCGTTTGGGCGGTCCGCACGACGGCCCTGATGTGCCGCTGGGCGACCCGCGCCTCGTCCGGATCAGGGGACAGCGGGTTGGGATAGTAGCCTAAGCCGCTGATCGCGATCCCGTGTCGCTCAAGAGCTGAGCGCACGCCGTCGGCGGACCTGTCGTCAAAGGAGGTGGCGTCAATGTGCGTAACGCCGGCATAGCGGCGTTCGGCCTTGCCCGGCGGCCAGCACATGACCTCGATGCAGTCATAGCCCTCCGCGGCACCGAAACCGCAAATCTCGTCGAACGAGAGGTCCGAGAGAATGGCGCTCACGAATCCGAGTTGCATGCTCGCCCCAGCGTACTGCAACCGCCGGCCGCGAACTCCGAATCGAGTCCGAGCGGCCCTCCCTCCGTCGCGGTCGGTCCGCGGGTCACGTCCGCCATGGCGGAATCGTCCCCGACGGAGGGGTCCGCTGAACCGCAGCCCCGCACAAACCCGCCAATGTAGAATGGAGTTTCCGCCTCCCATGTTCAAGGCTCCGTGGCGGCACCTGCCACGCATGCCCGGAGCGGCCCCCAAGGACGAGCCAGAAGCGCTCCCGCGCCAGTGCGGCGCAGGTGCGGATCCTCCCTTGAGCGACTCGGAAGGCGGCCGAAGACAGAGGTTGGAGAGGTTGATGACCACGATGGACAAGCATGTGTACTCGTTCGGCGGCACGAAGACCGAGGGCGACAGGTCGATGCGGGACACGCTCGGCGGGAAGGGAGCGAACCTGGCGGAGATGGCCCTGGCAGGCGTACCGGTCCCGCCTGGCTTCACAGTCTCGACGCAGGCGTGCAACATGTACCTCGCGGGGGGCAATCGCCTCCCGGACAGCATCGAGGAGGAGATGGCCACTGCCCTGGAGCACCTCGAGTCCGAAATGGGCAAGAAGCTCGGGGACACCTCGGACCCGCTGCTGGTGTCGGTGCGTTCCGGGGCGAAGTTCTCCATGCCCGGCATGATGGACACGGTCCTGAACCTGGGTCTGAACGAAAACTCGGTCCGGGGGCTGGCCGCTCTCAGCGGGAAGGAGACCTTCGCACTCGACTGCTACCGCCGGTTCATCATGATGTTCGCCGATGTGGTCATGGGCGTGTCCAAGGGCCAGTTCGAGGAGTTACTCGAGGGCATCAAGGAAAAGTTCGGAGCCGAGAACGACATGGACCTCGACGCCTCCCAGCTTCGCGAGGTGGTCGAGGCCTTCAAGGCGCACTACAGGGATTCCCTCGGCGAGGAGTTTCCGCAGGACCCCAACCAGCAGCTCAGGCTGGCTCGTGACGCCGTCTTCCGGTCCTGGGACAATCCCCGCGCCAACCACTACCGCCGCATGAACGACATCGCCGACGACCTCGGCACCGCGGTCAACGTGCAGGCGATGGTCTTCGGCAATCTCGGCGAGACCTCGGCCACCGGCGTCGGCTTCACCCGCGATCCTGCGACCGGCGCGAACGAGTTCTATGGCGAGTTCCTGACCAACGCCCAAGGCGAGGATGTCGTGGCCGGAATCCGGACGCCCCGCCCCATCGAGGAGCTCAAGTCCGTCCTGCCCGAGGCCTACGAGGAGCTGCGCTCGATCACGACCCGGCTCGAACGCCACTACTGCGACGTTCAGGACTTCGAATTCACCGTCCAGGAAGGCAAACTCTACATGCTCCAGACGCGGAGCGGCAAGCGGACCGGAGCCGCGGCGGTGAAATTCGCCGTTGACATGGTTGATGAGGGACTGATCGACGACCGGGAGGCCGTGATGCGTGTCGAGCCCCAACACCTCGACCAGCTGCTCCACCCTGTCATCGAGCCTTCGTCCAAGGGACAGCTCGCCACACTGACCGTCGGTCTTCCGGCGTCACCGGGTGCGGCCGTTGGACGCATCGTGTTCACTGCCGATGCGGCCGTGGTCGAGGCGCACAAGGGGAACGCCGTCGTTCTGGTGAGAGCCGAGACCACGCCCGAGGACATTCACGGCATGGAGGCCGCCGAGGGCATCCTCACCTCCCGGGGCGGCATGACCTCGCACGCGGCCGTGGTGGCGCGCGGCATGGGCTCGCCTTGCGTCGCGGGCGCGGGCGAGGTCAACGTGGATCCCAAGGCCGGAAGGATTGTCTGCAACGGGCGCACGCTCTCGACCAGCGACTGGATCTCGATCGACGGCTCGACCGGGGAGGTGTTTGCCGGCAAGGCAAAGACGATCGACCCCGATCCGGCGTCGGGCGATTTCGCGAGATTCATGGAGTTCGTCGACAAGCACCGGACCGCCCGGGTCCGGGCCAACGCCGAGACGCCGCGCGACGCCCGGATGGCGCGGACCTTCGGCGCCGAGGGCATTGGGCTGTGCCGCACCGAGCACATGTTCTTCGAGCCGGAGCGCATCGCCCATGTCCGGCAGATGATCCTGGCGGAAGACGATGAGACGAGGGCGGACGCGCTGGCCAAGCTGCTCCCGATGCAGCGGCAGGACTTCGTGGAACTGTTCGAAGTGATGGACGGCTATCCGGTGATCGTGCGCACGCTTGATCCCCCGCTCCACGAATTCCTTCCCAATCGCGAGGAGTTGATGGTGGAACTGGCGCAGCTCCGCGGCTCGAACGGGGACAGGGCCAGACAGAAGGAGGTCGCCGCTCTGCTCGAGCGCGTCGAGGAGCTGCACGAATTCAACCCCATGCTGGGCCATCGCGGCTGCCGGCTCGGCATCACCTTCCCGGAGATCACCGCCATGCAGGCGCGGGCGATCTTCGAGGCGGCGGTCGAATGTGCAGGAAGGGGTGTCGACGCGATTCCCGAAGTGATGATCCCGCTGGTCGGCAGCCACAAGGAACTTGCGAACCAGCGACGGGTCGTCGTCGAGTCGGCCGAGAAGGTCTTCGCCGAGGCCGGGCGCAGCGTCCACTACAAGGTCGGAACGATGATCGAGGTTCCCCGCGGCGCGCTGACGGCCGACGAAATCGCCCGGCACGCCGAGTTCTTCAGCTTCGGCACCAACGACCTGACCCAGACGACGTTCGGGTTCAGCCGGGACGACTCCGGATCCTTCATCAAGCCGTACCTGGACGAGGGCATCCTCGAAGCGGACCCCTTTCAGGTGCTGGACAGCTCGGGCGTCGGCCAGCTGATCGAGATCGCTCTCCAGAAGGGACGCGCGACCCGTCCGGGCCTGGAGATCGGAATCTGCGGCGAGCACGGGGGCGAGCCGAAGTCCGTCGCGTTTTGCGTGCGGGCTGGTCTGAACTACGTCAGCTGCTCTCCCTATCGCGTGCCGATCGCACGCCTGGCCGCAGCGCAGACCGCGGTCTCGGCCGACTAGAGCGGGAACGGCGCCTGTTGGAGGCAGTCAGCGGGAGTGTGTCCGGCGTCGAGTCCCTTCGGCAGGGTGGACCAGCCTCGCATCGTCGAGACCGTTGCATCGGCAGCGGCCGTTGCGATCCTCTTCACGTAGGCGGGCGGTGCCGGCGGCTCGCTGGCCGCGGGCAATGCGGATTCGAATTCCTCGATGGCCGGAGTTCGCTGCAGACGGCGAGCTTCCGGAGAGCGTTGCGCGACCTGCACTCGGGAGGTCACATTCTGTGCTCCGCACGCCGCGGGGCCGGTCCGAACTCAGGAAATGAGCATGGGAACGGCGGTGAGCCGCCCGAGAGCGACTCGCGGAGGGAAACCTGATTCCAGGTGACCGGGGAATGGCAGTCCGCGTCCTTCGCTCCGGGCCGCCAGTGACCTCGGGAATTCGCCATGGTTGCGTGGCGTCGGCATCCGGTCGAGCGGCAGTTCGGCCCCATCTGCCACCGCCAACCCGCTGAGCGCCTTCCGCAGGTCCCCCACCCTGCGCAGGAATTCAGGGGCCAGCGGCGGCACTGCCCCGCTCGTGCCGCTCCGATGCGTGGCGATGGCCGGGAAGCTCCGCCCGTCGACCGGCTCTCGGTCAAGGTGCCGCTCCATGTTCCCCGCGCCCTTGAGTTCCTCGAAGATCACCTCGTCCATCCGGCTGCCTGTTTCCACAACCGTCAGCGGGCCACCCTTCCCGATGTAGCGGGCCGCCCCGCAGAAGCGCTTCGGGCGCTGCAAGGCGTTCGAGTCCACACCGCCGGAAAGCATCTTGCCGGATGGAGGTGGGATGGTGCTGCATGCCGGAGCCGGTCACGGTCGTCGTTCCGATGGCAGCGGTCGTCCTGGGCGCGGGACCGCTCCGAACGCCTCGAAAGATTCCGGTCGTTTCTTGGTTTTCGCAGCGGAGCGTGCGATCCTTGTGTCGGTTCAGGAAAATCCTTGGGGTTTGTGATCGGCAGTCGTAGTTGCCCGCGGAAATTGAACAGTCGGGCCGGGGCTCTTGGGTGGCGGAATCCGGGTCACGGCGACCGTGCCCGGTTCACGAGTTCGATTGGAGCGGAACTCGTGGCAAGGCGATTGTGTGGAATTCATGTTCTCGTGATCCTGCTCTGTCTTCCGGCTGACGCCCAGGTCAGCCTCGCCAGCGTCACGGGGGTGGTTTCGGATTCGGCCGACGCGGTCATACCCGGCGCCGGCGTGACGATCACCAACGTCGACACCGGGATCGTCACGGAAGCGGCAACCAACGAATCCGGCTATTACACGATTCTGAGCCTGGTTCCCGGCACGTACGACCTTGCGATCTCCTCGGAAGGATTCCGGCGCTTCGTGCGTCCGAATCTCGAACTGGAGACCGGGCAGCATCTGCGCCTCGACGCGAGGCTTGAGATCGGCGCGCTGGCCGAGACCATGACGGTCACGTCCGCGGCGCCCTCCATCAATCTGGAGCAGGGCGCGGTCAAGGGCGATGTGATCGTGTACGAGGAGATCCAGGACCTGCCTCTGGACGGCCGCGATTTCATGAATCTCGCGTTCCTCGTCCCCGGGGTCATGCCCCTCTTTGGCGGAGGCGGTTCGTTCGCGTCGGTCAACGGCGCGCGCGCTGACCAGACCAACTACTACGTCGACGGCATCAGCAATCGCAGCCCGGTGTACGGCGGAGCACAGGTGCGCCCGCCGCTGGATGCCGTCGAAGAGTTCCGAGTCGAGACTTCTGGATTCTCGGCCGAGTACGGAGGGTTCTCCGGCGGCATCATCGGGCTTACGATGCGCTCGGGCACGAACGAGTTTCACGGATCGGTCTTCGAGTACCTCCGCAACGAGGCTCTCGATGCTCGCGGATTCTTCGACGAGGAGCGGCTGCGCCTTCGGCGGCATCAGTTCGGGGCCACTCTCGGCGGCCCCATCGTGCAGGACAAGAGCTTTTTCCTCGCCAGCTTCGAAAGCCGCCTGCAGTCGATCGGCCGTACCAGGCTGGGCAACGTCCCGACCGCAATGGAGCGCACAGGGGACTTTTCGGAATCGGTGGACCTTGCCAGGTCATCGGCTTCCGGAGCCCTGCAGCAAGTGTTCCTGAACGATCCGGACAGACGAGGGGCCTGCAACAGGCGCGTGACCCGCGGCTGTTTTGCAAACAACCTGATCCCGGCCGAGCGGATGGATCCCATCGCGCTTGGCCTGATCGACTACTACCCGCTTCCGAACCGCGATGATCCGCGATTCAACAACATATCCACGGCGACAGATGACGACGACTGGTACCAGTTCGTCGTGAAGTTCGACCAGAGCTTCTCGGCCAGCGACAATTTCTCTCTGAGCTACCAAAAGCGCTTCAACAACCTAGAGAATCCCTTCGCCGGCAGTGCTTTGGCCATCTGGGGGGACGAGACGGTGGACCGCCGCGACCTGATTTCCGTCCGGCATACGCACACTTTCTCGCCGACCCTCGTCCTGGAGTTCTCCGGCGGGTTCAGCCATCGGAGCAACTACACGAATTCGATCGCGGCGGACTTCGATCCCGCCACGATCGGGCTTCCCGTGCCTGAGGATCTCGAGCCCGAGTTGCGCGGACTTCCGCGGGTCACGATCCAGAACTACTTCCCCCTCGGCCAGGGATCGTACACGCCCCGGGAGCAGGAGATCTGGGACGTCCAGATGACGGGGCGGCTCTCCTGGATTCGTCGGTCCCACACGATCAAGGCCGGATTCGACACCTCAAGGACGTACTACGACCAGCCTCAGTACAACAACGTGAGAGGCTCCTTTCGGTTCGGCCGGCGATTCACGAGGCACTCGATCGGCGATCTGCTGTTGGGCCGCCTGCAGAGCGTCAGCCGGCGCGTGCAGACCACGTTCAACGAGCTGCGTTCCCTGGGCTTCGGCGTGTACGTGAACGACGACTGGAAGGTCACGCGCGATCTTACGCTCAACCTGGGCCTACGCTACGAGGTCGAACTGCCGCCGTACGACGCGAACGACCGGCTCTCGACCTACGAGCCCGCACTCAACATGGTCGTGCTGGCCGGCGACCAGAGCCTCCCCAACCTGGACGAACTCCTTGCCAAGCATGGAATGGCGGATCGGACCGTCCTCGCCAGGGACGTCGGGATGGGCCGCCAGCTCATTGATCCGGACCTCAACAACTTCTCGCCGAGGGTCGGGTTCGCATGGCGCCCCTTTGGCGACAACCGCCACGTATTCCGGGGCGGATACGGGATCTTCTATCAGGGATACCTGTTCGGGCCCGTGCGGCAGCAGCTCGCCGGAGTCTTCCCTTTCACGTTCAGCCAGACTTTCAACTCGACAGGCGGCGGGAGGATACCTCCCCCGACGCTCCAGAATCCCTTTCCCGAGGGACGCGAGCGGGTCCTGGGGATCCAGAACGTCAACGGCTTTGACACCGATCCGCCGACCGCCTACCTGCAGTCGTGGAACCTGACGGTGGAGCGGGATCTGGGTGGCGGCCAGGCCCTGGAACTCGGTTACGTCGGATCCAAGGGCAGCCATCTGCAGCGCCAGTACGACCTGAACCAGCCAATCCGGGATCCGGCTCTGGCAACGGAAGGAGCTAACGGCGCCCTGGTCTTCCCGCGGCCCATCAGGGAGTTCAACCGTCTAAGCTATACCTCGTTCGGATCGAACTCGGTATACCATGCTCTGCAGGCGTCGCTGCGACGACGGAGCCGGACCGGGTTCTTCTACCGCATCAACTACACCTTCGGGAAGTCCATCGACGACTCGTCCTGGGCGCGCGACTGGGGAAGCGGAGGCGGGGCGGCCGGCGCCATCGACACTCGGAACCTCAGGCTTGACCGAGGGCGCTCCAGCTTCGACCAGCGCCATGCGCTGACCTTCGCGACACGTTACGAGATACCCATCGGGCAGGGGCGGCGGTTCTTCCGAAGTATGCGGGGCGCAGCTCAGGCGGTCCTGGGCGGTTGGCAGTTCGCATCCACGCTGACCACGTATTCGGGCCAACCGTTCACCGTCACCGCGGCGAACGTGGATCTGAATGCCGGCGAATCGCCGCGTCCGAACAGGATCGGGCACGGATTCCTGCCCTCCGATGCGTTTCCGGGCATGAAGGGCGTTGACTTTCCGTGGTTTGACCTGTCTGCGTTCGAACGGGTCCCGTGCATCGGCACAGCGAATCGCAACGGCATCGAGTGCGTGGAAAGTGCGTACGGGTTCGAGCCCTTCCAGGTCGGCAACTCCGGAAGGAACATTCTGGACGTTCCGGGCACGTTCAACCTCAACCTCAGCCTGCAGAAGAACTTCCGCTTCGAGGGACGCCGCCGGCTGCAGGTCCGGATGGATGCCTTCAACGCCCCCAACACGACGCAGCTGCGACGTCCGGCGTCCCGATTCGATTCCCTGCAGGGAGGGTTCATCATCCGCGCCGGACCTCCGCGCATACTCCAGGCGTCACTGACGTACAACTTCTGAACCCTCCTGCGAGCGGGACCCCAGCGACGCCGCTGCCTCGGCTGCCCGCCGACAACGGGTCCCGGGCACGCCCCTCAACGGCTGTGGCCGGCGCCATCTGCCGGCCCCGCACCCCGAAGTCTCCGCGGCAGTCAGGCGAACCGTGCGGTCGCTCCTGTTACTGGAGCCGGCACTAGTCCACCGCGGCAGGAAGGCCGCCGGAACGGCCCTCGTCAGTCGCGGGCCGGACGGGAGGATCAACAAGGCAGCGGTCCACTCCAAGCGGCGGTCGCCTGTGCGAAATCGCGGTGCACCGGTCGTCCGTCCGGAAGGTGGAGGCGCTGCGTCAAGGGCAGCGCCGGGATCTCGCTTGGCCAGTCTCGCTCCCGGTGGGCGCGATCGCAGTCCCGCCCGCTTTCCGGACCGGAATCCGGAAAGCGCCGAATCTTCGTTCCGGGAGCGCGAGGCCGCCCAAGGCGGTCTCCGTGAGCGAGTCCTGATCTCGGACGACTGGGCAAAGGCGGCCCGCATCCGCCGCTTCAGGCCGTCATTGACCTCAGGAACTCGCTGTTGCTGCGTGTCTTCGCCATCCGGCCAAGTAGCAGTTCGGCCGCATCAACCGTCGCCATCCCGCTGAGGACCCTTCGCAGGACCCACACCTTGCTCAGGGTCTCAGGCGGCAGCAGCAGTTCCTCCTTGCGCGTGCCGCTGCGATTCGTGTCGATGGACGGGAAGATCCGCTTCTCGACCAGCTTCCGGTCAAGGTGCGTCTCCATGTTCCCGGTGCCCTTGAATTCCTCGAAGATCACCTCGTCCATCCGGCTGCCGGTCTCGACAAGCGCCGTGGCCACAATCGTCAGCGAGCCGCCCTCCTCGATGTTGCGGGCCGCCCCGAAGAAGCGCTTCGGGCGCTGCAAGGCATTCGAGTCCACGCCGCCGGAGAGCACCTTGCCGGAAGGAGGCGCGATGGTGTTGTATGCCCGTGCCAGGCGCGTGATGGAGTCCAGCAGAATCACGACGTCGCGCTTGTGCTCGACGAGCCGCTTGGCCTTCTCGATGACCATCTCCGCGATGTGCACATGGCGCGCCGCGGGCTCGTCAAAGGTCGAGCTGATCACCTCGCCGCGCACCGACCGCTTCATGTCCGTCACCTCCTCGGGCCGCTCGTCGATCAGCAGCACGATGAGGAAGACCTCCGGCTGGTTGGTCGTGATCGAGTTCGCGATCGCCTGCAGCAGCATGGTCTTTCCCGTGCGCGGAGGCGAAACTATGAGGCCGCGCTGGCCTTTGCCGATCGGCACCAGCAGATCCATGACCCTGCCGCTGAGGTTCTGCCTGCTGGTCTCCAGCCGGAAGCGCGCATCGGGATAGAGAGGCGTCAGGTTGTCGAACAGGATCTTGTTCTTCGCAACTTCAGGCGGCTCCAAGTTGACGGCTTGGACCTTGACGAGAGAGTAGTACCGCTCGCCCTCCCGCGGTGGTCGCACGTGCCCGGCGACGGTGTCGCCCTGGCGCAGGTTGCACCTGCGGATCTGGGCCGGGGAGACGTAGATGTCGTCTGGTCCGGAAAGGTAGTTGTATTCCGCAGAGCGCAGGAAGCCATAGCCGTCCTGCATGACTTCCACGACACCCTGCGTCTGAATCAGGCCTCCCCCGCCAGACTGGGCCTGCAGGATGCCGAACACCAGTTCCTGCTTCCGCAGTCCCGCCACCGTCTCGATACCGAGCTCGGCCGCCTTTGCGTGAAGCTCGGTGATGGTGAGTTCCTTTAGCGAGGCCAGGTTCAGGGGCTTGGTGCCGGCCTTGGCCATGGCCTCCAGCGCGGCCTGGTACTCGGCCTCCTCGTCAATCTCCTTGCGACGGTCGTAGTCCCTCGGGCGACGCCGGCCCCTGTCGCGGCGCCCGCGGGCCTTGCGACGCGGCCGTCTGGCGCGCCGCTCTCTCGGCTCGCTCTCGCCTGCGCTTGCTTTGCTTCCGCGCGGCCGGCCGTCCCCGTGGGACGGGTCCGGTCCGGCGGCATCTCGAAACCGGCTGCGACGGCGCGGTCGGGGGGCCGGAGTCTCGGCGCCCCCGCCGGACCTGGCCTCGGGCGCCGGCTTGGACCGTGCGCGACCGGAGGGAGACTTGCCGTCCGAGGAGTCGCCGCGACTGCGGAACCGACGAGGGCGCGGCTTCGCACTGTCCTCCCGTTTGGAAGCCTCCTTGGGAGGGGGGCCGGCTTGGCTCGGAGCCTGGGCCCTTTCCTTGGTTTCAATGGTGTCGGAAGGCATAGTTGACCTCGCTGGTGCGACGCACCGCGCGGGCGTCAGGATTTACGCGGCGAGCGCTGTGTCAATGGCCCGCCAGAGCTGCTTTACGCCTTCCCCTGACACTGCGGATAACGAAATGGGGGGGGCGAACGTCTCCTCGATGGAGCGCATGGAGCGCAAGCGCGCTACCCGCTTTAGCTTATCCGATTTGGTGGCCGCCACACAGTATGCCTGCCCGGCGGCTTCGAGCCAGTCCTTCATCTGCCGGTCCTGCGCGGTCGGGCCGTGCCGGATGTCGACAATCAGGACGACCAGCCTGAGAGGCTCCCGCGAGACGAGATAGGACTCCGCCAGCCTCTTCCAGCGCTGCTGTTCCACACGGGAGACCCTTGCGTAGCCGTAGCCCGGCAAATCCGCGAAATAGGCCCGGTGGCCGATGCGAAAGAAATTGATCGCCCGGGTGCGTCCGGGCGTCTGGCTTGTCCTTGCAAGCTCCTTGCGGCCGGCGCCTTGCCGCCCCCTCCCCCGTCGGGCGAAGCCCACCAGCAGGGCATTGAGCAGGCTGGACTTGCCGACATTGCTCCGGCCCACGAAGGCCACTTCGGGCAGCCTGTCCCTCGGAAACTGGTCCGGGCCGTGGGCGCTGACAACGAAGTTGACCGACATCTCGCCACGCCGGACGCGCGGGGGTCAGTTCGCGGCCCGCTCCTCGGGCCGCAGCACCTCCACGCCGCCGGACGTGAACGGATGCTTGGCAAGCCCGTCGATCGGCTGCTCCAGGGCCAGGGCGAGGACGTCGTCCATGTTGTCCACGAAGTGCAGCTCCAGGCAGGAGCGGACATTCTCCGGCACTTCCGGGAGGTCCTTCTCGTTCTCCTTCGGGAGGATCACCGCCCTGATTCCGAAGCGGCTGGCCGCCAGCAGCTTCTCCTTGAGTCCGCCGATCGCGAGCACCCTTCCCCGCAGGGTGACCTCCCCGGTCATCGCGATGTCCCCGCGAACCTTGACCTTGGTCAGCGCACTTGCGAGTGTCGTGGTGAGGGTGATGCCCGCCGACGGACCGTCCTTCGGGATCGCTCCCTCGGGCACGTGGATGTGGACGTCGAGGTGCTGGTAGAAGTCCTTGGGCAGCCCGAACGCCCCCGACCGGGACCGAATGTAGCTCATCGCAGCCCGGGCCGATTCCTGCATGACGTCGCCGAGCTTTCCCGTCAGTGTGAGCTTGCCCTGGCCGTCCATCAGCGTGGCCTCGATGCTCAGCAGAGTCCCCCCGAGCTCCGTCCAGGCCAGGCCCACCGCCGCGCCGACCTCGCTCCTGAGGTCCGTGCCCGGATCCCGGAACTTGGGGACCTTCAGGTAGTCGGGCACAGTTTCCGCCGTGACCGTGGTCTTCGGTGCGTCCTTCTTCCTGCCGTTCTGGTTCCGCACGACCTTGAGGGCCACCTTGCGGCAGATGTTGCCGATCTCCCGCTCGAGGTTGCGGACTCCCGCCTCGCGCGTGTACTGCTCGATGATCAGGCGGATCGCGTCCTCCTGGAACTCGAGGGTCTTGTCCTTCTTGAGCCCGACCTTCGCGATCTGCTTGCCCACCAGGTACTGCTTGGCGATCTCGGTCTTCTCGTCCTCGGTGTAGCCGCTGATGCGGATCACCTCCATCCGGTCCAGCAAGGGCGCGGGAAGCGTATGCAGGACGTTGGCCGTCGCGATGAAGAACACCTGGCTGAGATCGAACTCGACGTCAAGGTAGTGGTCCTGGAACGCCGAGTTCTGCTCGGGGTCGAGAACCTCCATGAGCGCCGCTGACGGGTCCCCCCGGAAGTCCGTGGACATCTTGTCGATCTCGTCCAGCATGAACACCGGGTTCCTGGCTCCGGCCTTCTTCATCATCTGGATGATCTGGCCTGGAAGAGCGCCGATGTAGGTGCGCCGGTGCCCGCGAATCTCGGCCTCGTCCCGCACACCGCCGAGCGAGAGCCGCACGAACTTTCGCCCCGTCGCTCTGGCGATCGACTGGCCCAGGGAGGTCTTGCCGACCCCCGGAGGGCCGACGAAGCACAGGATGGAGCCCTG
The DNA here is from genome assembly GCA_028819255.1 of Bryobacterales bacterium. Lineage (GTDB taxonomy): Bacteria > Acidobacteriota > Terriglobia > Bryobacterales > UBA6623 > VXMF01. The sequence goes on along the minus strand of JAPPMB010000031.1, from coordinate 15,443 downwards.
CGGACGGGTGACGAGGCGACGCACCGCGAGGAACTCGAGAATGCGCTCCTTGACCTTCTCCAGTCCGTAGTGGTCCGCGTCGAGCACCTTCTCGGCCTTCTGGAGATTACGGATCTCGCGTGTCTTGGCCTTCCAAGGCACCGCGAGCAACCAGTCGATGTAGTTGTTCGAGACCGTGGCCTCGGCGGACATCTGGGGCATGCCCTCCAGCTTCCGGACCTCATTGAGCGCCTTTTTCAGGGCGTCCTTCGTCATTCCCGAATCCTTGATCCGCTGCCGGAGCTTGTCGAATTCGGACCTCTCGCCCCTCCCCAGCTCCTTCTGGATCGCCTTGATCTTCTCGTTGAGGTAGTACTCCTTCTGGGCCTTCTCCATCTGCTTCTTGACCCGGCCTTGAATCTTCCTGTCGACCGCCAGCTTCTCGATCTCGATGTCCAGCAGCTCCGCGATCCGGGTCAGACGCGCGACGGGATCGAAGATCTCCAGCAGATCCTGCTTTTCCGGAACAGTGATCTGGAGGTTTGCGGAAATCGTGTCGGCCAGCTTGCTGGGCTCCTCGACCCGCACGGCGGCAATCATGGTCTCGTAGTTCAGGCTCTGGCTCTGCTTTACGTACTGCTCGAAGAGGCTCGTCACACGCGTGGTCAGCGGCTCCAGCTCCGGGTGCGCCAGCGGGGCATGGTGGAACGTCTCGACCGTTGCGTGCATGTACTCGTGCTCGATCTGCACCTTGCGGAGCTTGGCGCGCTGGAGACCCTCGACGAGGACCTTGACGTTGCCGTCGGGAAGCTTCAGGCTTTGGACGATGCTGACGATGGTGCCGATCTGGTAGACCTCGTCGGGCCTCGGCTCGTCGTTCGAGGCGTCGTGCTGCGTGGCAAGGAAGATCTTCTTGTCGTGGGCGAGCGCAGCCTCCAGCGCCCTCACGCTCGCAGCGCGGCCGACCACGAACGGCGACATCATGTGCGGAAAGATCACGACATCCCGGATGGGCATCATCGGTATCCGTAGGCTGGACCGGGCGCCGGACGACTGAGGCATAGCCTTATTCTACGATGCGATTGCAGCAGGCCCCGCGCACGGGCGCGGGACAGGGGTGGCAGGCGTGATCAGCCCGCCTTCTCGAGCAGGCGCGCGCGGAACAGGTCCTGGTCCTCGATCACCATTTGCTCCGTGACCACGAATCGCTTGACGCGCTTCTGCTGTGCGGGCAGATAGTACATCAGCTCCAGCATCAGCTCTTCCATGATCATGCGCAGGCCGCGGGCACCCACGTCGCGCTCCAGGGCCAGCTTCGCGATTGCCTCGAGCGCACCCGGCTCCAGCACCAGTTCGATGTTCTCGTACTCGAACAGCTTCTGGTACTGCTTGACGAGCGAGTTCCTCGGTCTCGTCAGGATCTCCACGAGATCGTCCTGGTCCAGGCCGCCGAGCGTGGAGACGACGGGAAGGCGTCCCACGAATTCCGGAATGAATCCGAACTTGATCAGGTCCTGCGGCTGGACCTGCCCGAGCAGACCGAGATCCTCCCCCAGCCCGACGGGCCGGGGAACGGCCTGCTCCGCGAGGCCGAGGTTGCGGAAGCCGACCACGCGGGCATCGACCCGACGGGCGACCAGCTTGTCCAGGCCCACGAAGGCCCCCCCGCAGATGAACAGGATGTCCGACGTGTCAATCGGCGTGAACTCCTGGTGCGGATGCTTTCGCCCGCCCTGCGGGGGCACGTTGGCGACGCTGCCTTCCAGGATCTTGAGCAGCGCCTGCTGGACGCCCTCGCCGGAGACATCCCGCGTGATCGACGGATTCTCGTCGCGGCGGCTCAGCTTGTCGATCTCGTCGATGTAGATGATGCCCTTCTGTGCCCGGTTGACGTTGCCGTTCGCGGCCTGCAGCAGCTTGAGGATGATGTTCTCGACATCCTCGCCGACATAGCCGGCCTCGGTGAGCGTGGTCGCGTCCGTGATGGCGAACGGAACGTCGAGGATCCTCGCCAGGGTCTGCGCCAGCAGCGTCTTGCCTGTTCCCGTCGGCCCGATCAGCAGGATGTTGGACTTCTGGACCTCGACATCGGGCTCCACGCTGGCCGGCCCCGGCCTTCTCTGCTGCATGAAGACGCGCTTGTAGTGGTTGTAGACCGCCACCGACAGGCGCTTCTTCGCGCCGTGCTGTGCGACCACATACTGGTCCAGCTTGTCCTTGATCTCGTGCGGCTTCAGCAGGGCGAAGCGGTGCCCCTGATTCTTTCCGGAACGCTCCTCCTCAAGGATTGCGTTGCAGATCAGGACGCACTCGTCGCAAATGTACGACTTCGGGTAGTCGCCGGGCGTGGCGATGAGCTTTGCAACTACGTCCTGACTCTTTCTACAGAAGGAGCAGCGAAGCGAGCCCTGCGAGGACATTCGCTTCACCAAGGCCTCCTATGGGCAGCTAGGCTTTGTTTCACGGACGGATACTGCGCGGCAAGTACCGCTCCCATCGTATCAAACTCGCTCTAATTCCGGTTTTCTTCCGTGTCGCGCTGCTCAGAAGGACGCCCGGTAGACCAATGGATCGAGCCTTACCTGCTTCTCCAAGGGAGGGGCGAGACGGAAGGCGGCCTTTCGCCGCTGGAAGTCGAACAGCCTGACGAGCCTGAAGGGGCAAGCATGCTCCCGGGACACCTCGAGCTCCTTCCTGGTGATGAAGAACGGCGTGGACATGGGGCCTGTCGTCGTCTTGACCTCCAGCCATCGCTCCTGGTCCGGACGGTCGCCAGCGCCCACGAACGACCGAATGTCGTAGCCGAAACCGTCGCCGTCGAGGTCTGCGACCCATCGGACCTGGCTGGCTAGGTCGTCGAGTCCCAGGCTGCGCAGACGCTCCTGCTCGGCTGCCAGCACGTAGGCCTCGCCCGCCCGCCCCAGGCTGCGATTGCGGGCGTCCCGCTCCGCCGGATGTCCGAACCGACGGATTACCCTGCGGATCTCTTCCCGCGTCTCCGGCGGCGGCGATACGGGCGGCGGCGCGTATTCGATCAGCGGCGGCGGGTGCGTGGGGCTCCCGGGCACCCTCTGGTCCGCCGTAAGATTCGCCCCGGCCAAGCGTTCGTGGAGTTTGCGGTCCGCCCTGAGGCGGTCCTCGACAGCCTCGTACAGCGCCACCTGAAAGTGCCGCCTCGGCTTGTATCCGTTGATGTAGGGCAGGCCGAGCGAACTCAGGACGGCACTGATGTTCGCGTGCTTGAATTCAACGGAACCTCCGGTTCGATCGATCTGTTCCCGCAGTTTCCGGTTGGCCTAGCTCTTGTTGTAGCGGCGCCCCTCCAGCTCGGTGTCGAGCATCCGAAAGTAGGCCGCGACGACGGCGGCGATCTCCCTGTCCGACCAGTTCCGCGCCATCGCCAAGGCCCGAAGACAACGACGGGCCCTCTGTCTCCGTCGCGATCGGGCGTACCGCCCAGGACATCATATTCCCGGCCCGGCCGCCTGAACCGCAAGCACGGAAAGATCCGCCCGGGCTTCGGCACGCACGGCGCCGGCGCCGGAATCCGGGGCGGCTCGCCACCCGCTAACGCGGACTCGCCGCGTCCAAGATGCGGGCAAGCGCCTCACCGACCTCAGGCGGGCCGGAGACCCGGTAGCGCGCCAGCGAGGGGATCCCCGACGGTCCGACAAACACTGTGACGGCCTCTTCGCCGAGCGCCCCGAAGGCGCTCTCGTCCGTGGTGTCGTCTCCGAAGTACACGGGGAGGCCGCCGGTCTCGCGGACCAGTGTCGCTGCCGCAGAGCCCTTGTCGACTCCGTCGGCAGGGGTGATGTCGTAGACCATCTTGCCCCGCGACACTCTCAGGGACGGAACGGCCGCGACGGCTTGCAGCACTGTCCGCTCGATCCTCGCCCTGTCTCCAGGTCGCGCGTTGCGGTAATGGGCAGCCGCCGACACGCCCTTGTCCTCGATCTCGAACCCTGTTACGTCCGACAGGCCGGCCAAGAGCCGCCCGCACACTTCCCGGATCGCGTCGCGTCCGCGGCGGTCGGCCTCGACCGTCTCGCTCCACGGCCTGATGCGCTCCCTGCCGTGGCTCCCGAAGTAGTCGATGCCGCGCAGACCGAGAAGGCCCCGCACGTCCCGGGCCCCCCTGCCGCTGACCACGGCCATCGCCACCCCGGGGCAGTCCCTGAGCGCACCCAGCGTCGCAAGCGTGGCTGCCGGAACGCGCGCGTCGGACGGGTGCGGCACGATCGGTGCGAGAGTCCCATCGAAATCGAGCATCAGAAGCAGTCGCCGGGCGGACCGCAGACGGGCGGACACCGCCTTCCAGTCGGCCAGCAGGTCTGTCATCTTCCGCGCCGACGGGGTGGAACTGCATCGAGGATGCTGCCGATCCAGGCGTAGATGTTGTGCGCGCGAACATGTCCGCGCAGGCTTCGCATCGTCTCGGCCTGCCCGGCATCCCCGGACTCCCGCAGGGCGTACAGCCGGTCGGCCAGATGGTCCGTGTCGAACGGATTGAAGCACTCGGCACCGGGCAGCTCCCACGCGGCCCCTGTGAATTCGCTCAGGAGCAGGCGTCCACGCTCATCGTTGCGCGCCGCGAGGAACTCCTTTGCCACCAGGTTCATCCCGTCCTCCAGGGAGCTGACAACGCATACGTCCGCAAGCCGATACAGTGCCAGCACCTCGCTGAAGTGCAGATGCTCCTTGATCGAGACGGCGGGGGCCGACACGGCAGTCCCGTGACGGGCGTTCAGACGCGCGGTCGCTAGGTCCATGACGGAATGCAGCTCCCTGTACGCAGGAATCGCGGTCCGGCTCGGCGCACCGGCGTTCAAAAAGACCAGCTTGCCGCGCAGGTCCGGATGGCTGGCGAGCAGGCTGTCGACGGCGGCCAGACGCTCGAGCACCCCCTTCGTGTAGTCGATGCGGTCCAGACCCAGCACCACGAACTTGCCGGCCAGTCCATAGCGGTCGCGCAGCCGCTCCACCGCCGCATCGCATTCCGCGCTTGCCGCTGCGGCGGAGATGCCGTCGAAATCGATGGAGATCGGAAAGGCCCCGGCACGCACGGCCCTCCCTTCCCGCTCGAGCCCGCATGCCCCGACGCACCTCCACCCGGGCAGCGCACTTGCGGCATCGCGAAAGCGCGCCGCGTAGTGCGGCGTGTGGAACCCGAGGACGTCGTTGCCCAGGATGCCGTCGAGGATCTCGGCGTGCCACGGGCAGATCCTCAGGATGTCGGGAAGCGGCCAGGGGATGTGCCAGAAGTGGAGGAAGGCCGCATTCGGGCAGCGCCTCCGCAGGAGCGAGGGCAGCAGGGCGAAGTGGTAGTCCTGGATGAAGACGATGGCGTCGCGGCCGCCGATGACCCGCTCGACCGCGCCGGCGAACCTTGCGTTCACCTCGCGGTACGCCCGCCAATGGGCCTCCCGGAAGATAGGCTTGACGTAGGCGTTGTGGCAGAGGGGCCACAACGCCTGATTGGCGAAGCCGTTGTAGTAGCCGTCGTTCTCGTCTTCCGTCAGCCACACGCGCTGCAGGTCGTAGGCCGGCCGGCCGGGAGGCACACGGACGCGGCCCTGCGCGTCGGACGACTCCCTGTCCGCGTCCCCAGATCCGTGCGCCACCCAGACCCCGCCGACCGCTTCCATGGCCGAATTCAGCGCGAGCGTGAGGCCGCCGACGGCCGCGCGGACCTGGATCGTTCCGTCGGGTCCGCGCGAGTGAACGAACGGCTCGCGGTTCGAAACGCTCACGAAGAGGCGGTCCCCGATCCGTTGCCTCGCCAGTTCGCCGAGTTCCGCCCGGGTGCTCGCGGGGACTGGCCGGGCCGTATCCATCGCGGAAGTCTTCTTGTGTGGTATCGCCCGGACCTAGCGCAGCAGTGATTCCAGCTCGACCCGGGATTCCGTCTTCTCGTCTCTGTACTTGACGATGACGGGCGCGTACAGCGAGAGCCCCATGTCCCTGCCCGGCCCGTGCGAGATCGGGCGCGAACCGGGCACAACCACCGCCCCCTCCGGGATGACGAGCGGAGCATCCCCCCGGGCCCGATGCACCGTGTTCCGGACGATGTCGTAGACCGGGGTCGAGCGCGTCAGCACGGTGCCCGCTCCGAGAACGGCCGATCGCCTTACGATCGTACCTTCGTAAACTCCTGAGTTTCCGCCGACGAGAACGTTGTCCTCGATGATGACGGGCAGGGCCCCGACCGGCTCGAGGACGCCGCCGATCTGCGCGGCTGCACTCAGATGGCAGTTCTTGCCGACCTGCGCGCAGCTTCCCACGAGGGCGTGCGAGTCGACCATCGAGCCGTCGTCCACGTAGGCTCCGACATTGATGTACATCGGCGGCATGCAGGTCACGCTTCGCCCGACGTAGCAGCCGTCCCGGAGGCTGGACCCGCCCGGCACCACGCGGACGCTCTCCCTGACCGTCACGTCCCGAGGCGGGTAGGTGGACTTGTCGATGAACCGGAAACGGCTGCCGGAGTCGGACATGTCCACGCTCTTGCCCATGCGGAAGCCAAGGAGGATTCCGCGCTTCACCCAGGCGTTGACCCGCCAGCCGTGCGCGGAGGACAACGGGTCCGGCTCTGCGGCTCTCACTCTGCCGGTGTTCAGGCCCTCCTTGAACTCGCGGAACGTCTCGAGGTCCTGGTGCGAATAGGCCTCCGGGTTGCGCTCGAACAGCGCGTCGATCCGCGATTCCAGCATTCCCCCAATCGTACAGGTTTCCATGCCCCCCGCCGATCGAGTTCGCGGAGGCTGCCGCCGGGCGCCCCGGCGAGCGCGGCCGGGCGGGTTTCCCGCCGCTCCCGAATTCGAGCCCCGGAAGCCGCCGGCCCCCTCACGCGGCCCTTCCGGCGCCCCGAACGCGGTGCTACATTTATGGTTCGGGCCGTCGTGCAGTTCCGTCCAAACAACTTTCCCGGAAAGCTGATCATCGTCGAGGGAATCGACGGATCGGGCAAGTCGACGCAGCTTGCGCTGCTGCGTCAGTGGCTGATCTCAAGGGGTCTGATCGTCTCCTTCAGCGAGTGGAACTCGTCGTCCATGGTGCGCGCGAGCACCAAGCAGGGCAAGAAGAAGCAGATGTTCACGCCCACGACGTTCAGCCTGATCCACGCCACCGATTTCGCGGACCGGCTGGAGCGCAACATCATACCGATGCTAGGGGCGGGGACGGTCGTGTGCGCGGACCGTTACGCGTTCACCGCCTTCGCGAGGGACGTTGCCCGGGGCGTCAGGCCGGACTGGGTCCGCAACCTGTACCGCATGGCTGTCAAGCCGGACATCGCGTTCTACTTCCGGGTCCCGCTCGAGGTGGCGCTCAACCGCATTCTCGGCGGCCGCGCGTCCCTCAAGTTCTACGAGGCCGGAATGGACCTGCACCTCAGCTCGGACATCCAGGAGAGCTTCGCCCTCTTCCAGGGGCGCATTCTGAATGAGTACGAGAGCATGGCGGAGGAGATGGGCTTCGAAATCATCGATGCAACCGGCACGATCCAGGAACAGCAGAAGCGGGTCCGCGAAATCGTGGCGAGAAAGCTCGGCGACTCGCTCGACCGCGACATCCTCCGTCTCCCGGCCGCAGGAGCCCCCCAAGCCCAATGAACCGCTCCCCGCTCGAATATCTCTCGGATCCGCTGCCCGGAGTTGACATCGGGAACCTTCCCGGCAAGCTCATCGCCATTGAGGGCCCGGACTCCGTAGGCCGCAGCACGCAGGTCCAGCGGCTGCGGGACTGGATTGAGGCCCATGGGCACGCGGTCGTCCACACGGGCATGGCACGTTCGGCGCTGACGAAGGAAGGGATCCGGCGAGCCAAGAGCGGGCACACGCTGGGACCTCTCACCATGGCGCTGTTCTACATGGCCGACTTCGCCGACCGGCTTGAGAACGTGGTCATCCCGGCGCTGCGGGCGGGATTCGTAGTGCTCACCGACCGGTATTTCTACTCTGTCGTCGCAAGAGCCGCCGCGCGACACCAGGATGGCGAGTGGCTCGAGCGTGTCGCGGGATTCGCTCTTGTGCCGCACGCCACCTTCTACCTTCGCGCGCCGGTCAAGGAGGTCGTTGCAAGGGTCGTTTGCAGCCAGCAGCAGTTCGACTACTGGGAGAGCGGCATGGACGTTCCCTATGGAGCGAACCGGTACGAGAGCTTTGTCGGCTACCAGGAGCGGCTGATGGAGATCCTCGACGGGATGGGACAGCGCTTCGGCTTCATCGTCGTGGACGCGACCCCCTCGCCCGAGGTGATCTTCGGCCAGCTGCGGGCGAAGATCGAGTCCTTGCTGGACGACTGACAGGCAGTCCGAGGATGGATTCCAGATTCGGCCTGATCGTGTTCGATCTCGACGGCACCCTGATCGATTCGTCCCTGGACCTCACCCTTTCCGTCAATGCCACCCGAGCCAGCAGGGGCCTCGCTCCCCTGCCCATGGACACGGTGGCGTCCTACATCGGCAATGGGGCGGAGATGCTGATTCGCAGGTCCCTGGGGCCGGATGCTTCGGAAGACGCCGTATGGGACGGCCTGCACTTCTTCCTGCGGTACTACCGCGAGAACATGCTGGTCCACACCGCGCTTTATCCCGGAGTCCGGGAGGCCCTCGACGGCTGGCGAGCGAAGGGCACTGCGATGGCCGTGCTGACCAACAAGCCGGAGAGATTCAGCAGGGACCTCCTCGCGGGTCTTGGACTGCAGGGCTACTTCCGGCCTGTCTACGGGGGCAACAGCTTCGAGACGAAGAAGCCGGACCCCCGCGGTCTCCGCCGGATCATGCGCGAGCGAGGGTTCCCGCCGGGCCGGACACTGATGGTCGGCGACAGCTCGGTCGACGTGCTCACGGCCCGCAATGCCGGGGTCGCCTGCGCCGGCGTGACCTTCGGGCTCAGGCCGGAGGACTTTGAGCGCCACCCACCCGATTTCGTGGTCGACGACATGCGCGACCTGGAGCCTCGCCTGGACGCTGCACCCACCCCATCGGCCCGCTGAGGAGGCGCCTCTCTCCTACGTGAACGCATGGATGCCGGTGACGTGCGAACCGAGCACCAGCGTGTGGATGTTGTGCGTGCCCTCGTAGGTCTTGACCGTCTCGAGGTTGCACATGTGCCGGAAGATCGGATACTCGTCGGTGATGCCGTTGGCGCCGAGCAGGTCGCGAGCCCGCCTCGCCACGTCCAGCGCCATCGCCGCGTTGCCCCGCTTGATCATCGAAACATGGGCGTGATGCGACCGCCCCCGGTCCTTCAGGCGCGTGGCATGGAGCGTGATGAACTGCGCCTTCGTAATCTCGGTGATCATGTCGGCCAGCTCGGCCTGTACCAGCTGATGGGATGCGATTGGCCGGTCGTCGAACTGGGTGCGCAGGATCGCGTACTGCCGGGCGCAGTCGTAGCAGGCCATGGCCGCCCCAATGGCGCCCCAGGCAATTCCCAGGCGCGCGTTCGTCAGGCAGCCAAGCGCCGCCTTGAGGCCCTTCGCCCCCGGCAAGACGTTCTCGGCCGGGATGCGAACGTTGCTCAGGCCGACCGCGGAGGTCGTCGATGCGCGCATCGAGAGCTTATTGTGCAGGTCGACGGCTGTGAACCCGGGCCTGTCGGTCTCCACCAGAAACCCCTGGATCCTGTCGCTGTCTCCCACCTTGGCCCAGATCACCGCGATGTCCGCCACGCTCCCGTTCGTGATCCAGGTCTTCTCGCCATTGACGACGTAGCCGTCGCCGTCCGGCACGGCTCTCGTGATCATTCCCCCCGGATTGGAGCCGAAGTTCGGCTCGGTCAGCGCAAAGCACCCCATGGCCTTGCCCTGCTGCATGCGGGGCAGCCAGCGAGCCTTCTGCTCGTCCGAGCCGTAGGAGTGGACGGCATACATCGACAGGCTGCCCTGCACCGAGACGAAGCTGCGCAGAGCCGTGTCTCCGCGTTCCATCTCCTGCATGACCAGCCCGTACTCGACGTTGCTCAGGCCCGCGCAGCCGTAGCCGTCGAGGTTGGCGCCGAAGAAGCCCAGTTCGGCGATCGGCGCGGTCAGCTCCTCCGGAAACGTGCCTTCGCGAAAGTGCCTAGTGATCAGGGGGATGAAACGGTCCTCGACAAACTGCCGGGCGGTCTGGCGCACCAGCAGCTCCTCCTCGCTGAGGAGCGAGTCGAACTCCATGAAGTCGACGCCTCGAAACTCGAACATGCTTCCTCCGAACTGCCCATCGTAGCGAAGCACCGGAAGAGGTCCGGGAGGGACGTGATAGGATGCGCCAAATGGACTTGGCAACCGAGCGCGGGTGGATCGTCGGCGCCTCGCGCATCGTCGGGTTCACCGGCGCCGGAATCTCGACAGAGTCGGGAATTCCCGACTTTCGCAGTCCGGACGGGGTGTGGGCCAGGAACCGGATCGTTGATTTCCAGGAATTCGTTTCCAGCGAGGACGGTCGTGTCGAATACTGGAGACAGAAGGTCGTGTCGTGGCCGGCGATGCGGGCGGCCGAGCCGAACTCCGGCCATCTTGCATTCGCCGATCTCTACCGTCAGGGAAGGCTCGACGCGCTGGTCACCCAGAACATCGACGGCCTGCACCAGCGTTCCGGGCTGCCGGCCGACAGGGTGCTGGAACTACACGGCACGACCACTGAGGCAGCCTGCCTGTCGTGCGGCGACAGAATCTCCTCCGACGAGGCCTGCCGCCGCGTCGAGGCGGGCGAGAGGGCCCCACGCTGCCGGCTCTGCGGAGGCTTCCTCAAGCCGGCGACGATCTCGTTCGGCCAGCCGATGCCGGTCGACGTCATGGAGCGGGCCTGGAGGGCCGCGAGGAATTGCGACCTGATGCTGGTGGTCGGATCGTCCCTTGTCGTCGAGCCCGCTGCGTCCATTCCGCGCGCGGCCAAGAGCGCCGGCGCCCGCCTGCTGATCGTGAACCGGGAACGCACGCCGCTTGACGGAATCGCCGACTCGGTGGTGCGGGGAGAGAGCGGCGCCGTGCTTCCCAGGCTGGCGGGCGCCTCCGCCTGATTCCCGTGTAGTCGAGAGCCCGATCCTGATGCCCGAGCTGCCGGAGGTCGAAACCATCCGCCGGACGCTGGAACCTTCGGTCGAGGGCCGCGTGATCGAGGCCGTCGTGTTTCACTGGCCGAGGACCTGTGCCGGAGATGCCGGGGAGACGGAGGCCGGCCTGGCCGGGCAGCGCATCGAGGGGCTTGACCGCCACGGGAAGTATCTCCTGTTTCGGCTCAGGAAGGACCAGAAAGGCTCCCTGCTGGTGATTCACCTGCGCATGACCGGGAATCTGCTCATGAACGGCGAGCCGGGTCCGTACACGCGCGCAGAGATGTTCCTGGAGAACGGCGGTCGGATCGTCTTCCAGGACATTCGCAAGTTCGGGCGCTGGCAGTGGTCCGAGAAGCTGCCGGCGCGCCTGGCGGAGCTGGGACCGGAGCCGCTGGAGATCCCGCGGGCGGAATTCGCAGCGCGTCTGGCAAAGCGCAAGGCTCGGCTCAAGTCGCTGCTTCTGAACCAGGAGTTTCTCCGGGGTCTGGGCAACATCTACGCCGACGAGGCGCTCTTCCGCGCCCGTCTGCATCCCCTGCGTCGGGGCGCCGACGTGGGTCCGCGCAAGGCGGCCCGGCTGCACAGCGCGATCCAGGAAGTGCTGCGCGACGCCATCGCTGCGGGAGGAACGAGCATCAGCAACTACGTGGACGGCACGGGATCCCAAGGCTACTTCCAGCTACGGACACAGGTGTACGGCAAGACCGGACGGCCGTGCCGCGATTGCGACACGCCGGTGCGACGGATCGTGGTGGCCCAGCGCGGCACGCATTTCTGTCCGCGGTGCCAGCGTCGCTAAAGGGGGACACGGCGTGCGCCTGACGAGGATCCGGCTGCGGCAGATTCGGATGCCGCTGGTGCGTCCGTTCGAAACGAGCTTCGGACGGACCGAGGAGCGCCGCATTGTTCTGGTCGAGGTGGAAGACTCGGACGGGGCGGCCGGATGGGGAGAGGTCACCTGCGGGGAAAGGCCCTTCTACAACGAGGAGTGGGTCGGCGCGGCCTGGCTGGTTCTCCGCGATTTCGCCGCGCCCCGTGTGCTCGGTGCGGAGGTCCGCTCGGCGGCCGAGGTGGGCGCGCTGACCTCTGCCGTGCGGGGACATCGCATGGCTCTGGGCGGGCTCGAGGCGGCGTGCTGGGAACTCGAGGCCCGCAAGGCCGGGCACCCGCTCTGGTGGCACATCGGCGGCGAGCGGACGGTGATCCCCTGCGGCGTTTCGATCGGCATCCAGGATTCGGTCGAGGACCTCCTGGAACTGGTTGAGACGGAGCTGGATGCCGGATACCAGCGGATCAAGATCAAGATCAAGCCCGGGAAGGACGTCGATGTGGTGCGGTCCGTGCGAGCACGGTTTCCGTCCGTCGCGCTGATGGCGGATGCCAACTCCGCGTACTCGCTCGGCGACCTCGGTCGCCTGAAGGCCCTCGACGAGTTCGGGCTGACCATGCTCGAGCAGCCCCTCGGCCACGACGAGCTGATCGACCACGCAACGGTCCAGGCGGCGATGCGGACGCCGATCTGCCTCGACGAGTGCATACGGACGGCCCACCATGCAGAGCAGGCGATCCGGCTGGGCGCCTGCCGGATCATCAATATCAAGCTCGGTCGCGTCGGGGGCTTCGCCGAGGCGATCCGGGTGCATGACGTCTGCCGCGCCGAGGGCGTGCCGGTGTGGTGCGGCGGCATGTTGGAGGCGGGAATCGGCAGGGCGCACAACATCGCTCTCTCGACACTCCGGAACTTCTCGCTTCCGGGCGATGTTTCGGCCTCGAAGCGCTATTGGAGCCAGGACATCCTCGAACGGCCGGTGGAGGTCTCGAGGCGCGGGACGATCGCCGTGCCCGACAGGCCCGGGCTTGGATTCGATCTGGATCTGGATCGCATCGAGGCGCTCTGCGAGCGCCGCGTCGAACTGACCTGAACGGTCTCCGGCGGCGGCTACTCAGGGCCGTCGCCCGGATGCCGCACTACGATGACAGTGACGTTGTCCGGTGCGCCGCGCTCCAGAGTGGCGCCAATCAGGGCCTCGGCCATTTCCTGCACGGCCGAGCCAGCCTGCACGCACTGCCTGATCAGCTCCTCAGAGAGCACGCCGTGGAGTCCGTCGCTGCAGAGCAGCAGGATGTCGCCCGGCCCGAATTCCGCGTGGATCGTGTCGGCCCCGACGGACGTCTCCGCGCCGACGGCCTTCGTCAGCACGTGACGGTACCGGTGGTCCTTCAGCTGCTCTGGATCCTTGCCCGTGGCGGCCGCAAAGTTCCTCACCCAAGTATGGTCCTCCGTCAGGCACTTCAACCGCTCCCCTGACAGGTGGTATGCGCGACTGTCTCCCGCGTTTACGATCTCGACGCTGTCGCCTCTCACGATCGCTGCGGTAACCGTGGTGCCCATGCCCCAGAGGGCCGGGTCGTTTCGAGCCTCCATTCGGATGAGGCGGTTCGCAATCTCGATCGCATCGCACAGGGTTTCCGCCGTGACCGCCTTGTCGGCGCGACGGGCTTCGGCCGCGAGCGTGCGCACCGCCACTTCGCTCGCCCGCTCGCCGGCGGCTGCTCCCCCGAGTCCGTCCGCAACGATGAAGACACCGAGCTCGGGAATGGACTCGAAGCAGTCTTCGTTGTTTGACCGGACGTACCCGACATGCGTCCGTCCGCAGGATTCCATCATTGACGGCGCGTTCCAACTAGCATAGGGCCTGGCGGTTCCGCACAGTCGCTAATTCCTGGAAACGTCCAGGATCCGTCCGCCCGTGCCGCCGACCCGCACTGGCGTTCCTGCCGCGGCTGCCTCTCGGCGGACGATTGCAAAGCCCCGCGCACGGCCGTGAGGAAGCCTTCCCGAAACGGGCGAGGTCAGAGCCCCAACGCGTTTGCCGTTGTGATAGACGGCCAGGTCCTCGGGCACAAGTGGGGATTCGAGTTCCACTCCGACGAGCAGACGGCGGACCCGGCCTCGCGACCGCACGCGCTCCACAATCTCCTGGCCCGTATAGCAGCCCTTGGTGAATGACACGGCGTTGAGCTGCTGGGTTTCTTGAGGAATGTTCGACGTCCAGAAGTCCCGTCCGAACCGAGGAATGCCCATGAAGACACGAAGCTCCTCAAAGTCCTTGTCGGAGGCGGGGACGGTTCCTCTTCCCTCGAGCTCTGCGATGATCGCCTCCATGCCGGCGCTCGGAGCCAGGATCCAGTACCCGTCGACAACGCCGACCGGAACGCGAACGATGCGTGCTCCGTCCGATTCCCGAAACGCCAGGGCGTCGGTCGGCGGCGGGTTGCACAGGGCCGAGACTGCTTCTCGGGACTGTGGTCCCGCAACGGCCAGCAACCCGGTCGAGGCGGACACGTCCGCCAATTCGACATCGTCCATGATGATGTAGCGCTCGACGTGCGCCCTGAGCGAACTGCTTGCTTCCGGCTCGCAGTCGATCAAGAGATGGTCGCGGTCGACGAAGATGCGGCTGTCGGACTCGATCCGTCCCTGGGCGTTCAGGAAAAAGGCGTACGTGCCGCGGCCCGGCGCCAGCCCCTCGATGTCGTTGCTGGTGATCGCGTGAAGCAGACGCGCACGGTCCTCGCCAGTCGCAGCCAGCCGCCCTCGTGAGGACAAGTCCCTCCAAGCGGCGCCCAGCCGCAGTGCATCGCCGCCGCTCACAGGGGAATTGCTAGCATACCAGCGATGATCCACGAGATTCTGCCAGTCGGCCCGTTGCAGTGCAACTGTTCGATCTTCGGCGACGAGACCACTAGGGAGGCGGTGGTCATCGACCCCGGTGACGAGATCGAGCGCATCGTGTCGATCCTGGACAGGCACGGCCTGACGGTCAAGTGGATCGTCATCACCCACGCTCACATCGACCATATCGGCGGGGCCGGCAAACTCCGGGCGCGGACCGGGGCGCCGGTGTACATGAACGACAACGACCTGTCATGGATCGACATGCTGGACACCCAGGCCGCATGGCTGGGCATGCCCACTCCAGGGGGGATCGAGGTCGATTCGCGTCTCAATGACGGGGAGTCCATCGACCTCAACGGCGCCACGTTCCACGTCCTGCACACGCCGGGCCACACCCAGGGAAGCGTCAGCCTGCTGATCCCCTCGGAGAACAAGCTCGTCGCCGGCGACACGCTCTTCCGCGACTCGATCGGAAGGACGGATCTCCACGGCGGAAACCATCGCCAGCTTCTGGGATCGATCAAGACCAAGCTCCTGCCGTTGGCGGACGATGTCCAGGTCGTCTGCGGTCACGGACCAGGCACGACGATCGGCAGGGAGCGGACCTGGAACATGTTTCTGCGCGGCCTGTAGCGTGCGCATCACCCGTCGGAAGCCGTCTCGCTAGAATCGTCAGGTATGCCAAAGAGCACTAGTGTTGCGTTAAAAGTCGTTGAAAACAAAGGACTTACGCGAACGGTGTG
>JAPPMB010000112.1 GCA_028819255.1 Bryobacterales bacterium | reverse complement strand
CGGTGGCGCCCGGATTCCGGGGGTCGCCGGTCACCTGGTCGCCGAAGCGGAAGACCTGGACCGTGTTGCCCTGGAACCGTTCGACCGCCATCCACTGGCCGCCGACCTTGAGCGTGTGCCCTCCTCGCGCGACGGTCAGGTCGCCCGCGACGTTGAAGGTCGGGTTCCTTCTTGGCGAGGCGCCTCGAATGCCTGATGTGCCCCAAGGCCTGGTCAGGGCGACCTGCAAGCCCCCGAACCTCTCTGTGTCGCGGAAGCCCAGATCTGCGAGGCCGCCCACGCCCTCCACGTGCGTCTGCAAATCGAAGAGGAAGTCTCTCCGCGCCACTCCGCCGCGAAGGTTCAGCACGACCGTGGGGGCGAAGACGTGGAGCCAGCCGCCGCCGAAGTTCCTGGCGACCATCTCGGTCCCGTCGCTGGACTTGCGCCCTCTGCGCTCCACCGAATGGCGGGCCATCCGGCTCCAGCGGCCAAAGACGCTGTCCTTGTCGGAGAATCGGTGGTCGATCTTGACCTGGAACGAGTCCGCGTCGTCGACTGACGAGGCGCTGTTGATGAAATTGGACACGGGGTCAACAAGATTGGGACGCTCCTCGTACATTTCGAAATAGCTGCGCATTTGGGACGAGAGGAGCGCCCTTGGAATGCGGTTTCGCGGGAATCTGGCTCGGACGTAGTTGGCTCCGCCGTCGAGCCTGGTGGAGAACGGATCGAAGATGTCCTGGCCGATGACCGAGTTCGAGAAGTCACCGGCAAGCTCGGCGGCGGTCGGGACGCGTCCCAGCGACTGTGTCGGCTTTCGATAGCGCCAGGCTTCGTAGCCCGCGGAGAAGAAGCTCCGGTTGCGAACGATCCGCCCGCTGTACGTCGCACCGTACTGGTTCTGCCGAAACGGAGCGGGCTCGTCGCTGGTGGCGTCCTTGAACGGGTCCCGCGCGTCCAAGGCGCTGTTCCGCACGAACGAGAATGCTGTCCCGCGGAAATCGTTGGTTCCCGACTTCGACGCGAGGCTGATCACGCCTCCGGTGACGCCCCCCCATTCCACCTTTTCCGAATGCGCATGCACCCGCAGGGAATCCAGCAGGTCGATGCTCGGGAGGAAGCCGTAGGTCGTCACGCGGAAATCGGTGTTGACGATTCCGTCGAGATAGTAGATCACCGATCGGTTCTGCTGACCATGCAACGACGGCTTGAGCACGCGCGAGCCGGGTATCCCGGTGGGCTCCGCGTCGGTCGTTCCCGGCAATGAGCCCTGGGCGCTGCTGACCGGCGTCACCCCCGGGGCGGTGGTGAGCAGTTCCGTGAAATTCCTGCCGTTCAGCGGCAGCCCTCGGATCACGCTTCCGGGGATCGTCTCGCCCACCTCCGATGAAGCCGTGTCCAGAAGTGTTGCGCCGGTGACACGGATGGACTCCGACACCGCCGCCAGCAGCAGCGTGACGTCGACGCGTAACTGCTGCCCCTGATCAAGTGCGACCTCCGGAACCGTGGTGACCATGAAGCCCGTACTTCGAACAGACAGGCGGTAGGTGCCTTGGCTGAGGAACGGGATGCTGTAGCGGCCACTCCCGTCGGACTCGGTCCGATGCTGGATTCCGGTCTCAGTGTTCGAGGCTGTGACCCCTGCGTGGGGCAACGCGGACCCGGTCGGATCCCAGACGATGCCGAAGATCTCCGACGCGCCCAGCAAGTCCGCTCCGGCTGCCAGCCAAAGCGTCCAGGAGAGAGCGCGCGTGAAGACCTGCTTCATGTTCACATGCCGATCGTTCCTACTGCGCCGCCCCCTGTCCGAGTGGCGCTGCAGACACCGGGTCCGCATCCGCAACAAACGCATCCGCAGCGCTCGTCACCCGAGCGTCGAATGTCCTGACTGATTCCAGCAGCCTTTGAAGAGTAGTGTCGACGTCCCCGGGTTCCGGGGAATCGACCTGCCCCCGCGCCCTGCCCGCGGCCCCGGGAGCCTGCATGCGGACGGTTAGCAGTCCGATCGTGTCCCTGTGAATGCTGCTGGCGGCCTCGTACAGGGAGACGAACGATTCCGACCAGGAACCCGCAGGCGCCGGACGGTTCGACACCTCTCCCGGCGCCCCCGCATCCAGCCCCCTCGAGTTCGCGATCGCACTAAGTGCGGGCAACGTCCAGTCCTTGCTCCTGC
Source organism: Bryobacterales bacterium (assembly GCA_028819255.1). Lineage (GTDB taxonomy): Bacteria > Acidobacteriota > Terriglobia > Bryobacterales > UBA6623 > VXMF01. Next base: position 4,689 of record JAPPMB010000112.1, on the reverse strand, counting down.
GCGCTGAAGCGGCGATGCCGTGGAGATGGTCCAGGCACATCGTCCGCACCAGAGCCTCCGCCCCCGTGGGGGCGCTCTCGCCGGTGGAATGTCCGTACCATTGCGCAAGCCTTCTGAGCGCCCAGGCACGCCGCAGGAGATCGTCGGCTCGCTCGACCGCCTCTTCGGTGAACATTCCGAGGTCCTTGCCGAGAGAATCCTCGGACTGAGACGGGTCGCGAGCCCGGAGATAGGCCGTCAACTCGGCGGTCACGGCAACATGGCGGACGGCGCCGTCCCCGGAGCTTGTACCGTGCGTTCCGACGCCGGGCTGCACAACGGCAATCTCGTCGAAGTCGGGGCGGACGCCCGCCTCGCCGATTGCCTCCGCTCGGGTCCGGATGTCCACTGACACGGAATCGGCCACGCCCGCACGATCCAACGCCGTCAGGATCGCTTCCTTCATCTCCGCGGACCCAACGATTCCCCGCACCGAGAGCGCTCCGTCGTCGCCGCGCTCGACCTCGACCGGCTCTCCCAGGCAGGCGCCGGCCCGGTGCAGAGCATGCCGTGTCCGTGCTTCAACCGCCCGGGGGTCCGGGCCCGCGCGAACCGGCGCCGGTTGCCGTCGAACCGGGGCCGCCGAGCGTACCGGCGAGAAAGGCAGGCGAGCCTCGAAGACCGCCGTGTCGAGATGGGATGCCGCAACGAATCGCACTTCGTTCTGCACCAGCCGGAAGGTCGACTCGCCCTCCGGGCTCCGGAAGTGGATCTGCAGCCAATGCGGCTCGAACGAACCCGCGCTCAGCGCCAGGGTCACCTCCGCGCGCAGATCGCCCTCGCGCTTGTCCGCCACGACAAGCAGCATGTCTCCTGATCTCTCAATCCGCACGGTCGCATCGTCCGAGGCAAGCAGGGCGAAGTCGCGCGATACCCGCAACGGATGCCAGCGCCTGCGTTCCAGCCATCGAGCGAATCCGCGTGCAAGCGTGTCGCAGTCGATGCCGTCTCCCATGGACGCGAGCAGTGTGGGCTGCTGGGCGGCCTGGCCGGACCGGTCAATTCGAACAAGCGTGTCACCGGCGACCTCGTCGTAGGCGAAGGCCGATTCGTCCGCAGCGCGTTGCCAAACGGCATGGCGAAGCGATCCGTCAGCGCCCTGCAGTCGCGACGCGTACCCGGCGCTGCCGGGGTCCCTCCAGATGACAAGTTCCAGACTGCGGGCGACAGGCACGGGCTCGAGCTGGACGAAATCCACTTGGTAGCGCGCCATCGACGGCCGGACGTCGTACATCGGCACGGACCGGTGAGCGCGAGCCAAGGCGTCCTCGACGGTAAGAGCCTGTTCGTTTCGCAGGACGAAGAGGGCGGCGGCAGCGCCCGCCAGCAGGATCGCAACCGCGGCCGCGAGAGCGACCCTGGCCCAGGTTGCGCCGACCGGAACGGGGCCTGCTTCTGGAATGCGTCCGGCCTCGTACGCCTCCAAGCGCTCCTGCAGACGGGCGCGGGCGGCGGCAAGCCGCAGGGGGCGGAGGGGAAGCCCGGCCTCGACCGCCCGCTCGACATCGGCGAAATCCTCGGAGAGCTGGTCTGCTCTGAGGGCGCAATCAGTGCATACCTGCAGGTGCCGCTCCACCGCCCGCGCGACCTCCGAGTCCAGCTCCCCGGCCAGGTAGTCGAGCAGCGATTGTTCGTCGGGGCAGCTCTGTCCGAATTTCGGGTTCACGGTAGCAGTGCAGGCTCCCCCGCAGACCTCAGGATGCTCTCCGCCCTGGCCGCGCGCATCTTGCGCATCGCCCGCAGTAGCAGAGTGCCGACCGAGTTGCTGCTGATCCCCAGCTGGGAGGCGATTTCCCGATACCTCAGGCCCTGCGCCCTCAGCAGGACGACTTCCCTCTCACGGGGGGACAGCCTGGTAAGGAACGCCTCCAACTTCGGCCGGTCGCGGTCCGCGAGGCCGTCGGTGGGCAACGGCAGCGCCTCAAGGGCGAGCCGCGGAATGGCTTGCTCCGGTTGCCTCTGCGTCCTTCGCCAAGTCCTGCAGATCTTGTTGTAGACCGTCCTCATTACCCAGGCGCGCGGTTCCCGAACGCTGTGCCCTTCGCGGAGACGGGCATACAACGCCGCAAATGCCTCTTGCGCCAGGTCTTCTGCCAGGTCAAGCGACCCGCATCTGAACGCCGCATATCGAACCGCGGCTGAGTAGCTCGATGTGAATAGTTCGGTTACTATTCTCTCGGCGTCTTCGCGGCCCATTTCAGCCCTTCAGAAGCCCTGGAACGGCGAACCAGCGCTTTTCGGCGGTCGCTTTCGGGGCTCATTGTACCCTAGGGCGGAAAGCGCAAGAGGGCCGGGAATGCCCGGAGACCGGCTCCGGAAGGCGCACGACGAGCCCGGGCCCGGAAGGCGGATCCCTGCCCGGTGCGCCGCGCAGTTCGCCACTTGTGCGAGAGCCGTGGCGGGCCGGTTCCTGTTGGGAATGTGTTCCGACATCGGCGTGCGAGATGTCACCGCCGGGTACGGACGCACCGAAAGCCCACATGGCGGTAGGCGGCATCCGGTCGTTCCCGGAACCGCGCGGAAAGCCTGTGGAACCACATGTACCTGTACCATGAGCCCCCTCGCATAACCCGGAATTCACCTTCGAGGGGCCCTCGCGGATCCGAGGCCGGGCTCTGTCGGTAGTAGTCAGCCCCGTATCTGTCGCTGCACCACTCCCAGACGTTGCCGAGCATGTCATGCAGTCCCCAGGCGTTCGGTCGCTTTGTCCCGACTTCGTGGGTGCTCTCCGCCGAGTTCGCACCGTGCCACGAGATGGCGTCAAGATCGCCGGGGTCCAGACCGGAGGCGCCGGCCCGAGCGGCGTACTCCCATTCGGCTTCGGTGGGCAGCCGGTACAGGTAGGGGCCGCCGCGCCGGTTCAGCTGCGCCGTGAACGCGCGAGCCTCGTTCCAGCTGACGTTCTCCACCGGCAGCGCCGGGCCCCGGAAATGGCTCGGATTGCTTCCCATCACCGATGTCCACTGCGCCTGCGTGACCTCGTACTTGCCCATTTCGAACTCGCCCGTGAGCTGCACTCGGTGAGCAGGCCTCTCGTCGTCGCCGCATCCGCCCTGATTGGAAGAGCAGCCCATGAGGAATTCTCCGGGCTGGATCGCGACAAACTCGAACCGCCGCTCCTCGGCGGCGCAGACTCCACTCCAGACCAAAATCGAAGCCATGAGCAACTGGGCCTTGCGACGCCCCAGACCGACCGGATTCCTTGTCACGGCGCGCTAGTTCCGAAGCCCCAGGATCCAGTTGGTGACGAGAAACGCTCCGGATTCGGCGCGAATCCTGCATGGATACGCGAGCCACCACCAGGACTCCGGGCTGCCCCTCAGCTCGAGGCCCAGCTGGGCGGACCGGTCCCGCAGTCTGCCGACGGGCAGCAGGGGCTCGAAGAACTCGGGCCCGACGTCCCGGTACAGGGAGAGAATCCGTTCGAAGGCTGCCGATTCGGCGGCGGGGGAATGCTCGGCTCGGCAGAGTCGGTCGACTGCCGACGCCACTTCCGCCGGCGAGCCGGCGAGTCCGAGCCGAACGAAGTCCGGAACGGCCCGGGCCTCGACCGAGCGCTGGACGGCTTCCCCTTGAGGCCGTCGGACAAGGCCCCGGGCCACTGTGTCGCTGAAGTAGATCACACCTTCCGGCTCGACAAGCGAGGCCAGGAGCCGCACGTGGTCTTCGACCGCCAGAGCCACAAGCCCGCGAAAGAACTCGTCGGACCTGTCCCAGGTCCGGATGGCCGCGCCGAAGCGGGTTTCGACAGCCTGCGCCGCATAGCTGAACGGATACCTCGGAATCTCCGAGAGCAGGAGCGACGACACCACGAGATCCGACGGCGGCAGCTGCGCAGGGTCGCCGGCACGCAGCTCGTCAAGAATCAGCCCGAGACGCTGGAACGCCTCGCTGGCCGAAGAACTGCCGTCGACAGCGTGGTCGATGCTCTCGATGAGTGCGCCGGCGAACGAGGTCACGTCCATGACCTTCAACTCGACTCTCGAGCGCAGGTGCCTCGGAACCTGGTCGAGGCTGCGCAGCATGCTGCGTCCGTCCAAGTCCACCAGGACAAGCCGGTCGAATCGGCCGGCAAGTTCAGCCAGCGGGATCTCCATGCCGAGGCCGGAGCCCAGAACCGTGGCGACCCTTCTGCCACCTGCAAGGTTGGCAGCCTGGAGGATTCTCGCGCGGCTCGTGTCGATGTGCGACCGCCAGTAGAGGCGGGTTTCCGGGGCCGTGCCTCGCACGACCTGACCGGACGCCTCGAAGAACGCTTCGAGACCCTGCCCCGAAGCCGGAGCCAGCAGGGCCGGAAGCAACAGTAGGAGCCCCAGATTCGCGCTCAGGCGAGCCGTCGCCGTCCGCTGTCTCCGCTGTCCGCTCCCGAGAACACCGGGCGCCTCAACCGGATGGCCCGTTGCGTCGTCCCGTGCGTCCAAGCCGGTCGCGCGGGGGGCGACCAAGCAATGGCGTCGGCGACGGCCAACCCTTTCCGGGATCCGGGGACGCCGACGCATCCGGGCGACCGAGTGGTGCTTGACTGCCATTTTCCAAAATGCGCCGGCCCCGCTCAGACTGCGAACTGGCCGTTCGAGGCAGCGGCCGCCCGGGTCAGAAATGCAGCTTGAGCCCCAGTTGCAGGATGCGGGGGGCGTGCGCCGTGGACGA
>JAPPMB010000068.1:18078-59849 GCA_028819255.1 Bryobacterales bacterium | reverse complement strand
AGCAATTCGAGAAAAAACAGGGCTCTACTGCCGAAATAATGTGGCTCTGTACAGCCGAGGCATTCCACGTGCCCTGCATCCAGCACGGCACCAGCGGTCTCTCGCTGGCCGGCTACATCCAAGCCGGATGCGCGATGCCGAATTGCGAATATCAGGAGATGATTGGACAGCCGAACCTGCCGGAGGAGCAGTGGTCGCCGGCCCTCAGGATCCTGCGAACCCCGCATGTCTTCGAGATCGATTCCGGCTTCGTGAAGCTCCCCGACTTGCCGGGGCTGGGCCTCGATGTGAATCAGGAGGCGATTGACGAATACCGGGTCCGCGCCTGAACGGAATTCCACGCGGCGCGCGGGAGCCGGTCAAGAGCCCGAGGGCCGCCGGGATCGTCCAGGCCGCCGGGACGCGCGCAAGAGCCAGCCCGCCATTCGTACCCGCAGTCGCTACGCATGCAACAGGCCGCACTTCGCCTTGGCCCGTCCGGCGGGCAGTGCGACCGCCCTGAGCTTGGCACGCGCGGTTCCCAACGGCCTGGCGGCTACGAATGAGCCGGTTCCTGTTTCACTCGGCTCCGCCGTCTTCGATGAGTCGGGGGATCACCGGAGAGTCGGAGCCGGCGGTCAGATCCCTGCTCCGGACGTTCACGAAACAAGCCGTTGCGTTCTCCGGCGATCCGGCTGTCAAGAGCCGGCGGCCGGCTTCCTTCTCGAGGGTGGCGGGCGCTTCCCTCCAGTTGCGGGAACCCGTCAAGCCGGTGTCGCCTGTCCAGTTGAGCGCTGCGCTGTCAAGCGCCTTGGCGGCCCCGAGCCGGACCCGAATCCGGCCCTGAAAGAGGCCGGCACTTGTCTGCGCCAACCAAGGCTTGCCGGAGCGCACAAAACTATCGGCGAACGCATGGCTGTCGGGTGGGTTCCACCTGGCCCGGCGGCTGTGCTCCATGCCCGGGATGGGCGAAACCATGCGCGTTCCGGGTGAGGCTTGGTAGCAGGCGGCCTGGCAATCGAGCAGAATGGCCATCTCACCCGGCCACGAGAGCCACAGAACGGGCATTTTCGCGCGTTGCACTTGCACCATCGGGTCCCAAACTTCACGGTAGAGCCGATTGCCGTCCAATGCCTCGCCCCACTGGTTCGCGGCGTCGAACAGATGCCCGCATCCATAGGTGGGACTAGCGAACGCAAGGCGCGGACCGATGCCGATTTCAGTGCTGGCAATGACGCCGCCCCACGAGATGCCCGTCAGGCCGACCTTCTGCGGGGCAACCTCGGGGCGTGAACGCAGCAGCGAATTAGCGAGAACGGTGTCCGCTACGGCGTGATGCATCCACTGGTCCCGCACCGGCTCCTCGGAATCGGCGTAGATGCGGTCGCGCGCCGGACCGGCCAGGCGAAGACTCGCGTCGGCTTCCCCCTCCAGGGCAGGCCCTCGAAGAGGACCGGCTTGATGCCGCTCTCCTGGGCGAACCCGTGCACGGGAAACTGGGCGGGAGGGATTGTGAGCTCGCCAAGTGCGGTTACCTAGCTCCGTTCGACGGTGGAATCCCGCGCGGCCGGGAGAACGGTCGCGGCCGCCGGCGATGCAGCCGGGGCCACGCGTGCTCACGGGCTCATTGGGCGGACCTGCGCAACAGCCAGTTCACGGCATTCTGCTGCAATTTCACGTACTCAGGATTCCACAGGACGTTCAGAAGGTGTCCCGGCGACATGTAGCAGACACGGCCCTCCCCGTAGTCATATGCCCATCCGCCAGGAGCCCGCGGTCCCATCCCCCTGTAGTCGAGGCCCTCTTCGTTGACCGTCTCCAGGAAGACGTGCCCGGGATCTTTGTCGTATTCCATGTAGTGCTGCTCGTCGGTCACGACGAAGTCGTTCACTCCTCGCACGATGGGATGATCCGGGCTGGTGACCCGGACGCGAAAGGTCCGGATCGGGGGATGTCCGGCATAGGCAGCGCCAAGCACGTCCCGGAAGTCCGGATTGGTCAGCCCGACATGGGTCACGTTGTGCAGGAACAACGCCCCGCCGCCCTCTTCGACGAACGCACGGACCGCCCTGCCCTGCTCCGGCGTCATCCAGAAGGCCGGCTCCGCCCTGGTTTCGGGCACGGGCGGTTCCGAGACCAGTTCCGGCCTGCCGGTGGCGACCCAGGCGGCGTTCGTTCCCTCGTTCGGATAGCCGTCCGGCCAGATCATGCCGTCACGCAGGATGATGAGCATGCCATAGCCCCGCAGTGTCGCTGCGCTGAGCCGTCTTGTCTCGTCACAGAAGTCAATCGTGATCCCAAGGGGCTCGCCGAGGGTCCTGTTCAGGCCCGTCCGAATGTAGTCGGAGTTGTGATAGCGGTCGCCGATCAGCGCAAACGCGTCCGCCCTCCGGTCCGCGGCATGGCCGGTCGGAGCCGGTTCGCTCCGCTCGCCGCAGGACTGCGCTGCGAGCACCGCCGCGACCACGGCGAGAAACGAGCGTTGCGAGCGAATCATCGGCCGGAAGTGTAGCGCATGCGGCCGGAGATTCGGAAAGCCGTGCCGCTACGGAGCAACGGAACTCCGCGCCGAGGCCGTGGCCGACGATTTCCGAACGAGCGTGTCGAATGTCTGGAAGGCGCTGCGCCTCCCTCGATCGACGCACCGGAATTCGGACCCGGGTGGACGGACGGTCGGGTGAGGTGGCGGCCAGTGCGTTGCGGCCTGGCGGGGCGAGGTTACGCATGGGGACGCCGCAAGGTAGCCGGGAGATCGGCCCTCTTTCAGAAGGTGCCGCCAACTCTTGCCACGATCTGCTCTCGCGCTCTGCGGAATCTCTCAGGCGAGTGAACGATGGGTCGCGCGGGGCCGGTTTCCTGACGCAACAGGGGAAGACGAGAGCCGGCGACGGTCCGGCCGAGCGGAAGGTTCGACCTTCACAACTCGTCGTTCCATTCCCGATGTTGGCACTCGGCGCTCGAATCGAGGCGTGATCTCCAGCGCAGCGCGTCCGGCACATCCGAAGCGCACCTACAATAACGAAGGCGAACGCACGTACGGATGGCTGGACGAGCCGACATGACCGCGGAAGCGGTCCGGCAAGGATCGAAGCGAAGCGCCGGGCACATTCGGTGCCTGCGGATCGTTCGCGTTCGGTACAGCTTGCAGCGCAATCCTTCCGCCGTGCTTGGAGCCTGGTGCGGAACGACTCAATCGAGCGGAGGCATGGAGATGTCTCCAAGTACAGGGAGGAACGACAGATGTGGAACCTTAGGAATTGGTTGCTAGCCATCGCAATTGCGGTGCTCTGCCTTGGGTTGGCGGCGTGTGCCGCCGAAGCGCCGATGGAAGAGACCAGCATGGAGTCCGAGCCCGAGGGCGGCGAAGCCGCTGCCGAGGGCGATGACAGCCACGACGGCGGCGAGGGCGAGGAGCACGAGGGCGACGACGAGGATGACGACGAGGACGAGAACGGCGACGAGGACCACGCGGCATCCGAAGGAGGGGCATCGGAGTAGCGACGGCGTACCGGCGTATCGCGCGGCCGAGGCCGTTCGGCAGGGTTGATCCCTGACACGGCCGCGCGGACCTGGGTCGCGTAGCCGGCCGGACCGACCCACGCAGTCTTTCCCGTGCCGCGACTGTCCCGGGAGTCGCCGATGAGGGTTCGGAAATTGGCCCGCGGCTGTTCGCCAGCAAGCCAGGGCACGCCGTCGACGTTGATCTAGCGCTCCGCGCGACGCCTGAGTCGGAACGTCGAACTTCGGATTCCGACCGAGTGGAGAACAGGTCTCGGGGCGGCAGCGAGGAGCCAGCCTGCTCGGAGGCGGGTCCGCCAGACGGCTCCAAGGCATGGAAACCGTGGAGCGGGAGACGGGGATCGAACCCGCGACATTCAGCTTGGGAAGCTGACGTTCTACCTCTGAACTACTCCCGCCGCCGCCAGTGTAGCAGGCTCGTTTCCGGAAGGACATCCGCGGAACGCCGACCCACGGGCTCCGCTGGATGGGATCCAAGGGTGTGACGACGCCTCTCCCCAGCCGCCGCACGTACACTTGTCCCTATGCTGTCCGTGTTCTCTTCGCCATCGCGCTATACGCAGGGGCCGGGCGCCACCGAATCCCTGGGTGTCGAAATGGACCGGATCGGCCTCCACGGGCCGGTGCTGGTGGTGGCTGGACGGAGCGCCGCATCGAGACTGGAAGATGCCTGGCGAAAGGCTTTCGGAGAGGCCGGAATGGTCTACTCGGTGGAACCGTTCGGAGGCGAATGCAGCTATGCCGAGATCGAGAGAGTCAAGACGGTCGCTAGGCAGGCGAACGCCGACGTCATCGTCGGGGCCGGAGGAGGCAAGGTGCTCGACACGGCAAGGGCGGTCGCCGCGGACCTGAGCCTGCCCGTTGTCAACTGCCCGACGGTCGCCTCGAGCGACGCGCCCTGCTCTGCGCTCTCGGTGATGTACAACGACGAGGGGGTGGTCGTCGACTACCGCGTGTATCCCCGCAATCCCGAGCTCGTCCTGGTCGACACGCGCGTGATCGCCTGTGCGCCGCCCCGCCTGCTTGTCGCGGGAATGGGCGACGCCCTCGCGACGCTGTTCGAGGCCCGCACAGCGGTTGAGGCCCACAGGAAGAACATGCGCGGCGGTGCATCCACCCGCACCGCTCTGGCTCTTGCCGAACTCTGCTACCGCACCCTGCTGGATGATGGGCGCGAAGCGCTCGACGCCGTCAGGAATCGATCCGTCACGCCGGCGCTGGAGCGCCTTGTCGAGGCCAACACGCTGCTTTCCGGCCTCGGCTTCGAGTCCTCCGGACTCGCGGCGGCGCATTCGGTGCACAACGGCCTCACTGTCGCCTCCGGGACGCACTCCTACCTCCACGGCGAGAAGGTGGCTTTCGGCACACTCGTTCAGCTTGTGCTGGAGGGCAGGCCCACCTCGCTGATCCAAGAGGTCCTAGCCTTCTCGGAGAGCGTGGGCCTGCCGGTCACGCTGGCGGACGTCGGCCTCGGGGCGTGCGACGACGAAGTGCTGGCCAAGGTCGCGAAGCGGGCGGTGGCGAGGGGCGAGACCATTCACAACGAGCCGTTCCCCGTGAATCCCGACATGGTCCGCGACGCAATCCGGACGGCGGACGCGATCGGGCGGCGCTGGAGATCCACGCACTCTGCCTGAGGCCTGAACCGGCCGCCGGGCGGGCCCTCAAGCGGCCCGTCCTCTTCAGCCTGAGGGGCCTAGCGCTCGATCTGGGCCGTCTCCTTGACCCAGCCGCCCATCTCGGCAACGCTCTCCTTGACCTGGATCACGTCCCCGTCGAGAAAGGTGATGAAGATGATCTCCCCTGGCGGCTGGCCGTAGATCCAGTCCTCGGTCTCGATGCCGTCCTCGAAGTCGCGGAGCTTCTTCGAGGGCATGCCCTTGGCCAGGAGCACCATCTCCTTGTCCATGCCCTCGATGACTTTCTCCGCCTCGATCGCCTCCCGGAACCGGGGCTCGATGGTGTCGAGAAACAGCTCGGTGGCGCTTCGGCGCTCGAAGTCCAGGACGGGCTTGAGCATCTCCTTGAACTCGGCCGCCGTCTTGAAGGGCAGCGCATCGGGGAAGACCAGCGCTATCTTGGTGCCGCCGGGGGCGTGGGTGTTCTGATGCGCCCCCAGCGTCGTGCCGCGGCTGGAGGTGCCGGAGACCTGGATGCGGTGCCACCAGCGGCGACCGCCGCTGATGCCGTGGTTGATTTCGAAGACGAGCTTCCTCCCGTCGAAGCTGATCGCCGTGATCTGGACCAGATCGCCGACTCTCGCCGCGGGCCCGAACTTCGTCATGGCCTCGGACCACTGCTCCCTGTCGTACTGCCCGGACGGCCGCAGGTGCAGCGGCTTCTTGGAGCGCGGGATCTGGACCTTGGCCGTGCCGTACTCGGCGTTGAGCTCCCGGACCAGCTCAGCGCGCTGGGTCGCCGTCAGCTTCGCCGTCTTCCCCTCCAGCAAGGCGGGGGCCGACGTCCCGAGCGCCAGCGCCAGCAAGAGCAGCGGGCCCCGCGCCGGCGCGGTCCGCTTGCCACAGAAGCTGCGGGCCGCCCTTGCGGCGCGGCAGCAGCGCGAACCCCGCGCCAAGCGCCACCGCCATTCCCGTGGCGAGCACTCCGCCTTCCAAGCCATAGTCACCCCCAGTGAGCCATTGGGCACCGCCCAGTTCCAGATTCAACTCGGTGAGCCTTATTGTAATGCCAGAGGTGTTGACGCCAAGCCCGACCTGCGCGGCATTCCAGCCGAAGTGAAGCCCGATCACCGGCCAGAGCGAGCGCCAGCGCAGGGCCGCGATCCCGAATGCGGCGCCGAAGAGCGCAGTGTTGACCTGTGCGAGGTCGGTCAGGCCGGGGTTCTGGCCGTGCAGCCAGGCGAACCCGGCGGACGTCACCGCTACGGCCGCCGACGGCCCGGCCGCCCGGGCCAGGAACTGCAGCGCCAGGCCGCGGAAGGCCAGCTCCTCGCCCGCGGCTCCGACCGCGAGCAGCGCGAGGCCCATGAGCCTCGTCTCCCTCCAGTCGAACCGGATTGCGGACGGCTTCGGCGGTGTCCAGGCGGCCCACTCCAGCGCAACGGCCGCGAGAACCAGCCCGCCGACCGCGGCGCCGCCGACCGCGGCGCCCCAGAGCAGTCCGGGCGCTGACGTGCGGCCAAGGCCGATGCGAGACCAGGTCGCCTCCGGACTCAGGGCGACGGCGGCCAGCGTCACGGCGACGGAGGCGCCCAGCAGGGGGATCGTGTTCAGCGCGATCGGGTCCCGAGTTAACGACGAGAGCAGAAGCATTCCGACAAAGGAGAGCGCAAGCACGGACACAATGCAGAGATTCGCTGCCAGGAAGTCCGCAAGCTGGCGCACGCGACGGGGCGAGAGGCGACTCATGATGGTTCCGTACCAGCCTACTTTGGCGCCGCACTGGGATCGCCGGCATCCGCCGCGACCGTCGTCCGCGGTTGCGTTGACACCCTGTCTCGGCTGCCTGTACGCTTGAGATAGCATCACATGGCAAACCACAAGTCCGCGCTGAAGCGCATTCGCCAGACCGCCCGGCGTTACGACCGGAACAGGGCAACCAGGAGCCGGCTGCGAAGCAGGATCAAGGCGTTCCGCGCCGCCCTGTCCGCCGACGCCGACGGGGCCGCCGGCCTTCTCGGCCCGACGGTCAGCCTGGTCGACAAGGCGGTGCAGAAGGGCGTCCTGCACCGCAACAAGGCCAACCGGATGAAGTCGTCGCTGGCCAAGGCCGCCAACAGCGCCGGGGCGGGGGCATAGGCCCGGCGGCGCCTCAGTCCGTCAGCCTCATCACGGCCGTCTCCATCAGCAGGCGCTCTTCCGGCTGAGGGCCCTTCAGTCCGCGGTCGGTCTCGAAGAGCAGAACCAGAGCCCTGCGAAGCTCGTCCTCGCGGAAGCGCGCGACCATCCCCTCGATCTGCCGCGACCGGCTGGGCCAGGTCCGCAGTCCCAGCCTGCCGAACTTCGCGCCGATCTGCGGCGCGCCCTTCAGGCCGAGTTCCTTCGCGGCCAGCGCCTGCCGGAACAGCCCGGCGATCAGGTTCAGCTGCATCGGCCAGTAGATGCCGGTCCTGGACATCCTGTCCAGAAGCCGCAGAGCGCGGGCGCGGTCCCGGTCCGCCACGGCCTGAGAGAACTCGAACACGCCGGTCTGGCGCGCCTCGGGAACCAGCAGGTCGAGGTCCTCCGCGGTGACCTCCCGATCGCCTCCGACATAGAGCGCCAGCTTCTCCAGCTCGTGCTCGATGCGAAAGGCGTCCGCTCCCAGCATGTTTACGAAGTCGTTCAGGACCGGCTGGGCGATCCGGAGCCCCACCCTCCGGGCCAGGACCTTGGCGACGTACCGCGCATCCTCCAGGGAGAGGGCCTCCAACTCGACGCGGACGGGAACCGCCGAGAAGTGCTCGCCGACGCGCGCAAGCCTCGCCTTCTCGCGGCGGTCCCGGGAGTCGAACGCGACGGCCTCCACGATCACGACCGTGTCGGGAACCGGGTCGGAGAAGTAGTCGGCCAGGATCTGCCGCTCGGCCTTGCCTGCGGCGGAGGCCGTCTTCGGAACGGCGCCCTCGGCGTTGCGGCCGATCACCAGCCGCTCGCCGCCGAACAGCGACATCGTGCGGGCCTCCTCGACGAGCGCCGTCAGCGGGAGCTCGCCGAGGTTCACTTCCGCGACCGCGGACTCTTCCGGAGCCGTGCCGAGCGCGGCCTTGCGCAGCGCCTGGTGGCAGCGGCCGCGGTAGAATGGCTCGGCCCCCAGGAAGAGATAGCCGGCCGCCGGCCGGCCGCCCTTCCTGAGGCGCAGTATGAGGTCGCCCGGCTTCAAGCCCACACCGTAGCACCTGGAGCCCCGACCGCCGGAAGGAGCCGTTCCATGCGAAACACGATCCCGCTTTTCCTCACCCTGCTGACCGCCGTTCCGGCCAGCGCCGCCGATTCGGGCGCGTTCGCCGCCTGGGTCGCCAACGAGTACCGGGTCAGTCCCAACCTAACCTACAAGGTCGCAAGCGGCGCCGAGCAGATGCTCGACGTCTACCACCGGCGCGACAGCTCGACTCCCACGCCGACCGTCATCTACATCCACGGCGGAGGGTGGGTCGGCGGATCCAAGGAAGCCAGCGTCCTGCGGATCGCGCCGTACCTGGAGATGGGCTTCAACGTGGTCAACGTGGAATACCGGCTGGGGCGAGTCGCGCGGGCGCCCGCGGCCGTCGAGGACTGCCGCTGCGCCCTGCGGTGGGTCTACCGGAACGCGGAGACCTACGGCATCGACACCTCGAAGCTCGTGCTGACGGGCGCCTCGGCAGGCGGCCATCTCTCGCTCACGACCGGGATGCTGCAGACCTCGGCCGGCTTCGACGCCGAGTGCATCTCCAATGTCGAGCCGAAGGTCGCCGCGATCGTCAACTACTACGGCATCACGGACGTGGCCGACCTGATGGCGGGCAAGCCGAACGAGAAGTCCTACACCGTCTCCTGGCTCGGCAGCCAGACCGACCGCGAGAAGATTGCCGACGCGGTCTCGCCGATCCGGCATGTCCGCCGGGAGGTGCCGCCCATCCTGACGATCCACGGGGACGCGGACCGGATCGTTCCCTACGCGCATGCGACCGAGCTGCACCGGCGCCTCGAGGAGGCGGGCGCGGTCAACGAGCTGCTCACGATCCCGGGCGGAGGCCACGGCGGCTTCTCGATGGCGGAGACCGAGAAGATCGACGCGGCGATCCGCGCCTTCCTTTCAACGCACGGACTGATGCCGAACTAGCGCCTCGCCGACCGGACGTATCCGGCGACGTACTCCTGCAGCTTGCCCCTCAGCCGCTCCATGACGGGCCACGGCCCCGGGAGCGGACGGTCGCCGATGCGGTCCACGGGCAGGAGTTCGCGCGTGGAGGAGGTGATGAACACCTCGTCGGCAGCATAGAGATCGGACTCGCGCAGCGTGGCCTCCTCCACCGGCTCCCCCAGTTCGCCGAGCATGACCTCCCGCGTGATCCCCGGGAGCGCGCCGCTCGACAGAGGGGGCGTGACGGTGACTCCGTCACGCACGATGAAGACGTTCGCGGACGTGCATTCGGACACGTGGTCGAACTCGTTGAGCAGCAGCGCGTCCGCGTAGCCGGAGTTTTGGGCGGCCCGAAACAGGGCGAGATTGTGCACCCACGAGAGCGTCTTGGTGCCGGCGAAGCGGGAGCCGGCGTGACGCCCCTGGGCCCGCACGCAAAGGGCCGCCGTGTCGGGACCGGGCACCAGGTCCGCCGAGAACGCCGCCACGTTCGACGCCCGTCCCGTCCGCACGCTCTCCCAAATGCCGGGATCGGCGCGGACGATGTTGAGCCGCATCTTGGCCTCCGGGCACCGGTTCCGCCGCGCCAGCTCGATCAGCCGGTCGCGCAGGGCGTCCCGGTCCTTCGGCATCTCCACCGCCAGCAGGCCGGCGTCGCGCGTCAGGCGCTCCCAGTGGCGCTCGAAGGCAAAGGGGATCCCGGCGTAGATCCGCAGCGTCGTGAAGACGCCCCAGCCGGTGAACAGGCCCGCCTGGCCGAGCGGCAGGAGAGGGTCCCTGCTCGAGACGAAGCGGCCGTTGTAGAGCGCAAGGTCGTGGGGCACGCCTCTCATTATGGCCCCGCGCCGGCGGCCCGCGGCGCAACCCGGCTACTCGACGTAGAACAGGCTCATGCGGGCGACGCCGAGCCCTTCCAGGCAGCGCTTGCGGATGTACTTCTGCTCCAGCATCGCGATCTGGCCGGCCGACATCTTCCTGCGATAGGGTCTGAGCCGCGCGTCCAGGTCCCGCCGCGCAGAGAGCATCTCCTCTTCGCTCAGCACGCTGGCCGCGACTGCGGCGACACGGTCCTCGAGGACCGTCAGGCGCCGCTCCACGTCCTCCAGATCGCCGAGCTCGCCCGCTTCGATCCTCAGCGCCATGCGCTCGAGCGCCTCCGCGGTCTGCTCGAAGACCTCGCTGCCGGGCCGGGCCTCGCCCGCCAAGCTTCTCAGCTGGCCGGCGCGGTCCCGAAAGAACGCTCCCAGACGCGGGGCCTCGAATCCCGGCCTCGGCTTCTGCTCCGCGAGAACCCGCGTGCGCGCTGCCTGGCTGGCCGCACCCATGACCTCCTGCGTGCAGTAGGCGACGGAGTTGACGGCCGAGTGCCGCCCGCCTCTCGTGCGACGCTTCGCGAAAGCGCGATCGATTCCCTTGAGCACGGCATCGAGGGGGACCCCGGCGTCCTTCCAGGCCTCCACCAACGCCCAGTCGAGCGGCGACATCATGAACATGCCGCTGTCCCGGGCCTTTCGGAAGTGATCCTCGACCTCGGTGAAGTAGTTGTAGTAGTTCACGGCGGGAAAGGGCGCGCGAGCCCTACAGGTACAGGCCGTTGAAGACCATCTTGAACGTGGCGTCGGACTGTGCGCGGTACTGGGGCCGGATCCCGAACAGGACGACGCGACCCGCTCCGACGGAGACGTCTGCGACCGCTGCGCGCCCGACGAGGAAGGCTTCGCCCAGCAGCCATCCGGAGGCGAGCAGGTTGCGCTCCGGATAGCGAAGAACCTGCCGCACGCGGCTGCTCGCGCCGCGGCGCAGGCGGAAGGCGGGACCGGACTCGAACCACACCGCCTGGGTCTCCCGCATGCCGAAGCAGAGCGGGTGGAGCGGGTCCGCCTCGACGTTGACCAGCGTCCCCGGACCGTAGAAGCGGCTCTTGCCAAGCTGGGCCGTCACGTTCTCGACGGGCAGGTCGAGGCGCTCGGCGGCGTACGCGGCCGCGCGGTTGAACGCCAGGACGGTGCCGCCGGCCCGCGCGAACTGGACGATCTGGGCCACTCCGGCATCCCCGATGCCACCGCGATAGGCGGGGGGCACGGTGGAGATCTCGTCCGCGTACAGCCGGTCGAAACCCTCGTGCAGCACGTGGGGTCCGGCGTCCGGAATGATGAGGACGTCGGCCTGCTCCCGCAGTCCGGCCAGGATCTCGTCGTTTCCGACGGTGCGGTACGGCATCTCGTAGCGGTCCAGGAGCCAACGCGTCCAGCCTCCGTCGATCAGCGGCACGTGGCCGGAGTAGATCGCGACCCGGGGCATCCGCAGGGGCGGGTGATTCGACGCGGGGGTCTCGCTTGCGTCGAAGTCGATCGCCAGCTCCTTCGCGAGCTTCTCGATGCGCTCGCGGACCGCGGGAGGCGCACTCAGGACGAACGCGCCGTCCAGCAGCGACCGGTGGACCGATATGCCGTCCGAGAGCAGGCGGTTCACCGCAATCCAGCTTGCGCTCGGCGAGGGGGAAAGACGCAGGTTCGCCGCATCGGCCACCCTCCCGGCGCCGAAGTCGAACGTGATGGCCGGTTCGGTCTCGACGGCGGGCTGGCCCACGGCGGGTCCGGCCTCAACGCCCATGAGCAGCGGCAGCGAATGCGCTGTGGCGTCATAGGGCCGCAGCGGTGGACCGCCCGGGTAGACCCGCAGGTCGGGGTAGTCCTGGCGCTCGAGCAGCGTCTTGGCGAACGCGCCATAGGGCTGCGACAGCTGCACGAGGTAGTCCCCCGGGCGGATCGAGTCCGCATCCTCGGGCGCCGGTCCCACAACGCGCTCGATCTCCACGCCGCCGAAGCGCAGGGTTTCCAGCAGGCGCGCAGCGGCATTCGGATCGTGCTGGCGGGCGGGGACGACCCAGGCCTGTCCCTTTCCGCGCTCGATCGCCCGGCGGCCGAGTTCGTAGAAGTTGCGGAGCAGGTCGGACCGGCGGAGCGCCGCGGAGTAGAGCACTGACTCGAACGTGAGCAGCTGGTCCTCGACGATGTCGGCGAGACGCCACTCCCCGCCCTCCCAGGGCTCGAGGAAGTTCCAGCTCCTGACCTTCGCGTCGTAGCCGCGTCCCTTGCGGTCGAGCCGGTCCGGGGGGACGACCACGGGAGACGCGAAGCGGGCGCTGGCCGATTCGCTGAGAAGCCGCATCGCTCCGTGGTAGCTCTGGTAGTGGCGGGCCGGGGAGTAGTAGTCGTAGATGCCGTGAATCAGCACGCCCTTCCTGCCGGCCGCGGTGAGGTCGACCGCCATCGCGGTGCCGAAGGCGTTGACCTGCTGGACGATCAGCGGGTCGATGTTGGGATCGACGGGATCGATCCAGGGAGGAACGAAGATGCGCGCCCCGTAGCGGCCCATCTGATGCACGTCGTAGACGATCTGGGGGTGCCAGGCGTTGTGCACTTTCTCGACGGTCAGCCGCGTCTCCTGCTGGCTGAAGATGTACCAGTCGCGGTTGTTGTCGTGACCGGTGTAGCGGTGGTAGAGCTCGGTCAGCGGCGCCGCCTCGTGGGGCGTCCCGACCCAGCGGTTGTACCAGGCGTGCACCTTGTCGACGCCGTCGGGATTGAGCGAAGGCACCAGCAGGAAAATCGTGTTCGCCAGGATCGCGCGATGGCGGGGCGTGTCGTCGGTGAGCAGGTCGTACGCGAACTGCACCGCAGTCATCGTCGAGGCCACTTCGGAGGAATGGATGGAGCAGGTGACGACGACGACGGGCTTGCCCTGCGCGGCCAGCTCGGCCGCCTCCTCCGGGGGCGTGGCCCGGGGGTCGGCCAGCCGGCCGACGATCCGCCGGTACCGCTCCAGATCGGCGATCGTCTCGGGACTGGCGATCGCGGCGACGATCATCGGCCGCCCCTCCGTAGTTGGGCCGAGTTCGTCGACGAGCACGGATTCGCTTGCCGCGTCGAGCGCGCGGAAGTAGCTCAGCACCTCCGCCCACGAGACCAGCTCGCGGTCCGCTCCCATGACGTGTCCGAAGTGCGTCTCCGGGACGGGCAGCTCCGCCTGGGCCGGCAACACGAACAGCATCGCCACCCAGACCGCGGCAAGTCGGATCGGCGCCGATCCGCCGCCACGGCGGGCAGGCAGGCCGGCCGTTATCTCAGGCGCTCTCATCACGCACCGCGTCGGCATGACGATCCTCATGATCCAGCAGCAACCTCTTCATCGGCAGGCCACCGGCGTAGCCGGTGAGCCGGCCGTCCGCGCCGACGATCCGGTGACAGGGAACCAGGATCGCAAGGGGGTTGCGCGCGAGCGCGCCTGCGACGGCACGCGCCGCGCCCGGCCTCCCCATCCGCGCAGCCACGTCCCCGTAGCTCTCGCGCACGCCGGGGGGGACCCCATCTATCGCATTCCACACATCCATTTGGAATCGGGAGCCGTACCGGTCCAGCGGAATGTCCGGGGAGTAGTCCAGGTCCCCGTCAAAGTAGCAGGCCAGGAAGGCCTCGGCCTGCAGCAGGAAGACATTGCCCAGACCGCGCCGCGGCCCTCCGGGCGCCAGCCTCGGCTCGATGCGCCCGGACTGGACCGGGAAGTAAATTGCCGCCAGCCCCCTGTCACTGGCCAGCATCCGGATCTCGCCGACCGGACTGTGGAACCGCGATCCCTGCATTCGAAACACTCCAGCAGGCCACGATAGCACGGTCCGCTCGAACTTCGGGTCCGGGCCGGGCGCTGGTAGACTGAGGGCCCGAGGGCTGTCCGTCGTGGTCGAAATCTCCCCGTCCATCCTGGCGGCAGACTTTGTCCGGCTGGGCGAGCAGGTCGACGAAGTCGAGCGCGGCGGCGCCCGGATGCTCCATGTGGACGTGATGGACGGGCGCTTCGTCCCCAACATCTCGATCGGCGTGCCGGTGGTCGAGTCGCTGAGCCGACATACGGATCTTCTTCTGGACTGCCACCTGATGGTGGAGGGGCCGGACCCCTACCTGCGGCCCTTCTACCGGGCCGGGGCGCGGATGCTCACGGTGCATCAGGAGGCATGTCCGCATCTGGCCCGCACGGTTGACGCGATCCGCGGCCTCGGGGCGTCGGCCGGGGTCGCGCTCAACCCGGCCACGCCGCTCGGATCGCTCGAGGACATCCTTCCCGCGGTGGACCTCGTTCTGGTCATGAGCGTGAATCCCGGATTCGGAGGCCAGAGGTTCATCGAGTCGGCGGTCGGCAAGATCGCCCGTCTTGCGGCGATGCGCGCCGACCGTGGGCTGAGGTTCAGGATTCAGGTCGACGGAGGGGTCGGGGCCGGGAACGCGGCCCGGCTGGGCAGGGCCGGCTGCGACATTCTGGTGGCCGGCTCCAGCGTGTTCGGGAGCGCCGACGCGGCCGCGGCGGTCCGGGATCTCCGGGAAAGGGCGAACCCGCCCGCCCTCGTGCGCGCGTAGGAGCAGACAGGCGGGAAGAGTCCGCACGGGGAGACCGCTCCCAAGTATCATGAATGCAATGCCCAACCATCGCCTACTGCACATCGTCGCCGCCGCGGCCCTGCTCCTTGGCGCGATCGGCTGCGGGCGCAGCCCGTACGACAATCCCATCGCGAACAACTCCCAGCAGCCCGACAAGATCCTCTTCGACAAGGCGGTCGAGAACATCGAGCGGCATCGCTACGAGCTGGCGCGGATCACGCTGCAGACGCTGATCAACACCTATCCCGACAGCGAGTACATCGCCAAGGCCAAGCTCGCGATCGCGGACAGCTGGTACCGCGAGGGGACATCGTCCGGGCTGGCGCAGGCGGAGGCCGAATACAAGGACTTCATCACGTTCTTCCCCAACATGGAGGAGGCGGCGGAGTCACAGCTGAAGATCTGCCAGATCCACTACAACCAGCTGCAGAAGCCGGACCGCGACAACGTGCATGCCGTGCGGGCCGACCAGGAATGCCGCCAGCTCCTGCTGCGCTACCCGAACACCGTGTTCCGCGTCGAGACCGAGCAGCTCCTGCGAAACGTCCAGGAGGTCATCGCGGAGGGCGAATACCGGGTCGGCATGTTCTACCTCAAGAAGGGCAGTTTCCGCGCCGGAGTGAACCGCCTGCAGGCGGTGACGGACCACTATCCGCTGTTCAGCAAGGCCGACATCGCACTCTGGTCGCTCGGCGAGAACTACGACAGGCTCGGGGACAACTTCGAGGAGCAGCAGATTGCGGCCTACCGCAAGATCGTCTCGGACTATCCGATGAGCACCTACGTGGACCCGGCAAAGGAGAAGCTTCTCGCCATGGAGCGGGAGTCTCCCGAGGCGGATCCGGAGCGATTCGAGCTGCACAGGCACAACATCGAGAACCGGACCGAGCCCGGCACCATGGGGAAGTTCTGGGGCCTCTTCCGGGGCAAGCCGAACCTCGGCCTGGCGGCCAAGGCGGGGGCTCCGGCCATGACCACGCTCATGCCGACCACGCCGCCCTCGCTGCCGTCCGCCGCCGCCGCCGCCGCCGCGGCCGTCGCGCCGACCGCAGACGTGACGGTGGAGACGATTTCGGGTCCGAGCGCGCTCGACACGGAGCCGGACGCCCGCCGCAACCCGCCGCAGCAGGAAGAGGAGCCGGAATAGCGTCCAGTGGCCAAGGTATTCGTCGCCGACGACAATCCGCACGTGCACCGCATCGTAAAGGAGACGCTCGAGGCGGAGGGACACGAGGTGTCGGGCGTGGCGGACGGCACCCGGGTGATGGACGCGCTGGCAGGCGCCATGCCCGACCTCGCCCTGCTCGACACAACCCTTCCGGGAGCCGGGGCATCCGCGATCTGCAGGTCCGTCCTGGAGCGACGGGAGCTGGACGGCATCCGGATGGTGGTGGTGGCGGGCCCGCTCGAGGCCGTGGAGGAAGGCGATCCGCTTGAGCCGGGGGTCCACGCGGTCGTGCAGAAGCCGCTCGACGCCGGCATGCTCCTCGACCTCGTCAGGGATCTGCCGGCGCCGGAGGCCGTCGAAGGTCCCGACGAGGCGGAGCCGGCGGAAACAACCCTCGAGAGCCTGGTCAGCGCGGCGCTGGGATCCCCGAGTGCGGGCCTCTCCCGCGCAGTGATCCGCGAGCAGGTCGAAGCGGTGGTGGCGGCCTCCATGCCCGCAATCGTCGACCGGATAGCGGACCGGCTGGCGGACCGATTCACGCGCGTGCAGGACGGCTGAGCGGCGGTTGACGAGACACCGGGGATGCGGGACAGACCGGTTTCGGCCGGCTCGCAGCCTCGATGAGGCGATGCCGCGTCCGCCGTTTTTCCCACGCGCCGCTGCCGCAGCTCCCGAAACCGGCGCGGCGGCCTCCATGCTCCGTGGGAGGGGGCCATCGAGCCCGCCAGGGCAATCGCCAGGGACGGCCGGCGCAGCTCCTCTCTTCGCGGCTGCGGGAACCGTGCTGGCGGCACGAGACACCGATTGCGCGGGGGGGCCTGGCCGATTGGGATTCCCCACGGATGCGCCGAGCGGCCGCGCTCCCGCCGAGGCGCCATGGGCGGGCAGGCGCTCCCCGCCGCGCCGGTTCCGCTCTGGGGGATTTTGAAGAACTGCCGGATGATCGCGAGTTCATGTGATTCCCAACGCCGTGGCCTTCGAACACACAATCCGACCGGCCCGCCGGTCGGACATTCCGGCGATCAAGTCCGTGGTGGATGACGCCGATCTCTTTCCTCCGGAGATGCTCGACGACATGATCGCCGGGTATCTCGGGAAGACCACCCGGGATATCTGGTTTGTCTCGGTTGAGGGCGGTCACGTCCTGGGCTTCGGCTACTGCGAGCCCGAACGCATGACGAGCGGAACCTGGAACCTCCTCGCCATCGGCGTCCTCGCCAGACATCGGGGACGCGGCATCGGCGGGGCGATGATGCGGTATCTGGAGGACCGCCTCCGGTCGGGCGGCGAACGCGTTCTCATAGTCGAGACGATGGGAACGCCGGCATTCGGGCGGACGCGGGCCTTCTACAGGTCCAGCGGCTACGCAGAGGAGGCGCGCATCCGGGAATTCTACGAGCCCGGCGGAGACAAGGTCGTCTTCTGGAAGCATCTCTGAGAACTGGCATGGTCGGCCCGAACATCGGAGCGCCAAGCAGACGGCAGCCGGGACCACCCCGTTTCCGGCGGTGTTGTACCGACCTGCCGCCTGCTGCAGGAATCCATGTGTCCAGCGAGGGAAGCAGCGGGAGGCTTCAGCGGGACCCTGTGGACAAGGCCGTGTTGCGGAAGGTTCGCAAGAGCTCGATCGGGCGCGAGCTCGCGGGACTTGCAGAACCGGATCCGTACGCTCGCCCGAAGGCGACGTCGGACTTGTCGTTCATGCCCTCCGCCGCGGCCGCGGACAATGGGCTGCTCCACCGGCTACACTGCTTGCGTCCGCCATGCTCCCATGCCTGGCGCACCCACGAGGAGGATTGCGATGCTGAGTTCCTTTCGATCGGCACTAACCCTGGCCGTCGCCCTGGCCACGAACGCCTGGGGACAGGCCGGCACGAACGCCATGAACAATCCCTATCGCATGGTCGAGAACTGGGGCCAGCTGGCTGCGGGCAATCTGTGGGGCTCGGCGATCGGGATCATTCCGGACGGCGAGGGGGGCGCCTGGGTGCATCACCGCTCCGAGCCTCCGATCATGAAGCTTGACGGCGACGGCAGGGTTGTCAAGTCGTTCGGCGAAGGCATGTTCGTCCAGGCTCACGGGTTCTGCATGGACCAGGAGGGAAACCTGTGGGCGGGCGACAGCGGGCCGTTCGGCGACGATCCGTCCAAGGCGGGCCGCGGATACCAGTTCTTCAAGTTCGACCAGGACGGCAAGCTCCTGCTGACGCTGGGCAAGGCCGGCGTGTCGAAGGCCGGCCGAGACACGTTCATCGCGCCGACCGCGTGCGCGGTGGGCCCGGAAGGCGACATCTTCATCGCCGACGGACACTTCCCGCGCCCTTCCACGAGCCAGCAGGACGGCGACCGCATCGTCCGGTTCACCGCGGACGGGAGGTTCATCGGCTCCTGGGGACGCAAGGGCTCCGGTCCGGGCGAGTTCGACGGCCCCCATGCGCTTGCGTTCGATTCGCAAGGGCGGCTGTTCGTGGCCGACCGCTCGAACAACCGGGTCCAGATCCTTGATTCCGAGATGCGCTTTGTGGACGACTGGAGACACTTCGGACGGCCGAGCGGAATCGCGATCTCCTCCGACGATGTGCTGTACGTGTCCGACTCGGAGTCGGGCAAGCGAATCGCCGGGGCGGTCCGGAATCCGGGCTGGAAGAACGGCGTGCGGATCGGCAGCGCCCGCGACGGCTCGCTTCGCGAGTTCATCGACGGCACCGACCCGGAGGGCCTTGGAGCCGACGGGGCAGGCACCGTGTTCACCGGGCTCACGCGCGCCCCGCGCGCCGGCCCTCCTCTGCTGCAGAAGTGGGTTAGAAAGTAGCCTGCGCGCCGGGCGGGGGCGAAGAGGCCCATCCCCGGCGTCCGGGCGGCTCGGCCGGGACGAGTCGCCCCGGCCGCCACGCGCATTGAAGCGCCCCACGGGGGCGGCGGTCGCCGGGCTGCATGCCGAGACCATGTCCCGGAGAACCATGCCGGCGACGTTCCCCCGGAG
This sequence comes from Bryobacterales bacterium, assembly GCA_028819255.1. Taxonomy (GTDB): domain Bacteria; phylum Acidobacteriota; class Terriglobia; order Bryobacterales; family UBA6623; genus VXMF01. The sequence goes on along the minus strand of JAPPMB010000068.1, from coordinate 40,987 downwards.
AATCCCCGGCGCGCGGTCCTCGAGTAGGTTCAGCTTGAAGGACTTCGGTTCCGGGCGCAGGTCAGCCGGCTGGCAGGCCGAGACAGGCGTCCCGGACCCGGGGAGACATGGCTCGGAACGGATGGGGCGGACTCGGGCGGTCGATCTCGACCCCGTGCCCCCTGTGCCGGTCGCCGCTCCCCGAATGGCCGCGGAGCCGGCGCCTCGGGACCGTCAGTCGCTGCCCTGCTGCGCCGCCAGGCGGTCGATCACGGAGAGATCCTCGAGAGTGGTGATGTCCCCGGTGACCGTCTGGGTGGTCACAATCTCCCGCAGCAGCCGCCGCATGATCTTTCCCGACCTCGTCTTGGGCAGCGCATCGCTGAAGCGAATCTGCTTCGGCCTCGCGAACTTGCCGATCTGCTGGGCGGTCCACTCGCGGAGTTCCGCCGCCAGCTCGTCCGTCGGCTCATGGCCCTGGATGGGAGTGACAAACGCCACCACGGCCTGTCCGGTGAGCTCGTCCGGCACGCCGATCACCGCCGCTTCCGCCACCGCCTCGTGGCGCACCAGCATCGACTCGAGCTCGGCGGTCGACATGCGATGGCCGCTGACGTTCATCACGTCGTCCACTCTGCCGAGGACCCAGAAGTATCCGTCCTTGTCCTTGCGGGCGGCGTCACCTACAAAGTAGGTGCCGGGAATCTGGCTCCAGTAGACCTCCTGGAACCGCACCGGATCCCCCCAGAGCGTCCGGAACATCGAGGGCCACGGCTTTCTGACCACGAGAAAGCCCTCGCCGCCCGGCTCCACGGAGTTGCCGCGCATGTCCACCACGTCGGCGGCCACGCCGGGAAGCGGAAACGTCGCGGATCCCGGCTTCAGCGGCGTCGCCCCGGGCAGCGGCGAAATCATGATCGACCCGGTCTCGGTCTGCCACCAGGTGTCTACAATCGGGCAGCGGCCGCCGCCGATGACGCGGTGGTACCACTCCCAGGCCGACGGATTGATGGGCTCGCCGACCGAACCGAGGAGGCGGAGGCTCGACAGGTCGTGCCGGTCCGGATAGCGATCCCCGAACCGGATGAAGGCCCGAATGGCCGTTGGCGAGGTGTAGAAGACGTTCACCCTGTACTTGTCGGCGATGCGCCAGAACCGGTCCGGCTCCGGAAAATCCGGTGCGCCCTCGTACATGACGGTGGTGGTTCCGACCAGCAATGGGCCGTAGACGATGTAGCTGTGGCCTGTGACCCACCCGACGTCGGCCGCGCACCAGTAGGTGTCCTCGTCCCGAATGTCGAACACCCACCGCATCGCCATCGAGACCTGCAGCTGGTACCCGCCGGTCGAGTGGACGATGCCCTTGGGCTTGCCGGTGGTCCCGGACGTGTACAGGACATAGAGGGGATGCTCGGCGTCGAGCTCCTCCGCGGGGCAGTCCTCGCTCGCACCCCGGTCGAGGTCGTGCCACCAGGCGTCCCGGCCGTCGTGCATGGCAACGTCGCTGCCGGTTCTGCGGTAGACGATCACGCTCCGGACGCCGGGGCAGTCGTGGAGGGCCTCATCGACCGCGTCCTTCAAGGGGACCACCTTTCCACGCCGCCAGCCCCCGTCCGCCGTGATGACCAGGCTTGCGTCGAGATCGAGAATCCGGGTCTTGAGCGCCTCCGCCGAGAAGCCGGCGAAGACGACGCTGTGGACGATTCCGAGGCGCGCGCAGGCCAGCATGGCCACCGGGAGTTCCGGCACCATCGGCATGTAGATTATGGCCCGGTCGCCGGCTCGGAAGCCCTGCTCCCTGAGCACGCTCGCGAAGCGCTTCACGCAGCGCAGCAGCTCCTGGTAGGTGAGAGTGCGCTGATCGCCGGGCTCGCCCTCCCAAACGATCGCCGCCCGGTTCTTGCGCCAGGTGTCGCAATGCCTGTCCACGCAGTTGTAGGACATGTTGGTCCGACCGCCGACGAACCACTTGTAGAACGGCGCGCCGGACTCGTCCAGGACGGCGTCCCACTTGCGGAACCAGTGCAGCTCGGATTCGGCCAGCTCGCTCCAGAACTTTTCCGGGGCAGCTTCCGCCCGGGCGACGAGGTCCCGGCGGGCGTCGCCGCCAGATACGTTGGAACGGGCGACGAAGTCGTCGGAGGGATGGTACAGGGACATGGGTTCTCCTCTGTCGGGGCTGGTCGGGGCTGACGGATCCGGTCCCCATCCATTCTTCTTCGGGCCGCCGGGTCCGGGCGTCAGTGCCACGCGTTCTGGGTCTGCGAGGTCATCACGAGCGAGTCGAAGATCGCGAGCACCTGCTTGCGGTAGACATACATCCTTCGCAGCTGCTTGCGGAAGTCATGATCGTACTCGCGCGCCCGCATCCACTTCTCGAACAGCTTCGGCGGGACATCGATCTGGGCTCTGAGGGCGTCCGCCGAGTGTCCCTTCAGGAACAGGCCGAAGAACAGGGCGGCCTCCGTCTGGGGGGAATGGAATTCCTGCTTCCGCGTGGTCGTCATTTCGATGCATCCCGGAGAAGGCTCAGCCTGAACGTACAAGTATATAGTCCCAGGGAATGCTGCAACAACAAGCCGGCGGTTGGCGGCAGCCGCGGCGCGGCAGACGCCCTTTCAAAGCAAAAAGCCGCGTTTTTGTTTTGAACGGAAACCTGTGATTCTGTAGCATAGGGACTGTGGCGGGCAGGACCACCGAGCGAAGATTCGACAACGCCCGGAACTCGCGGGCCGGGACCCGGCGCTGGACGAGGCACCTGTGGTCGTGGGGGATCTGGCTCTACGGCGTGCCCGCAGCGGCGCTGCTGGGAGGGCTGCTGCATCTGAACGGGCTGGGGCCGTTCCAGTCCCTGACTGCGACGCTGGAGAGCGAAGCGGAGCTCGAGCAGAGAGTCATGGAACTGCAGAGCGAGAACGAGGCTCTCAAGCAGCAGATCGAGGCCCTGCAGCCGGGTCGGTTCGGCATCGAGAAGCGGGCCCGGGAGCAGCTGGGCTGGTCGAGGCCGGGAGAGATCGTCATCCACATTCCGGACAAGCGCTAGAACCGGCCGTCGCGCGGGGCCGGCGGCGCTTGCGGTCAGCGGTCCGGACAAGCAAACTGTAGGATGTGGAATCGTCGCGGTCAACGGTCTCGGTCCGGCTCAACTCCGTGCGGGAGCGCATCGCGGCCGCGGCCCGGCGCGCGGGACGCGATCCCGATGAGATCACCCTGGTCGCGGTTTCGAAGCGCAAGCCGCCCGAAGACATCGTCGCGGCCTACGAGGCCGGACAGCGCGACTTCGGTGAGAACTATGTCCAGGAGTTCGAGAGAAAGTCCGCCCGGCTCCCTCCGCTTCCGGGCGCCCGGTTCCATCTGATCGGCAAGCTCCAGAGCAACAAGGCGAAACGCGCCGCCGGACTGTTCTCGACGATCCACACGCTCGACAGCGTGAAGCTCGCGCGCCGCCTGGACCGCTTCGCGTCGGCTCTGGAGGTCTTCCTGGAACTCAAGCTGAGCCCCGAGGAATCCAAGGCCGGCATGGATCCCGCCAGCCTGGAGGCCGTGCTCGGCGCAGCGCAGGCGGCGGAGCGCCTGGAAGTGTCGGGCCTGATGGCGATGCCCCCCTGGAATCCGGACCCGGAGCAAGCCCGTCCGTACTTCCGCCGCCTGCGTGTTCTCGCAGAAGCCCATGGAATCGGCGGGCTGTCCATGGGAATGAGCCATGACCTAGAAGTGGCGATCGAGGAGGGAGCCACGCATGTGCGCGTGGGCACGGCGATCTTCGGCAAGCGGCCCCCGCGCGCGGCCGCCTGACCGGAGGAGCTCGACAGTCTTGCGCCCGCAGCGCCGGCAACGGAAGAGCGGCGCGCCGCGTGTGGCGCGGGCGGACGCCCGCCCTTCGAGGCGCGCCGGGTGTCTGGCTCTGCTGGGCCCCCTCGCGCAGGCTGTCGCGGCTCCGCGGGCTTTCGGGCAGTCTGCCCGGCCCGACGCGGGTGCGGTGGAGGGACTGATCGACCGGGGAATGCTCGCGGACGCCCGGGACGCGCTGCGCAGACGCATCGCGTCCGAAGGGGGCACGGCGCGCAATCTGCTGCTGCGCGGCCTCATCCTCTACCGTCAGGGGCGCTACGAGCAGGCGCTGCCGGATCTGCAGCGAAGCTTCGGCCTGGACGAGACGGATCCCGACACCAGCAAGGCGCTCGGGCTCTGCCTCGTCAAGCTGGGCCGCGAGGACCTTGCCGAGACGTTCTTCGAGATCGCCGTCGTCCTCGCCCCCGAGGACGCCTCGAGCCACTACTACCTCGCGCTGAACGCGTACACCACCAAGCGTTTCGACCGCGCGGTGGCTTCCTTCGAGAGGTCGCTGGAACTGGATCCGCTCTCCGTGGACGGCCACGGCTTCCTCGGTCGCAGCTACGAGGCGGTCGGCGATGTCGGGCGGGCGGCGAGCCAATACCGCAGGGCGGTGGAACTCAATCGCGAAAGACAGCGGCGGTCGGGGGTGCCCCCGCTCCTGCTCGGCTCGCTGCTCTTTAGGCAGGAGAGGCCGGAGCAGGCCGAGCACCTGCTGCGGGAGGCGCTGCGGTATGACGACCGGTCGGCTCTCGCACACTACTGGCTCGGGCTGGTGCTGGAGCGCCAACCGGACAGCGAGGGGGCGATCGCCGCGCTTGGACGGGCGGCGGAACTGGCCCCGGACGACCACCGGCCGCACTACGCGCTGGCCCGCATCCACCGCAAAGCGGGCAACGCGGGGCTGGCCGACGAGTCGCTGCGGCGGTTTCGCGAACTGCGCACCCGCTCCGAGGCGGAGACCTTCTGAGCGTCCTCGCGCCCGGCCGGGGCTATTCGTCGTCCGGAAGGCCGAAGCAGTAGAGCGTCGACGAGTAGTCGACCGCGTAGACCTGGCCGTTCGCCACGGCGATCCCGGTGAAGTGGCTCCAGGTGTCGATCGCGTCCGGACCGGAGTCGAACAGCAGCTCGCCCGTCCGGGCATCCAGCGCCATCAGCCGGGCGGAATCGTCGTGCTCGATCCGCGTCTCGTCCTTGAGCAGCTCCTCGGAGTTGAACTCCCCGAACGGAAAGGCCCCGGCGCTGACGGTCTGCCGCGCGTTCTCGCCGTTGGAGAGGGCGAACACCACGTCGTTCGCAATCGCCACGGGCTCGGGCACGGCAAAGTCTCCGCTCACCCATTCGGGCCTGAGGTACGGCTTGCCGGAGTCCGGGTGGTCGGCCAGCGTGAACGCCATGACGGAGCCGTTCGGATTGGGTCCGTTCTCGAGGGGGAACTCCGGCGCCTGGACCGAGACCGGCCCCCAGGTCGGCACATAGACCCAGACCTTGCCGCCGTCGTCCACGTAGCTCGAGAATCCGCCCCAGAGGCCCTTGGCCTCGAACCACTCGTCGTCGTTGGACAGCAGGGGGGTCGTGTAGAGGTTGTCGTGGTGCGTCAGCCCGCCCATGTCCTCGGAGTCCATCAGGTAGAGCACGCCCTCCTTCCCTCCGATGACGACCAGCTCCCTGCCCTTGTAGTCGAGCACGAGCGCGGATGCCGTGATGTCGAAGTCCCGCTTCCAGACGTACTCCCAGTTGGCCGGCGTGTAGTAGTCGACGAGCTCCAGCGTGTCGGGGTCGAGGCGGAACATCGTGTTCCCGAATATGCGCCGCCCCGCGTTGAAGGGAGCGTCTCCGGTGCCCGCGTAGATTCCTCCGTCCCTGCCGATCGCGACGCCGGCGCGGCCCCACACGCCCGCTCCGTATTCCGGCGTCGACCGCCAGACGCGGATGACGATGTTCTCGGGGTTGGAGACGTCGATCGACGTCACGCCCGAGACGGTGTCGCCGCACTGCTGCGAGATCGGGGTGTAGAGGACGTCGCCGATCCGGTTCAGGCTCCATGTCTTGGCAAACGCCGGAACCCACTGCTGGGAGCGGTACTTCTCCTTGCCCGTTCCGAGGTCCAGCGCATACAGGCGGCCATCCGTGGAGATCGCGTAGATCGTGTTCTTCGACACGTCCACGGTCGGCGTGGCGTTGAGGCCCTTCGGACAGAGCCACATGCCGGGCACCTTGTTCACGACGTCGGTCCTGAACTTCTTCTCCCAGACGATCTCCCCGTTGGAGGCGTCGACCGCGTAGAAGACGTCGCCCGTGCCGGCGATGTAGACGAGGTCCTTCTTCGCGCTGCGGCCCTCGCCGGTCCTCACGTCGGTGACCACGATCGGGGCCGTCAGGGCGGCGAGCGACTTGGGCTCGTTCTCGACCTTCCTCTTCCATTTCAGTACGAGGTCGCCGACGTTGTCCCGGTCCAGGACGACCTCCGAGCGGGCCCAGCCGCTCCTTCGGGCGTCGTAGCCGAACGTCGGCCAGTCGCCGGAGAACGACGGAACCGCGGCCGCGAGGAGCGCGAGCGACAGAATGCCTGAAATTCTCATAGGTCACCCATTATGGCGATTCGGCGAGCGGCTCGCCCGCCGGGTCGCCGGGCTGGCCGAGCAGGATCCGCTGGTCCAGCTCCCGGCGTTCCGACTGCAACCGGCGGTACTCGGCCAGCTCCCGGCGCTGCGCCTCGCGGTCTCCGGCCTCCCGGTAGGCCTGGGCGAGCTGGTAGCGGATGCCCGCATCGGCCGGATTGGCCTCGGCCGCCGCCTCCAGGTGGCCCGTGGCCTCGGCGACCCGGCCCAGCACGAGCAGGGCCTTGCCCAGCGCAAGCCGGGCACTTGCGAATGCGGGCCGCAGCCGGGCGGCGCGCTCCAGGAACTGCAGCGCATCCTCCGGACCGGACCGGGCCTGGACGATCTGTCCGGCGCGCAGCGCCGCGGAAGCATGACTCGGATTGGCGGCCAGCTCCAGCTTGAACTGCTCGAGCGCGTCGGTCGCCTTTCCCGGATCCGCGGCCGCCGCCAGCAACGCCTCCCCGAGCCGGTAGCGCAGGCCGGGGCGGTCGGGCTCCTTCTCCAGGGCCTTGCGGTACTCCATGGCGGCAAGGTCGTGGAACTGGCGGCTTTCGTAGGCCTCTCCCATGGCCTGGTGGCCCCAGACGGAGTCCGGGGCGACGCGGGCGATGTCGAACGCCGCCTGGACGGCCGCCTCGCGGTATGTCCGGTTGGCGTGAAAGAGGATCTCCGGATCGTCGGGATGCGCGATCTGCAGCTCGGCGGTCACCTTGGCGGCTTCGGCGTGGCGCCGCAGGCCGAGGTAGGTCCGGACGAGTTCCAGTCCCGCCAGTCTCCTGACACCCTCGTAGTCGGGCGGGTCCGCGTAGCCCTCCTCCAGTCCGGGGAGCGCCTCGCGATAGCGGCCGAGCTCGGAGAGGCAGATCGCCAGAAGGACGCGGGCTGCCTTGAGATCGGGACGCAGCTCCAGGGCGCGCTGGAACGCCGGCGCGGAACGGTCGCACTTCCGGTCGAGGAAGCGGCTCAGGCCCAGCTTGGCGTGGACCTCCGCCGTGTTCGGGAGAGCCGCGGCCAGATCTGCGTATCCGGCGGCCGCGTCCGCATAGCGTCCTTCGGCGAACGCCGCCTCCGACGCCCGGAACAGGCGCGATTGCGGCTCGTCGAGGGTTTCCTGGCCGAAGGCCGCCAGGGCTAGGGCGGCCGAAAAAGCGAAGCCCCGGGCTCCGCGAAGGAGCCCGGGGCGGTCAGGCCGGTCGGACGATCGGCCTTCCTGGCTCAAAACTCGAACCGCAGCGAGGCCTGCATCACGCGCGGACTGCGGGCCGACGTCACGCGACCGAAGTTGCCGTTGATCTGAGCGCCGGAGCCGTCAAAGCGGGCGCCCGAGTCCACCCCGTTGTACTGCGTGTGGTTGAACATGTTGTAGGCCTCCATGGCGAACCGGAACCTCGCGGTCTCGGTGACCGGGAAGTACTTGTACACCGTGATGTCCCAGCTGTTGAGGCCGGGTCCCCGGAAGACGTCCCGCGGAGCGTTGCCGAAGTCCCCGAAACCGGGTCCGGCCACGGATTCGGTGTTGAACCAGCGGTCGAAGCTCTTGTTGGAGATGATCGGGTTCGCCACCATGTTCGCTCTTGGTGAGTCGCCTCCGCCCCAGCGGTCGACGCCGTCGGTGTAGCTCAGCCCGATGCCTCGCGGAAAGCCGCTTGCCATCGTGATGATCCCGGCAATCTCCCAGTTGTGGAAGACCGCCTTGCCGGCCGGGTTGTCGGCGAAGACCCTGGCGTTGGGAAGGCTCCACAGGTAGTTCGCCACGAACATGTGGGTCTGATCAAATTCCAGCTTGCCGTACAGGTAGCCGTTGGCGCTCCGGTACATCGGCAGGCTGTCCCGGTCGTGGTCCCCGAGACCCATCGACTTGGACCAGGTGTAGGCGATTCCGTACTGGAAATTTCTCGTGTACCGACGATTCAGACTCACCTGCAAGGCGTTGTAGTTCGAATGGCTGGTGTTCTCCTGGTAGTTGATGCTCTGGTAGCCGCGGTACGGACGGAGGAAGGCGATCGGCAGCACTCCGCCGGTCGTCGGATCCTTGCTGGAGTCCAGGAACCGCGTTCCGGGCGGGAGAGTGTTGAGCTCCCTGACCGCGTAGAGCCGGGTTCCGCTGTTGCCGACGTAGCTCAGGTCGAGCACCGTGCCGGCGCCGATGTCCTGCTGCACGCCGAAGCTCCACTGGTAGATCCGCGGCGGCAGGAATTCCGGCTGGAACGACTTGACGCCCGGCGGGAACTCCGCCTGCCCCGCATTGAGGAAGGTGTCCATGTTGCCGAAGTAGATGTTCGGGGACTCGAGGATGGGGGGCGACGTGGTCACGGTCCACATCGAGCCCTGGGCGCCCATGATCGCCTGCGACTGGACGGCGAACGAACCGCGGATCGCGGTCTTGCCCTTCCCGAAGGGATCATAGGCGAATCCTAGGCGCGGCTGCGGCTGGATCGCCGGCCGGTTGCGGTAGCCGTGCAGGTAGTCCGCGGACCCGTCGCCGACGATCAGCCCGTTGAGGCGCTCTCCCTGCCCCGGGATGGTGGCGCCGATGTACGGGGTCGGGAAGATCGTCTGGGTGAACGGATCGATCGCCACGCGCTTTCCTCCCGCATACGGATCCCTGTACGGCTGGTACAGGAAGGGCGCGCTCGCGGCATTGTAGCGGCTTACGGCGAAGGCCGAGCCCTCGTTCTGGCGCAGCCTCCAGGGAGTGAACGACGAGAAGCGGACTCCGACGTCCAGCGTGAGCTTCGGAGTGACCTTCCAGGTGTCCTGGACGAACCACTCGACCGTATAGGAGGCGGCGAGCCCCTCCGTCTGCCCGCTGGACTCCGAGTAGGAGTAGAAGTCGCCGAGGAGCGCTGTCGCGAACGGATGATTCGAGTCGAACGGGTTCAGGTTGCTCCGCCGAAAGTCAAACGTGCCCATGTGGCCGGGATTGCTGGAGCGCGGCCCCTCGCTGGCGTGGTTGAGCTCCCAGTAGAAGCCCGCCTTGAAGGTGTGGTCGCCCTTGAACCAGCTGACGTTGTTCGACAGGACGATCCGCTCGTCGTGGGCTGCGATCGGCGTGCGCCGGTCGTAGTCGACCCGCGGTCCGTTCGGAACGCCGCCGAAGGTCATGCGGGGGACGAGGTTCAGGGGATTGGCCGAAGGGAACAGCTGGCCGAGGTCGGCCAGGCCCGGGTAGTTGTCCTTGCGGAGGTTCTCCAGCTGGAAGTCGTCGTTCAGCGCTCCCGACTCGCGGCTGAGGCCGAGCCCCAGACGGAACTCGTTCACCAGCGTCGGCGAGAGGGTCTTGTTGTAGATCCCCTGCAGGTTCTTGTTGATGTACTCGTAGTGGTGGGCCTGCTTGAAGATGCTGTCGTTGAACGCGTTGAACGCCACCGACTCGCGCTGGGCCTGGATGTCGGCGTTCCAGAACCTTGGACGGAAGGTGATGCGGTCGTTGGGAGTCGGCGCGTAGTCCACCTTGAACTGCCACTGCCCCTTGGGATGGGCCGACGGAGAAAGCTCCGTGTAGTTGATGCCCTGGGACGCATAGAGACCCTGGTCCGTCACGCCTGGCATGAAGTTCAGGATCCCCTGCCCCGCGGGGTGAATCCTGGTTGCAGGAACGACGTTGTTCGGGAACTGCATTCCCGTCATGTGATCCCTGATCGGAATCAGCGTGCCGTTCTGCTCGACGGAGTTCGAAAAGTCGCCCTGCCGCTCCATCGCGGTCGGTACCGTGGCGCGGTGACGCCGGCTCGGCTTCTGGATCCGCCAGTCCTCGCGGCTCACGAAGAAGAAGGCCTTGTCCCTCTTGATCGGGCCGCCCAGCACGCCGCCGAACGTGTCAAAGCGGTACGGAGGCTTCGCGGAGCCGAACCGGTTGTTGTCGAACGAGTTCGCGTTGAGCACCTCGTTCCGCTTGAACCAGTAGCCCGATCCGTGGATTTCGTTCGTCCCCGACTTCGAGATGATGTTGACCTGCGCGCCCGGGACGCGGCCGTACTCGGCCTGGTAGGCGGTCGACTTGACGCTGACCTCCTGGATGGCGTCCATGCTGACCGAGACGTGGAACGTGGTCGTGTCGTCGATGTCGTTGCCCGGCATGCCGTCGAGCATGAAGTTGTTCCAGCCGTTCTTCGCTCCCGAGAAGTTCGGAGTGCGCGAGCCCCAGTTGCCGCCTAGGGCGTCGCTGTTGGCGACCTGGGCGACACCGGGCAGGACCGTGAGCAGGGCGACGATGTCGCGACCGCGCTGCATCAGCCCGTCCATCTGGTTGCTGGTCAGCAGTGCGTTCACGCCGGCCGAGTCGGTCTCGACGGCGGCGCCCTCGGCCTCGACCGTGACGACCTCGGTCACCGCGCCGATGGCGAGCTGGAGACTGCCCAAGGCAAGCGCCTGGTCGGCGCTGATGATGATGCCGGTCTGCTCGTACGACTGGAATCCCTCGGACTGGACGCTGATCGAGTAGACCGCAGGAGGCAGGGCGGCGAACACGAAGTTGCCGGCCTCATTGGACTGGACGACCCGCTGCTCGGCGGTGCCGGAGTTGGTGATCGTCACCTCCGCGGCCACGATCACCTGGCCGGTCGGGTCGGTGACGGTGCCGGAGAGCCGCCCCGATACTTGTGCCTGGGCCACGGCCGCACTTGTGAGCAAGCACAGCAGGCCGGCGAGGAAATTGCGCAGATTCATGGTTCCTCCCAGCGAACACTTCGCATGGCGGCTCCATCCTGGCCGCGTCCGCCTGCCCAACACTAGGGAGATTCGGACGAAACCCGCGAATCGGGTGGTGCGCTACTGATTCCTATTTCAATACCCGCAATTGCCCAAAACGCTCCAATCACAAGCAGCCACATTCGCCCCGGCCGCAACGGGGCGGCGGGACTACTGCGACTATACACGCCGCGCGGGGAATGTACAAGGTGCGACCGGCAGGAAGACCGCTGTGAAGGGGCGGGCGGCCCCTGGCTTGGGCCTACCGGACCTGTTCGACGCTTGCTTGCCTGCGGCGGGAGCGTCTCTGCGGGGGCAGCTCCCGAGGCGCGACATCGGGGAAGCGCCGGGGGCTGATTCCGTCGCACGGCGCTTCCTGCGTCAGCCATCCGGCTTGGCCGCCAGGACACTGTTCCGGATGCGGGCCGAGCGCACGCTGCGCCCGGTCTTCGCCGACTGCTCGTCCCGGCCCGCCGGGATTGGGCAGGACCAGGACAAGCGGCGGAATCCCCCGGAGGAGATGTGCGCACCGCAAAGGATTGCCCGCTCCGCGCTTGGCGGTCGGCGCCGACGATCCAATGATGCCGGTTGGCTCGAGAACCGCTTCGACCATCTATTTTTGATTATTTGCGCGCGCGAGGCGTCAGTCGGCCGGACCCGGGCCTCAGAAGCCGATCCGCCTTCAAGCGCCGGCGAGGCACCGTTCCATTCCCGTTCAACTCCGTTCAAGTATTTCCTCGAGTCCCCAGCTTCACGTTTCGCGTTTCGCGGGACCCAGTGTGATCCTGGGCGACTTGAGGATTCCGGGCCGGCAGCGTGCAATGCTGACGTCGGCGGCCCGCCGGGATCCGCGCCCACACATGGGGATTCCCGGCACCTCCCCACTTCCGCCGCGGCCGCCCGATCCGGATTGCTGCGATTGTTTCCTCCGCGCGCGAGGATCGGTCTTTCGACCCCGCGGCTCGAAACTGTGAAGCCAGACGCTGGCTACGAACGCCGAGTTTTCCCTTCAGAACCATCGTGCGGCCGCAGCATTTCGGGCGCGAGCATTTCCGAATCCAGTCCCTTCATGATGATAAACGGCTGCATCAGCGGATTCCTGAACCTGAAGCGATAGCGACGGGGGATTCCGATCCGCTCCAGGATCCTCCCGCGCCTCTCGCCGCAGAACTGATTGAGGTGCCTGGCGAACGCAGGGATGCCATACTGCCGACCCGTGATTCCCTGCATCGGACCTCGCACGTCGACGGCGGCAAAGTAGCCCAGTTCATCAGTCCTGGCCAGTGCGCAAGCGGATAGGACCTGCTTGTACAGGTTTTCGGGGCGCGGACTGCTGGTCGCCTTGTGAAAGCGCGTTCCGAGTGCTTTGCTGCGCACTTGCAAGGCCCTTTCTGACGGAACGGTCCACATCCGAGAGCTTGAGGGCGGCTCCTTTCCCTCGTAAGAGTGCTGACCTGGCCGCGTGGAGGCCAAGGAGGTGGGCATAGTGGGGCAGGCCTTGGGACAGCAGCACGATCCTGTCCTCAGCCTGCTCTTCGAGTTCCAGCTTGAGGCCGTTCATGCCGTTCTCGACGATCCGGCGGATCTCCGATCCGGACATTCGGGGCAATCGTATCTGGCTCAATGCGCACTCCACCGACTCGTGTTCCGCAATGAGCTCATCGACGCTGTCCGCGACTCCGACCAGTACGACCGTTGCGCGGACGGCGTGATCGGACAGCATCTTCACCAGATCGGCAAAGGCTCTCCTGGGGGCGGGGGGCAACCGGTCGAACTCATCGACGATCACGATCGGTACAGAACTCGACGGGAGCGTCGAGAGCACCTTCCGGACGCCGTTGGGAGTCCGGTCTGCCTCGAAGAGGCTCCTCGCGCTAAAAGACTGTCGAGCAGTGGTGCTGCCGAATCCCGGCGCCGGCCGCTCCGCCATCGTTTCGATCTCGCTGAAGAGCTTCATCCATGCCGACCCGAACGTGTTCGTACTGGTGCAATTCACGCGCACGCTGAGGATGGGACTCATATCCAGGAACTTGGATGCGACGGACGAGAGCGACGTCTTGCCCGCGCCGCGTTCGCCGTAGAGAATTGCGTGCCGCCCCTTTTGGATCACGGCGTCGGTCACGCCAAGGAGCTGGTCCCGGCGCCCGGCGAAAAGGGCTTCTTCCTCGATTGCCGCGTACGGAGTGAAATACCTGCCCGCATGGACAGTGGCATTGAAGTTTCGTTGCTCGGCCGCGGTCACGATCCGCCATCCGTTCCCGGGAACGGCCAGACAGTCTATTGTCACTTTTACTATATGCGTGCGCCGTGCGCAACCGCTTCAGTTGCTCTGCGATGCCTCGTAGAGCAAGGCTTCCGCCTTCATGGGCTCCGTGTTCGATCCCGCAGTCGCGCTTGCGGATCATCCGGCACACAGGTGCCGGGTCCACCGGCTATCGTCGTGCGATGCGGGAGCGCCCCACGGCCGAGTGGCACGGCCGCCGCGCCTAACGGACGAGTCGAATGTCCTCGTCCGGGAGCCAACAGCTCCGCCCGTCCGGCAGTTCCACCCTATGCCAGCCCGGGCGCTCCTCCAGGACCCGGAACTCGACTCCGGCGTGCAGAGGATCCTCGAATGCCGGTGCGTAGCTCCGCCCGTCGCCCTGGCGCGCGACCGTCTCCGCAGCGACCACCACCCCGGGAACAGAACGGCTTTCCGCCAGCAGATCCCAAGCGAGCGAGGAAAGCATCAGCGCGCCGACAGCCCCCGCGCCGAGCGCGATCTCGCGGGGCACCCATTCCCTGCCGGCCCGCCGAAGCAGCAGCAGCCCCCAGAAGGCGATCCACGCCGCCGCGAACAGTCGGAGGCGCGCGGCGCTCGAGAGTTCGAAGTGCCAGAAGAGAAGCGTCTCCAGCGCGGGGCTGCCGGCGGAGGAGTCCAGCATGTCGGTGCGGCTCGCCCGGGCGAACTTGAGATTGCGGATCACGTTGGCGTCGCCGGGATCAAGCCGTTGCGCGAGCAGGTAGTTGAGGATCGCCCGCCCGGTGTCGCCCAGCTGGAAGTACGCGTTTCCGAGGTTGTAGTGCAGCTTGCTGTTGCGGATGCCGAACTCCCCGACAAGCGTCTCGTACCGCCGCGCAGCCCTGCGATAGAGCCCAGCCGCGGCCTCGGGATCGCTCTCGCGGAGATCGTTCGCCTGCCGGAAATGCTGGTTGGCCTCGCCGAACACGGCCTCGGCCCCCTGCTGGGCCAAAGCAGCGCAGCCCCCCAGCCAGAGGCCCGCGAGCAGGATCCATCCGGCCGGCCTCAACTCCAGCCCTCCTCGAGACGGTCCATGACCGCTGCGGCGTCCTCCACGAGCCGCCGCCTGCCGGTCGCATCCGCCGGTCCCGCTCCCGCGTAGGTTCCCGCTTCACAGCGCTCGAAGACGTCGCCGAGCGCCCCGAGCGTCGCGGCGTCCGCCAGTCCGCGCGAGCCGTCCGGATCCAGGGCGGCCAGCCTCCGCTCGACATCTCCGAAAGTCCACGCAGCCGCCTCGGTCCCGGCCGCTCCGATGCGGTAGCCGAGATAGTCGCGCAACGCGGCCAGCACGGCTTCCGCGACCTCGCCGGGGCCGCCGCCCTCGGCATCGATCCGCGCCAGCGGCCGCTTCCAGCGGCTGCGGCGGGACCGGACGAGGAGCCGGATGGGGCGCAGAGCCCCCGGGGCCGCCCGGGCCGCCTGCATGGCAAGGAGCAGCAGGGGCGGAACCGCCAGGACCGAGAGCGCAACAGGCAGCGGACCCAGCGGGCGCAGACGCGCCGCCCAGCCCCCGGACATGGGCTGGAGCGCCGAGGCGTCGACGTAGTTGTGGGCGATTCCCTGCTCCCTGGACTCGACCTCCAGCTGCCGCGGCGCGCTCACGCCGAGGCCCTCGGCGTCCTCGGCCGTGACGATCCTGGAGGGCGCCACGACGAGGGCGATGGGCTGGCTGCGCGCGATCCGGTACTCCCCGGCATCGGGATCGAAGTAGGGCAGTTCGATGGGGGGGATCTCGGCGACGCGGTCGTGTCGGGCCCGCAGCGTCTGCGTGAAGACCTTTCCTCCCTCGCGGCTCTCCCCCGCTCCGATCTCGCTCGGGACGCTGAAGTCCCGCGAGAGCTCCGGAACCTCGTGGAGCGCCGGGAACTGGGCGTCGTGGAGCGCTCCGTCTCCCTCGACGGTCAGACCCAGGGTGATGGGCTCGCCCACCTCCACGGAGGTCGGCTCCGCCTTCGCCCGCAGCCGGAAATCGCCGATCCAGCCGTTGAACCCCGCCGGCCGTCCGTCGGACGGGAGATCCAGGACCTCGATGCGCGGCCGATTGGAGGGAATCGCCAGCGTCTCCAGCTCCCGCCGGCCGAAGGCCTCGGAGAACAGGCTTCCGCCGAAGAAGTCGTCGAACGGATCCCGGCGCCGGGACGGCCCCGGGCGCGGAGAGGCGAACGTGACGGTTCCCTCGGGCACGGTCATGCTTCCCGCGACGCGGGGCACCAGGACCTTCTCGAACCGCAGCACCGTGTACTGGCGGCCGCCGAGTTCGCCGACTCCCCGGCGGGCGATGGCCCGCCTGTCCCCGAGCCTGATCTCCATCACGTCCGGATGGGACGCGTCGCGCGCGCCCCCCGGGGGATCGAGAACCTCGAATCGCCGGTCATCGAGCAGCGGCATGGTGAAGGAGAACTCCTGCACCTCGCGGCCGATGTGCCAGACCACGGTCAGCGTCACCGGCTGCCCGACGTAGGCGCGGCTCTCCGAGAGCGAAAGCCGCAGCCTGAAGTCATCGTTCTCCTGCGGGGGCAGCACCATCAGGCGGAGGGGCTGGGTGCTAGCGGACCGCCCGGCGGAGGTCACGGAGAGCGGCGGGATCACCGCTTCGCCCGGCTTGCGCGCAGCCAGCCGGTAGTTGAAGTTGTAGCCGCGACGCACCTGGCGCGCCATTCTGCCGTCGACGATGGTCACGGACGTGCTGTTGCTGGCGCCTCCGCCGGCCTCGGTGACGACGAAGTCCCTCTCGAGCGGACGGACATCGACGGGGTCCGGACGGTCCGTTCCCTGCACCTGGAGCTGCAGAAGGAACTGCTGGCCGACGTAGACGCTGCGGCTCTGGACCGCGGCGGCAACGCGGAGCTGGTCGTCCTGGGCTTCCGCGGAGAGCGGAAGAAGGAGCGCGGCCGCGAGGAGAACGAAGCGGTGACAGCGCCCGAACATCTACCAGTCCTTCTTCACGGGCACCCTGCCCACCTGCTGCGCCCTCTGGCGGCGCCGGCGATCCTGCTGCTCCTTGGCCAGGATCCGGTCCGCCGTCGCCTCCGGATCCAGCGGACTCTCCCCCGCGCGCCCGCCTTGCGGGGACTGGCCCTCTCCGGCCTGCGCGTTCACGGACTCTTCCTCCCCGCCCGCTGCGGACTGCGCAGCCCGTTCCATGGCCTCGGCCGCCTGGCGCTGGGAACTCTCGGCCTCGCCCGGCCTGGCGCGTTCCAGCTCCTGCCGGGCGCGGTCCTGGTGCCGGCCGGCCTGGTCCAGCTGCTGCCGGGCCTCGGGGCCGGCGTTCTCCGCCAGCTGTTCGGTGCGCTCGCGAAGGTCCTCCTGCCGGTCGGCCAGATCCTGCGCCCGCTGGCGCTGCGCCTCCCGCGAGGCGGAGTCCCGCTGCTCCCGCCTGTCCCGTTCCAGCTGCTCGCTCTCATCCGCCAGCTCCCGCTGTTCACTGGCCGCCTGCTCCATGGCCTCCGACGAAGACGAGTCGTCGTCGGAGGGGGCGTCGTCGCTGCGGTCCCGCCCGCCGCCCTGCTGGTTCGCCTGCTCGCGCAGCGCATGAATGAAACGCCTGGTCAGCTCGAGATTGTGCGCGGAGTCCGCGCGCCGGGCATCGGCCCTCAGGGCATCCAGGTACGAGCGGGCCGCCGGCACGAGAAGGTCCATCGCCGCGCGCGGATCGGTCGGGGCGGCCGCCTCGGCCTGGCGGTACAGCGCGTTGCCCAGATTGTGGAGTCCGGTGGCCTCCAGCTGGCGGAGGCCGCGCTCCAGACTGCGGCGCACCGCTTGCGAGTAGCCGTCGGCGGCCTCGGCGAACCGGCCGGTCCTGTAGAGGGCGTTCGCCCTGTTGAGAGACGCATGCGGAGAGTCCGGATCCTGTTCAAGCGCCTCCTCGTAGGACTTGAGGGCTTCGCCGTAGGCCTCGGTCCTGAAGGCCTCGTTGCCCTCGTTCACCAGTCCGCGGACGGACGCGGCGGAGGCCGCCGGCGGCGCAGCGGACGCGGCAAGCAGCCAGACCGCGACGCGGGGGGCGGACCTCCGGCGCTCCCGGAGAGCAGTCTCGAGCGCGAGCAGCAGAATGCATGCGGCGAGGAAGATCTGGAACTTCTCCTCGAGCCGCTCCAGCTCGCGCGTGCCGACCTCGCGGCCCGCGGAGGAGGCGATCAGCCGGAGGTAGACCTCGCCCAGGTCCACGGACCCAGTCGACACGTTCAGATAGACTCCGTCGGGCGTGGCGTCTGCCATGCCCCGCAGAGCGCCGACGTCCAGCCTGGACCAGACCTCGCGGCCCTCGTGGGTCAGGAAGGTCCTGCCGGCGTCGCCGGGCGCCTCGACGGGAACCCGCTGTCCCGTGCGCTCGTCGCCCAGCCCGATCGCGATCAGCCGGACTCCGAGCGCGCCCGCCTCCGCGGCGGCCTCGACGGGAAAGCTCTCGTGGTCCTCGCCGTCGGTGATCAGCACGATGTCGCGGAAGTTGCTCCGCTTGCCGTCGAAGACGTCGCGCAGGACGGTCCGCAGCCCGTCCCCGATCAGCGTGCCGCCGCGCGAGACGCTGGCCGTCGTGACATCGCCCAAAGCCATCCGGAAGAAGCCGTAGTCGAGCGTGAGCGGGCACTTGACCACGGTCGCCCCCGCAAAGACCGCCAGCGCCACCCGGTCCCCGTCAAGCCGGTCCACGGCATCGAGGATCGCCAGCTTCGCCCGCTCGAGGCGGTTCGGCGGCAGATCCTCGGCGAGCATGCTGCGGGAGACGTCCAGGAGGAACACTACGTCGCGGCCCCGATGCGTCACCTCCTCCCGCACGGCGTCCCAGGCCGGCCGCGCCAACGCGACCACCAGGGACCCGATCGCCGCCAGGACCAGGAGGCACTTGAGAACGCGGCGGGCGGGGTCGGGCATGGACGACCTGCCCAGCCTGGCCAGCAGGCCGGACTCCACGAACTTCTCAAGGGCCCGGCGGCGCCGCCGCGCGGCGCGGAGCATCAGTGCGGCCAGCGCGGGCACAAGCCAGAGCGCGTGGAGCATCTCCACCTCGCCGAACCGGAAATCGCTCACGGCACCGTCCTCAAGAGGGTTAGACGCAGCAAGGCCTCAAGAGATAACATCGCGAGACCGGCCAGCGCCCACGGCGCAAACGCCTCGCGGTAGTCGAGAAAGCGGACCACCTCGAACTCGCTTTTCTCCAGCCGGTCGATTTCCTCATGCACCGATCTGAGCGTGTCGGCGTCGGTCGCCAGCCAGTACTTCCCTCCGGTCCGGTCGGCCAGTTCGCGGAGGTCGCGGTCGTCGAACCCCGGCCGCAGCGGGGCGCTCAGTCGGCCGAACGGCGTCTGCAGGCCGCGCTCGTCCCCGACGCCGATGGCGTAGACCTTGATGCCCCACTGCCTGCAGAGCTCGGCGGCGTCGCGGACGCTGCGGTCGCCGGCGTTGTTCTCGCCGTCCGTGAGCAGGATCACGATCTTGCTCGCGATCTCGTAGTCGGAACCGCCGCCGTCTCCGTCCCTGCCCAGCGACTCCTCGGCCTTGGCCAGGCGGGCCGCCGCCAGAACCACGGCGTCGCCGATCGCCGTGCCGTCCTCGAGCGGCCCCTCGGCCAGCCGCACCGCGTCCAGAAGCTGGAGCAAGGTCGCGTGCGAGAGCGTGAGCGGACACACCGAGTCGGCATACTGCGCGAACGCGGTCATCCCGATCATGTCGTTCGGCCGGCCGCCCATTTGGCCCTCGACCGGGTCCACGAACTCCCGGAAGACGCGCTTGACGGCTTCAAGACGGGTCACGGCCCGCCCCCCGAGGCGCATCCTCTCGCCCATGCTGGACGAACGGTCGACGACCATCGCGACCGCCACGCCCTGGGAGACCTCCCGGGCGCGCTCGGTGCCGTGCTGCGGACGGGCCAGCGCGGTGACGAGGGCCACGAGGGCGAGCGCGCGCAGGAGCAGGGGCAGGCGGGCCATCCGGGCCCGGCGGGAGCCCCGGACGCCGGCCGCCGCGGCCGTGGAGGAGAACCGCAGCCGGACCCGGTCGCTGCGGCGCCACACGATCAGTGCCGCCAGGGGCACCAGCAGAAGGAACATCCAAGGCGACTCGAACCGGAACATGGCTCGGCGTTCCTCCCATTCTGCCACTTTGCCGCGACCCGCCGCATCAGGCCCCCCCCCCGCGGCGGCCCGCTCCGCCGCGGAAGGCGGTTGACAGGGACGGGCGGCGCCTGTACACTGTAAGCACCTGAACTTGATAGCGCCTGCATCAAGTTTCATGAGCAGCGGCATGATCTAGCGCGCTGCCCATTTCCCAATCCCCACAATCTGATTCCCAGGAGGAACCAATCACAATGAGTCTGCGACCATTGCACGATCGCATCCTTGTCGAGCGGCTCGACGAGGATGGACCGCAGTCGAGCGGCGGGATCATCATCCCGGACTCGGCGAAGGAAAAGCCGCAGCAGGGCAAAGTGGTTGCCGTCGGCAACGGCAAGAAGAAGGACGACGGCACCGTCGTGGCCCTTGACGTGAAGGTCGGCGACACGATCCTGTTCGGCAAGTACTCCGGCAACGAGGTCACCGTCGACGACAAGGAGTATCTGATCATGCGCGAGGACGAGGCTCTCGCGATCATCAGCTGAAAGAGAGAGTAGAAGGAGCAAACCGCAAGATGGCAGGAAAGAACATCGTCTACGGCGAGGACTGCAGGCAGGCCATCCTGGCCGGCGTGAACAAGCTCGCCGACACCGTGCGCGTGACGCTGGGCCCGAAGGGCCGCAACGTCGTCCTGGAGAAGAAGTTCGGCGGGCCGAACGTCACCAAGGACGGAGTCACCGTGGCCAAGGAGATCGAGCTCAAGGACGGGCTCGAGAACCTTGGAGCCCAAATGGTGCGCGAGGTCGCATCCAAGACCTCGGACGTCGCCGGCGACGGCACGACGACCGCAACCATCCTGGCCCAGTCGATCTACCGCGACGGGCTCAAGAGCGTCGCCGCAGGCGCCAACCCGATGGCGATCAAGCGCGGCATCGAGAAAGCCACCGCAGCGCTGTCCGACCAGCTGCGCGAAATGGCCAAGCCCGTCGAGGGCGAAGCGGTCGCACAGGTCGCCGCGATCTCGGCCAACAACGACGCCGCAATCGGCGACATCATCGCCGAGGCCATGCAGAAGGTGGGCAAGGACGGCGTGATCACGGTGGAAGAGGGCAAGACCATCGACACCGAGCTCGAGGTCGTGGAGGGGATGCAGTTCGACCGGGGCTACGCCTCGCCGTACTTCGTCACCGACCAGGACTCGATGGAGTGCGTGCTCGAGAACGCGCTGATCCTGATCCACGAGAAGAAGATCAGCAGCATGAAGGATCTGCTGCCGGTGCTGGAGACGGTCTCGCGGCAGGGCCGCCCGCTGCTGATCATCTCCGAGGAGACCGAAGGCGAGGCGCTTGCCACGCTGGTCGTGAACAGGCTGCGCGGAACGCTCAGCGTGGCGGCGGTCAAGGCGCCGGGCTTCGGCGACCGCCGCAAGGCCATGCTCGAGGACATCGCGATCCTGACCGGCGGACGGGCCATCATGGAAGAGACCGGCATCAAGCTCGAGGGCGTCCAGCTCGAGGACCTCGGCAAGGCCAGCCGCGTCGTGATCGACAAGGACAACACCACGATCGTGGAGGGCTCAGGCCGGTCCGAGGCGATCCAGGGCCGCGTCAAGCAGCTGCGGGCGCAGATCGAGGAGACCACCTCCGACTACGACCGCGAGAAGCTGCAGGAGCGGCTGGCGAAGCTGGTCGGCGGCGTTGCGGTGATCAAGGTCGGCGCAGCCACCGAGACCGAGATGAAGGAGAAGAAGGCGCGCGTGGAGGATGCGATGCACGCGACCCGCGCGGCCGTCGAGGAGGGCATCGTCCCCGGCGGCGGCGTCGCGCTGCTCCGGGCCGCTTCGGCGCTCGGCGACATCCAGGGCGCCGACGAGGACGAGCAGATCGGCGTCAACATCGTGGGCCGGGCCATTGAGTCCCCGCTGCGCTGGATCGCGCAGAACGCCGGCCAGGAAGGTGCCATCGTCGCGGAGCGCGTGCGCACCGGCAAGGACGACAACTTCGGCTACAACGCGTCCACGGACACCTACGGCGACCTGGTCGCCGCGGGCGTGATCGACCCGGCCAAGGTGACGAGAACGGCGCTGCAGAACGCGGCCTCGATCTCCAGCCTGATGCTCACGACCGAGGCGACGGTCCACGAGATCCCGGAGAAGAACCCTCCTCCCCCGCCCGATCCGCACGGCGGCGGCGAGTTCTAGCAGCCGGCGGGCCGGCGGCCCGCCCGTGTCCCAGCCCCGTCCGCGTCCTGCGGGCGGGGCTTTGTCCTTGGGCCTTGCCTTGCACGGCCGAGGGCCTCCCGCGGAACCACTCGCTTACGCTAAGGAATGCAGCATTCGAACGCATGGCGCCTTTCGGCCAGGCTCGCCTGGCGGGACCTCGGCGCGGCCAAGGTCAAGTTCCTCTTCGCGATCCTCGCGATCAGCGCGGGCGTCGCGGCGCTGAGCGGGGTGCGGGGCTACTGCGCCGCATTCCAGGAGATGCTGCTGCGCGACGCCCGGACGCTGCTGGCCGCAGACCTGAGCGCATCGATCAGCCACGATCCGGACGAAGGGGAGCTGGCCGTCCTCGCGGATCTCTCCCGGCGCGGCGCGGGGGTGACGCGCGTCACGGAGCTGATGACCATGATGGGCGGGCACTCGCTTCCCCGCCCCCTCGCGGTCAACCTCAAGGCGGTCGACCCCTCGGCCTACCCGTACTACGGGGAGGTGCGGCTCTCGACCGGGCAGACGCTGCGCGAGGCGCTCACGGACGACGTGGTGCTCGCATCGCAGGACCTGCTGGTCCGCCTGGGCGCAGAGGTGGGCGAGAAGGTGCGGCTGGGAGAAGCCGACTTCCGGCTGGGCGCGATCGTGCTGCTCGAGCCGGACCGGATGACCGGATCGATCAACTTCGGGCCCCGGGCGATGGTCTCCAATGAGGCGCTGCGGCGGACAGGCCTGGTGCAGTTCGGCAGCCGCGCCTCGCGGCGCTTCCTGGTCCGACTCCCGCAGGAGGGCGTGACGGTCGACGAGGCGCGCGCCGCCATCGACGCCGGCATCGAGGGAGCGCGGATCACCGACTTCCGCGAGACGAGCCCGCGGATCCGCCGCGGCCTGGACCGGACCACGGGCTTTCTCAGCCTCGTCAGCCTGCTGGCGCTGGCCGTCGGAGGCCTGGGCGTCGCTATGGTCGTGCACTCGCACCTCCAGCAGCGCCTCGACACCATCGCGATCATGAAGTGCTACGGGGCGACCTCGGGACTGGTCCTGAGAGTGTTTCTGCTGCAGACGCTGGCACTGGGCTTCCTGGGGAGCGCGCTGGGTGTGGGGATCGGATTCCTGGCCCAGGGCGTGGCCCCGACGTTCGTCGCGGAGTACTTTCCGCAGGCCCCCTCCTTCGACTGGCAGCCCTGGCCCCCCCGGCAGGCCCCCGCCGGGGGGGTGGGGGCCCGGGGGATTTTATAGGTGGCGCCCCGGCGGGGGCAACCCCAAG
>JAPPMB010000068.1:0-18068 GCA_028819255.1 Bryobacterales bacterium | reverse complement strand
TTTCCGCAGGCCCCGTCATTGGACTGGCAGCCGTGGCCCGCGCTGCAGGCCAGGGCGGTCGGGATGCTGACCGTGCTGATGTTCTCGGTGCCGACGCTGCTGGGCATCCGCAAGGTCGCGCCGGCGCTGATCTTCCGGCGCGACATGGCCGCCCGGTTCGAGCGGTCGGCAGCGGAACGGCGGTCCGACCTGCTCCGCAAGGTCGCGCAGGCGGCCATCCAGGTCGGAGGCATCGGCCTGGTGGCGACCTGGCTCGGAGACTCCTCCAGGCTTGGCGCGTGGTTCTCGGGCGGGCTAGCCGTCAGCCTTGCGGCGCTGGCCCTGACGGCGGCCGTCTTGCTCCGGACGCTGAAGGCCGCGCCGGCACGGCTGCCGTTCCGGCTACCCGTCGGCCTCCGCCACGGAATCGCCAACCTGCACCGGCCCGGGATGCACACCGAGGTCATCCTGATCGCCCTGGGCATCGGGGTGACATTCACGCTCACGGTCTACCTGCTCCAGACCACCGTCCTCGCGCAGCTGTTGCAGGACGCGCCGGACGACATGCCCAACGTGTATCTGAGCAACATCACATCCGAAGACCGGGAGCCGCTCGAGACCTACCTGCGCCGGCAGCCCGGCATCGAAGGCGACGTCACGCTGCTCCCCGTTGTGTCGGCCCGCCTCACCTCGTTCGAGAACACGCGCTCCGCTGCCGGACAGCAAGGGCGCGGCGACAGGCGGCGCCGGATGCGGCGCACGCGGGACATCACCTGGGCCGGCGAGCCGCCGAACGGCATCACGGTCGTGGAGGGCAGATGGTGGGACAGCACCGATGCCGAACCCGCAGTCTCCGTGCGGGACAGGCTCGCGGAGTACATGGGGGTGGGACCGGGTTCCATGATCAGCTGGGAGGCGGGGGGCCGCGACGTGACCGCGCGGGTCGTCTCGATCCACAGCTTCGAAGGCATGCCGGACTGGATCTACGACTTCATTCTCAACGAGGTCGCGCTGGCGGGCGTGCCGGCAACCTTCATCGGCGGGATCCGGGCCGCGCCCGAGCACAATCTCGATCTGGCCAGAAAGGTGTTCGAGGAGTTTCCATCGGTCCTGTACGTCAGCGCCGTGGACTTCTTCGAGACCGTGCAGGAGGTTGTGGACCAGATCGCCTTCGTGGTGCGGTTCGTGTCGGGATTCGCGATCGTGGCGGGCGTGATCATCCTCGTCTCCAGCGTGGCGGCCACGAGATTCCGGAGGATGCGGGAGGTCGCGATCCTCAAGACGCTCGGCGCGACCCGGAGCCGTCTGACGGAGATCTTTTCGGTCGAGTTCATGATCCTGGGCGGCGTCGCGGGTGCAGCCGGCAGTCTGCTGGCCGTGTCCTATTCCGCACTCCTTACCTGGGACATCCTTGAGCTGGACGCGGTCATCGAGTGGCCGGCGATCTGGCTGACCGTCGCGGCGACCGCGCTGATCGCGACCTTGGCCGGCTGGGGGGCAAGCGTGAGGATCCTCGGCAGCAAGCCGCTGGAGATCCTGAGGGACGAATAGGCTCGCTCAGCGCCCATCGAGGTGGAACAGGCGCTCGCAAGCGGACGGGCATGCGCATCGAGCGGCGCAAGAAACTGGTGCGCACGGCCCTTGGACCGGTCGGCGGAACGGCTGCCGGGGGCGCGAACGACCGCGGCACGAGTCCCTCCGCAACGAAGCCCGTCCGGCCCGCCGACGCGGAAACCCGGCAAGGCTTCGCGGCGGACCACGCGGACTGTAAGGCCGGATCCAACCCGATGGTGCGACAGCCGTTTGAGGCCCTGCGGCGCGCCTACGACACGGTCAGGCAGTCAGGCACTCGGGCTCGCGCTCCAAGGTTGACAGGATCGGCAGGCGTTGCGATACTGACTGCAGAGAACTGGTCCTCAGTAGCTCAATGGTAGAGCATCCGGCTGTTAACCGGAGGGTTGTAGGTTCGAGTCCTACCTGAGGAGCCAGTCCTAGCTTGCAAGTCACTGAAGGACAACGGCTTGCTCGGCCCTTAGGAACCAAGGGCCATCCCACCCGCCGCTCCGGGCACCATTACGAGTTCGACAGCTGAACCTGTGCCCGATTATCTGGCGCGTTCGAGGCGGCGGGAGATTCCGCACACATGCTGCGGGGAAGACGCTTTTTCCGGCATCGCCTTGCCAAGCGCGACGTGCGGACCGCAAGAACTCCCAAGGTTCCAACCCGCTTCGAATCGGGCACTTGCGGATAGCTCCGCGGCCGTCCCCGCGTCTCGAACGTGGCACTGCACCGATGGATATTGGAGATCCCCCCGGGCCCAGACCGCGACCGCACCCTCCGCGTGACTGCCACGACCCCTTCGGGCAACTCCCCGAGGATCATCACTCCAGCGGCCGAGCAAGCGGCGCTCGTATCCCGTGCCTGCGAAAATGCCCGAAACACATCTCCACCCTTGGTCGGAAGCGTCGGAGGAGGCGGAGAAGTAGGACGTCGTTCCGCTGCGGCTTGGACTGGTCGGACGGCATGCCCGAGACTCTTGCGGTCAAGTACTTGGCCTTGAGGATTTCGTGATGCTGCTGCAGGAGCTTGCGACCCACGGCCGCCACCAGTGCCGGATGCGGAGCGATTCCAAGGGACCGCTCCTGATCCGGCTGACGGATCCCACTCCGCTGCAGAAGCGAGCCATGGAACTGTGGCGCGCGTTCCCAGTGAACAACGCTCCGAATCCGGCCAAAACGCCTTGGTCATCAAGTGCTTCCGACTTGATCCTCGGGGAAAGTTCGGAAAAAGTACCTGAACAGCGCGATCAAACCTCACGGACGCAATCCCGAGGAGGCGTGTATCGTCTAAGAGAACATGCGACGACGAGCCCTGTTCTTTGGAGTTGCCGGGGCTGCCACGGCCGCAACGGCCACAGGCGCAGGGTGGAGTAACAGCTTCGCTCAGCAGCTCCGCGACGACTTCCTAGCGCACTGGAAGGTCGAGAAGCAATACTCGCTCGACATACTGGACGCCATGCCGGTGGAGCATTTCGATCTCAAGCCGACGTCAGACCAACGAAGCTTCGTCGATCAGATCGGACACTACGTTCACGCAAACGTAAATTACTTCAAGACGCTCGGACTGCCGATCAAGCCACCACCTGTGCCGGACGAGGCAAGCCCGCAAGCGCTTCGCAGCTACCTCGTCGCGTCATACGACTATGTTGCCGAAGTGTTAGCGGCAATGACCGAGAAGGACTTCAGCCGACGAGACATCAATTTTGGCACCGTCGGACCCAGGCTCCCCCACACCACACAGGATGTGTTCATGAGAGCCTACATGCACTCCGCACATCATCGAGGCTCGGTGGTTGTGTATCTCAGGCTTGCCGGGGTCGAACCGCCTCGATGGCGTTTCTCGCCGCAGGGGTCGGCGTAGTCGGCATCCTGCCGCCCGGGCAGACTGCGGCGCGTGAATCGATCCATAGAGCATGCATCGCTGCCCATTCGTGCGTGGCCTCGACAACGACACGCTCATTCTTGAGGAGCATAGGAGGCGTCAGTTCGGACTGGCCGCGCGCGACCCGCATGCCATAGGCTAATGGGCCACTGGCTGTTCCTGTCATTGAGCGGGCGGACTGTCGTGCGCGAGTTCGGTTTAGGAACATTTCTTGGCTTGAGAGAGGTTTCCGGACGGGCCTTCTGCGGGCCGACTGGAATTGTTCGTGTATCCCAACAAGCATTGTCCAACTTGCGCTGAGGCAGATCCGGGAAATGAGTGGGGACGACGCATTCAATACTCGATATGACGCCTTGCCATTTGGAATCCCATTAGGGTGTGTAGAACTGGCGCATTGGTCTCTGGCCTCACTCTGCGTCAAGATAGGGTCTAGAAAGCGGGAGTTACGGAGTGCGCGAGTATGAACGGCCCTGGTAACTTGAGTATCCATGCTCGATTCGAACGTCCAGTGTCTGCAGTCGCCGTCAGCGTGATGGCGACGCTGATTGCAAGCTGCGACTTCAGTTCAAAGATTCGCACCCACGACACGAATCGATCCTCTCCCTACGCTTGTCGTCGAGCCGGACCTCAGGCCAGTCCACGAATCAGACTGCTTCGGCAATCCATCCAAGCCGGAGAGCATTCAGCGGCTTCACAGTTCTGGGAGGAGATCGAGCAACAGGGAACTCCGTTGGTCGAGCAGATTCCGGGCGATCCGCAGCATTCACTCGTGACCTTTCTATGGAGAGCGGTCGACGACAGTCGGAATGTGGCTGTTGTCGGCGGTGTGATTAACGGGGCAGAACCCGCCAAGAACCAAATGTCTCGTGTTGAGGGCTCAGACCACGGAAGCCCTCCTAACCTAGTCCTATAGTCAGACGCTCGCCCGGCCCGACGCTACCCCGTTATCCAACGGTGAGGACCCGTGAGGATCAAGCCAACGGCTTCGACACGAAATCCCAGAGAAGGATGTTGCCAGTAAGCTAGGCACCCATCTGGAACCCCGTGCAATCGGAAGCCTACAATCGGAGACGGCTCCACGCGAAGGCGATTGCGTGGCCGGCCCGGGTTCCGCGGCGTGACTCAGTTCCAAGCGACAGTCCGGGACATTCGTGCGGCTCTTCGATACTTCCGCCGCAATCGCGGGTTTTTCGCTGTCTCCGTTGTCAACCTTGCGCTCGGAATCGGAGCAACCACGGCTGTGTTCAGCGTGGCGGAGGCACTGCTGCTCCGCCCTCCCCCGTATCCCAACAGCGATCGGCTGGTGACGCTCCGAAGCAGCAACACGGTGAGCGACGATCGGATCACGCGCGTGCCTCCAGGACTCCTCGCCGACTGGCAGGACAAGGCGAAGTCGTTCGAGGCGGTCGCAGGGTACCGGTTGGAATCCGCCGATCTGATCGATGGCGCGCAAAGCGACCGGCTGAGCGGACTTCTCGCGACACCGGAATTCTTCGACGTATTCGGCACGCCGCTTCTCGGACGGTCCTTCCAGGCCGAGGACCGAGGCGTCCCGCGGCCTCACGAATCGACCGTCACAGGGCAGACGCTGGTGGTCGGCAACGGCGTCTGGCGCCGAAACTTCGGCTCGGACGGCTCGCTCCCTGGGAGAGCCATCGATCTCTACGTCCTCGACACCTCCCGCTCCGGTCCCACCAGGTACACGGTTGCCGGTGTCGCAACGGCACCGGTCCGGTTCCCTCCGCTCGAGGCCGACTTCCAGCTCGGGGGCTCCTCCGTGGCCGAAACGATCGACTTCTGGATGCCGCAGTTCGTCTCTCTGACTCAGCTGGCCGAGCCGGGCCCGCAGGACTACTGGTTCGACGTGGTCGCAAGGCTGGGGCCGGGCGTGACTCGGGCGCAGGCGCAAGCCGAAATGGATGTCATCGCCCGACTCAACGCCGAGCGGTTCCCGGAGTCGTACCGCGACCGAAGAGTTCTGGTGGTGCCGCTGCAGGAGCACATGGCGGGAGGTTCGCGCAACGGTGTCCTGCTCCTGCTGCTTGGCACTGCCATTCTGCTGGTCATTGCCTGTTCGAACGTGGCGACGCTGCTTCTCTCCCGCGGTGTCGCGCGGCGTAGCGAGATCGCCACGCGCATGGCACTGGGAGCGCCCTCGTGGGTGTTGGTGCGCCGGCTGCTCGTCGAGGCATTGGTCCTTGCGACATGTGCCGGGGCGCTGGGTGTCCTGCTGGCGGCGTGGGCCGTCAACGCGGCGAGACCCTGGATGCCGCAGGATCTGCCGCTGCTCCAAGGAATGGGGGTCAACTCCTCCGTCCTGGCGTTCGCGATTGCCTGTGTCGTCGCCACTGCGTGCATCGCAGGTCTGGCACCGGCCCTTCGGTCCCTCCGGGCCGCCGGCACCGTGGCGACCGGCCTGGACGGACGAAGCGTGACGCTGGGGAGACTGCAGTCGCGCCTGGTCGGGGTTCTTGTCTCGGTCGAAGTCGCGCTCGCGATCGTCCTGCTCGTCGGAGCGGGACTGCTGGTCCGGAGCGCACTCCGGGCCGGTGAGGTCGAGACCGGGTTCAACCGGGACGACCTGCTGACGATGACCATCTCGCTGCCGCTCAACAAGTTCGATTGGGACCACAACGCAGTCTTCGCGCGCGAAGTGCTGGCAGAGGTGCGGTCGCTTCCGTCAGTCAGCGACGCGGCGGCGGTGCACGGCATGCCGATGGGGTCGGGGAGCTACTTCTCGAGCGGGGAAGGCATCGTCGAAGGGTACGTGCCCGCGAACGAGTCCGAGAAACCGAACTACGGCATTCGCGTCGTGAGCCCGGGCTACTTCGCCGCCATGCGGATCCCCATCGTCGCCGGCCGGCCCTTCGAGGCGCGCGACGAGGAGGGGCAGCGCGGGGCGGCCCGCACCGTCCTGGTCAGTGACTCCTTTGCGAAGCGCTACTGGAGAGGGCTCGATCCGCTGGGGAGGCGCATCAGCTTCGGCGGGGGCTATTCGGACTGGTGGATGACCGTGGTCGGCGTCGCGGGAGACGTGCGGTATTCGGGGCTGGAAACCGGTCCGACCGTCGACATCTACATTCCTCTGGGCCTGTTCCCGCAGTCGGCGGTCACCCTGATCGCCCGCACAAGAACCGATCCGCTCGACGTGGTGCCGTCGGTGCGGGAACGCATCCGCGGCGTGGACCAGCATGCCTTTGTGACGGAGGTGCGGTCCATGGACCAACTGGTCGCCGATTCGCAAGCACAGCGCCGTGCCGGGACACTCTTCATCTCGGTCTTCGGGGTGCTGGCCCTGGCGTTGGTCGTGGCCGGCGTCTACAGCGTCATCGCGCAGGCCGTTGTGGAGCGCCGGCGGGATCTCGCGATTCGCTCGGCCCTCGGCGCCGGGCCGGCAAGGGTCGTTGCTGCGGCGATGAGCACTGCGCTGCAGCCTGCGGCTGTCGGGATGGCGCTCGGCGGATTGGCGGCTGTCGGGACGACTCGTGTCCTGGCCTCGGTGCTCTTCGAGGTGAGCGCATTCGACGTCGTGACGTGGGCCGGGGCATTCACGACTCTTCTCTTGGCCTGTGTCGCGGCCGGATTCGTTTCCGGGCGACGAGCTGCCGGCATTGATCCGATGGCCGCGCTGAGGAGCGAATAGTTGCGACCCCGAGTCTCAGGGGTTTGCGCCGGCCGCTCTGCAGCGGACATGGTCGTCACACCGCCGGGCGACACGCCTTTCCAGGCCGCGCTGCGACATCCACACTCAAATCCGTCCAGAAGCATGGTTCGGGGCGTTCGTTGTGGGCCGTTCGTGCCTCAAGATGGCGGGCCGTTCCGGCTCTCGGTGGTCGGCCAGGCTTCCGTCGTGCTCAGCAACGGTCGGTCCTGGCGATGCCCGAATGGGCCGCGAACTCGATGGACACCATGCGTAGAGCGTGGCAGGAAAGGTCACTTCCCACTACCGGATCGGCGAAGACAACGGCAGCGTCCGCACCCGGTGCCGCCGGCTCAATGCGAGAAACCGTCCAGGCCAGAGCCAAGAACGCGACTGAGGCAGCGGACCCGGCAACAATCCCTCACGTGCGCTTCCGCCGGGCGCATCCTATGCGTTGCTTGTCCATGCGACGGTCCGCCTAGGTCGTCCTCAATGCATCGGTCATCCTGGCTTCCGATGCCCGCCGCACCGTTGCATAGCAAGCTAGCAGTGCCCCGAGGACCGTGGCTCCGCTCGCTGCCAGAAAGGTGAACGGGTCCACTGGTCCGACGCCGAACAACATGCCCTGCAAGAGAGGGGCAATGCCGTAGGAGCACGCAATTCCAACGCCCGCACCAATGAAGACCGGGTACATCCCTTGCAGAAGCAGATCCCGCCGCACTCTCTCGACGGAGGCACCCAGGGCCCATCGGACTCCCACCTCGCGCGTTCGGCGAGACATCGATTCGGCAGCCACGCCATAGACTCCGAGGGCGGCCAGGACGAAGGCGAGGAGCGAGAACAAGCCAACCATGGTCGAAGCAAACAAGCGCGTGGCAAGGGACCGGTCGACCAAGCTCCTTGCTGGCTCAAAGGCTCCAAGGGGGGCTTCGGGATCGACACTCCACACCGTCCTTCTCACGGAGTCGGCAAGTGACAGCGGATCGACCTGGGCCCGGATGACCAGCCAGAGGTCTCGGGGCGCATAGTCATGCCAATGAGGCTGATAGACCATAAGCGAAGTCTTCGATTCGACTGACTCGACGGGCGCGTCTGGGACCACCGCGACGACCGTCAAAGCCTCTCCTCCAAGGCCGGTCAGTTCTCGCCCGATGGCTTCCCGTCCCGGCCAAAGGGCATGGGCTACGCCTTCGCTGATGACGACCGGTGGCGGCGCTGTCTTCAAGTCCGGAAAGACGCGCCCCTTGAGAATCGGGACTCCCATCGCTGCAAAGTAGTTCGCACTTGCCCATCGGAAATTTGCAAAAGGACGTTCCACCAGAGGAAGTTCGGCTTCACCGACGGCAGCGATGTCGCTTACGTTGTTCGCGCCTCCCAAGGGGGGCAGCGAGACAAGCCCAGCGGAGAGGATGCTCGGGATCCCCTCGATCCCCCGCAGCATCTCGTTGTACGCATTCGCTCGCTGCACGGTGTCACTGTATTTCTTGCCGGATACCGAGATTTCCGCAATCGCAGATCCTGACATGTCGAAGCCTGGGTCCTGGTCAAAGGCGTTTCCCAAGCTTTGCAGCAGCAAGCCCGCGAGCACCAGGAGTGTCACGCTGAGGGCAACCTGTGCGGCCACAAACGCGTCCGCAGCGCCCCTCGCGGCCCTGGATTGAGTACTCGTACGCACGGAGCCAAGCAGCGCGACGTTTGGGGGAACGCTCGCAACATACCTCGCCGGCGCAGCCGAGAAGAGGGCCACTGCCAAGACGCTCGCTGCCAAGGCGAACACGATTGCGGGCAGATTGAGCGACACTGACTCGATCAGCGGCAGATCGACGGCGTACCAATTCCGGAGCCCATTGACGAGCCCGGCAGCCAACGCAATCCCAACGCATCCGCCCGCGGCGCCCAGCAAGATTCCTTCGCAAAGGAACTGGCCTACCAGTTTGGCTGGGTCGGCACCAACAGCTGCGTGCGTAGCGATCTCCCCGCTCCGGTCTCTCACGCGGTTCAGGGAGAGGCACGCGAGATTGAGGCAGCCAATCAGCAAGACGATCCCGACGGCTGCAAAGGCAAGAAGGAGCGGCTTTCTGCTGTCGCCAACCATCGACGTCTGGAGCGGCCGAACGACAGAGAACAAGTCCACCTCCATGGTCCAGCCATCGGCAATCCCCGCGGACACCGTGTCGAGCTCGGCCTTAGCGCCCCGAATGTCCACTTCGGTCGCAAGCCGACCGACCGCCCACCAGTTGAAGTTGCCCTCGGGATTCCGGTTGTAGAGTTCAAACGGCCGCAGGATGTCGATTCTTCGGGCATTTCCCAACATCGGCAGGGCCCTGGAAGTGTCGGGAAACGTGAAATCCTCCGGAAGCACTCCAGCAACTTCGTAGACCCGGTCTTCGAGAATGATCTTCCGTCCGACAGCACTCGGCTCCGAATCGAAGCGTTCGCGCCAGAATCGATCGCTGATGAGAACGCTCCCCCCCTTGCCGGGCTCGGTCTCGCTCTCGTCGAAATCGCTGCCCAGCAGGGGCGAGACCCCGAGTGTCCTGAGAAACGACGGCCAGACCCGGGCCACACCCACCTTGGCGGGAACGCCGGCGTCGTTTCCCGAGAGAGTCTCTTCGTCCCAGGTGAATAGCGCCATATCGGAAAAGCTGGAAGCCTGCCGCTGCCATTCGATGAAGTGCATCGCGTTGACGGGGAAGTATGGGGCATCGACCAAGTGGGCGAACTGGGGCACATACTCAAACAGCAGGACGAGACGATCCGGCTCGCGATACGGCAGCGGGCGAAGGAGTACGCCGTAGATCAGGGCAAACACTCCGGCGACCCCGCCGACGGCCAGCCCCACAATGGCAACGACGGCAACGCAGTACCTGGGAGAACGTCGCAGGCTGCGCACGGCTAAGCGAATTCGCGTCGACAACTTGACAGACCCTCCCTCGTGTCCTCAATCCAACGAACCTCGCAGAACAAGGTCGACAACATCCCAGCAGGAGCCCGCGCCGCTGGCGGCCAACCGCGGTCCGCCCCTGGAGCCTATGATTCGGACCGTGCCTAGACTAGAAGAACACGTGGCGCCGCAAGAAGTTGCGAGACAAGGCTCAAGTCTTGAGTCTTCCTTCCCAGGAGGGTCCTATCGCAGTTCGGTGGCGTGAGATTCACGTCTAGCTTCGTGGTTGTTGCCGGAATTTTGCGGCCGGCGGCTGGTGTCCAGGCACTGACGTTCGCGCAAGACAGATCGGCAATCCGCTCACGTTGGACGGCCAGCAGATCACGCTTGCAGCAGCCCTGCAAGACAGTTTCTGGTTCTCGAATCGACAGATCAAGTTCTGGCGCCCGTCGAGGCTGCAGCCCGAGGAGTTCGCTGACTCAAGGAGACCCCAAACCGTCGTCGCAAGGCTCGCTCCTTCGGCAGCAGTCGAGGATGCGCTGCGCGAGGCGGCTCACCTGGTCGCTGGCGGGAGCAGCGAGACAGAGATTCCCGTTGTACGCTTCCCGGAATTGATCGATCGCAGTCCACGCCGACGCGGTCGGTCGCACTGCTGCTATTCGTAAGGGCATGCAGCCCGACTGGCCTGGTGCTTGTACGCAGACTGCACCGCGCGGAGGGATTCGGGGTGAGGATGGCGATGGGAGCCCAGCCATCACTTGCCTGGGGCGGAGACCGGGCGGCTCCCGCCTTCATTCCGGACAGGTACCAAGCGCAGATTTCCGGAATCGCGAACTTCGGCGTAGGCTTGCCGGAGTTCTGGCGGAGGGGATGCTTGAGCCGATCGTTGCTAGCCAGATAGCGATCTGCCTCGTCCTGCTGGCAGCGACCGCAGCACTGCTCCTGCAGCTGCTCCAACTGCGCTCCAGGCACGTCGGATTTCACGGAGTCCACGTTCTGCCGATGCGGCTGTTCCTAGCGGAGCGCTACGGCAAGAACGCGGAACGGCTCGGACGCTACCAAGACGCAGTTGTGACGAGGGTTGGCTCCCTGCCCGGCGTCGAGCAGGCAGCCTTCGTCAGCTACCTGCCCACTGGCGACTCGGGCCGGAGGCCGTTCGTCGACGTCGGGACGGGACGCGAGCTGTCCGGGAACCTGCTCAGCGCCACTCCAAGTACGTTTGAGATTCTTGGCATCCCAATCGAACGGGGGCGCGACTTCAAGACCGGTGACGCGGCGGCATTCAGAGGCGTTGTGATCGCCGGCTCATCACTGGCTGCAAGCGCCTGGCCGGATCAGGGACCGGTCGGCCGCCATCTTCCGGCCAAGGCCGTGAGTGAAGAGCCGCTAGACGTCATGGGAGTCGTCGTTGATGTCGGGTCGCGCCTGACGAAAAGGGCGATTCCGATCGTGTACCGGCCCTATCGTCGGCAGTCGGCCGGAACCATACTGCTGGTCAGAACCGCGGGCACCAGTTCGAGACGCGTGAGCTCGACAATGCGTGTTCGCTCGCACGAACCAGGCGATGCTATTCGTCGCGCAGCACGCTAATTGGATCGAGCTTGGACGCATTCCAGGCGGGCAGGAAACCGGCGATCGTTGCGACGCCGAGGAGCACCAGCGCCATGACAAGAAAGGCTCCGAATTGATCTCCATCGACCAGATAGACTTGCTTTCTCATCACTGGAATCAACGCGAACACTCCCACGCCTCCGAAGACGATGCCGAACCCCGTCAGGCGCCAGCTCGATTGCAGCACCGACAGCATCAAGCGCTGCGGCACCTCCCCCAAGGCAAGCCGTACGCCGAACTCCCGCTTCCGCTGGCCGACGGAATAGGCGACCACACCGTAGAGTCCGAGGGCGGTTAGAAGGACCGCAAGCAGCGACAGCCCTCCGAGGAGGCTCGCCATCATCTTAGCCGGAAGCAACAAGCCGGCGAATTCGCTCTCCAGTGTCGCCAGTTTGGCAACAGGCAAGTCTCCCAGCTCGTCAGCAACTGCCAGCTTGGCCTCCCCGAAGACTGATGCCGGGTCTCCTGCGGTGCGAATCAGATAAGACAGCATCAATCGCTGGGTGCGCATGTTGCCCGGCGTTTCTTCGGGCTGCCCGGCGTACGGCAGGTAGAACTGCGGCTCCGCGCCTTCGATCAGCCACGGCGAGACCAAGGAATCCGCAACGACACCCACTATGACCGCCGCGTTCTTCACATCGGGCTTCCACCCATGCACGATCAAAGTCTCTCCGAGGGGGTTCGTCTGTCCGAACCGCTCCAAAGCGAATGTGCGGTTGACAATCGCCACGTTCTGGCCGTCCGCCGGCTGAAAAGCCCTACCTTGCACGATCGGGACGCCCAGAGCCTCGAAGTAGGTCGGAGAGATGGTCTGATACCGCGGGTATCGGGCACTCGAGGCGTCCTGGCTTACGCCCAGAACCTCGACCGTGGCGCCGCGACAACAGTACGGCGGTGCGAGTGACGAGAGTCCGACCTCCCGCACGCCGGGGATCGCCACCAGTCTCTCGCGAAGTCCGAGGCCGATGGTCTCGACCGATGGCAAGATCGTCCAGATCCGCCGTCCCGCTTCCATTCGTCCGCTGACGGCGTATTGGGTTCGCGGCAACTCAACCTTTAAGACGGCAACCTCTTCGGCAGCGAAGCCCAGCTCGCTGCTCTCCGCTCGCAGGAACGCGCTGAGACTCACGCCCACACCGACCAGCAGAGTGATGGAGAGCGCAGTTTGCGCCACTACCAGCAGGTTTCGCACGAGCGATCGACTGCCCCTGGCACGATCTCCAGCAGCCATTCGTGCGGCGACTCTGGATTGCGACTGCACAAGCGCGGGAAGACAGCCGAACAGCAGTCCCGTGACGCAAGTGACCACCAGCGCGAACGCCAAGGCGGATGCGTCGACGGAAACCCCCTGCAGGTAAGTCGGGAGTCCATTCCACAGCGTGCGGGAGATGACGTGCAGAAGCGGCCCGAGTTGAAGCGCGGCGAGGCAAAACCCGACCACGCCGCCAAGGGCGGCGAGCACGAGCGCTTCCGTAAGGAACTGGCGGACAAGGCGGGCGCGTCCAGCACCGACCGCTGCACGCACAGCAACCTCTCGGTCACGCGCCGCCAGCCGGCCCAACATCAGGTTGGCGACGTTGACACAGGCAATCAGGAGGACGAGTCCTGCCGCAACCCATATCAAGTACAGGCTCTCCTTGCTTTCCGCAGCGAGCGCGTCGCCGAGGGGCTCGACGAATACCCCTCTTCTCTCGTTCGTCTCGGGATACCGCTCCCGATTTCCAGCGGAGATGATTTCGAGAGCTGCCGATGTTTGTCCAAGCGAGACACCCGGCTTCAAGCGACCGATGACGCCCAGCCACGACACCTGCCGGCCGAACGACTCCACGGCACCCTCTTGCGAGAAGGGCACCCACAGCCTGGGTGCTGGACTCGTGATGTGAAACTTCTCGGGCAGGACTCCGACGATTTCGTACGGAACCTGGTCTAGCCGGACGCTCTTGCCGATGATGTCCGGATCGCCTCCGAATCGCTGGCGCCAGAACCCGTTCGTAAGCATCGCGACCGTTCGCGCACCCTCGATATCTTCTTCCGGAAGGAAGCTCCGGCCGAGTACGGGATTGACGCGCAGCATGGGCAATAGCGAGGCGGACATTCGTCCGCCGACGACTTGCTCGGGCTCAAGGTCCGAACCGCCGACGTTGTAGGTTCGGTTCGGGAAGAAGTACCCGTACTCCTCAAAGACATCGGACTGATCACGCCAATCCAGAACGTCGGGGCACGACGAGGGCGATCTGAGATAAGAGGAGCCGATCCAGTGGGTCCACACCGCAACCAGCCTTTCGGCTTCATCGTAGGGCGCGGAACGGAGCACCGTGGCGACGACGAGCGAATAGATGGCTGTGTTCGCTCCGATACCGAGAGCCAGCGTAGCCACCACGACTGCCGTGTAGACCGGAGCCCGGGCTAGCACTCGTAGCGCGTACCTGAGGTCGTGCAGAACACTCATTTCCATGGGTCGGCCGCTGATCGCCGGACGCTGCAACCGGCTGATCGCGGACGCGTGTGGATTGTACCCAGTCAGGTCGACCGTCCCCCTCCCTGACAAGAAAGCATCCATGTGTAGAGCGAGCGAGGGGAGGCGTTAGGGGGGCGCATGGCGTTCTCTTCGGGGTGGCGGGGGTGTTGTCGGCTGGTGCAGCACAGGTGGACGGTAAGGAAGGCGAGCGAAGCAGCCGGGGAGTTGGAAATCCCGGAGGACTCGGGACGGCGATGGGTGAAGCCGGCGGATCCGGACACCGGGCGGTCCATGCACGTCCTCAGCAGGACGGAGCGCAAGGGGGCGGGCGAAGCTGGGGCGACGGGTCCGTCGGCTGAACCTGGAGCGGGAGATCGTGGCAGGAGCCACGGCCCGGGCGTGCGCGGTGTGCAACGGACCGACGGCTCAGATTCTGGTGGGAATCGGGGATCTTGTCGCGGGCGCTGGCTACGCACGCAACGCTGCGACGCGGATCCCAGCCCCTGGCCAGCTCAAGACTGAATGGTTACCCAGAGTCAATTCCGGGAAAGACGAATCAGGGCAACCAGCGCGTTTGCCGTTTGCCCGCCGACTCTGACATCCAGCGGTGTTCGGTGCATTGTCCGGCCAACCATGTCGATGTCCATCGAGAAGGTTAGACCGGTCACCACGACCGACCCGTCCGAAGCAACTGCGAGTCCCTCCATCAGGTCCCGTCCTGAGCCGCCAAGGAGTGCTCCGTAGTTCAGCCTGGTCAGCCTGGGCGGGAAGACCGCGACGAATCCGTCCGTCGCACCGCCTCGATAGCGTCCCATCGTTGAGTCCCAATCTGGAAGGTCGCGAGACGACGAGACGCCTACCAGCCAAATGTTCCCGTCCTGATCCACCTTGATGCACTCCCCGTCGTATCCGCTGGAATCGTCCATCGATCCGCCAAAGTAGGTCAACCTCGCCACTCTGGAGCAAGTCTTGTCGAAACTCGCAACAAATGCATCCAGTCCCCCGCCCAGCCTGTCTTGGAACGCATCGGTGCTTGCCGTCAGATCGTCTGAGTTGGTGGTTCCAGCCACGACAGGCGCTCCTCCGAGATCCACCGCCACGCCCCAGCCCTCGTCTTCGCCGTCGCCACCCAGATACGTCGAGAACCGCAGGGCTATGTCGGAGGTGCTGAGCCGCACAAGGAACAAGTCGCTCTTACCGCGAAGTCTCGATTGGATCGCGTCGTGGATCGGAAAATCCTCGGACCTGGTGTACCCAACGGCAAAGACCCCACCTTCTCCGTCCGTAGCGAGTCCCGTCAGCTTCTCTTCCTCGGAGCCTCCGAACACGATCGATACCGGAAATTCCGCTTCGGAAGGGTGCAGTCGCGATATGAACGCGTCCGCGCGCTGGATTCGGCGAGCTCGTCCTCCGGGGAAGTCTCCCGATGTCGTTGTACCGCCGACGAATGCGACTCCCGTCCCTACCAGTTCAAGCGCATTGCCGATGTCATCGCCGCTTCCCCCGAGGTAGGTTCCGTAGACAATCGTGCCCTTTGGAGACAGCCTGACGAGAAAGGCATCGCTCTCCCCACCCCCAAATGCGAGCTGAACCGCGTCCTTGGTGACTGGGAAACCGTCGCCCTTTGTCAGACCCGTCACATACGCGAAACCGTTCGCGTCAACCTTGATCCGCAGGGCTGCAGTTGACCCATGACCCTGCAGTAGGGTGGCGTACACCAATTCGTTCCGATCCAAGTCCACGCGAAGCACGTACGCGCCCATGAGGCCGGGTCGAGCCTCTGATCCCAGCACAGGGACGGAAAGGCGGCTCTCT
This sequence comes from Bryobacterales bacterium, assembly GCA_028819255.1. GTDB lineage: Bacteria > Acidobacteriota > Terriglobia > Bryobacterales > UBA6623 > VXMF01. Next base: position 2,240 of record JAPPMB010000068.1, on the reverse strand, counting down.
GGAGAATGGCAAGCCAGGAATGCGTCGTCCCGCCACAAGGCTACGCTGTCGCAGTCTGCGACGCCCAAGTAGGTACTCCAAACGATGCCTGGCTTTGGAGTGTCAGCCGGAGCGGCCAGCGCGGCAAGGCTCAGGAAGATGGCTAGCCGGGGCATTGGCACGTCGTGGTCCCTCTTGTCTGGCAATCGCCTCCGGCAATCGCTCTTAGCATGACACTCCCGCTCCAATCTGCAATCCGCGTAATGTGACTCTCTCCACCCGCTCGATCATGCAGAGGGCGAGTGGCTGGCGACGACGGCGGACGGCAGGGGCTCGGTCGGCCACCTCAAGGCGTCGGACCCAGCCTCCGGGCGGGCTGTTTCGGCTCCTGACCGGCAGCCCCGGGCTCCGGCTAGACTTAGTGAGGCACTCATTCCAACAAAGCTGTTCTAGGATCCGGGCGTCCAAGTTCGCATCGCCGACGAGCGTCGCTACACCTTCCAGGGCTATGCGCTTCTTCAATACAACTGGGCCAATCAACCCTGATCGCCATTACCACATTCCGCCGCTGTCCCGCATTGACCTGGGAGAAACGCTTCGATTGTTCGACGAGGAAAGATGCTTCGTCCTGCACGCTCCCCGCCAGACCGGCAAGACCACGGTGCTGAGGGCGTTGCAGCAAGAACTGAACAGAAGCGGCCTCTACCGTTGCGTCTACGTGAACATTGAGGTCGCACAAGCCGCCCGCGAGGATGTCGGCGCGGCCATTCGAGCGATCCTTGATGTCCTCGCCTGGGAGTCGGCACATTCCATCGACGACGGTACTGTGGAGGAGATTTGGCCCGGCATCCTCGATCGGTCAGGCCCTCACGCGGCGCTGAAGCGCGTGTTGTCAGAGTGGGCCTCCGCCAACTCGAGCCCGATTGTGCTGTTTGTCGACGAGATCGACGCGCTTGTGGGCGACACCCTGATCTCGGTGCTCAGGCAGCTCCGCAGCGGGTACCCTGACCGCCCTAGGCGATTTCCACAAAGCACCGTGCTCTGTGGCGTGCGCGACGTACGCGATTACCGAATCCACTCGGCTTCGGGTGAGGTCGTGCTGGGCGGCAGCGCTTTCAATATCAAGGCCGAGTCCCTGCGCCTAGGCGACTTCACAGAGGTCGAGGTACGCAGCCTGCTGGGCCAGCACACGGCGGAAACCGGCCATGTGATCGCTGACGATGCCGTAGCTGCGTTCTGGGAACTGACGAACGGTCAGCCCTGGCTGGTGAACGCCCTGGCGTACGAGTCCTGCTTCAGGAACAAGGCTCCGAGTGACCGAACCCGAGCGGTAACGGCCAATGATGTTCTGGAAGCGCGGGAGCGCCTTGTTCTGAGACGCGACACTCACCTTGACCAACTCCTTGACAAGCTCCGGGAGCCCCGTGGGCGCAGGGTCATCGAGCCTTTGCTTAGCGGGAGCCTTCCCATGCTCCGGGATGACGACATCGCCTACGTTCGCGACATCGGTCTGATAGCCCGCCGTCCGCCGCTCGCGATCGCTAATCCCATCTACCGCGAGATCATTCCGAGAGAGCTTTCCAGCGATGTCCAAGAGACGATCCCACACGAGCCCGCCTGGTACGTCGGCACGGACGGTCGCTTGCTGGTCGCGGAGTTGCTGGCGGCCTTCCAAGAGTATTTCAAGGAGCACTCGGAGCACTGGGTGGATCGCTTTGGGTACAAGGAAGCGGGGCCTCAGCTCCTTCTACAGGCGTTCCTGCAGCGGATCGTGAACAGCGGTGGGAAAATCGAGCGGGAGTATGGTCTGGGGAGGTTGCGCACGGACTTGCTTGTGGTCTGGCGGACGTCCGGGAAGCCACACCAACGTCAGAAGGTTGTCATCGAATGCAAGCTGCTGCGTGGCAGCCTCACAGCGACACTGAAGATCGGCCTGGCCCAGACGCTCGCCTACATGCAGCGTGCCGGAACCGACGAAGGTCACCTGGTGATCTTCGACCGTTCGGAGGGAGCCTCCTGGGACGACAAGACCTTCCGGCGCAACGAGAGGGTTGGGGGCAAACTCATCACCGTCTGGGGCATGTGAAGCCGGGCCGCTGACTGGGCAGGCCGGCTATCCGCTCGTCTCAAGTTCCTTGCGCAGACACGGGCGGCAGGTTACCGAGTGTCAAGAGGAGCGGGGGGCTGCCCTGGTTCCCCGGGGGCGGCAATGGCATTCGTATAAGCGTTCGTAAGGGATTTGGAAATTCCGGCCCGTGAAG
>JAPPMB010000169.1 GCA_028819255.1 Bryobacterales bacterium | reverse complement strand
ATCGCGGCGCAGGGGCCTAGCATTAGGTGTCAATAACGAAAATGAAAATCAGTGTCTAGCGGTCGATCGCACCGCGGTTCCGGTGGGCCGGGCGCGTCATGCTGCCAGCTTCTCGCGCTCGCGGGCGATATCCCATCGTGCCTGCCGATGAAGCCATCCCTCGGCCGTTCCCCATCCCTCAGCTTCCAGCCGAACAGCGAGTGACGGCGTGATGGCAGCATGGCCGTGGATGATCCGAGACAGCGTGTGACGCGCAATCCCCAGCCGCCGGGCAGCTTCCGAGACGTTCGCGGCACCGCCGTTCCCGACAGCATCCGGCCCGATGCATCCCTCGGCGATGATTCGGCCCGGATGTCGCGGCTTGCGCCGCATGACGGCGTCCTCAGACGCCGGAATCTCATGCTCTGCCATGTTCCCTCCTAGTGGTGGTAGTTCTCGTACCGGACTCCGCGTACGTCCTCGCCTTCAAGCCGAAACGTGACGCGCCAGCCGTGCGAAACCTTCACGCTCCATTCGCCCGCCCGCTTGCCTTGCAGACGATGGAGCCGGAACGCCGGAGCCGCCAGTTCCGCCAGTGGGTTCGGGCCGTCCAGCAAGTCAAGAATGGCGTCCAGCCGCCGGACATGCGCCGGATTGACGCCGCGTGCGTCATAGCGCGAATGCAGCCGTTCCAGCGCCCGGCTTCCGAATGACCCTATCGCGATGCCATAGTGTACCGTCTGCCGGCACACCATACAAGCCGGACTGTCGGAATTGCCTCAAGACGGCTGTTTTTTCTTTCTTGCCTCTCTTGCGAAATCCGAGGGCTAGAAGCGAGTTGCTCCTTCTGGCCGTAGGGTTCTCTCTCGTAGGTGCGCAGCGGCTGTGCCACAGTGCTTCGGGTCGCAGCGAGCCCCGTGCAGGACAGGAAGGAGGCGTGGCGTCAGCCGCTTTCCGAGAGGAGGGATGCATGAGTGTCGCTCGGCAGTGTGTGCCTCTACTCGAGCCCTCTCGTGGGAGTGAGCCCCTTGACGTGGCGAGAGGCGGCACCAAAGGCTCACACGGGAACCGCAAGAGCAAGGCTGGAATTCCTCCGCCGGAGCGTTGGCGCGACAGCACCCCATAAGCGTTCAGTGGTTTACGTCGATCGTGATGCTATAACTTCACGCTGTCGCTCAGAGTCTCCTGCGGAGCGCTTCGCACGCCACGCGGATCACTACCTCGCGATGAGCAGCTGCTACCGTCCCAGTGGCGCGGACTAGGCGAAGTAGGCCGCCAGTTGGGGTGTCCGTCGATGAGTCGGATCCGCAAGCTCCGCGGAGATCTGATGCCACTCGCGGATAGGCTGCGAGAGCGGAAGGGTCGGTGCAATGGCGTGTGCGGCCTGATGCAGCATGAACCGAAAGTCACGCCAGGCGCTGCGCAGCCGGGGCAGATTCCAAGGGGTACCCCCAGGGTGAAATGGCGCTCGCGTGGCGAATCAGCGTCTCGACCAGCAGAGCCACCAGGAGCTTGCCCTAGAGCCAGGCCCTGGCACTCTCGTCGTCCCGCTTGGGCAGGTGCCCCAGTTGCGCCAGGGACTTGAAGCGCTGAAAGACCGGTTGGACTTGCCAGCGCGTACGATACCACTCCAGCACACTCGCGGCTGGGAAGGCTTGGGTCGGGAAGGTCGTGAACAGGATCACATACTTGGCGAACTCCAAGGTCTGCGGGTGCAACTGCGTGCCCCTCTTCGAGGCCTGTCGGCGCAGGGCCTTGTGGGCGATGCGAATGGCCTCTTGAGTCTTATGCACGGCGCACGCCCGCCCCGTCACCGCGCCACCTGCCTTGGCGACGACCTGAACCGGCCACGAGCCGATCATCCCGGCGTGTCGCAGACCTTTGACCTTTGCCAGCAGGTCGAAAGGCTCGTTCTCCGGCGTGCGCATGGGCAGCGACGACGCGTTCACCCGCACGGTAGCCCGACCGCCGGCGCACTCGACGTGCAGCAGGCCCTTGGCCGTCGAGTACCCGCGGTCGGCCAGCAGGTAGTCGCCCTCCTGTACCGGAAACTGCCGGAACGATTCCCCCATTCCGACCCCCTTCGTCGCGGTCAGCCGGAAGAAGTCGCAGGCCAGCGAAGGCAGCCGCACGCTGTAGTGCAGCCGCCACAGCGACCCCGTCCTGCCCGGCTCCTTCACCGTCGTCGCATCCAGTGCCCGGACTTGGAAGCTCCTGTCCGCTGCCACATCCACTCCAGCCTCGCGAAACAGCTCCCGGCACAGCGCACGCAGCCAGTCCCTGGCTTTCCGCAACCGCTGCCAGACCGCCGCGGCAGTCAGCTCTGCCAGCTGCGCCTGGCGCGCACGGACCGCCGTCTCTTGCAGCGAGTACCCGCACCCGAGGTGCAGTAGCAGCACACGCAGCAGCTTCTCAACAGACTTGTCCTTGCGCAGCCCCTTCAACGCGCCCGTTTCCGCTGCCAGTTCACGCCAGTTCGCAGGCAGGAACGTGATCAGCAAGTCCCACTCTTCTAACAGCCCCGTATGCAGGTCTGCACTCTCCATTCCCTAGTCATACATGATCGCCCAGAAACAACTAAACGCTTATGGAGCGACACGCTGTCCGACGAGCCGGTGCCGCCTCCTCCTGTCCCGGATGCCGAGCATGTTCGGCAACTTAAGGGAGAAGGCCTCTTGGACAGCCCGATGGGAATGAAGGCCTCGCCACGACAGCCTGCTAGCGCACGGACTGGATCTTGAGGTGGAAGCCTTCGTGCTCCTGAAGGCAGCGGATGACTTCAAACAGGTTCCAGGCTTGCGGATTGCCGTTCGGGCCGAACATCCGCATCAGGCTCTTGGGCGACTTGGCGGTCAACCCGCCAAGCTCCTGAAATCCGACGGTGGCGTTGATGAAGTCGCGCAGCACGGCCTTGCCGGCATCCACGTCGCCCGCAAGCAGGCACTCGATGCCGTCCTTGAACGTTACCCGATGGCAAGCATCGAGCGACATGCTCCGGCTCGACTCCCTCGCTCCCGGACTCGGCCCCGAGCCGTCCGCAGATGCCGATGCGACCGGGTTTCACGGCTGTCCCCAGATGGAGTCAAATCGGGGAAGTCGCGAGTCTTCGGTCGCCCCCTGTCGCAGGAGTGTCATGGAAGGCCTCCTTGCGGTTTCCCGGCCAGCACTTACCCGCAGTTAGCTATACTCGCCGCCGTGTTTTGTGGCCACTCACTCAAACTGCTCCCGCTGTTTCTAGTCAGCGGCTGGCTGTTGGGACAGGCACCGTTCGCAGATCCCTCACTGGTGACGGTCCGTATCGATCTGGGCGTCGGCGATTCGGCGCCTGCGACCCTCTCCCAGTCGCCTGGCACACGCTGGTTCCCCCCGACGGACACGTCCGCCGCTGGCGTCTGGAACGGCCAGGTCACGGTGGCCGGGGGAGAGATCGAGAATCTGGCGAGCCTTCGCCCCCGTCCCTCGGATCTGATAGCAGCCGATTCGTGGGAGTTGGAGTCTTGGCAGGGGCCGAGTTTCGGGCACCCGCCCGAGAAGCCCCAGCCCGTTACCGGCACGCCTGTAAACGTCTTCAATCCCGGACTGCTTCTGCAAGTCCGGTCGCGTGGCGGGGCGCGTCTGGACTTCCAGACCAAGCAGGGCGACTTCGCCGTCGATCTCGAACGCCTGGCGTCGGAGCCACCCATGACCCTCCTGGAGGGGCGTGTCTCGGTCGAGGCCGCGGTCACTTCCGAGCGGATCACGGACCAGCGGCACGAGGACGACTTCGCCGCAGTGGCGACCGGACCGGGCCAGCAGGCCTGGGTTGCCTGGGTCGGATACAGCGATTCCGCGAACCAGGTGTTCCTCCGCCATTACGACGGAAACCGCTGGGAGGAGAGGCAGGCTGTGACGGAGGGGCCGGGAGACGTGTTCGTGGCCAAGGTTGCACGCGACGGCTCCGGCAGGGTCTGGGTTGTCTGGTCCGACCAGATCGACGGCAATCGCGACCTCTACGCACGCAGCCTGTCCACCGCAAGCGGAACCTGGTCCCCGGTCGTCCGCCTGACAAGCGATCCGCAGCCAGACCTCTACCACGCCCTCGCGACGGACTCCCTCGGGCGCGTGTGGCTTGCCTGGCAGGGCTTCCGGGACGGCCGCTCGCACATCTTTGCACGATATTGCGACGACGGTTCCTGGTCCGAGCCAGAGTTGGTCTCGGACTCAGGCGCGAACGACTGGGAACCCGCGATCGCCGCCGACAGCAGTGGAATGGTCTACGTCGCCTGGGACACCTACGACAAGGGCAGCTACGACATATTGATCCGACGCCGTTCCGGAGGATCCTGGGACCCCATCGTTCCGATCGCCGACACCCCGAAGTTCGAAGCCCATGTCAGCCTGGCCGTCGACGGCGACGACCGCCCCTGGGCGGCGTGGTCGGAGAGCGGCACGCAATGGGGCAAGGACGACGGGTTCGGGCTGGAGTCGGAGGGCACACGCTTGTACGCTTGGCGGTCCATCGCCGTGGCGGTCCGCGATGGTGACCGCTGGCTGGAGCCGGAAGTGCCCTTGGACGATGCGCTCCCGCACACGCTGGCCGAGGACCGCAATGACTCGCCCGTGATCCAAGTCGACGGTCACGGCGGGGTGTGGCTGTTCTTCCGCCACAGAACTCCCCGGGTCCGGGATGTCATTTCGGACCATTGGAGCTTTTACGCGACATGGGAACTGTGGGGCCTTCCCTACTCCGAAGGTGGGTGGGGCAGTCCGGTGTACTTCCCGAACAGCGCCGGTCGGCTCGACGTTCGCAGCGGCTTCGCGGTCGCGAGCGACGGCAGCATCGTGGCCGCATGGCCCACCGACGGTCGTGACTATGACCACATGATCGCCGAGAGAAACGACATCTTTGTGGGAAGACTGCCACCAGCCCGGCCCGGCAACGGGCTCCGCCTGCGCCCCCGCGTCCAGCCTGAGATCACCGTCCATCCGATCCACCCAGACGAAGGGCGGGATCTCGAGGCGATCCGGAACTACCGCATACGTTCCGGCGGTCGGACCTACGCCATCTATCGCGGCGACACCCACCGCCACACGGAGTTCTCGATGGACGGCATCAACGACGGATCCCTGCTCCAGGCCTACCGCTACGCGATCGACGCGGCCGCGTTGGACTTCTACGCCAATTCGGAGCACAACTACCTCGGAGGCCCGGACGACGAATACGTCGATTTCCTGCTCCAGCAAATGGCCGACAACTTCCACCTGCCGGGGAGCTTCGTGCCGCTGTTCGCCTACGAGCGCTCCGTGACCTTCCCGAACGGACACCGCAACATCCTGTTCGCAAAGCGCGGAGTGAGGCCGTTCCCGATCTCGCGCGAGGAGTTCGGCGGATCCTTCCCATTCTCGAGCGACTCCGTGACGGACCGGTACGCAAACCCCGAGCCCGTCGGCACGAAGGAACTCTACGCCTACCTCAAAGAGAACGGCGGCATCAGCATCCCGCACACGTCGTCGTCAAGGCGGATGGGGACGGACTGGCGCGACAACGACCCTGAAGTCGAGCCGCTTGTTGAGATCTACCAGGGGGATCGGTATTCGGCAGAGTACGAGGGAGCCCCGCGGGGAGCAATCAGCAGCAACCCCGCCTCGGCCCCGGGTGGTTTTCAGGCTGCGGGCTTGGTGTGGAACGCCTGGGCGAAGGGCTACAAGCTGGGCGTCCAGGCCGCATCGGACCACGTCTCGACGCACATCTCCTTCGCCTGCACGATCTCGGAGGACGGGAGCCGCGAGGGCCTACTCGACGCAATGCGCATGCGCCACTCCTACGGGGCAACCGACAACATAGTTCTCGACTACCGGATGCGGTCCGGCGACAGGGAATTCCTTCAAGGCGACATCGCGACCGTCACCGGCCCGTTCCGGCTCTGGGTCCGGGTGATCGGGACGGAACCGATCCGCCAGATCGACATCATCCGCAACCAGGAGTTCATTCACAACCGCCAGAGGCTGGGGCGGGACGTCTCGTTCGAGTTCACCGACCGCAAACCGAAGGACGGCGAGAACTACTATTACGTACGCGTGCAGCAGGCCGACGGGCAGCTGGCCTGGTCTTCTCCGATCTGGATCACCAGGCGGGACGGCGGCTAGCCTGAATTCCCAACGGAAACAGGAGGGACACCGGTTGCCCGGTGTCCCCCGCACATAATGTGGAGTTTCCGGGAATGTGGAGTTCGGTCTGGAAGGCTCTGTTGATCTGGGACTTGGACTGCATTTGCTCCACATTACCGAGTGGAGCGCCGGCCCGGGCCAGCTTGGGGTAGCGGGTTAGAGTGCGCAGGAACGATGCGATGAGCACTGTGACCTCCAGGATTGGGGGGCGGTGCTGCGCAGGGGCAGAACCATTGTGCTCCCAGTAATGTGGAGTGACCGGGCGGGGCGGTCGGCTTGGATCCGTCCCGGAGAGTAGAACATCCGCACAGCGTCTCCCGGGAGGGTCGTGACGCCGTGCGGGATGAGGACGCTGGGGCTCCCGGCAGCTTCGGTTGCCAGCCGGCTGCCTCGCGCCGGAAACGCCGGACTCCGGACGCTGTCCAAGGGGGACGGCACCGTCCACCCTCACAGAATGTGGAATGACGGGTGGTTTGGAGTTCGCACTCCAATGTCCTGCGACTTCGGAACTTGGGCCGTGGCAACTCCCGACCACCCGGCGGTTGCCGGAGAGACTTACAGGCTCTCCAGCCAGCTGAGAGTGTCAGCCTGGGTTCGCCACTCCGCGCTGTCCGGATCCGTGTTCAGTAGCGGTTTGGCCTTGCGGACTGCCTTGCGCTTGGATTCCAGGTCCACTTCGGCATAGATGCTGGTCGTGGCGGGGGTGGCGTGGCCCAGCCAGCGGCTGATGGTGACCATGTCCACGCCTGCCTGC
>JAPPMB010000022.1 GCA_028819255.1 Bryobacterales bacterium | reverse complement strand
GCACACCGTTCGCGTAAGTCCTTTGTTTTCAACGACTTTTAACGCAACACTAGTGACCGTCAATGATTGCTCGGTCAGAGTTGGGCGAATCACCCTGACGGTTGGTCGGGCGTCTTCGGAAGTCGTGTCGGACGCGGCGCCCCGGTCTACGCGACCGGGGGCGCGAGCGAAGTACAGGGCGATCGCGATCGCGAACACGATGAAGGCCAGTTGGGCGTAGCCGCGCCAGTTGGGCTGGCTGGCCTCATTCCTGGAGCTATTCGATTCTTCCAGCATGTAGAGTTCCTCGGATTAAGATAGGTTGCTTTATCGGGCAGTTTCGATTGTGGGTCTTCCGGGTTCGTCGGTTGCATGCCGAGCGGACGGACTCGAACCAGCGATGGGCCGCCAGCGGCAACGCTTGGGGTTTCAGCGGCAATCGAACGATTCACCGCCGTCCCGGGGATTAATATCCCGACCTCTGGCATCTTTGCGATCTCCGGCGGCTCTGCTTCCGACAGATTGTCGCCCGATTTGGCAGCGTCCAACGCACCAGACTTGCGAGACGCTAGCGACAGAAGTGGTTTGGCCAGGCTCGCGGACGTCATGACACGGCCCAGCACCCGCACCGCCAGTTGGTTCGTTAGGCGAATCCGACCGCGGCACTGACCGAGTTGCCCGTGATGCCTGCCAGTCGAAGTGTCCATGGCGTCAAGACTCGTACCCGTCCGGTACGGAATCTCAGTCAAGTCAGGGCCAGAAGTTCCGAAGGCCAGTCCTGAATTGTCCTCAATTCCAGCAAGAACTCCTTGATCGCCTGCCTCATGTACTGGCACTTCCGACCACATCCCCTCGTCGGGCCTATTATCATGCCACAGCCAGACCGCCCGAAACACGCTTTGCGCTTCCGGGACGGGTACATCAATGCCTGCCCCTTCCGCAAGATTCGTGGGTCAGAAGCGAGTTTCGCCTTCGGGAAGCAGCGTTCTCTCTCGCAGGTGCGCAGCGTCTGGAACACTTTGTTCGCAGTGGAAGCGAGACTCGCGCAAGAACAGGAAGGGGGCGGGGCCTGATCCATGCTCTCCGGAAGGCACCGGACGTGGCGTTCAGTCGGGTACCGGAGCAAACGCAGCAACAGTGACGGGCGGCGCGAGGCGCGTCCCGAGGAGAGACGCACGGAGCTTAAGACAATCCTCAACCGTGTCTGCCGCGCGCCCGGATTCGTGGACTGCAGGATCCGACTGGCGCGGGCCGGGGAGGAGTGTTAGCGGGACCACCTGGAAGTCGACGTGCGCCCGCAGTCCAGTTGGCCTCGGGCTACGACCGCCTGAATTCGCGGCGCTTCCAGTTTCGCGCCGGAGCTGGGCCTGCCGAATTCTTCTTCGCGTACGCCACGCGCCTCGCGAGCCGCCTGCGCTGCAACAACGAAACCCGCACTATGTTCAGCTCGCGCCGGGGACTCAAGCACAGAACTCAATCGTCAGCCGCTGGTGCTACGGAACGTTTGCCTTCGCCACGCCGTCACCTGCGCCGAGCCGCCGACTACACTGGTGTCACACCCGGCTGGCTTCCGCGGCTGCCTGATGCAGGGCGGATGTCCCCGTTTGCGACTCAACCGGTCCTCCGTCATACCAGCCACGGACACCGGCCCGCGAACCAGAACGCCGATCGAGGGCTGCCATCATGCTTCCCCCACGCGTCTGCACACTCTTGCTCGTCGCTTCGGTGCTCTCTGCCCAGCAGGCCCACCCTGACGGAACAGCCCTCTTCGAGCGGCACTGCGTGCTTTGCCACTCCGGGGACGGCCAGGGCACGAACCGGGGGCCGAGCGTACTTGGCTTCATTGCCGCGAACAGTTCGGACCAGATTGCGGAGCTGATTCGCAGCGGCCGTCCCGACAAGGGCATGCCGGCCCTTGATCTTGAGGATTCCGACATCCGCAGACTGATGGAGCACCTGGAGACTCTGGCGCCCGAAGCCGCGGTCGTGGATGAGGAATCCGTCGCCACATTTCAGACGGCCGACGGCGGCTCCACGCAAGGCGCCGTCCTCAACGAAAGCGGCTTCGATGCCCAGGTTCGCACGACGGATGGCCGGGTCCGCATGCTGCGAAAGTCCGGCAGTTCGTACAGGGAGGCAGTGCGGGAACCGAGGGTCGACTGGCCGACCTACCACGGAACCTATTCAGGGAACCGGCACAGCGAACTCGACCAGATCCATCGCGGGAACGTCCATTCGCTGGCCGCGGAGTGGTTCTTTCCAGTTCCGGGCCAGCGCATGATCGAAGGCACGCCGGTCGTCATTGACGGGGTCATGTACGTCACGGGCGTCAACCAGGTGTTCGCACTGGACGCCCAAACCGGCCGGAGGATCTGGCAATACTCCCAGCCACGCACCGACGGACTGATCGGGGACGCAGCGATCGGCTTGAACCGCGGAGTGGATGTCCGAGGAGACCTGCTGTTCACCGTGACCGATCACGCGCATGCGATCGCCCTGGACCGCTGGACCGGCGAACTGGTTTGGGACGTCGAGATGGCCGACTACCGCGACCACTACGGAGCCATCGCCGCTCCCCTCGTGGTTGGAGACCTAGTCTATTTCGGAATCTCGGGCGGGGACACCGGGCTCCGCGGGTTTCTGGACGCCTACCACTTCGAGACCGGCGAGCTGGCCTGGCGGTTCTGGACCATTCCGGCCCCAGGCGAACCCGGCTCGGAGACGTGGGGGGATCCCGAGATCCTCGAGAAGGGATGCGGCGCAACCTGGCTTACCGGGAGCTACGATCCGGAACTGAACATCCTGTACTGGCCGACCGGAAATCCCTGCCCCGACCTGAACGGAGACCGCCGCCCGGGAGACAACCTCTACACGAACTCCGTGCTGGCCCTAGAGCCGGAAACCGGCAACCTGCTCTGGCACTTTCAGTTCACTCCGCATGACACCCACGACTGGGACGCGCAGGAGCCGCTCCTGCTCGTCGACGAGGAGTTTCGCGGGCAGCCGCGCAAGCTGCTGATCCAAGCCAACCGGAACGGCTTCCTGTATGTGCTTGACAGAGTCACCGGCGAGTTCCTGCTCGGGGAGCCGTTCATCGAGCAGACGTGGGCCGAGAGAATCGACGAGAACGGCAGGCCGGTCGTCCTCCCGGGCAGCGATCCCACAGAGGAAGGCAGCGCCGTGTGCCCAGCCATCCGGGGAGCAACGAACTGGTGGGCGTCCTCGTACAGTGGGGACACCAAGCTGTTCTACATGATGGTCCACGAGTCGTGCATGCTCTACAAGAAGCACGACCGGCCATGGAAGAGGGGCCAGTCGTGGCTGGGCGGCACGTTCCGCCTGGCGGACGGGTCGCCGAACCAACGGCACATCCGGGCACTGGACATCCAGACGGGGGAGACCGTGTGGAACTACGCGCAGACCGGCGACTCGACCACCTACTCGGGGGTGCTCTCGACGGCTGGGGGGCTTGTATTCTTCGGGGAGGACAGCGGAGCGTTCGCGGCGCTCGACGCCGAGACCGGTGATCCGTTGTGGCACTTTCAGGCCAACCAGGACTGGAAGGCCTCCGCCATGACGTACATGGTCGGAGGCAAGCAGTACGTGGCGATAGCGTCCGGGCTGGGATTCTGGGCGTTTTCGCTGCCGGACGCGGAAGCATCCCAGGCAGCGCCTTGACCGTTGCGCTGCCTGGGGCTCGGCCCCATGCCGCAGACCGGAACGCCTTTCCGGATGAAGCCGTCAAGGTTTCATATGCAAGTCTAACTTCATTTGACGGCCCACTGTCGCCAGTAAGACAAGTCTTTCTTGGTCTAGTCTTGAGTCTTGATCGAATGTACCGCCAGCGGATTTCAACGAGCATCGGGACCGGTCGTCATCGAGAACATCCGCCAGGGACCGCACGGCCGTGACTTGGCGATCCGCCATGAATCCGCGTGTGGGTCCGATAGCCGACGCCAAGGGTCCTTCAAGGGCTCCGGCGGTACGCCGGAGCCGGCCCGGCAAGGATAAGAGCGGCGGAATCAAGGTCCCCGCGGGGCGTTGGATCACCTGATGTCGGAAGGATGCGTATCCGCAGCTCGCCTACCTGAGTCTGTTGAACGGCGAGGGCTCCTTTCTTGTTCGACAGCAGGCTCGCTTACTCGGGTCGCGCTCCCCATCGAAGCCGAGACCATTGCGAAACACCACAGAATCAACATTCGCGGAGAACCGTTTGATGAGCCCGGAGCCCTTCACGAGAGCGTTCCCGTCCCTGAGAAGCAGCCTCGGATGCCCGCGAAACGCCGGTTGAACGGCGTGTGAAGCACCAGGCAAGAACCGAAGTCCCTTTCCGCGCAGAGCGACGCATCGAGCCGGGCCGTTGCCTCTTTCGAGACATCCCGCCTGTCCTGCCAAGGCATTGCGAGAAGCGAGTCGGAGCCTCCGGTCACGCGTCAAGGTCTGATCGCCGCCTGTTGTAGTTCACATTCCTTGGGTGAAAAACGGCTGTGTTTTTTCACTTTGGCTGCAATCTGCTGCAGACCGTTTTGCAATTGATCCGAACAATCCTGCCGCCTGGCCGCCCAAGAATCGGGGGACTGCTCGTCCAAGGAATCTGAAGAACGACAACTCCGTCGCCAATGCCTCGTCCCGCGCTCCGGTCCCCTGCTTCCTGCTGGACCATTCCTTCCTTGCCTTACGGCACCAGACCCGCTCCAGCTGCCAGTCCCTGGTCGGCTCGGGGCCAGCTCCCGCGACAACTCCATGCGCTCCCTGCCCGGCGCCTTCGCCCAGCACGGTGCACTCGACCCCTTCCTGCGCCTGGAAAGCCGCCCCTCATTTCAGCATCGTCGTCCACGCCCACTACATTCGACCGTCCAGTTTGCGTGCGACAAGAGACCGTTGGGCCCGAGGCGACGGCTTCGCGTGGGGATGTTGCGTTCGAATGGTCTTCGGTCTGGCCCGCCACTTTCCTGTCGATCCGTCCTGACGCCACGACACGCCCGAGATACGGAGACCGATCCCCGGGCAGGTCGTCAGCGTAAGAGAAACTTGCCCAGCGACCGCCGTCGCCAGAATCCCGCCTTCCGCCCGGCCGCCTGTTCCTTCCCGCAGCAGTGCCTTTCTGGACGCCGGCTGTGCGGCTTCGAGAATCCCGGCTGGGGCGGCAACAGTCCAAGAAGCTCAGGCCGGAACAATTTGCGGGTCAACACATCGGGAGCAGTCGTGGCGAGGAGGCGAGTCGCGACGATGGATGGCAGGGACCCTCGCTCGTGCCGGACGGCTTGAAGGGCGGAGCTTGCGAGCACCGTGAACCGGGTTCTTCCCGCAAGCGGTCCGGCCGCCAGGCCATCCCTGGAGCGGAGCTGCACGTCTCTTGGGTCTACTTGGCGACATCGCCGCCCGGGAGTGCGTTCGAGCCTCGCAGAATCGCCTCCAACTCCGCGACCCGCGTCTCCGCCGCCCGCCTCGCGCCCGCCTCCCTATCCCGCCGCCGCTCGGCTGCGCGCCTGGTGGCCGCCTCCTCGTCCCGCTGCCGCTCCGCCGTGCGTTTCGCCTGCTCTGCCGCGCGCCTCGCATCCTCCATCTCGTCGTGGTCCAGCAGGGCCTCCCCGTTGCGCAGGTCCCGCAGCCTCAGCCGCTTGCCCTCCGGCCGCAACGACACCCCCAGCACCTCGCTCTTCAACTCCCCCGCGCTCCCGGCCGACCCGCCGGGCCCCATTGCCACAGATTGCTCCTCCCACAGCCGGTAGCCCTGCAGGCGCCCGTCGTCCCGCCTGTCCTCGTACACCGGGTCGAACAGAAAGTACTCCCGCACCCCCAGCCGCCGGTACAGCTCCCGCTTCCACCCCCGGTCCTGCTTGCGCGAGTCCGGCGTGCTCACCTCCACCACGCAGTCCGGCACCTTGCCTTCCTCCCACAGCACGTACGAGCGCCGCATCCGCTTCGCCACGCCGCGCGCCACCAGCACGTCCGGCGCCACGCACTTGCGCCGGTCGTTGCGGTCGTAGTACAGCAGCAGGTCCCCGCTCACGTACGTGTCCGCGCTCTCGCGGAAGCGCACCTCCAGCGGCAGGCGCACCGACAGGATGGCCCGGCAGTGCTCGTCGCTCTCCGCCATGGGCCGCCCGTCCGAACACGGCAGGGTCGCCTCGGCGCTGAGGGGTGCGGCCGCGCGTTGCTCGACGATGCGCTCCTCCGCCATCTCGCCCCTGTCCGCGCCGGCCTGCCGCGCCACCGCAGTCTACCATTTGCGGCGCCAGCAGGCCCGGTCCGCGGACCGGAGAGCTGGTACGGAAGCCTTGCCACGGACACCAGGTCCGCGCGGCGGAGGAACCGATGCCTGAGCGCCGTCCCGGCCCGCACCCTTGCAGCACCGCCTGACAAGCTCACCGGCTAGGTTGAACGGAAAGTGCCCCCGCACCCGCCGGACTCGCCTGGACCCGCCGCTTGCGGTCCCCGTCCCCCTGCCAAGTCGAGGTCCGCCGTGGTCGCACGCTTGCTTCCGGGGCGTGCGCATCCCACGCAGCAACCGTCGCTCCGGCTGGTCGCAGCCGGAGTCGTGCATGAAGGCAACACCCTCGGCTGCAGAACTCCGGTGATCAGGGGCGGGGTTGGGCGGATCGGCGGCCCCGCGGGCCGGAACGCGGGGAAGCGCTGAGCTGTTCCGGGAGCATGGCATAGCGGTGTCCTCGGAGGGGGGCTTCCAGGTGCGGGCGTTCGATGCCACGACGGTGCAGGAGCCCGGCCGGACCGGATCGCTGTGGCGGATGCACCACAGCGTCAACCTGCCGTCCCTGGGTTGCGATTTCTTCAAGCTGACGGCTGCGAAGGGGGGCGGCAGCGGCGAGTCGTTCACGCAGTTTCCGATCCGTCCGGGAAACTACGTGCTGGCCGACCGCGGCTACTCCACGGCCGTTGGGATCCAGCATGTGGTGGCGGCTGGCGGTCATGTGCCGGTAATTAAAAGCACGGGAATTAAACCACAACCCCAGTCAAATTTTAAAAAAAAACAGCCCCCCACAAAAAATCGAATAAGGGGTGTGGCGTTTGTTGTT
>JAPPMB010000113.1 GCA_028819255.1 Bryobacterales bacterium | reverse complement strand
CACACCGTTCGCGTAAGTCCTTTGTTTTCAACGACTTTTAACGCAACACTAGTGCGGCTGAATCATATTGACCCTGCTCTGCGAGCAAAGCAGCCAGATTTCCATTTGCCGCCGCGTGTCGAGGATCCCAGCGAATGGCCTGTCGAAACTCCATTTCTGCACCGGCGACATCACCCGACGCATAAAGCTGCGTCGCGAGAAGGTTGTGGGCCTGTGGATCTTCCGGGTCTGCCGCAACAGCCTGCTGCAAGGCGTCCATGCCCTGCTTGGCGTCGCCTTTGAGAAAGTAGGCGAGTGCCATGTCGTACAGGGCGTGAGGATCCCCCTCGCGGATGCGCAGGACCCGTCGCAGCACCTCAATGCCTCGGTCCAACTGCCCGGACTTGGCCAACTCCTTGCCTTGGTTTCTGAGAGCAGGCAGGAATCCTGGCCTGCGCCGAAGCGTTTCTTCCCACCACGCTAGGGCCTCGTTCAGGTTACCGGCCTTGAAATATGCTTCGGCAAGCTCGTAGTGGTAGTGGTGGCCGACTGGTCGATACTCTTCAACTGCGCGTCGGAGCCTAGGAAGGCCGTCCACGAGGTTGGTTCCTGCTTCTACTTGGGCCACTGCAATATCTAGTTCGGTGGCAGGCGTGTCAGGAAGGTCGGACGGGTAGTATAGAACAACTTCTCCAAGATAGCCATTGTCCGGGCCCTCGACAAATTCGGTTCGCGGTGCGAGGAGATCCCGTTCAGACTGGCGTCTGCGAATCAAGTGGTCTGTCATGACAACGTGGACCACGTCGTCGGTTCGGCGCTGAGGCATGTGGCAGTTCAAGCAATCTGACGCAGACTGATGGCGCAGATCGCCGGGCAGGCCAGGCGATAGCTGCCGGTGACAGTTCAGGCAGACATCGATGTACGCCGCCTCATCCTTCGACAGGTGCCGATGAGGATCGTGACACGTGGTGCAGGTGAGGCTGCCGTTGCTCTCTTGGAAGCAGCGTGATTTTCGCAGCCGGTAGGCAGCGTGCGCGATCTCGAATTTGTCGTCGTGCTCGCCCCCCGGTGGGTGGTCGAAGTGCAGGATGTAGTCCTCAAGGGGCTGTCCAGGTCTGTATGAGAGAACCCCTCGACCGGGCCGCTGGCTCGCATAGGGCAGACGAAAGCTCGTCGATTGGAGGTGGCACTGATAACACACTTCGAGACTTCGCTGCGGGGAGAGCCGCGCTGGATTCACAATGCTCTCGACGATGTCAGAGTCCGAGCCGCTGTTAGCCAAGACCTCGAGGTGTGGCCGTCCGGGACCGTGACAACGCTGGCAATCGATTCCCTCGGGCAAATCGCCGTCATAAACAGGATCTGCGTCGAATCCGTCCCCTCCGGGACCGGTGTCGAAGTAGCTGTTGTGACAAAACATGCAGTCGAACCGCACTCTGCGCGAGAATCCGTCGTGATCCGGACGGTCATAGCTCGGATTCATGGCCCAGAATCCGCCTTGTTCGGTGTACCAAGCCACTGGCAGCTGCAAGAGTTCTCCTTGGGAATTCATAGCGAGATAAGTTCTCGCCTTGTACCCGGACCCGAGCACATAGTCGATTCGTTTCTCGACCTCGTTGATCAAGTCGCCGTCGGGACCGACTTGACTGCGATGCATGAAGTAGCTGTCCCCATCACGGTACATGCGATAGTGCCGGTCTGACGCCGGATGATAGTACGTGTTGTTCCGCTCGAAGTCGGCTATCCTTGCGTCAGGTCTCATTCGGGAAAAAGACCGGGCCATTCCAGTTTCTTGGAAGTGGTCCCAGATCTCCTGGTGGCATCCCGCGCAGGCGACACTGTCAACATAACCCGAATCCGAGGGTGAGCCGACTGGGCCTAGGGAGGAAGGTGCCCACTCTGGTGCGGACAGGGCGTCGCCCGATTCTGAGACTTGATCTCGCTCTGAACTCCAGAACACGGCAATCGAGATGGCCACCAAGCCCCCAATGGCCAGAGATACCGCACGTCGTCTTGAGAGCGGTTGCCGGCGACGCTCCATCTGTGACAGTCGGATCCTGGCAGCTTCGCCTAGGCCCCTCCGGTTCGGTCTCCTGGCGCGCGGCCTACGATGCCTATGACTCATCGACTGGTGTCAAGGAGTATACACATCCGATCAAAACGTTCGGGACGTGCCTTGGCCGGACACCGCTCGAAGTCCAGCGGTTCTAGCGCCGAAGCGACGGATTCTCCCACCGTTCTGGAGGGATGGCAGTCAACGGAATCCATTGGACTTGGTCCGGTCCAAATACGGTTCGAGGTGCTCGAGAATCAGATCAAGACCAGATTGGACGTGATAGCGCATGGCTGCCTCAGCCAAGCCGATGTCTCTTTTCGAGAGCGCACAGGCCAACTCCAAATGCGAACTTGACTTCCACCTTCGTTCCGAAGTCGCCCGAAGATTAGTCCAAAATACCGAGCAAGAGATCCACGTCCAGATTGGGAGTTGCGTCTTCTCATACGACGCCGTGAAGGCTGTCGAGCCTGTAGCACGCGGCACACGACTGTGAAACTGCTCGTGCGATTTCAAGTACGCGACTCGGGCTACGCGGGGGCTTCGTAATAGTCTGTCCAATTCGGCCCCGTGTTCCTTCAGCAATTCTCGCTGCGCTTTGCTTGCACCGGCTGCGAACAGCCGTGCGGCCTGGCACTCGAGGGCCTCGCGAACCATGTAATGTCCGCGGACATCCTCAACGGACGGAATCCGAACCTTGGTTCCCACACGGGGCCGGCATTCGAGGAGCCCTTCGTACTCGAGCCTTTGGAAGGCCTCCGCGACCGGAGGCAGGCTCATCTCCAATTCCCGTGCGATCGTTCGCCGGGACACCAGATCCCCGAACGCCAATCCTCCGCTCTGGATTCGCTCCAATACTGAAGCGTACGCGCGATCGGCGAGGCTTACGTACGGGACAGGTTGCAATTCAGGCGATTCGGCCGCTGCTTCTGGGCGTTTCCTGACCAGCGCGGTCCTAGAGTCCATTATATCGCGCCAGTTCTTGACATCGCGGTCGAGCGCGGACGAAGGGGCTGAAACTGCACCAGGGACATGCTGCAAGCGCTTGGAGGTGCGGGCTCCGGCACTGTCCCTCAACCCTAAGGATCACATCGCCCGTGCGGCAACCCTCCCGGTTTCCGATTTGCTGCAGAGGGTACACCTCAGGTGTTGGCCCCCACACCATCGGCAACGGTAGCCCGAGATCACCTCACCTGTGTGAAGCAGCGCAGCTCGCAGTCGTGGCACTGATCGAGCAGCTCCCCTTTCGAATCCGAGTCGCAAGACGCAACCGAATTGCGCGTAGACCTCCCAAATCGGGCAGATGCACAATGGTCAGCTCAGCCAGCGATTCTGCACGGGACTCGGGGCATCCGCGCCGGAGCGGTACGGAGTGTGCCCCGAGCTCGGCGTTCTGTGTCTCGAGGTTTTCGTAAGCTGTTGTACAGGAATCGACTTCGTGACTGAGCGCTGCGCACCTCGGATGACTTGCGGGTCGGCCAACGATGCAGTCAGAGCACCTCTGAGACAGCCCCGAGGATCCCGACAAGGTGTCCGGGTCAGTTCCGTTGGAGGACGTGCCGTTCCTGCGCAAGTGTCTTCGGGCTCCGGTCGCCGGGTTCCCAGTGACCAAGGGCAACACCGAACTGGACCGAGCGAGTGTGCGCTGAGGCAGCGAGATCGTGGCCCGGACGAGCGGGCCGGCATCATCTGCGTGGGCAGGACAATCACTCCGGAGTTCGACTTGACGGCGACGAACGAACCTCATGCATTCGGACACACGAGGACTGCTTCGGACCTGCAAGGGACACGTGGCGGATCGAGCGGCTATTCTGCGGCCCGCATCGTTTCGATGGCGCACGCCAGCGATGGTGGAACGTCCATTCGAATCGCTGGGGTTTGCTGTCGTGTCGTCGGTCCCAAGCCAACTCGGCGACGAAACGCGCTCGGGCCTTATGAGGGTCGCGTCCGGGAATTTGTGCCATTACTGAAGATGGCCAACACCGGCGGCGAGCCAGCCGTATCTTTGCTGATTCACCGGACAAACGAATTGTGCGGCGGGGTACAGTTCTTGGACCACTTCGGCTCGGATCCGACGCTCTCCTGCCTAGCTACTCGGCGGAAAGCGGCCCGGCCGTGCCGTCATCGCTCCTCGCAGGAATGGGCATCTCTCCAAGCGAAGACTTACAGAATTCAACATGCAAGGGATCGAATAAATGCTGGAAAAATCATATCAGGAATGGTGGATTGATCGAAGAAATGGAATTCGGAAAGACACCGATTTCTCCGTGAGTGCCCGTAGCAGTCAGGGCGGCGGTCAGTCCGGCTCCCGGACCACGCGACCCGCACCCTCCGGATGCCGCTCTGCGGGTGATTCGGGCATCGCACCCCCCCTCGCCGTGAGGGTTCCGACTGGGGCTGGCCATGCGTCGGATGCCGATGCGCGGCCGGCTTGCTTCGAAGCCTCACCAGCGAACGATCGTCCGCCCGCCACGGAACCAGGGCGAATTCCCGCGGAACGCGGATTGCTCCTTCGGGGCCGATGCCCGCCACCCGGCGACAAGGCGGCCCTGCGCCGCAGGTGCGTCGGGCTCGCGACTTCGCTGCGCGACGTTGGAGCGCAGATCTCCCTCTGGTGCGCCGCAGTTCTGCTGGCGGCCTGCACAGCCGGCATGGCGGCCGCCCAGACTTCGGGCACGATCGAAGGCACCGTGGTCGACGCTCAGGGACTTGCCGTGTCCGGCGCCCAGGTCGAGCTCTCGGGAGAGACGCTCATCGCACCGCTTGCCACGGTCACGCTTGTGGACGGGTCCTACCGGTTCCGGGCGCTCGTACGCGGATCCTATGACCTTGCGTTCGAGTTGCCGGGATTCCGCACTGTTGTCCGCAGGGGCGTCATCGTGGAAGGCAACCGGGTGATGCGGATCGATGTGGAGATGGACCTGGCTCCGGTGGAGGAGACGATGATTGTCACCGGCGATGCCCCTGTCGTGGACACCAGGAGTACCGCACTGGTGAACGATTTCGGTGTGGCGGAACTGCAGGACGTGCCGTCCGCCACCGACGTGTGGTCTGTGCTGGGCCAAACGCCGGGTGTGCGCATGCGAGGGTTTGACGTCGGAGGCTCGCACAAGAGCCAGCAGACCGGCTACGAGAGCTTCGGCGTACGGAACCAGAACCGGATTCTCGCCGACGGCGTGGACACCACCGAGGGCAGCGGAGGCACCGGCTTCTACTTCGACTATTACTCCATCGAGGAGTTCACGACCGCGGCCGCCGGCGCTGACGTGGAGATGACCGGGCCCGGCTCGCTCGTCGTCATGACGGTCAAGAGCGGCGGCAACCGCTTCAGCGGGATGGTCCACGGCGACTACGAAAATGAGAGCTTTGTCGGCGACAACATTGACGACGACCTCGCGGCGCGCGGCTACACCGGCAATCCGAACCTGCTTTTCTTCGAGACCCATGCCGATCTCGGGGGCCCGATCGTGCGGGACCGCGCGTGGTTCTACGTGTTTTACAACCACTTTCGCATCGACAAGGCCGTGTCCGGCGTGGACCGGTCCTTGGCCACGGACCTGGGCGACTTCGATTCGATCGGCGGCAAGCTGACCGCGCGGCTGACTGACCGGGACCGGCTGATCGGCTACACGCAGTGGGGGCTGAAGGAGAAGCCGAAGCGGGGGCTGTCAGCCGACGTCGGTCCCGATTCCGTGCTTGCCCAGGCCAGCTGGAGCTGGGCGCACAAGGCGGAGTGGCAGCGGGTCTGGAGCAACCGGACGTTCATGACCGCGGCCGTCAAGCACTTCGGCTTCGGGTGGCCGATGGTGCCGCAGGTCGATCCGGCCAACCAGCCGCCGCGGCTCGACACGGCGACGGGCCGGCTAAGCGGCGCGGGCTGGTTCCCCGGCGAGAACGGTCCGCCGCCGTTCACCTTCGTGCGCTGGAAGCCGCAGGCCAGCGCGATCGTGCATCACTACGTGCCGGACTTCGGAGGCAGTCACGATTTCAAGGTTGGCTACGAGTTCCAGATCGACAGCGCCCGCTTCGGCTCGAACGCCAATTCCGGGCACGTCCGCTATCTCGACGACAGCGCGAACGAGCGCCCGTTCAACGTGGATCGAATCATGCTCTTCAGCATGCCGGGCTCCGGTGAGATCGCCTCCGACAACCGGAACCGGCACCACGCGTTCTTTTTCCAGGACACGTGGCAGCCGATCAAGCGGATGTCGCTGAACCTGGGCGTGCGCTACGAGCAGCAGCGAACCTACTTCCTCGACGCGGTCTCCACTCCGTTCCTTGCGGACTTCTTCCCCAGCGGCACGGCCGCCGGCCGGACAAGTGTGGTCTGGAACACTTGGGCGCCCAGAGTCGGACTCTCGTTCAGGCTGGCGTCCCGGACAGTGCTGAAGGGACACTACGGCCGCTACTACCTGAATCTGGCGGACTCCCACGCGGGTGCCAACCCGGCGAGCACCGCATGGATCCGATACGCCTTTCTCGACCCGAACGGCAATGGGGTCTACGACGGTCCCGGCGAATTGGGCGCCAAGCTCGCCGAGTTCGGCGCGACCGGGACGGAACTTGGCGCCGAGGGGACGCCGGTCGATCCCGACCTTCCTCTCGAGTACGTGGACGAGACCAACGTCTCTCTTGAGCACGAGGTGGCCGCCGACACTGCTCTTAGGGTCTCCTACGTTCGCAAGGACCTGAGCGGCGACAGCGGCCTCTGGAACGCGCCCCAGCAGGCTGCGCTCCTTGCCGGGCGCGGCATCTCGTGCGCTTCGGATCCCCAGTGGGACTGTCCTGTGAACTCGGTCACCGGCGCGCCGCTGCATGTCCAGCGTGTGCCCGACGATGTGGCGGGTGCGGTGGACAACAGGATTTCCGCGTTCACCGGCATGCAGGCCGCCTACGACACCGTTCAGATTGCAGTGAACAGGCGATTCACGGGCGGATTCCTACTGCAGGCAAGCTTCGACTACCAGTGGCGGGACGAGTTCCGGGCAGCGGACGGCGAATCGCGGAGCCCGCTGTTTGCCGACCCCATCCGGGTCGGCTCGGGCGGGCACGCCCGGATCTGGCAGAACCACAGTCTGGACGTGGACGCCAGGCAGGCGACGACCAACTGGGGCGGCCGCCTCATGGCCCGCCACACGCTGCCGTACAACATCGGCCTGTCCGGCAACGTCCGCCATCAGAGCGGCTGGCCCTACGCGCTGATCCAGCGGGTAGACATACCCGGGACCGGGACGAACCAGCCGGTCTTCCTCACCGACCTGTCCGAGAACCGATCCGAGAACGTCACGATCACCGACATTCGGCTGGACAAGGCAGTCGCCATCGGTGACGGCAGCCGGCTCACATTGATGCTGGACGTCTACAATCTGCTCAACTCGAATGCAGTGAGCAACTTCTCCCTGAGAACCGGCGACGAGAAGCGCGTCATCGCCGCGCTCGATCCGATCGCGATGAAGGTCGGGGTCCGCTTCCAGTTCTGACAGGCACGGAACGGACCTGTCGGTGGCCGATGGGTTACGCCATGTCGGACGGGCTGGCACTAGTCGCCACGGTTCCGGATCTGCTTCGGTGAACGATGACGGTGTTCCCACGCCCCTCGGGAGGGCAGAGTGACGGCCTGGTAGCGCCTCGGTGAATGAGCCGGTCCAAGCGACCCGCAGACTCCAGATTCAATGGTCCAATGCTTCTTGGCACGACTCCCGGAGCCGGGCAGACACTGCAACTTCACCTCGGCGTACCGATGGGGCGATTGCAGATCTCCCATGCTCAGTTTCCAAGCGTCGCACCAGCACCGCCCCAGAGTGTCCACGAGCGTGGCTGTCGGTCAAGAACCGCCATTTGCCGCGTCTGGCCTCTACGGGCGATATGGACAGGGGAAGATGCGGATCGTGAGGAAGCGCGGGGACGGAGAACGGGCGGTGGACACCGTCGTGCAGGAGGGTTTGGAGGCAGTGGGGAAATCTCTTGATGATCGGCCTGTCGCTTGCCGCCCTGGGCATGCGGCTGCGTTGAGCGAGGAAGGACCTGCCTTCATGGTGACTGTCCATGATTCAGCAGTCGATGTCGGAAGGTTTGCCTCTGGAGCGGACGTGCCCCAGCCCGGTATGTACGCAAGTCTTCCAACAGGCCCTTCAGCTGCCGGTGCGGAAATTCCCCGTCATGATCCCCAGACGGTGATCGGAGGGCTGCCGGGCCGCGGGTCTCTCCGAAACACCCGTTCCTCCCACGATTTCTCAGTGCGCATGTCGAAGACGACCAAGCGCCCCGACTCCGCGCCGCAGTGATCCATGTACCGGGCAGTCTGCTCCCTGCCTTGGCGGATCACGCTCTCCAGGCTGGACCGCTTCCTGACGACCTTGCACTCTATGACGTGCCTGACCGGAAGCGACGCGAGCGGTTCCCCGGGCCTCGGCCATTCGACAAGCAGGTCCGTCCTCCCCCGGGCAACCGCATATTCACGCGTAATGCGCCCGCCGCTGTTGACCACTCGGTGCAGGTAGGCGTGCAGGACGAGCTGGGGACCGGCCTCGCGGTGTCCGTAGCGCTGCACCCAGGATTCGGAATGCTCCCGGAAGTAGCCCTGGAACGCGCCCAGCAGCTTCGGCAGGTCCAGACGCCCGTCCTCGTCTACATACCAGCTGGGCGAGACCAAACTCTCAAGCCCGGACTCCTGTGCCGCAGTCAGTTCGCGAGGAATGACCTCGGCGTAGATCGGGTTTGCCATGCGGACCCTGCCCTCGGCGGCCACCAGCCCGAGGTTACGAACATATTCCAGGTCGCGCAGGGAGTACTCCCAGTCGACAGATCCAGCCAGCATGGGCATGACCACACGCCGGACGCGTTTCTCGCGCAGCTGGTGGGCAAGCTGATCAAGGTGTGTGACGCGCTTGAGGATGAGCGTCTCCCTGGCCCTGTCGATGGCGGGCACCCCAACCGGTCGGCTGCGGTCCCGTCCCACCCGGTCCTTGAAGCAGGCCTGCAGGGCGAGAGCGTTGACCAGCCAAGGCTGGCCAAGGGTGAGCTCCCAGATCCTCTCCACCGCACCCGCTTCGAATTCCTGGCCGGTCTCGGCAGTGTGCTGGCCGAGGAGCGCTTGCACTTCGTCCTCGGTGAAGTCTCCCAATCGCAACGACTCGGCCTTGATGTTGAAGGCGCTTCCCCCGCTGACGTTGGTGCGTTGGTAACTCGAGAAGATGCGATAGTCGCGCACGTCGCGCACGTCGCGCACGCCGCACAGAATCACGCTCTGCGGGAAGCCGTCCGGCCTCTGGTCACAGCCGGCGCGGAGTTGCCGCAGCACGGAGATGAGCGAGTCGCCTTCCAAGGTGTCGATTTCGTCGATCAGCAGTACCAAGGGCTTCTCCCGAGCCCTCGCCCAGCGGGCCAGAGTCACATTGAGCGCTCCGTGTCCGCCGTGCTCATCCAGCACGTTCAGCCGGACATCCCTGACAAATGTGTCCTGCAGCATCACCTCTGCACGTTCTGCGATCTGGCCCAGGAGCACTCGCATCGCCTCTGGCACGTCCTCGCGGGCAGTCTGGCCGACCTCGAAGTTTGCGTACACGCAAAGGTACCCGCCCGGGGCGTTGAGAGTGTCGGCGAGGGCCTTGAGGGTCGAGGTCTTGCCCGTCTGGCGGGGGGCATGGAGGACAAAGTATTTTCTCCTCCGGACCAGATGCAGGATCTCGTCCCGATCCACGCGCTCCAACGGAGGGATGCAGTAGTGGATGCTGGGATCGACCGGGCCCTCAGTGTTGAAGTCTCTCACGCGCATCCGGAGTATTGCATGCGACTCGCCGCGGTCCACGGGTACGTGGTCAACGGCCGGAGCCCCTTGGGGTGGTTCATTGAACGTCATCGGATCAAGACCGACTGTAGGAGCGGGATCGGCAACGATCCCAATGGTCGGTCCGATGATCCCCGCGGCTTGGTCGCGGCATTCAAGCGTATCGTCCACGTCGGTGTGGAGACAGTCCGCATCGTCGAGAGCTCGCCGGTTCCGCTTTCTTCGGAGAGTTCCGGGTAGCGCCTGTGGATCGTCGTCTATCATTTGAGTGATCCGGGACGGAAAGTTCGTCGTTCGCGGCCAAGGAACGGCTAGGACGCCGGTCTCCTGCAAGGCATCCAAGCGGACGAGCGGGCATGTCCCGGACTCTGTTCTGGCGGTGGCTCGTACCCGAATCCGTATCGACTCGAGCTGGTTGCGGCTTGCGGCCCCCTTGTTGGCGCTCGGGCAGCTTTCGGCTTTGTTTCCGCAAGAGCGTGGCGCAGAAGCTTTGCTGCGAGCCGCAGCCGCCGGAAACAGGGAGACTGTTGGCGCGCTGATAGAGCAGGGGGCGGATGTCAACGTCCGCACGGACGAAGGAACGACGCCCTTGATGCTTGCCGCGCTAGAGGGCCATCGCGAGGTGGCTGGCCTTCTGACGGCCGCGGGCGCGAGCGTTCGCAGCACCGATGATCGGGGTGTGACGGCCCTGATGGCCGCCGCGTTGCGGGGCCATGCGGGCGTTCTGCGCGACCTGATTCAGGCCGGAGCTTCTGTAGACGCCCAGAGCGACGAGGGACAGACTGCCCTGATGCTCGCAGTGCCCGAGATTCGGCTGGAGACTGTCCGGATCCTCCTGGAATCCGCGGATGTCGAAGCCCGGAATGCCAGCGGCCAGACCGCACTCCTGATGGCTGCAGCAAGCGGCCACCGCCCGATGACGGAGACGCTTCTGAAAGCGGGTGCGAATCCGAACCATCCTGACGATTCCGGTCAGACGCCCCTGATGGCCGCCGCGTCTCGAGGTCAAACGTCGGTCGTTGAGGCCCTTCTGGCATCGGGCGCCGACGTCAATGCCCGAGGCGCGGAAGGAGCGACGATCGCGTCCGATGATGTGGAGGTGCCGCTGGGCGGAGTGACGGCCCTCATGCTTGCGTCGGCCAAGGGCGCCACACCCGCCGTGCGTGCATTGCTTGAAGCGGGAGCCGAAGTCCGCCATGCCGCCATCGATGGCCGGACAGCCCTCATGTTTGCGGCATCGAACGGGCACACCGACGTCGTGCAGGCCCTGATCGAGAACGGGGCGGACTTGGACGCCGTGGACGCGATCGGCGAGTCAGCGCTCATGCAGGCTGCCCTGATGGGCAGGACAGCTGTCGTCGAGCATCTGAGAGCGGAGGGCGCCAAGTCCACCCGCAGGAACGAACTCCTCTTTGCAGCCCGGACCGGGAGGGCAGGCGAAGCTGAAGCCGTGTTGATGGCGGGCGCCGACCCGGACGCGAGCGACACCCGGGGAGTCACGGCGCTGATGACCGCTTCGCTCTACGGTCATGAGGAAACAGCACGCCTGCTGATCGCGCGCGGGGCGGAAGTCAACGGACGGAGCAGCGAGGGCGCGCCGATCGCCGTCCAGAGCGGCACGGTCGAGGGAGGAGGTGTCACCGCCCTGATGCTCGCTGCCACGGAGGGTCACCTCGAAATCGTCAAGGCGCTTCTTGAGGCGGGCGCCGAGACGGCGCTCGCGAGCTACGTGGGCTGGACGCCCCTGCTGATGGCTGCGTGGGAGGGACAGACTTCCGTGGTTGAGACGCTTCTTGCTGCGGGGGCGGACCCCAACGCTCGCGGCGAGGGGGGCAGGACGCCGCTGATCCTCGCCGTCTCCAAGGGGTTGCCGACAATGGCCCGGACCCTCCTTGGGGCCGGCGCGCGGGTCGACGCCCGTGCGAACGACGGAAGAACGGCAACCATGATCGCCGTTTCGATGAGCGATCACGCCATGCTTCGCTCGCTGATCGAGAGTGGCGCCAGTCCGGACGTGCGATCCGACGACGGAAGAACGGCACTGATGCTCGCCGCCAGCACGGGCGACATGTCCGCCCTCGCAATCCTCGCAGCGGCGGGTTCGGACGTCCGCGCAAGGATGGCCGACGGAAGAACGGCGCTGATGCTCGCCGCGGCAGGCGGCCTGGTGGAGGCCATCGGGTTTCTCCTGGAGAACGGCGCCGATCCAAGCGAGACCGATCAACAAGGTCGAACTGCGCTGGCCCATGCCGCTCTGGCCGGCCATGTCGAGGCGGCTCTGGTCCTTGAGAGCGCCGGTGCCGTCGAGGATCTGGACGCATTGCTGCGAATCGTCGCTTCCACCGGGCGCGCCGATCGGGTCGCCGCGCTTGTCGAGGCCGGTGCGCAGGTGAGCGGCACCGACGCCGACGGCAGCACCCCGCTGATGCTGGCCGCAGCCGCCGGGCATGCCTCGGCAGTGTCTGCGCTCCTTTCCAGTGGGGCGGACGCGAACGCGAGAACACCGGACAGGGGCACGGCCCTCATGCTCGCGGCCGGCCAGAACCACCGGGAGGCGGTCGGTGTCCTGATCGAGAACGGGGCCGATCCGGACGCCCGCACTCCCGAAGGCAGGACGGCTTTGATGATGGCGTGCTTCGAGGGTTTCTCATCGACTGCCGAAGCCCTCCTGGAACACGGCGCGAGTCCCGAGCTGGTGGATGTGGAAGGCAGTACGGCTCTGATGTTCGCCTCGGCGGAGGGACGCGTCGAAGCGATCGAAGTTCTGCTGTCCCGCGGAGCGGACCCGAACCATGCGCGTCCCGACGGCGTCACGCCCCTGATGCTGGCGGCGGCTTCCGGCACCCTCTCGGGCGTCAGACACCTTGCGGACGGCGGGGCCGCGCTTGATGCCGCCGACTCGCGCGGGTTTACGCCACTGCTCGTCGCGGTGGCCCGGGGCCAGACGCCGATCGTCCGGGAACTGCTGAGCCGGGGGGCCGACCCGAGTGCCCGGACGGTGGACGGCGCAACGGCAATGTCGCTTGCCGAGTCGAAGGGCTTTCGAGGGATCGTCCGCATCCTGTCCGCACAGCGCTGACTGGGACGGGAGCGGGAATCCTCAGAACTCCACCGACCGAACGATTCCCCGGCCTTCCTCGATGTGGATCACGCGGTCCGCGGGCACGCTCCGGAGCGTCTCGCGCCTTCCGCTCGGCCACCGCACGGTCAGCCGGTCCGCCTCCAGCGCTGCGCCGAGCCCGAAGTGGAGACGGAAGTCATTGACCGAATAGTAGGAGGTCTGGCTCTGCACTTCCTGCGACTGCGTCCTGTCTCCGGATCGCACGTCGACCCTCGCACCGATGGCGGTGCGGTTCGAGTCGACCCCGGTCAGCTTGACCTTGAGCCAGTGGTTCCCCGTCGAGATGTCGGCGCGGATGAGCGACGGCGGCTCGTTCATGTTCATGACCAGGACGTCCATGTCGCCGTCGTTGTCAAAATCCCCGAAGGCGCAGCCGCGGCTGGAGTGGGGCGTCGTGAGGCCCGGTCCGCACTCCGCGGTCACGTTTGCGAAGGAGCCGTCCCTCAGGTTCCTGAATAGGAACCGCGGGCCGCGGTACGGATAGCGCGGATTGAAGCGCTCCACGCGCGGGAACAGGTTCCCTACGGCATAGAACAGGTCCGGCCAGCTGTCGTTGTCGAAGTCCACGAGACCGGCCCCCCACTGGATGTGCTGCGTCACCTCGTGCAGGCCGGCCGCAACCGACATGTCCGCGAACGTGGCGTTTCCAAGGTTCTTGTACAGCGCGGGCATCTCGTCGGCGAACAGGGTCTTGACGATGTCGAGCCTGCCGTCACCGTTGTAGTCCCCGGTGGCAAGGCCCATCCCCGCCTGCTCCCGACCGTTCTCGCTGTAGGCGACACCGGACTCGACGGCGATGTCGGTGAAGGTTCCGTCACCGTTGTTCCGGTAGAGAATGCTCGGTGTGGAGTCGCAGGCGACGTAGATGTCGGGCCACCCGTCCTCGTCGACATCCGTGACCAACGCCGTCATCCCGTAGTAGCCGTGCGGTCTGTGGATCCCGGCCTCCTCGCTGACGTCGGTGAACGTGCCGTCGCCATTGTTGCGGTACAGGTAGTTCTTCGTTCCCTCCATGCCCCGCGGGCCGCAGAACACCGGGACGCCCTTCCACTCGCAGTTGTTGCCCTGGCCGGGCAGCGGCAGCCTGGCGAGGTCGACCTCAACGTAATTGGAGACGAACAGATCGAGATGCCCGTCGCGATCGTAGTCGATGAAAGTGGCCCCCGCGTTCCAGCGATCCGGGAAGCCGGCGAGACCCGCGTCCCGGGTGACGTCGGTGAATGTGCCGTCACCGTTGTTGCGGTAAAGAACGTTCTGGCCCCAGTAGGTGACGAACAGGTCGTCGTTCCCGTCGTTGTCGAAATCCCCGATGCAGACGCTGTTTGCCCAGCCGGAGCGGACCAGGCCCGCGTCGCGGGTCACATCGGTGAAGGTGCCGTCGCGGTTGTTCCTGTAGAGGCGGTTGGTGGCCGTCGCGCCGGGCGGAAGACCGCCGAGACGGGTTCCGTTCAGGAGGAACACGTCGAGCCACCCGTCGTTGTCGTAGTCGTAGAACGCGACACCGCAGCCGTTGGCCTCGACGATGTACTGCACCTGCTCGCTGGAGCCGTAATAGACCGTGTCGGTCAGGCCCGCCTGTCGCGCCACATCCTCGAACCGCACGCCGTAGGGCTTGCCCGCCGCTTGATCCGGCGAGGCTCCACGCAGGCCGCACAGGCCGGCCGCGCCGAGATGCAGGAAACGCCTTCGCGACAGTCGCATGGTCACTCCGCCGGCCGGTCCGGGAAACGGGCGGTGATGCCCACTCCCTCCGTGATCTCCAGAAACTGGATCCCCGTCAGATCCTCCAATGTGTCGCGGGAGCCGGGGTGGGGCCATTCCACGACGATCCGTCGCGCGGAGGCGCTGTCTCCCAGCCCGAAGTGCAGCCGCAGGTCGCTGCTGGACATGAAGCTGGAGCCCGAGCGAACTTCCTGGACCATGGTCCTGGGCCCGGCCTCAACGCTCACACGCGCTCCGATCGCGCTCCGGTTCGACCGCGAGCCGACGAGCCGCAGCGACAGGAATCCGCCGGCCGCCACCGAGTCGTTGCGGAGCAGGCTCGGGCGGTAGTTCATGTTGTTGATGAACACGTCGATGTCTCCATCATTGTCGTAGTCGCCGGTGGCGAGTCCCCGGCTGGTGTGGACGTCCAGAATGGCGGACCCGGCCGGGGGCTCCACGCTCGTCAGCCGACGGCCCTCCATGTTCCTGTACAGCAGCCGCCGCTGCCGATACGGGTTGCCGGGAACCGTCGCCTCGATTTCCGGGTGGATGTGTCCGTTCACCACAATGACGTCCGGCCAGGTGTCGCGGTCGAAGTCCAGTGCGCCGACGCCCCACCCCATGTGCCTGAAGCTGACGCCCGCGCCCATCGCATGCACCCTGTCCTCGAACGAGGCCGGTCCCGAACTCATGTAGACGTTGGAGGTCTCCTCGATGAAGTTCGTCTTGAAAATGTCCAGCT
Organism: Bryobacterales bacterium; assembly: GCA_028819255.1. Classification (GTDB taxonomy): domain Bacteria; phylum Acidobacteriota; class Terriglobia; order Bryobacterales; family UBA6623; genus VXMF01. Next base: position 45,969 of record JAPPMB010000113.1, on the reverse strand, counting down.
TGCCGTCGCCGTCGAGGTCGGCCGCCGCCGATCCCATGCCCGCCTGAACGCCCCCGTTCTCGTCGAGGGCAACTCCCGCGAAGACCCCGACGTCGTGAAACGTGCCGTCCCGATTGTTCTCGAGAAGCAGGCTGGCTTGCGAGTCGACGGCAACGTAGATGTCCGGCCAGCCGTCCGTGTTGTAGTCCAGGGGCGTCACAGAGAGCGAGTAGCGGTCCTTGACGGCTGAGACGCCGGACCTATCCGACACGTCCTCAAAGCGGCCGGCGCCGAGATTGCGGAAGAGCTGGTTCGACTCCCCCGGCAGTCCGCGGGGCCCGCACAGCACGGGCTGACCCTTCCACTGGCATGAAGGGCCGCTTCCCTTGGCAGGAATGCGGTCCTTCTCGAAGACCAGGTAATTCGCGACGAACAGGTCCAGCTGCCCGTCGAGGTCGAAGTCGAGGAATGCGCATCCCGTCGACCACCTCGACTCATCCCCAATGCCCGACTCCGTCGTCACGTTGGCGAATGCCCCGTCGCCGGTGTTCCGGTACAGCCGGTTGCCGCCGAAGTACGTGACGAAGAGGTCTTCGAAGCCGTCGTTGTCGATGTCGCCCACGCAGACGCCCTGCCCCCATCCGGCGCTCCTGAGCCCGGTCCGATCGGTCACGTTCGAGAACGAGCCGTCTCCGTTGTTGCGGTAGAGGTGGTTGCTCGGAGAATCGCTGTCGGGAGAGCCCTCCATCGTGCTTCCGGAGACGAAGAACGCGTCGAGAAGCCCGTCGCGATCGTAGTCCAGCAGGGCGACTCCGCCTCCCAGCGCCTCGAGGATGTAGTCCTTGCGGTCGTCCCTCCCGCAACGGAACACGTCGGTCAGCCCCGCCTCCTCGGCGACATCGACAAAGACCGCCGAACCCGCAAGAACAGGCAGAGTCGCAGCGAGCGATGCGCTCGCCGCAGCGCGGGCTAGGGACGGGCCGGGCGCCGCCACGGTGACACTACCTCCCGGGGGCAAACTGCCCAGGCGCTTCCTTCTTGCGCAAGCGCTGAATCCTCGCGGTGCGCGTCTGCCTCGCTTCGTCCTCGTTGCGCTTGAACAGATCGAACTGCTGTTTGGCCAGGTCCGCCTGCCCGAGCTGTCTGTACAGCCTGGCGAGCACGTAGTGGACACGGTTCAGGGTCGGGTCGAGTTCCAGCGCAAGCCGGTATTCCGCAACAGCCTCGTCCCATCGCTGCAACAGCTCATACGCCCTTCCGAGGTCGGTCCGAACATCCGCGTCCTCAGGATCCGATTCCGTTGCAGCCAGCAGGTACGGGAGAGCCCTGGGGGCGTCCCGCAACTGCACGTGGATCCTGCCCAGGCGCTTCTTCGCGGCGCTGGAATGCGGGTGGATCTCCAGCTCGTCGAGGCAGGCCTGGCGCGCCTCGTCATACTGCGAGTTCCACAGATAGTAGTCGGCCAGTTCGATGCGGATCTGCGTGTCCAGCGGGCAAGCCTCGATGGCTGCAAGGAATTCCGCTTCCGCCTCGGCCTTTTCCTGGGCCGCGAAGTTCATCGCCCTGACGAGGCGGGCGCGGCACGACGCCGGATACTCGTCCACCAGGCCGCCGAAGGCTTCGATCGACGCCTGTCGGAAGATCTCCGCTCTCAGGATCCGGACCGGCTGGGAGGGCCGCGAGGCAAGGGGCTTCCCGGCCGCCAGGAGCGCGGCGGACTGGTAGTCGTCCAGCCAGACGTGCAGGCTCGCCCTGAGGTAGTCGCGGAGCCATGCGTCGTCCTCCGCCCGGATCCCGTCGAGCGACTCCAGAGAGGCCTCGAATCGTCCGGCCGAGGCCGCCTCGATCCCGGCCTCCCACACTCCGCTCCCGGAGCGCTCCAGCCTCCGGACCAGCTCCTCGTTGACTTCGCGGCCTACCATCGGCAGGGGCGGAAGGTTCTCCGGATCGACAGGGGGCAGCGAGCGCAGAATCCCTTCGAACTCCACTTTCGTTCCGATCTCGGCGACCTGCTCCTTCGGCAACATGCTCTTGTCGATGGCCATGCGCGGCACGTCGGGAAGCAGGCTCCAGTATCGTTCCAGCGCGAGGTCGGACGGAACGCCGAGCCCGAGGATCGCAAGCATGCGGGCCAGCGGAAAGAAGATGGACGCATTGAAGGGATCGAGCTCGGCCGCCTCCAGGTACTTGATCGCAGCCACCTGATAGACCTGCTGGCTCTCGAAGACCCTCGCGGCCGCGAGGTGCGTGTTCTTCGACTCCGGATGCGACATGGCCTGCTCGTTCACGATTCTCTCGGCGAGGCCCAGGTAGGCCTGTCCAATGGAATACAGGACGTTCGGGGCCTCATCACCGGCCAGCGGCAGGGCCTCCCTGTAGGCCGCAATCGCTTCCTGACGGCGAAGATTCGCCGCATAGGCCTGGCCGAGGTGCAGCGCACTCTCGAACGTCGGCTGCAGTTCGTGCGCAGCCTCGAGATGCGCCAACGCCTTCTCCGGCCGCTCAAGGTTCAGGTACGAGACCCCCAGGAACAGCCGGCTGGCGACCATGGTCGCGTCGAGGGCGATTCCGGTCTCGAACGCTTCGATCGCGCTCTGCCAGTCGCGCCCGTAGTAGTGAACCAGTCCGAGGTTGTGATAGACGCGGGGCACCGCCGTAGGGTACTTGTCGAGAATGGCCCGGTACTCGAAGAGCGCCTTGTCGAGGTCTCCGGCCCGCTCGAAACCCCTGGCCGCACGAAAGCGGGTTCCGATCTCGGCGTAGTCCGCGGGCTGGAGGCCCTGCTGTGAAAACAACGTGACGGCGGCAAGAAGGAGGGCCGCTGCCAGCCGAATCGTCCCGATTCCCCAGGGCACCGTCATGAGGCCTGCATGTCCGATCGCGCTCACTCCCTGCCCACGACGCGGATCCAGTGATCGCTGAACATAGAATGACGCATGACGCGCTCCTTCGGCATGTGGCAGGTCGAACAGTCCGCCGTCCCCACGGAGCAGACCGCTGCTTCCCGCCGATGCCCCGTGCTGTGGCAGGACAGACAGGATGCATCGAAGGAATGCGCTTCGTCGGCCACGTCCCCGTGAGGGTCGTGGCAGGCCGTGCACGCCAGCTCTCCGAAGGTCTCGTTGAAGCAGCGGCTCAGAACGATTCGCTGGCTGGGAAACCGGACGCTGTGGGGTGTCCGCTCCAGCAGCGCCAGAGCATCGAACTCGTTGTCCTGGGGCGGGCGGCCGTGGCAGGCCCCGCACATCTGGATCTGCGCGAATCCCGCCAGCGTCCCGGGATTCGCGATGGTGCCCTGCAGCGGAAGGCCGCCCGTCGCAGCCTCCACATGGGTGCGGCCGGGCCCGTGGCAGCGCTCGCAGCGAACGCCCATCTCCTCGCCGCTTGGCCCGGAAGCCGGCTCGTCGTAGCCGGTCGTGTGGCACCCGAAGCACTCGGCGACCTCCTCCGCGGTCAGCTCGCGTCCCAGGCTCTCGACGGCGTCCCGGGGATGGTACTTCGACGCGCCGGTGGTGAAGTCGATGTCCCCCAGGCTCTCGTACCAAGTAAGCCGGCTTTCCACCCATTTTCCAGAGGCGGTCCTTCCGATGGGCGTGATTCCCTTCAGCCCGCTTCCGAAGGCCCATTCGAGCCGCATCTGGCTCGAATCGGAAGCATCTGCCGCGGTGAGGCGAAGTCCGTCGACCGGGCCGCCGGAAAGCGTCAGGGTGAATCCCGAGACGCGGTCGGGTCGATCAACGGGCAGCCCGGACGCCAGTTCGGAGACTTCGTGAGCCGGACGCAGGGAAGCGGCGTGGTTGCTGGATCGCTGACGGGCGTGGATCTCCGAGTGGCAGGCCATGCAGGTTCCCGCCCCGCCGTACTCCGATTCGTGCTGCCAGAACCGGACGGGATCGGTCAGGTAGGCCGTCTGGCCGAACGCCGCTGCGAGACTTCCCCCCACCAGGCTGACCACCCCGATGCACTCGCGTGCGGCCGCAAGAAGCCGACTCCTGAGAGCGGGCCGCCGGACAGGTTGCGATCCCCGCCGCATGGCGCCTCCTGCCGGGCCGTCGCGCCTCGCTACACCCCGTCCGCGAGGATGAACGGCAAGTGAGGGGACTCGTTGCGCCCGGCGCCCTCGGGGTTGACTCCGGCCAGCTTGAGCGCGGTCGAATAGACATGCCCGTGATTCGGCATGATGAAGCCTTCGGATGGCTCTCCATATCCGTCGCGCAGGTTGCCGTCCCTGTCGTAGCGCGGGTCCAGGTCCCCTGTCCTGGGATGGATCGGGATGGGCTGAAACGTCCTCTGGCCGACCCACCCGAACTGCCTGCTGCCGCGGACGCGCGGTCCCAGGAACGCGCAGGAATTGACGGGATTGTGGGCGCTGATGTCCTGGGACAGGATCTGCTTCCGCCTCTCCGCCTCGTCCAGGTCCGGATCGGCCAGAATGCTGTCGATGTTGCCCCCGACCGTCCGTCCGAACTCGCTGCTGAGCACGATCGTCGTGTAGTCGTAGAAGGAGTTTCCGGTGTTGCCGTACTCGGTCTCCTTGAGCTTGCGCACAAAGGTCTTGAGCGGAGTCCACAGCTCCCTTCGCATCATCTCGCGCTGATCGAACGGATAGCCGGCAAGAATCTTCTTTCGGGCCCAGTGGTGGTCGAAACCGCGGACCAGACGGTTCTCGAGCCAGCCCGCGCAGCTCAGGCCGGTCGTCATCATCTCGAACATCATCATGGCCTGCACGTTGATGTTGGGCGTGTACTTGCTGCGGGGCAGCGTCTGGTTGATGAGCTCGAAGTGTATTTCCTCGTCGGCTGCCTCGACCTGAAACTCCTCCCGGAGGCCCGGGTCCAGGAACATCGACCTGGTGTCGACCTGTTCGTCTCCACCCTGGATGAGCCGCCTGTACACATCGAGGGCGGAAGCGAAGCTCTGCAGTTCCGGGCTGTTGCGGTCGGCCAGCAGCTGCCGGCGCGGCTGCTCCAGAAACCGCTGGACCGAGTGGTTGCGCTCGTCATTGCGCATCGCCAGCGTCTGCTGAACGAGGCTTCGTGTGTATTTCGGGGTCTGCGGATACACGATGTGCGCCCATGCCGGCCCGAGCGCATGGTAGATGCCCGTGCCCTCGGGATACGAAGCGATGTCCAGCTCGCCGTCGGAAAGCCATCGATGCCAGTTCAGGTTGGGCAGCAGGTAGGAGCGGCCCGCCTGCTCGCAGAACGCCTGGAGAACGGTCCTTTCGTCGGGCTGTCTGGGGGCCTTCATGTCGACCGTGTATTGTCCGTAGTGGGCCTTGAACCGGTCTCTCGTATGCCCGCTGCCGGTCAGGGCGCTGGACAGGATCGCCATCTCCCCGAACAGCTCCCGACCGTCTTCGGCAAGGGGCCCGTGGAAGATCTCTCCGTGCCGCCGAAAGTCCTCGGGGGAGAGATCCCTGGTCCGATAGACGTGCTCCGAAACCGTTCCCCAGTCGTTCGGATCCCTCGGCAGGTCCGAGAAGCCGGCGTCGTTGCGGACCGGTACCACGGGGCCGAACATGTCGTAGCTCATCCACGCCCCCTCCATGAACCAGTAGATGAGGAATCGGGGTTCGAAGGCCTCCTCGGCATGCTCCTTGACCGCCGCGGCAAGCGCGGGACTCAGCGAGTCTGCGCCCCCTCCCAGCGAGTAGCGGAAGAAATCCGCAGCCGCCAGCGCACCGGTCGCTTGGGCGGTCTTGGTCAGGAATCCTCTTCTGTTCAATGCTGGCTCCGGACGCGGTCAGCGCGCGCGTCAGTTCGATTATAGGCCGGACTTGGGGATTCCCTCAACACATGCACGGCGGGGCCTCGCTAGCATGTTGCGAGGGAAGAGGTGCGGAACCGGCTCGGATTCCAAGGGCCAGAACGCATCTACCGCCCAACGGGCCAATGGACAATCTCAATCTCGTCCATCGGGAAGTGACGTGGATTCCCGGTAGCGAGCACAGCACCTGCCGCATGCGCCGATGCAGCAATCAGACAGTCCGCCTGTGACAGCGTGGTACCCAAGGCTGCGAACTGCCGCCGCCACTTGCCGGCCTGTCGGCCCTCCGCTCGCCCGATCGACACGATGCGGAGACCGTCGAACAGCCGTTCTACAGCGTCGGCTTCCGCCGTGCGCAGCCCCCGAACTATCTCCTCGACGTTGACGGGTGAGGTGTATAGCCTGTCTCCGCGGGCGAGCAGTGCGTTTACTCGGTCAACTGCGGGTCTTCCTCGAAGGTAGTCGATGAGTACGGTCGAATCCAGAAGGACGTGCATCGAATCATCCAAGGCGTCGCGGGTCGCTGTTGCGCTGCCGGCTCACCCAGGCGGCGGGGTCATCATCCCATTCGTGTTCGCTGTCGCGAAACATGCCGGCCGCCTCGCGCAGGCGCCGCGCGCGACGGTCCCGGTCGAGTGCCTCCAAGATCGCCTTCCGGACGAACACACTGCGGCGTCGGAGTCCGGCGACGGCGTCGATCTCCTTGACGATTTCATCGTCGAGTTGAATGTGCATTCTCATGTGCATGAGTATGGCACAAATCAATGTGCAGGCGGCGAAGCGGGACATCGCCGACTGATCGCGCATGATTGGAGCGACGGCCGCGGCGACCATTGACACGCGCCTGCAGTGTCTGCATTCGGGAACCGGGCGTAGTTCTTGAGTCCGACTGCCGCGACATCCCCTGTCTCGATCGGCAACGAGGGATCACGGACCCGGGCCGGACCGTCCTCAGACCTGATTCTCCACTGAGGTAGATTGCTGCCAATATCCTGTCCTGCCGCAATTCGCGCGGTGCGCAGCTGCATCCATCCAGACGATTGGAACACCGGCACCATCGTCCGTGTTGTGTTCCCGGTTGCCTCGGGATGGGAAGCGTCTCAAGGCCCTCCGCGTGAGAGTCGCCTCATTCCGACAGGTATCGTCGAACGTATTCCAGTCCCGGCAGGAACACGGTCCTTGGCACGGTTCGAAGCTCTCTCGCTGGCGATGAAGTCGTGTATCGAACGTACGGGGAATCCGGAGTCGCCGCTTCCACGACGCCATCCGTCCTCGAACCTCTCAATGCCGTACGGAGCGAAGACAGGATCCGGACCGAACGGTCCGTTCCTGACCCGGAAGGCCTTCCCCCCGCTCGGTCTCAGCGGCCTGGTCGCTGCTGATCTCGAGTCCCAAGTCGCGAAGCACGGCTGTCAGAGCCCTTCGGTCGGCTCTGCTCTTCCGCTCAGGCAGGTCCGCGCCCCGAATTGCATCGGCGAATCCGCGCAAGACCGCCCAAGTGCATTCCGCTCCAGGGAAACCGGCCCGCTGCAACGCGGCCGGATCGACAGGAATGCCCGGATTCGCCGGTGCTGGCCGCTGTGCGCCCGTGCTGCGAGAGCTGACGCCTCACCGCCTCATTCTGCGTCTCGGGGGACTCCGGAGTTGGTCCGGCTAAAGTGCGGCCGCCTCCGCCCTGGGCGGCCCGCGCACGGATCTAGATCTCTCCTGGAGCCTCGCCGTATCGCATCAGAATCATCCTCTTCAGCAGCGGGCGGATCCGCAAGTCTTTGGCGACGGCGAAGCGGTACAGATGCCTGTAATCCTCTCGCTGGTCCTCGTGAACGCGAAGGTGGCGGTGAAACAGCATGTCGTGGTGCAGGTTGATGAACCTCCGCACGAACCGCTCCTTCCGAACGACCTGCGACGCAAACGCCTGCAGGCCCGTGCCCTTGAACGGATAGTCGGGCACCACACCCCGGTCGCTGTCATCGATCGGCTCGTGGCTGTCGTCCACGGAGCGGTAGTGCCCGTGCACGTCCCAGCGCTCCCTCTGGTAGGCCAGGGGCGTGAGAAGCTTGTGGCACGAATAGCAGATGCTCCTGGGATCCGTCGTGCTGACGACCTTGTCGCGCGCGTCCTCGACCGCGTCAGACACCTCGAACTGCACGCCCAGGGCAAAGGTCAGGACCTCGGCCGGGTAGGTGAACTTGGGGAGTCCGGGCTTCCCTTCCAGGTAGCCCTTCATGGTGAGAAAGCCGGTCGGTCCGTGAACCGGCCTGCGGTCGAGGAGCTTCCAGTCGGCGCCCACCGTGTAATCCGCCGTGTAGAGTTCGCGGTAGGAGAGATCGTTCGTCGCTATGTAGGTCCAGAGCCGGGCGGGCTCGTCGCTCTCGGGAGTGCCTCGCGACCGAAACGCCCCGCGTGCGCGATGGAAGAAGAACTGCTTGAAGTCCTCGGATGCCAGATAGGTGTCGATCAGGTCCTCGAGCCTGCCGTCGCGCTCGAAGCGGCGGAGTTCATCCTGCGCCGGCATCCTCCCCACCAGGTCAAGGGCGACGCGAACCAGTCGGGCGCTCGGCAAGGCATCGGTCCCGTCGTGCGGCATCACAAACTCGGGGCGCTGCAGAAGAGCCTCGATGAGCCCCGCCCAGCCAGTTCGCGGCGACCTTAGATGCGGAATGCGAAACCGCGGCACAGGCGTTGTGGCGCCCTCGATCTGCAGCCCTAGGTCGCCGGCGTCGTGAGTCCAGCGGAACGACAGCGCCTTGCCCAGCGGGTGGTACGTCGCGCCGGCGTCGAGATAGCCGGTCTCGCCGACAATGAATCCCGGCGGCGCCTCGACGGACGCCACAGGCGCGAAAGCGCTTCCGTGGATGTCGAACGGGACCCAGTCGGCATGCGTGTGACCGCCGGGCGTCCACACATGGATGTCGTACCAGCCGGGCTGATACTGCCCGTCCCGCACAGGTCGGTACCGCGCCCACACCTGGCTGTCGGCATCGACCTCGTGGTCCTCAATCGGCGCCCCGCTCTTGGAAGGCGGGTAGTGCAGGATGTCCTCGCCGTACATCTTGCCTCGGCCCGGCAGGTTCCGGACCAGCTTGTCCGGAGCCCAGCCGTCCGATGCCTCGAACCCCTCGTCGGACAGGTTGTCGACGACGATCTCCGGACCGGGGCCAAGCGGCACGAACCTGACGGCGTCGGCCACGATGACCTTGCTCACGGAGTCCACGCCGCGGTTGCTGACCTCGACGTAGTCGTCAGGCCCCTTCAGCAGAACCTTCCGATGAATGGGCTCCCATTGGGTCTCGCCCAGGCTGTCGAGCGTGCTCTCGGTCTGATCAAGGAACACCGTTGCAAAGCCGGGGGACCGTTTCTTCCATGCGACCGGAGGCGGAGGCGTGCCCGTCGCCGAATGGACCTCCACGAGGACGGCGTCGGACAGGCGGGGGATCCGCGGCCAGCTGAGGTAGATGTCGTAGTCACCGTCTTCCGGGATTCTCAGGGCCACGGTGGCCGTCGCAAGCCGGTTGTCGACGCTGCGACTTTCCAGGTGGTTGCTGCCGATAACGTGCAGGTCCATGTCGTACTTCCTCTTCGGACCTCCGGCACGGCTGCGCTCGCCTTCCTTCTCGACCGGCTCCCACTCCCCCGAGAGGGCGCACTCGGGGTCGAGGTTGTCCAAGACCACGGATTCGGGAGACCCTTCCCCGCCCCCGGACCGAACGAGCTTCACAGCGTCGAACGCGGTGACATGGTTGCCCGGACGTGCGGCCAGGCGGACAAAGTGGTCTGGATTCGCCGATTCGAACCGGAACGGCGCGTTTCCGACGCGCACCCACGGATCCCCGGCCGGCGCCCGGGACTGGTCGACGATGTGACGCGAGACCGAGGCATCGGCCGCGCTGAAGGACACGTCCACGTCCCGGCGGGCCCTGCGGCCGTCCGCATCCTCGACGCTCATGGTGAACCGGACGGTTCTGCGCGTGTCCGTTCGCCGCTGCAATTCCCTGACAAGCTGCAGCGCCCGGCGGACCTCCCCCTGGGACGGCTCGGCGAACAGGATTCTTCGATACAGTGTCCGCACGTTGCTCGCGGCCGCTCTCGGGGACCGGTGCGCATACACCTCCGGATCGAAGTCCTCGAACAGGACATTGCGCGGCGCGGAGACGAAGCGCCGACCCACCTCGCGGGAGACTTCCTGCATTGCGGAAAGGTAGCTGGCAGTCAGGGTCCGCGACTGGTCGAAGCTGCTCCGGAAATCGGCGCCGCCGAACGCGCGGGCCTTGTGCTCGAACGGGTCCGTTCCGGACGACGCGAGCCAATCGGCGCCGAAGATCGACGCAAGCGAGTGCCGGAGCTGGTAGTAGCTCAACCGCCTCTGGGCCCGTTCGGACTGCTCCTCGCCGTCGTAGGGGAGCAGCAGACCGTCGGGAAAGCGCTCATCGTGCGGGACATCCGCACTCCCGCCATGCCTGCCGAGAGCGTCCTGCAAGCCTCGGGAGAATTCGGCGATGGCCTCAATGTCTCCGTCGGCCAGCGCGCCTGCCTTCGGCATGCGCAGCTCCATGTCCGTGGTCGCGACCCTGCCCGGAACGGCCATTGGATCGCTCGGGTCGAGAAGACCCCGCTCCAGCAACAGGCTGAACGTGGCGCCGGGCGAGGACAGCACCTGGAACAACTGGGAGGACTCGGCATGATGGCAGGCCGTGCATGCTCCGGCGCCATCCGCCAGCAATGGATAGATCTCGTCTCGAAACCGCTCGGCGTAGTCTTCCAGCACCAAGGTGCGACCGGCGGTCTCCGCGACTAGGGGCTGAACTGATCCGAGGATGGCAAGCACGGCGCCCGCGCCGATCGGCGCAAGCCTCGTCCGAACCCGCATGCTTCGCTCCATTTGACCGCACCGCCCTCCGGCCGTCGCCGCCGTTTCGGGCGACCGATGTCAGGGCAGCCTCTTTACAGACCAGCTGCCGTCGTCGTTCTTCTGTATGTCGGCGCCGAAGCCAGTCAGGTCCAGAACGCCGTCCGTCTCGCAAAGCGAGAAGGGGACCGACGGGGCCTTGGCGCACGCAATTCCTTCGTCGCTGACCTCGAGGAAGGCCTCGATCCCCAGGACAACCGTTCTGCAACTCCCACCCGGGCTGATCTTCAAGCCGACCTCACAGGCCGGAGGGCCTTCCTCTTCCGGAAGGACGGTGATCGTCCACGTCCCGTCCTCGTTCCTGCCGATTTCGGCACCGTGCTCGCTCAGATCCAAGGCATCAACACCACATCGCCACGGCTCAAGATCGTCGTCGGAGCCCAGCACGCACGCCTTTCCGTCCGTATCGACTTCCAGGATCCCCATGCCGGTGGTGAACGTGGCAGTGCAGGAATCCGCCGGACCCAGCATGAGATCGACGATGCACTCGCCCGGCGGCATGGCCGAAACCGCCTCGGCCACCTCGATCTTCGGCCCGCCTGGCGACCTCACGCCGCCAAGTAGGACTGCGAGATCATGGGAGCCCGGCGGCGCATTCTCCGGCAGCCGTAGAGTCAGCTGCTGCAGCCCGGCGAAGTCGGGCGCCGCCCCGGCGTAGTGGACGCTGGCTGCGTCAAGTTCCATCTCGCCCAGCATGACCCGCAGGTCTTCTGCGGCCAGAGGCCGCAACTCCGTCGCAATCTCCCCGCTCGCGTAGGGAGGCGCGACGGGGCCGAACCCCGTCCCGAACAGGACCACTTCGTCGCCGGGCATCGCCGGACGAGTGCGCCTGCCCTCCACCGAGGCAGCCGGCGCGACCAGGGCCAGGTTCCGGCGAAGCGCTGTCAGTCCCGAATCGTCATCGGAGAACTGCAGGAACGCCGGACGGGCGGCCACGATCTGGATCGCCACCGGCTGGCTGGGCATCGGCTCAGCCGTGTCGCAACGCCGGATCACCTTCACCGTGGAATTCCCCAGACCCGCGTCCGACGGGATCAGGAAAGTGATCCTCTCGGACGTCAGCTGCACCAGGGGCGCCCGAGCCGAGCCTACCTCCACGCAGGTCCCGCCCGCAACGGTGGCAAGCCTGCCGGCCTCGTCGAGCGTCGAGGCGGGAGCCGCTCCCGGCTCCTCGAAGTGCTCTCCGGTCACCGAGGCGATCGCTCCCGGCGCCCCTTGCGCCATCATGTCCGCGGGCCCGGCGAGGACGTCGCCAAGGCCGCTGATCTCGGGCGGCTGAGGCGGAGCAACCGACTCGACCGTGTGCAGCAGCCGGTAAATCTTGTCGCCGGAGGTCTGCCGGTTGCCGTTGGCACCATTCGCCATGACCACCAGGGTGATCGGACCCACATCTTCCGCCGGCAGGGTCCAGGACATCTCCCAGGAGCCCGACGAGGCCTCGGTCGGACGATTGTGCGTGGCCCACCACACGTTTTCCAGGAGATCACCGCACGGGGCGGGCTTGTTGCGGAGGATGGCCCCGCTCCTTTGCTTGACGGTTGCTCCGGCCGGCGTCTCTGCGGGTGCCATCACGCCGCCGTGACCACAGCGGACCTCGGTGTCCGGTCCGGCCGGCGGGCCGGACCGGGCCGTGACCAGGAATCCGAGCCTGTTGGCGTTCGGGTCGGAGAACTCAACGATCAGGGAAACGGTTTCGCCCGGACTGTACCGGTACTGAGACGCGGGCATTCCGTTGACCTTCGCCTCCAGCGTCACCGACGCCATGTCGGGAGTGCCGCCAACGTGGCACTGGGTGCATGTCTGCTCCGGAAAGAGGTCCACGGGGTCGATCCCGCGGAAAGCGATGCCCCCACCCGAAGCCGCACCGGCGCCGTCTGCCAGCCCGAGCAGGCCGGCGAGAGCGAGGCTGGCCTTGATCCCCGTCCTGATGCACTTCATACAGCTTCCTAGTCTAGGCCATGGGCCGGATACAGGATCGCTTCCCGAGGGATGCGCACCCGTCACGGGCGCCGAGTGTCCGGATGCGCTCAAGAACCAGCGGGCCGGAGCGGGCCGCGGGAACAGAATCAACTGTTGACGCTGTTACGGATCGCTGGAAGGGGGAGGGGGCACCCTCACGACCGTCCAGCTGTTGTCCTCGTTCTTCTCGATCTCGGCGCCGTAGGCTGACAGGTCGAGTTCGTCCGCCCCGCTGAGGATGCAGGCGGAATCAGGCGAGGTTATCTTGGCGCATGCCTCTCCCTCTTCGGTGATCTCCAAGAAGGCCTGAATCCCGAGGATTACCGCCTTGCAGATGCCGCCTGGCCTGATGACCATGTCCGCCTCACAATTCGGGATCTCCATGTCCTCGCTGGGTTCCGGTGGCGCCGGAACCGTGCCGATCGTCCACGAACCATTGTCGTTCCTGGCGGCCTCGACCCCTTCGGCGGACAGCGACTGGTCACCGCACGTCGTGTCCATGCCAACGACGAGGCAGCCCTGCCCGTCGTCGTTGATCTCGAACCGGGCCGTGGACTCGCCCACCATCACTTCACAGGTGCTGTCGGGCATCACCACAAGCCCGACCGTACAGGCCGTGGGCATGGCATCAGCGGGGTCGCCGACCTCCAGCATGGGGCCGTCCGCCGATGCGACGCCGTCCAGAAGAACGGAGAACGCGTGCGATCCGGCGGCCACGGTGTCCGGCACTTGGAAGGTCAGCTGGTACAGGCCCGCAAAGTTGAGTGCCGCGCCGGCATAGAGGATCTTCTCCGCGGGCACTTCCATCTCGCCGATCATCGGACGCAACGAGTCCGCGGCCAGCCCATGGGGCTCCACCGCGATCTCACCCGTTTCGAGCGCCGGAACGGTCCGCCCGAACCCCGTGCCGAAGAACGTGACGAAGTCGCCGGGCACTGCCGGGCGGGTTACTCGACCGGGGATCGAGTCGGCGGCCGCCACGAGCGTCAGATCGGCGTGGAGCGCAGAGACGCCCGGCGGGCTCTCGGAGAACTGGAAGAACACCGGCTGAACCGCCGCGATCTGGAACATGGCGCTGTTGCTGCGAAGCTCGCCGTCGGCGTCACAGCCGCGAATCACCTGGACGGACGCCACGCCGATGCCGGACTCAGAGGGGATCTGGAACGTGACCTCCTCGGGGGCCACCTGGATGATCGGCGCCCTGTGCTGGTTGACCTCGACACACGTGCCCGACAGGCTGGTGCTGATCCGGCCCGCATCGTCGACCGTCCCGGAAACCGGGTCTTCCGCCTCGGTGAAGCCGGTTCCCAGGGCCGCTGCGAGTGCGTTTGGAGCGCCGGTTGTTGTCTCACTCACCCGGTCCGCCAGCACAACGCCGCCGTCGGAGATGGCCGGGGGCATCGGCGGGGCCGCCGCCCCGGCCTGCTCGATGGTCGCCGTGTAGGTGTAGATGGTGTCGCCCGTGCGGTTGCGGTTGCCGTTTGCAGCATTCACCGCGAGTGCCACTGCAACGGGTCCCACGCCCTCGGCGGGCGGGGTCCAGGCGACATCCCACGTCGCCGAGGGTCCGATGGCCGGCCGGTTGTGCGCCGCCCACTGGACCGTCGAGCCGTTACAGGTTCCGTCGATCGTCTTGACGGTCGAGCCGGCGTCGCTCGGGCCCGCCGCCAAGGTCCCGGGCTGGCCGCAGCCCTCACCCGAGCGCAGCGTCAGCTGGAACCCGGCAAGCGCTGCATTCTCATCGGTCAAACTGATGATCAGCGAGACGGTCTCGCCCGGGGTGTACGTGTATTCCGCGGCGGGCGTTTCTCCAACGGTGATTCCCACCGTCCCGCTGCCCGAGTTCAGCTCATTGCCCTGGTGGCAACGCGTGCAGACCAGCTCGCCCGGGAACTCTCCGCCCGTATTGCCGCGCGTGAACCGTCCTGCCGAATACGCCCAGGCGCTGTTGGCGAAGGCAATGAGACCCGCCAGCAACAAGCCTGGCACGAGTGCCTTCCGGGTCGCCGTCATATTCATTCTCCTATCGAACTTCGCAGTAGCCGCTCCCTATAGCTTGGCACTGCTTTTCTGGACGAACGAGGCCGTCTCCCGATAGCGCTGGTAGAGCGGCTTGTACAGCTTCGCACGGCTCCTGTCGGGAGTGATCAGGCAGCCCTTGCGGCTCTCGAGCACCTTGCGGATCCCGCCGATCGTGCGAACGGCGGACCGGACGGAGCTGAATCCGCCCGCGCGCTTGCCCGCAGCCACCGCCCCAAGGATCGCGGCCCCGAGCGCCGGACCCTGCTTGGACGGATGCACGAGGACGGCTTCGCCCAGCACGTCCGCCGTGATCTGAACGAAGAGCGGGTTGCGATGCGGGAGCCCGCCAGTCGCGATGAACTTCTTGACCGGGACGCCGGACTCCCTCAGCATCTCCACGATCCAGCGCAGGCCGTAGGCGTTGGCCTCGATCATCGCCCTGTACATGTGGTGCGCGCCGTGGCGGAGCGAAAGGCCCGTGAACGCGCCGCAGAGGCTGCCGTCCATCAGCGGCGTCCTGCAGCCGTTGAACCAGTCGACGCAGAGAACGCCGTCCGCACCGGGCTTGAGGGAGCTTGCCAGCTGCGTGATTTGCGCATAGCCCTTCTGTTTGGTGAGCCTCCGGAACCAGTCGAAGGCGTCGCCGACCGCCGCCTGGCCCGTCTCGTATCCGAACATGCCCGGCAGGATGCCGTCGCGCACCACGCCGGCAACCCCCGGAACGGAGTGGTACTCGGTGGCGTTGAGCATGTGGCACGCGCTCGTTCCGCAGACCATGACCAAGGTGCCTGGATCTGCGGCGCCCACGCCGGGCACCCCCGCGTGCGCGTCGATGATGGCGGTGCTCACCGGGATCCCCGGCTTGAATCCGAACTTCTTGGCCATCTTGGGCGACAGCTTGCCCGCCTGCTGGCCCGGGGGCTTCATGCGGCCGGGCATCTTCGTGCGGACGATGTCCACCATTTCCGAGTTGACCGCGCGCATGAACGGCTTGGACGGAAACCCGTCGGTCGAAGTCCACATCCCCTTGTATCCCGCCTGGCACGTGGACCGGGCCATCTCGAATGCCTGACAGCCCACGAGCTGCCACACGATCCAGTCACCGGCCTCGACCCAGACGTCGGCGGCTCTGTACACTTCCGGCGCCTCTTCCAGTGTCTCGAGCACCTTCGGGAAGAACCACTCCAGACCGATGGTGCCCCCGTACTGATCTAGAAACGGCTCCCGTCTTTCGCGCGCCACCTTGCCGATATGGTCAGTCTGCGACCTGGCGGCATGGTGCTTCCACAGCTTCGGCCACGCCTGGGGATTCCTCTTGAACTCGGGAAGCAGGCACAGCGGCAGCCCGTCGGCCTGCGTCGGGAGAACGGTGCAGCTCGTGAAGTCGACGCCGATCCCGATCAGGCGGGTGCCGGTCTTTCCAACCCGGCGCCAGGCGTTTCGCGTGGCGCGCACGGCCGACTCGAGCCAGTCGGAGGGGTGCTGGAGCGCGAAATCGGGCGGCAGGTCGTGCCGCACCCCCGGCAGCCTCTTCGTGATCTGACCGTGGGCGTACTTGGCGAAGGAGGCGGCGCGTTCGGTTCCGCGCAGGTCTACGAAGAGCGCCCGGACGGACTCGGTGCCAAAATCAAGTCCCAGAACCAGTGCGTCCTTATCCGGCAAATCGTTCCCGCCCCCTATTCCAATGCAAGGCTATTATCGTAACCATTCTCGGATGGTCCGCGGCCAGAGAGATTTGCCCGGACCGTGCGGGGATCCTCGCAAGACCTTGATTCCAAATGCTTTATGGATTCAACGAGCTTCGCCGCAGGCGAACCCTCACTGATCGGCAAGACCGGCGATCGGAGCCGACCGCGAAAAGGCCGCCCACGCATATACTATCAGCCATGGGCGCACTTCCCGTGCTGCTGGCGCTGCTGTGTGTGGCGTCCGCCGCTGCCCAGGAGGGGGCCGAGGGCCCGGAGTCCTTTGCCGAACGGGCGGAGGAGCAGCCGGCAATGGTCGATGAGGACGAGCAGTTCGCTCCGCCCGAGCAGACCTACGCTTTCAACCCCGTCCAGGCCCGGAACGAGCTCAAGGTGGGCAACTACTACGCCAAGAAGGGCAGCTACCGGGCGGCGGCGGGCCGCTACCTGGAGGCGACGCGCTGGGATCCGAACTTCGGAGAGGCCCACTGGCGGCTCGGGCGGGCCCGCGAGAGGCTGGGGCTGTCGAGAGAGGCGATCACGGCCTACACCCGCTTCCTGTCGATCGAGCCGTCCGGAAAGAGGGCGCGGTCCGTGCGCCAGAGCCTCGCGTCCCTGCGGCAGGCCGTGGATGAGCCTCCGCTTGCCGCGGGGGAGGGCGAAGCCGATGCCGCTCCCTGACCTCGGCGGCCCGGCCGGAAGGGACCACATGCAATGACGCCCCGTCGCTTGCTGGCGCGCAGCCTGCTTCACTTCCGGGCAGTCCATCTGGCCGTCGCCGCGGGCGTGGCCGTGGGGGCCGCGATTCTGGCCGGTGCGCTGATGGTCGGCTCGTCGGTTCGGGGAAGCCTCCGCGACCTCACGCTGGATCGCCTGGGGGCGATTGATTTCGCAGCCGTGGGGGAGCGCTACTTCCGCGCGTCCGTCAGCGACTCGCTGGGCGAGGCCGGCGCAGCGGCAACGGCAATCCTGATCCGGGGCAGCGCAGAGCACGCCGGCACGGGCGCCCGCGCATCCAAGGTCCAGATCCACGGCGTCGGTCCGGACTTCTGGGGGTTCCACGACGTCGAGCCTCCGGAAATCGGCAGGCGCGGGATCGCCGTCAACCGCCGCCTTGCCGACGAGCTGGGTGCGGTCGAGGGGGAGGACCTGCTGCTCAGGTTCCAGGCGGACACCCTCGTGCCGGCGGAGTCGGTGCTGGGCCGCAAGGCCGACAACGTGCGCCTGGTCCGGCTGAGGATCACCGCCGTTCTCGCAGACCGGGGGCCTGGCCGATTCGGGCTCTCGCCGCGCCAGCAGCTGCCCGCCAACGCGTTCCTCGACCGCGAGGCGCTGCAGCGGGCGCTGGAGCAGCCGGACAGGGCCAATGCCGTCTTCCTTGCGGGGGACAGCCCGGAGGCGGCGAACACAGCCTGGCGGGAGGCGTTCTCGCCTGAGGATGCGCGGCTGGTCACGAGAGTCCTGCCGGGCGAGGGACGATTCCTGGTCGAGTCCGAGCGCGTGGTCCTCGATCCCGCGACGGTCGAGGCGATCCACGCAGCGGCCTCGGAGGTCGGCCTCGCGTCCGGCGAGGTCCTGACCTATCTGGCGAACTCGATCGCGGCCAACGGCAGGCAGGTCCCGTACTCGACCGTCACCGCCCTGCAGGAGTGGCCGGACTCCCTGCGTCTCAGAGACGGCGAGAGGATTTCGGACCTCGAATCCGGCGACATCATCCTGAACGAGTGGGCCGCGGCCGATCTGGCGGCAGGGACCGGCGACGTCGTCACCCTCTCGTACTACGTCGTCGGCCCTGGATCGAGCCTAGAGACCGCCTCCCAGGAATTCCGCGTGGCAGGCGTGGCGAGCATGGCCGGCGCCGCACTGGACCGCGACTACGCCCCTTCCTACAAGGGAATGTCCGAGAAGGGGCGGATGTCCGACTGGGACCCGCCGTTTCCGATGGACCTGCGGCTCATCCGGCCACGGGACGAGGAGTACTGGGACCGCTACCGGGCGGCTCCCAAGGCCTTCGTGCGCATGTCCGAGGCCAAGGATCTGTGGACCAGCCGGTTCGGCCAGATCACCTCGGTCCGACTCCAGGCGAAGCCGGGCGCACGCGTGGAGCCCGCGATGGAGGCGTTTCGCGCGGCGCTGGCCCTTGAGCTGGACCCGGGCGACTTCGGCCTCGCATTGCAGCCGGTCAAGCAAGCGGGCCTGGCGGCCTCGGCTGGCGCCACGGACTTCTCGGGCCTGTTTGTGGGCTTCAGCATGTTTCTGATCGCTTCCGCGGCGATCCTGGTTGCGCTGCTGTTCCGGCTCGGAGTCGAGCTTCGCGCCCGCGAGATCGGGACGCTCCTGGCGACCGGGCAGTCGCCGCGATTCGTCCGCCGGATGCTGCTTGCCGAGGGTGCGGCCCTCGCGTCGGCGGGCTGCCTGTTCGGCATCCCGGGCGGCGTCGCGTATGCCGCAATCATGCTGCACGGCCTGAGCTCGTGGTGGAGCGGCGCGGTCGGCGGGTCGTTCCTGGAACTGCACGTCCAGTGGCAGGATCTCCTAACCGGAGTGCTGTGTGCTCTCGCGCTGATGCTCGGCTCCATCTGGCTGTCGCTGAGGCGGCTTGTGCGGCTGTCGCCCCATGCACTGCTCGCCGGCCAGGTCGAGGAAGTCGCGCGGGGTGCGCGCCGGGAGCGCAGGGCCCGCCGCCTGCGACGGCTTGCCGCCGCCTGCGCCCTGCTGGCAGTGGGCCTGCTCGGCCTCTCGATGGGAGCCGGCGCCACGGCCCGCCTGGGCGCCTTTTTCGGAGCCGGCACTCTGTGTCTCGCGGCCGCGCTGATCGGCTTCCGGGCCGCGCTGATCGCACCTCGCCGGGGTGCGGGGGCGTTCTCGGGGATCACCCGGCTCGGGGCGCGCAACGGAGGACGCAATCCCACGCGGAGCGTGCTCTGCGCCGCGCTCGTCGCCTGCGCCTCGTTCATGATCGTGACCGTGGCGATGAATCGCCACGATGTCAGCTCCCAAGAGCCCGCGTTCGATTCCGGAGACGGCGGCTTCCGGCTGATGGCGGAAGCGGACGTGCCGCTCTTCGGGGGCCGGATCGAGGAGGTGGCGGACAGGCAGGAGGAGATGAACATCTTTCCGCTCCGGGTCCGCGCCGGAGAGGATGCCAGCTGCCTCAACCTCTACCAGCCAACGAAGCCCACGCTCGTGGGCGTCCCTCGGGCTCTGACCGAGCGCGGCGGCTTCGCCTTCCAGCGGACGCTTGCCGGGAGCGATGAGGAGCATGGGAACCCCTGGCGGCTGCTGGCGCGGGAATTCGACGGCGCCATCCCGGTCTTCGCCGACGCGAACTCGGCGACCTGGATCCTTCACCTGCAGGTCGGGGACGAGCTCGTGGTCGAGGACGGCAGCGGCAACGACAGGCGCCTCGTGCTTGCAGGCATCCTGTCGAGAAGCATCTTCCAGTCCGAACTCCTGCTTGCCGAGGAGCCGTTCCTCGAACTCTTCGGGGACCACAGCGGATTCCAGGCCCTCCTGATCGAGACCGGGTCGGACGAGGCCGCGACGGTGCTGGAGGCGGCCTTCGCAGACGAGGGCCTGGATGCGACCCGGACGTCGGACCGGCTGGCCGGCTTCCTGGTTGTCGAGAACACGTACCTGAGCACCTTTCTCACGCTCGGCGGACTGGGCCTCCTGCTCGGCACCCTCGGACTGGCCGTGGTCATGGTCCGGAGCGCGCTGGAGCGGCGGGGCGAGCTGGCGCTGCTTGAGGCGCTGGGATTCAGCAAGGGCTCCATCGCGCGCCTGATCTTCGCGGAGAACTCCCTGCTGCTGATCTTCGGCGTCGTCGCGGGCACGTTGGCCGCCGTGCTCGCGGTCACGCCCCACCTTGCCAGCGGAGCAGCCGATCCCCCGTGGGCCCCGCTCCTCGCCACACTCTGCGCCATCGTCGGCACCGGCCTGCTTGCGGGGGCCGCGGCGGCGGCGCTCTCCCTGCGCCCTCCGCTGCTGGCAAGCCTCAGACGGGACTGAGCGGCGGCCTACAGCCCGCGCGCAAGCTCCACGGCCCGGAGGAGGGCGCCGGCCTTGTTCATTGTCTCCTCCCACTCCCTTTCGGGCACCGAATCGGCCACGATTCCCGCTCCGACCTGCAGGTAGGCCTTCTCGCCGCTCACCATCATCGTGCGGATCGCAATGGCCGAAGTCAGGGATCCCGAGAAGTCGAGGTACATGACGCTGCCCGAATAGACGCCCCGCTTCGTGGGCTCGAGCTCGGCGATGATCTCCATTGCCCGCACCTTCGGGGCGCCGGACACGGTCCCCGCCGGAAAGCACGCCTTGAGCGTGTCGAACGCATCCCGGTCGGCGCGCAGGGTTCCAAGCACGCTCGACACTATGTGCATCACGTGGGAGTAGTACTCGACGATCTTGAACTCCGGCACCCGCACTGAGCCGTACTCGGACACGCGGCCGATGTCGTTCCGTCCCAGGTCCACGAGCATCACGTGCTCGGCGAGCTCCTTCTCGTCCGACAGCAGGTCCTCGGCCAGCGCGCGGTCCTCCTCGCGGGTCGCACCTCGGGGACGTGTTCCGGCAATCGGGCGGTACTCCACCCGGCTCCCGTCGACCTTGACCAGCAGTTCGGGCGAGCTGCCGACAACCGCACGGTCCCCGAGCTGCAGGTAGAAGAGGTACGGCGACGGATTCACGGTTCGCAAGGCCCGGTAGATCTGGAACGGGTGGACTCCGGGCACCATCTCCAGCCGCTGGGAGAGGACAACCTGGAAAATGTCGCCGGCATGGATATACTCGCGGGCCTTCTCGACCGCAGCGCAGTAGGCCTCCTTGCCGATGTTCGATTGAAGATCCAACGGACCGTTGCGCGCCGGCGGTCCGGGCAGGTTCACGGGGCCCCGCAGACAGGCCTCCAGAGACTCAACCTGGGCCAGGGCGCTCCGGTAGGCGTCCTCAGTGCTGACTCCGGCACCGATCCGTGCGTTCGCGATGACGTAGATCTGGTGCTTGACGTGGTCGAACACGAGAACGGAGGTGAAGAACATGAACACCGCGTCCGGGGCATTCACGTCGTCGACGCGGAACGGCGGAACGCGGGGCTCGATCCGGCGGACCAGGTCGTAGCCTGCATATCCGACCGCACCCGCGCTGAACGGGGGCAGCCCCTCGGTCCCGACCGGATGGAACCGGCCGACAAGATCCTTGAGAACTGCAAAAAAATCGCCGTCCAGGCGGCGGACCGCGCCCCCCTCGCGGACTTCGATCCCGTCTCCGAGTGCACGGACGATCATGTAGGGCGACGCGCCGACGTAGGTGTAGCGTCCAATGCGCTCCCCGCCCTCGACGCTTTCCAGCAGGAACGCGTAGTCGGCGCCCTCCGCCAGCTTCAGGTAGGCCGAGACCGGAGTCTCCAGATCCGCGGTGAGGACCTTCCACACCGGGATGAGATTTCCCTGCTCCGCGAGTCCGTGGAATGTCTGGAGGTCTGGATTGGCCATGCCGGAGGCGCCGCCGCGCCTATTTCACTCTACGTTCCAGGACCGCGGCGCGCATGACCGCGCGGGGAGCGTCGAGACCGGTCCAGATCCGGAACTGGGCGACGGCCTGCTCGAGGAACATCTCAATGCCGCTGATGACGGTCTTGCCCTGGCGGCGCGCGTGTCTGAGAAGCGCTGTCTCCAAGGGGTTGTAGACCAGGTCGAACACCACGTCGGCGGGAATCCTGCCCGGAAAGAGCGTGCCGTCGACGTCGGGCAGCATGCCGACCGGGGTTGACTGGACCAGAACGTCAAAGGAGCGGCCGCCGAGCGACCCGAAAGCGACAGGGTCCGCCCCGTGGCGCCGCGCCAGGCTCTCAACCCGAGCGGGGTTGCGCCCGGTCACGAACACTCTTGAGCCGGCCCTGCGCAGGGCGACGACCGCCGCCTTGGCCGCACCGCCGTTGCCGACCACCAGCACCCTCGAGCGGTCCAGGCGGACACGCTTCCCGAGCGGAGCCGAGACGCCGGTCGCGTCCGTGTTGGTTCCGGCAAGCTTGCCGTCCTTCCAGTAGAGGGTGTTGACCGCGCCGATTCCCTCCGCCGCCGGATCGATGGAGTCCAGGTAGGGAATGACCGCCTGCTTGTGCGGAATCGTCACGCTCGCGCCCGCGATCGGCATCGAGCGCATCAATTCCATGAAGTCGCCGACGTCGCCGGGCTCGACCAGGAGCGGGATGTAGATTCCGTCGAGGCCTGTGGCATTAAAGGCCCGGTTGTGTATGAGTGGCGACTTCGAATGTCCGATGGGCTTCCCGATGATCCCAAACACCTTGGTGGCAAGGCTGCCTTCAGCAAGGCGAAAGAGCCGCCGGGCAGCGGAGGCTGTGGTCTGGCCGGGTGCCGTGGGAGGAACTCCATCGACGCTGGCCCCATCCGGCGAGGCGTACGCGAACAGTCCGCCCCGCAAGGGCGAGAGCAGCCGCGAGACCGTCCCGGTCTCCCCCATGCCGGACACGACTGCGTTCGGGCGGTCTGCGCAGATGTCCAGGAGCCTCAGGTTGTCGGTGGGACGATCGACCGCAGTCGCGACCTTGATCACGTCAGCCCGGGTCGCGTCAAGGCGCCGGACGACGGGACGCAGGGCCGGCGTGCAGCTGAAGTTGTGATACGAGACCACGGTCGTCGCGCGAGCACGAAAACCATCCAGAATCCCCGGCGAATCCTCGACGCTTTCGACTTCGACGTCCACCAGACGGGCGCCGGCGGCAACCGCAGCGTCCAGAATTGCGACCTGCTCTTGAGCCGAGCCGTCGAATGAGCCCCCATTGGCTCTCCGGCGGCAAGTGGCGATGAGCAGCGTCTCCGGATGCCGCGCCAGAATCCTCCTCACGAGCACGGGCCCCGTCCCGGGCTCGTCCAGCAGGTCGAGGCGCAGTTCAAGAAGCGACTCCCCGGCCTCGCAGCTTGCGGCCGCAAGCGCAAATGCACCGGAACCGGCGGAATGCCCGATCGAGGTGCAGATTCTGGGCAGTGAATTCGGCGGGTGCATGAACGGAGCGACGCTCCGAGTAGGCTATCACAGGGATTCCGAAGCCGTTCAACGGGTGCGAAACGCGGCCAATAGCCGCTATATTGAGGTTTCACTTAACTACAGGGATCGGTCGCCAGCGCGGACCTCGATGCGGCCGAGGGGCGGCCGGTCGCTGGCTTGCCCAGCCGCGGGCAGGCATCCTAGAGAAGGGCTCCGCTTCGATGAGGGTGCTGATCGTCGACAACGAGGACTCCTTCACGTTCAATCTGAGCCAGCTTGTCTCGAAGGTCTGCGGGTTCCAGCCGCTGGTCGTGTCCAACACCGAGCGAGACTGGAATCGCCTGATCGCGGAACAGGAGATCGACGCCGTTGTCATCTCGCCGGGGCCGGGCGGTCCGGAGAGGCCGTCGGACTTCGGCACCTGCGCGAACCTCATCCGGGAAGCCGAAGTGCCGCTCCTGGGCGTGTGCCTGGGCCACCAGGGCATCGGGCACGCCTACGGGGCGCGGGTGGTCCGGGCGCCGCTCCCCATGCACGGCAGAATCTCAAGGGTCACGCACGACGGAAGCGCACTGTTCGAGGGGATCCCCAAGGTGTTCCAGGCGGTGAGGTACCACTCGCTTTGCATCGAACGGGCGTCCATCCCGCTTTGCCTCCGAGTGACCGCGACTACGGATGAGGGCATCCCGATGGCGGTGAGCCACGGAGAGCGGCCGCAATTCGGGGTCCAGTTCCATCCCGAGTCCGTCGCCGCGGAGTTCGGGGATCGGCTGATGGGCAACTTCCTGCGCCTTGCGTCCCGACGCAACGGCAGGTTCGCCGGCCGGCCCAGGGCGGCGCCGGCACCACCACCGATCATGGCGCCCCGTCGCACGGGAATGCGGTGCCGGGTTGCGCACCGGACGCTGGATCGCTGGATTGATCCGAGACTGGCCTTCGAGATCCTCTACGCAGGCTCGGAGTGCGCGTTCTGGCTGGACAGTTCGGCTGTCATCGGAGGCTACTCGAGATTCAGCGTCATGGGCGACGCATCGGGAGCTGCGGACGCAGTGCTGCTGTACCGGACGGCCGACCGCACCCTCACGGTCACGGAGAGAGGGAGGTCGCGCACATTTAGGGACCGCCCGCTGATTCCCGAGATCCGGTCTCGCCTTGCACGCCCGATCCGGCTGGACCCCGACCTCCCCGTCGACTTTCAGACTGGACTGGTGGGATTCCTGGGTTACGAGATGCGCAACGAATTCGGCGCACCTTCCAGGCGGACGTCCAGCCTGCCGGATGCGGCATTCATCGACTGCAGCCGCTGTGTCGTCTTCGATCACGCGTCCCGGAATGTGCTGCTTGTGTCGCAGTCGGACGGGCGGCGGCTCGACCCCGAAGCGTGGTTCGACGATGTATCCAGAACACTTCGGCGTCGGGCCACGTTCCGTCCCGCTCCGTCGAGGCGCTGCGCGCCCGTGGTCGCTACCCTGGCCGACGGGCCCGCACGCTACGCCGCCAAGATCCACGACTGCCTCGAGCAACTCGCAGCGGGCGAGTCCTACCAGATCTGCCTGAGCAGCGAATACGCGGTCGACTGCCAGGTCTCGCCGCTCGACGCGTACCGCGAACTGCGGCGTCTCAATCCGGCACCCTACTCCGCGTACTTCAAGGTCGGCAACTTCGCGATCCTGAGCTCGTCCCCGGAACGCTTTCTGAAAGTCTCGCCGGACCGCGCCGTCTCCGCAAAGCCGATCAAGGGCACCTCCGGGCGCGATCCGCACCCGGAGGCCGACGCCGACCTGGCCGAATGGCTTCGGAGCGACGAAAAGTCCCGTTCCGAGAACCTCATGATTGCGGACCTGCTGAGGAACGACATCGGACGCGTCGCCTCGGCGGGATCGGTCCGAGTGCCCAAGCTGATGGATGTGGAGACCTATGCGACGGTCCACCAGCTCGTGAGCACCGTCACCGGCCGCCTGAGGCGGGATCGGGACTGCCTGGACTGCCTGGCGGCGGCGTTTCCGGGCGGGTCCATGACCGGGGCACCGAAGATGCGGACCGTCTCGATCATCGATCGACTGGAAGGCCGCGCCCGGGGTCCGTACTCGGGCGCCCTTGGCTTTCTCTCCTACGGCGACAGAATGGATCTCAGCATCGTGATCCGCACCATCGTCATGCAGCCGTCGAGAATCACGGTTGCTTCTGGAGGGGCGATCGTAGCGCTCTCCGACCCGCGCGACGAGTTTGACGAAATGATCCTCAAGGCGCAGGCACCGCTGAGGGCGCTGGCATCGGCCGCTGCGGGGGACCCAGATGCGCTTCGGCTGCGGTACGCGACTGCCTGACGCTGTGGTCCTCGGGCAGGAGCCGCGTGCTGCAGAAGGACACGCGAGGGCTCGAGGAGGGGCGCGGAACGCACCCCGTCTGTCAGCGCCAAACCGCCCCCTGACACGTCGAGCCGCCAATGTCCTGGCACCGCTCAACGCAGGGAGGCCTTGCTGCAGGGGGTATGATCATTGCCGATGAGTGACGCGGAGGGCTCGACGGCACGGTACCGGATCGCGCAGCTGGACGAGACGCAGGCGGTCGACTGTCCCTGCGGACAGGCCCGCCGCGCTTTCGCCGACCAGGACAACGACCTCGCCACGGTGCATCTTACAGACATCAGCGCGGACTCGCAGACCCACTACCACAAACGCATGACGGAGATCTACGTGGTGCTGGAAGGCGAGGGAACCATCGAGCTCGATGGTCGATCCTACCCCCTGCGACCGCTCACGTCGGTAATGATCCACCCCGGCTGCCGGCATCGCGCAAGGGGTCGCCTGCGGATTCTGAACATCCCCATCCCTGCTTTCGATCCCGAAGACGAATTCTTTGACGAGACACCGACCTGAAGCATTCCCAAGGGATTCTGACCTTGCGCTCCGCCTCTTTCCCGCGATTGAATCAGCCGCGATCTGGGCCAACCCCCAAGAGCCGGCCATCGTAGTGGATCCTGCCGAAGGACCCGTCGCCCAGCCCAGCGCCGCCGAGAATCTTGAGGGCGATTCGGTAGCGTCCAACTAGAACTTCTTCCTTCGTGACACCCAAAGCGGATACGTACCCGAATACACCGCTGCCGCCGGATCTGTAGCATTGCACCAGCTCGGTTCCAGCTTGGGTCGTGGCGACGTGGGCAAACCGAATGGTACTCCTTGGCTCGCCGGGGCCCATGTCAAGTCTGCCCCTAACCCAAGCGGAACCCTCCACATGGTCGGTGCTGAATTCGCCGTAGAGATCCGTTCCGGGGGATTGCCCAGCGCTGCTCGGCATTGCCTTCGGCGCTTCTCGGCCCTCTTCTCCCTTCTAGCACTCGATGACGGCAGCGCTCCATCACACGCCGGCATCAATCCGGGAAGCCTTGGGGCGCGTTTGCGGACAGGTTCTTCAGTGCCCGATAACTCCCGTTCCCGGAAGTCGTCAATCAGACGAGGTCCGCACCTCCCAATGCTGTCTTTCAAGCCAGCCCGTATCACGTTCGACAGTCGCGACGCGCACCTGAGAGCCTAGCTGGGGATTCACGGCCTCAGCGCGCCTCTGTAGCTCGTCGTCTTCGGGCAACCGAAGAAATTGCGATGGGTGGCGGCGGAGGCAGGCCGTTTGACGGATGCGAAAGCCGTAGACTGACCTGTTAACCACGGTTTACACTCGGAGTCGATGGTCGATGTGCTGGAAAGCAAGACAGCCAGCAGCGGGATATCGAACGCGCCGGGCGGCTGGCCAGAGACTGGAGGCAGACTTGACCGAAAGATTCAGCAAATGGGACGCCGCCGAACACCTGCGGACGCTCGATGACGCACGGCTCTACTTGCAGGCATGCGCCGACGAGGATCCTGGTGACGGCAGCCTGATCCGCGCCGCTCTGAACGACGTGGCACGTTCCGGGAACATGGCCGGTCTCGCGCGCAAGGCCGGCATGAGCCGCGAGGGTCTCTACAAGGCGTTGTCTGCGGGCGGCAATCCGACCTTCGCAACCGTCGTGCGGATCACGCGCGCGCTGGGCCTTCGTCTCCACATCGCGTGACAGTGTTCGGCGTCGACGGGCCAAGAGCGTCGCGGCCTAGTCGAGATGGAGCCGCAGGCCTAGCCTGCGCCGACGCCAGCCTCCTCGGTGTCCAATAATCCCCTTTGAGAGATTGTGCACACGGCCGGCACGGCTGCCGGGAAGGTGCGTCCTGAGCCTATAATCGGTGCTCCGTGCGCCCTCCACTCCTAGTCGTTCCATGTGTCTTGATGCTCTCCTGCGGCGAGACCCCGCCACCGGTCTCGCCGGCTGAACTGCCACCAGCGGAGATCGCCGGCGAGATCCCATCGGAGCGAGTCTCACCCGCCGACCGCACCTCGGACTGGCCCGCACTCGCCGCCGCCGGCGACGGCAGCCTCTGGACGGCATATGTGGAATGGGACGGAGACTCTGCGGACACTGTGGTGGTTCGCCGTCGCGACCCGGCCGGCACATGGGGCGATCCCGTGAGCATCGACGATGGCAACTGGGACCACTATCTGCCAGCGATCGTTGCGGTTCCCGGCGGGGCGATGGCCTTCTGGTCGGGCGGCAGCGGAGGGAGCTTCGACCTGTTCGGGGCGATGATCGGCAACAACGGCCAAGCGGGATCCGTCGAAGAGATCGCGTCTGCCGAGCACAGCGATTTCCACGCCAAGGCGGCAGCCGACGGTGAGGGCAACATCACAGTCGTGTGGCAGTCGTTCCGGGACCTGCAGGGCGAGATCTACGCTCGGCGCCGAACGGCGGCAGGATGGGGCCGGGAGGTGCGGATTTCCCGATCGGATGCGAACGACTGGGAGCCGGCCGTCGCCCTGGACAGCACCGCAACGGCCTGGATCTCCTGGGACGGCTACCACGCCGGAAACTATGACGTGTGGCTCGCCTCGTTTGACGGGGACGAAGCGGGAGAGCCAATCGCTGTCACATCGGGGCGCGGCGCGGAATTCCATTCCCATGTTGCAGTCGATTCGAGCGACCGCGTCTGGATCGCCTACGACACCGCGCTCAAGAACTGGGGCAAGGACTTCTCGACTTCAAGCGCCGCAGAGGACAGCGAAGGGCTTCACGCTCGCCGGGGCCTGGGACTGCGGGTCTACGCGAACGGCCGTGTCTTCGAGCCCGACGCCGCCATCAGCGAGATTCTCACCGGCCGGATGGGCCGGTTTGCCGAACTCCCGGCGATCGCGTTCGACGGCGCAGGGTCCGCTTGGGTCGTGTTTCGGCACTGGACGATCCTGAAGCCTCACGAGATGTACCACGTATATGCGACCCGCCTTGGGGAGGATGGCTGGACGACACCCGTGATGATGACGAACAGCTCCGGGCGAAACACGCAGCGGACCGCCGTCGCGACGGCGCCGGACGGCACGGTTCACTTGGCGTTCGCGAGCGACCTGCGTTCGCCGGAGAATCTCCCGACGACCCAGATGCACGCCTTGCACTACAACGTCTTCCTGGCGTCGCTTGAGCAGGCGGAACCGTTCGAGGGGACTCTCTCGGAGGTGGAAGTGCCGGTTCCGCAGCCGGGTTTCGAGCACAGGACCAAAGTCCAGATGACCGCGGACGGCAAGACCTACTCCCTGCTGCTGGGCGACTGCCACCGCCACACGGACGTGCGCGGGCACAGCGCGGTCGACGGATCGATCGAGGATACCTACCGCTTCGCGCTGGACGCGGCAAGGATGGACTTCGTTGGACCGAGTGACCACAACGAGGTGCTCGGCGGAAGGTGGCCCGACTCGCTCCGCGACTACCAGTGGTGGTATGCGCAGAAGATGGTCGACGTGTACACCCACGCACCGAAGTTCTGGGGGATCTACAGCTATGAGCACTCCATGTCGCGGCCCGGCGGACACCGCAACGTTCTCTATCTGCGGCGCGGCGGCCCCCTGAGGCCGATTGACCGGGAGAAGGGGCTTGAGGCGCCGGACAACACGCCTCCCGTGATGTGGAAGTGGATGCGGGAGAACGTCCTGAGCCAGGACGGGCAGAAGATGGTCGTCGTGCCGCACACGTTTGCCGCCGGACCGCTCGCCGACTGGAACTGGGAACCCGATCCGATCGACTGCCTGCTCGAGATCTACCAGGGCGCCCGAGGCAGCTACGAGCGCTGGCGGGCAGCGGATGGCGAGAAGCGAGGGGGCACGCAGGTGGACGAGGCGGGGCACTTCGCACAGGACGCCCTGAACAAGGGCCATCGCTACGGCTTCGTCTCATTCAGCGACCACGGATCCACACACAACTCCTGGGCGGCGATCTGGGCCGAGGACGCCACAAGGGAGTCACTGTTCGACGCAATGCTCGCAAGGAGGACATTTGCGGCAAGCGACGAGATCTACGTCAAGGCCACGGCCGACGGGCACATGGTGGGCGAGGAACTCTCGGCCAGCGTCTCGTCGCCTCCCGAGATCCTCGTCGAGGTCGAGGCCCAGGACGAGATCCTGAGGATCGACGTGGTCAAGGACGGGGAGTATGTGTTCACCCAGAAGCCGGGAGGGAGGAAGGGATCGCTCACCTACAGAGACGCTGAGGCGGAGCCAGGGGAGTCCTACTACTACGTGAGAGTCTTCCAGCGCGATCCCGAAGACCCGGGCGGGGAACCCGAGATCGCCTGGACCTCCCCGTTCTTCGTCAACTACGAGTAGCAGTTCCTCGGGAGTCCTGCGACCCGCAACCCCCGCGGGATCCGCAAGGCGAAGACACGCCCAAGCCGGTCCCTCGAAGCCAGGAATCCCCGGCGCCCGACCTGCGGCCTCCCAAGGCCCGAGTCCATGCCTAGATTCACCACCTCTTGGCGGAATTGGCCCGTCTTGCGCATTGCTGGAGGTTCCTAGACAGGGCTATGCAATTCGCCCCACCGACCCCCACATGTTGTGATCGTGGGTTATTTCACATTCCGCCATTAATTGTGTTGGGGGATTCCCAATTCCCTCCGCCAGACTCAAACAATCCGCGAAATCCATGCCGAGAATGACCGCGATTCAACAGACGTCCAGCGCTACCACGACCAACTGCTCCAGCCGTTCCAACCAGGGTCCTCCGGTACGTGCGGCGGCTTCGAGCCCGAGCACATCGTGCTTCGCTATCCGGCCCCCTACGGTGACGGACTCACCAGCCATCCCTTGGCCCACGAGGCACGCCGCACGGTGCAAGTGGTCGAAGCCAGCAACAATGTGATCGAACAGTTCTTCAACGCCGACAAGCAGCACCTGCCATGCCGTGTAGGCCACGCCCATCTGGGCCGCGACCTGAAGCACCAGCCGGCCCAGGTCGCTCTGACCGTCAACCTCCGGCATCCGGACTACGTGCGGATCCTGTGCGGCACGCGGCAACAGTTGCCGCAGGCTTTGGCCCAGCTGGACAGTCAGCCATGCGCCGGACCGTCGCGCTTGAAGCGCAACAAGCGGCATGCGGAACTGCGGCGGCACAACCGGGCGTGGGCCAGCAACGCGCAACGGTCACCGCCCCGGAAACCTGTAGAACCAACGCCGAATGCGCCCAAACACCTAGGTCGCTAACCGAATCGTCACTCGGTAGCCAAACAATGCACAAGTGATTGATAATCACGAGGTTGCCTAACGACATCGTTGATCGCCTCATCTACGATACTTGGACTTCAAAGACCCAACCACTTCACTCAGAACGGAATCTCATCATCGAGATCGCCGACCGTCCTATTAGCCGACACCTCGTGATCTCCAAGCCCACAACCTTCTCCAGCTTCTGTAGAGGGTAATGCCGATAGCGCCGGTGTCCACCCTTGCACAGCCTTCGCTAGGGGGAATGGATCCTTGTCCTTGCTCCACTCGTAGTACGGAGCTGCCGTTTGGCTGAAAGGTCCTGGGTCTGGCCGATCAAATTGCACACGGGCTGGGATATGAAAAGCGCTGCCGAACACGATCGCCTCACCTGATGCGAGGATCGTGACTTGATCCAAAAGGCGGCGTGCCTGTATCGGAATGATACGACGAAAATGGTCAATATCGTCCGGATTCTGTAGGCGATGACTGATAAAATTAGCGCATTGACTGATAATTGTCGGACTTATCTCGCTAGGCCGTTGACTGGCGATGACCAACGATAGACCGAATTTCCGGCCTTCCTTCGCTACGCGCTCGAATGTCATACGTGCCAGCCTTTGTCCTCGCTCCTCGTTGGCCCAAGCGGGACGGGCATAGTTGTGTGCTTCCTCTAAAACCAGAACCCAAGGATGCTTGTAGCGCTCGCTGGCTGGAAGGCGTTCGCGAACATCGAGAAGCATCCTTCCGACGACAGAACAGGCATAGGGAAGAACTTCATTGCTCAACATGGACAGGTCCACTATTGACACATTGGGGCCGGATTTGGAACCGAGACCGAACCGCCCAAGCCAGCGCTCTACATCGCTTACATTTATCTCAGGATCTTCATAATTCAGGAAAGTGTGCCAGCGGCGATCATCAAGTCGTGTCTTGAGTCGCAGCTTGAGAGTGGTTAAGTGCGCTTCCACCCTAAAGGTGTCTTCCTTGGACACAGCACGATTAATCAGCGATGGATCGCTCAAAGCCGCACGAGAAATGAATAGCGGTGAGTCCGCCGTACGAATGCGCTGCTCATCGTCTGTTCTAGTCGTCGATATGCGTGCCTTGATTACCGATCTAAGACTTTCCGCGGCGTTGAATATCTCCGATTGATTAGCCACAACTTCAGTGTTGTACTGGTTCTGCAATCTGTGCTCTTCGAATAGCTTCTTAAATGCCGACACATCGATATGTGATCTCTCCAAATGACCAACTACCGCATCGCAGTAGGAACCTGCACTCTTGCGCTTTAAGCCTGGTAAATCAGCTAAGAGCTGATCAATGGAACTGATTGCGTTCTGAAAACTGCTAACTGACGCTGCGCTTGATGCTACGCCTCCTTTCGCAATCGCCCACCAATCCTTGAGAACTGGCTCTTGAGTTTGCTCAGCCGCACTCAACCAAGAACAGATCTCTTCAGCATTTAAGAACCAAACTGGGATTCCGAACTCTTTCCCGTTCAGATAAATCCGATCCGAGATTCTTTGATAAGTGCCATACTTAGGCAAAAATGCCCTTCCATATTCTCCGTTGATATCCAGCACAAAGATGTGAGGCTCTCTGTCCTTCCTCTTCAAAGCCTTCATAGCTTTCTGCACCACACTCGCAACTGTGAACGATTTTCCCGATCCTGTGTTGCCGACTATCGCTAAAGGTCTCGAAAAAAGATCGTTGTACGATGCATGGACTTTCGCTGTGGACTGCCCGGTCGGGAAACCGATTTGCAGCTCATAATCGAAATCACTGCCGTCATAATTCTCTGGCTTGTTTCGCCGTGGCGGCGATTCGAAAATTATTCTCAAGATTTCTGGCGAGCCGATCTCCGCCGCAGCGTCTAGGGTCGGTAGGATTGTGATTCCGGGGTTGAAGACTCCCTCATACACAGTGCCAAGTAACTGAACAATGGCGACCCGTCGCGGCTTCATCAATTCGAGGTTCAGTTCATCACCTGTCGACGGGTCATAGCTCTCACGTGCCTCAAGATCGGTAATGATTCCAACAACAATCTGACCTGCTCCAATTGAGAAACTGAGGTACGCGTTGATCGCCACAGCCACTTGGACACCGTCTAATGTGGCCCGTAGTGCTGACCGAGTTTCTGGCAATAGTTCAACCTTGAGTCTAAATCCGTGGATGGCCACGATATGGCCGATAATGCGTGGATTATCCACAGCAGTCACTCCATCAGATCCTTGCTCTCCGCTCCAAGCGGGGAGCCATTAGAAGCTTGTATCTGTTTCTCAAACCGACGTAGACGCAACAGATCGTCCAACCATTGGATGTCTGGCATTACGGAGTGAGTAAAATCGTCAAATGTCGCAACCCGAAAAGGTTTGCTCTTATGGATAGCTTTCAATGATGTTAAGACGAAGACACGCTTTCCAAGGTCTCTGTATTGTCGCACACGTGCGATCGTCGCACTCGTAGGATCAGGTTCAACTACCAACATTACAAGTGAAGGATTCATAAGTGCCGACTCAAGGATCTGAGTGACATGGTCGTCTCCGAACCCGTAACCCAGCACGAGAAGAAACGTTTGAGGAACACTCAGCCGAATCTGGAAGGCACGGAACAAGTGCGCGAAAGGCATTGTGAGTGTCTGAGCTAGCTTGTTGGACGTCGGCAAGATCCCGATTGGTTTAATATGCTTGGATATGTTTGCGAGTCGTTTTGCCTTCATTGTTAGTTCTAGATTTCCGTAATTATTGAATCTACTCAAGTCCGGATGCCGTGCTCGTAACTCGCCGCCATGTATCTGCCAGTGAATCGATCCATGCAGCTTATAAAGATGCAGGAATTTATCGAAGCGCCGGACTCGACCCTCTGACACCTCGCCTGGATAGTAGATATCTAATCCGTAGACGGAGGGATCGAAGCGTGCAAAAGCCCGACCAGAATATCCGTCAAAATACTGAATACCAAGCAGTTCACAGGCCTGTTCGAAAAGTGTGTCGTAGTTAAGTGTGAACAGATGCGCCCGCCCAAGATTGCTGTCCCGCACTACCAGCTTTGCCAAAAACGCTAAATGCGGCGCAATTTTGGTGGGACTCGCTTCTAAGTCGTTAGCATCCGGCAATGTCAACGCACATTCTGCGAAGATCGCAGCTCGTATGGACTCAACGAACCACGATAGTTCTACTTGAGTTGGAGCTACGGTGGTTTCCCTCCATTGAACACCGACGAATGGTGAGTTTTTCATGGAGCCGATGAAATGACCGCTTACTATATAGGAGAGCCAGTCCTCGAATCCACATTTTGTAGACGTTTCATCCGATCGAACTGGGGCTAGACGTGCGTCGATGATCTGGATGATACTGTCCGGCACATCTGGTAACAGCTTCAAGGTGCCAAGTACTGCACACTCGAGAGAGTCCATCGTCTTGCCACCTGAGCTAACGGAGGTTCCCGCTCCAGTTAGCACAACGAGGTTTTCCATGCGCAGCCATTCGGAGATAAGTGCTTGCAGACGCTGTTGGACCTCCTTTCCGGTCTTTCCGGCGAGAAGATCGTTGGTTGTTCCGTCTTCATCCAACCCGATTAGTTGGTATTCGCACGGCGGCTTTCTGACTTCGCAAGACATTCTATCTCCCCTTCGTGGACCAATCACTTCACAAGCCGATCTAAGGCTTGTTGTGCGAGACCCAAGCTGTTTTCCTGGAAAGGGATCGCTCGGATCGGAGTCCTCGGATCGGCTAGCCGCCTCGAACATCCCGCAGACTGCGGAACATGAGTCGCCGTTGACCTCGGGCACAAGAGCCGCCAGCCACTGCTCTGCGCTGTTCGCTTGCCAATCCACGAGCTGCGCGCAGATCGGATCCGTGCATACCAAGGTCTCCCCCGAATCGACTGCGACGACGATGCAGTCGCCGTTAGACAGACCCCGGGCAAGAATCGACAATGACGATGGTGACATGGATCCAATGGGCTCGGTCGGGGGGTGTCGCTCCGCCACAGTGCGAAAGTCCCCGCGCTCGACATGTCGAACGGATAAGTAGGCAGAGTGCGCATTCCTATGTGGGTATTCACACGTTCAAATCGATAGTGTGAGACAGTCCCGGTTGTTTAGACAACTGGCCGGTGAGATTAGGGTGGGCTCCGCTACTCCTCTGGACAACCAGCCAAGGCGATTATATCGCAATGGGAGGTCAGCATCATCCCCTCTCATAGCGCGGAGTCAGAATTCACGCTTCGCTGCTGGGGTGAAGGGACACTGAATTCCGGACATTGTAGATCAGGCCATCGACGGCGTTGTGACGCAACCTCCTGATTGTCAAGCACTTGCGCCACTCCTGCTGCGACTAGGATTAGTATAACTTAGAGTGACCGGCCAATTGATAGTGTCACTATGGATTGCTAGATTCCTCCCTCTCGTCCGTCTGGCAAGGCCGCGTTACCGGGACGGCAATATGCCGACCGCGAACGAGGGGCTCGAGACGATCCACCCGTGTGCCCTAGAATTGCTCCGAGACGGTAGTATCTCACCATGACCCGCGGTGTCCCCCTGAGGGCCTGTTCCAGTTGCGGACCGCGCTCCGTCAACCCCCGCAAGAAGCGCTGACGGAGCGCCCTGCTGCGGCTGGCAGCGTCAGTTGGAAGTCAGCGTGACGGCGTTCCGAGCCACACCGGGCGGCCGGACGTTCTCGCCGGCCCGCCTGCCGTCCCCCAGGTCGGACCGGGCCAGTTCCGCCAGAGCCTTCAGCCGCTCCACGACTTCCGGATGGTCTGCGGCGACGCTACGCGACTCTCCGATGTCTGATTCCAGATCGTAGAGTTCCAGGACCGGGTTCGGCTCGTAGTCCGGATAGCGGCCGCCCATCCGCGCAACATGCAGCTTCCAGCGGCCGCTGCGCACCGCGTTGAGGTGCGTCATGAAGTAGTAGTAGTACGCCGCGTGGGGAGTCGGCACCAGATCGTCACTCAGCAGGATCCTCCCGATGTCCTTCCCGTCAACGACCCGATCCCCCGGAATCTCCGCACCCGCCAGGGCCGCAAAGGTCGGCAGAAGATCGAACGACACCGCCATCGCGTCGGTGGAGGTTCCGGCCGGGATGCGTCCGGGCCAGCGCGCCAGGAAACACACGCGGTGGCCGCCCTCCCAGGTGGTTCCCTTGCCTCCGCGGAGCGGAGCGTTGCTTGCGCCGTGGCGGGTCGCTCCCCCGTTGTCGGACGTGAACACGACCATGGTGCTGTCGTCGATCCCAAGCTCCTCGAGCTTCGCGAGGACCTGACCGGTGGACCAGTCGATCTCCTCGACCGTGTCGCCCCACTTCCCGTTCCTCGACTTGCCGGCGAACCCTTCCGAAGCGTATTGCGGCCAGTGGGGCATGGTGTGGGCGAGGTACAGGAAGAAGGGTCCGTCATGACTCTGCTCGATGAATTGCAGCGCCTCTTCCGTGTAGCGCCTAGTCACGTAGCGCTGGTCCGGCTCCGTCTCGATCACCTCCTCCATGCGCAGCAGCGGAAGAGGCGGGTACCTGTACGGCTGCCTCCTGGAGTCGTGGCCCATGTCGTTCGAATACGGAATCCCGAAGTAGTAGTCGAAGCCGTGTCGCGTCGGAAGGAACTCGGGCTGGTCGCCCAGGTGCCACTTGCCGACGCAGGCGGTCTTGTAGCCGGCACTCTTCAGGACCTCGGCCATAGTGACCTCGTCCGGATTCAGCCCCTCCTGGTTGCCGGGAAACAAGACCCAGCCGCCCTTCTCGTTCTCATCCAGGCCCACTCGTCGCGGATAGCTTCCCGTCATGAGCGAGCTGCGGGAAGGCGTACAGACGTTCGCGGTCACATAGAAGCTGGTCAGCTTGCGGCCCTCGGAGGCCATTCGGTCCAGATGCGGAGTACGGTGCACCTTGGACCCGAACGGTCCGATGTCGGCGTAGCCAAGGTCATCGACAAAGATCAGGACGAAGTTGGGCTGGTCGGCCCCCAGCGATGTCCACGGAAGGCAGAAGGCGAGGATCAGCAGTGCTCTCGGCATTCGTTCACTCCAGTTTGGTTGACCCCCAAGACGGCGGTCCGGCGATTCCGCGAACTCGTGGATCGGCCCGGCGGCCCGGACGAAGGCAAAGATAGCACGGACTTCCAATTGCCCCGGATTGCCGAATCGGGCCGCCGAACCGTCAGGCCCCATTCTCTTGACGCCGGCGCCCCTGGGGGAGACCTGCAACGATCATGCGCAGGTCCCTGACGTTGTTGCCGGTCGGACCGGTCACGATCAGGTCGCCCAGCCGGTGAAAGAACCGGTAGGAATCCGATCGCCGCTCGAAGTCCGCCGGGTCCATACCCATTGCCCCGGCCCGGGCGACCGTCGTCTCGTCGGCGATGGCCCCGGCCGCGGGCGAGTTCCCGTCGATTCCGTCGGTTCCGGCACTCAGGACCGTGGCATCCATCCCTCGCTCGGCGACCTTGCGCGCCGCCCAGAGCACGAACGCCTGGTTGCGGCCTCCCATCCCGTCGCCGGTGACCGGACTGCTCAGCTCGCCTCCCGTCGTCACAGCCACTGTCCTTCCCGGATGGGCGGCAGCAAGGCCTTCCAGCCGGTCCAGCAGAGTGTCGGCTGCTTCATCGACCGGCTGGTCGTCCACACTCAGGTCCCGCTCCAGGATCCAGCCCAGCGCCGTCAGCTTCGACTCAAGGCTCTCGAGCGCGTCGGAGTTGTCCAGCAGGCAGGCCCACTGGCCGCGCCGGAACGCCTCCCCTCCCGGCTTGGGAGTCTCCGGCAGGTCGCGCCGCTCGAATCGCCGGCGAATGCTGGGCGGCAGCCGGGAAACGATCCCCAGCCTCGCCGCAATCTCATAGGCGTCCTCGGAGCTCGACTCGTCGGGCATCGTCGGGCCGGACGCCACAGAAGACGGCTCTCCGGCCGGCACGTCAGAGACATAGAGCGTGAGCTGCCGAGCGGGCGCGGCAGCCTCCGCCAGCCTGCCCCCCTTGATCAGCGAGAAGTGCTTGCGCAGCACGTTCATCTCCACGATGTTTCCGCCGCAGGTCACCAGAACCCTGAAGAACTCCCTGAGGTCCTCCAGCGACACCTCCGGGTCCAGCGGGGCCTCGCAGATCGCAGACCCTCCACCGGACAGCAGGCAGACGAGCAGGTCCCGGCTGCCGAGCTCCCGCGCCGTTGCCAGCACATGTCTCGCCGCGGCCTCGCTTTCCGTGTTGGGATACGGATGGCCTCCCGCGAAGGCCTGCATGCCCTGCGAGGCCGGCTGGGCCGGGCCGGGCGCCACCACCGCGAACGACGTCCTGTCGGCAGGAAGCATCGGAGCGATGGAATCACACATTGGCCGCGCCGCCTTGCCGATGGCGGCAACGAAGATCCGCTCCGGCTCGGTGACGTTCACCTCGGCGCCGCCGGCCATGAGCCGGCCGCCCCGCAATGCGACCGCGGACGCCATCACGCGGCCAAGCGAGAGCTCCTCGAGCGTCTCGCGAAAGAGCCGCAGCAGCACACTCCTGGCCCCGGCACCGGTCACTCGAGCACCTCGGGATTGAGAATGTTCGGCGGTCGTCTCCCGGCCAGGCCCGCAAGCATGTTCTCGGCGGCGAGCATGCACATCCTTGTTCGCGTCCGGATGGAGGCGCTAGCGATGTGCGGCACGATCACAACGTTCTCGAGTTCGAGCAGCTGCGGATGTACGTGCGGCTCGTTCTCGTACACGTCGAGGCCGGCTGCCGCAATCGTTCCCGTCGCGAGCGCATCGGCGAGAGCGGCTTCATCGACGACCGGGCCCCGCGACGAGTTGACCAGCACAGCGGTCGGCTTCATCAGCTGCAACTCACCGGTGGAAATCAGGTGGCGCGTCTCAGGGGTCAGGGCGCAGTGCAGTGTGACGAAGTCGGACTGGACCAGCAGTTCGTCCTTTGGCACATACTCGACCCCGAGTTCCCGCTCGACTCTCTCGCTCTGCCGAAATGGATCATAGTAGAGGACGCGCATGTTGAATCCGCTGGCACGACGGGCCACAGCCTGTCCAATGCGGCCCATTCCGAAGACGCCCAGTGTGGCGCCCCAGATGTCCCAGCCCGTGAGCAGATCGACGCGCCACTGCTTGTAGCGACCCGCTCGCAAGTACCGCTCAGCCTCGCCGAGACGCCTGCCGGCGGCCAGGATCAGCGTGAACGCGAGGTCCGCGGTGGTGTTGGTGAGGACTCCGGGCGTGTTGGTGCACATGATGCCGCGCTCGGTCGCAGCAGGGATGTCGATGTTGTCGAAGCCGACGGCTACGTTGGAGATCACCTTGACGCCCGGAGCGGCATCCATCAGCGGGGCGTCGACGCGGTCGGTGAGCTGGCAGACCAGCCCGGCCTTGCCGGACAGTCGCTGCCGCAGATCCCGGGCGGGCAATCCTTCGTCCGAGTCGTGATAGTCCACCCGCACCGATTCCCGCAGGAAGGCCACAGCTTCGCCGTAGATGTGCTTGCTGATCAGGACGGACTGCAGCATGGCGGGGGTATTCTCGCACAGGGCAGCCGCCGCCCGGAGCGGATCGCCACGAGAACGCAGCGCCACCGGACCGGACTGCCCGCACTCACCCGGGCGGGGAGATCAACGATCGGATCGATTCCGTGCGAATGGCGACGAGGGTGCCGTGCCGGAAGGCCTCGCAGCCCGTTCGCCATGCTGGCCGTGATCAGGCGGCGATTGCCCGGCGGGGACACGGCAAAGCGACGAGACGCGAACACGGCGCATCCCTTTGCCTGGAAAATACTGGATCGGATGGCGGAGCTGTTGTAGCCTCCGATTCGCATCCGGCACCCGTGGCCGGGCCGACGGTTTGCCGTCAAGCGGCGGCGGGAGGCTTATGCGCAGGCACGTACGGAACTGAGCGGGGGACACCCGCCAACCGGTGTCCCTCTCATGTTTGAGAATTGCCGGAGAAGAGTGTTCTTGAGCGGAAGCTATGGGTAGGGCTGCGCTGTGGCAAGTCCGCAATTGCTTGAATCCGGGCAGCCGGTGAGCCTGGTCCACGATCGTCTTCGGTTCCATGCGTCTCTCGCCTCAATACTGGGCAGATGCCGCCCCCTCCAATCTTGCGCGAGTCTCGCTGTGACTCGGAGCACAGTGGCGCAGCGCCGTGCGCCTGCGAGCGTGAACCGGAAGAGGCACTGAACATGAACACTGAGAATGGCCAATCCTCGCGCCAAGCGTGCTGAGGATCGCGAGACTTCGTCCTACTCTAGCCGAAATTGCATAGTTTTCTCTTCCATAAGGTCAGCGTAACTCGTTGAAATCCAATGGGGTAAGGGAATCTTCTCAAGCGAAGACGCAGCCGTGACTCGCCTTGGACGGGCCCGGGCTCCGCAGCAACGAAGATCAAAGTCCAAGCTCCGAGTGTGAGCCCAAACGAACGAGTCGAAGTGTCCCGGCGTCCGACTTCTGATAGATCAGCAGCAAGTCCGGTCGCAAGTGGCAATCGCGAAGATCCTTCCATTCGCCGTGCAACGGATGGTCCCGTTACCGGGCGTCCAGACGGTCGTCGCCTGCCAGGGCGACTAGAACGGACGCTAGTGCCGCGTCGAGTATGGTGCGGCGCCGCCCCTCGGCCTCGCGCCTGTAGTCCCGCCTGAATTGCCTCGTTCGTTCAATCCTGCGCATGCAGGTCAGCCATCAGATCTTGGACGGAATCGAACCTACGCAGCCCGCCTGCCCGAGCTTCCCGCATCGCCTCGATGGTGGCTGCGTTCGGAACGAGCGGGGCGAAAGGAAGGGCCTTTTCCCGCGCCACTCTGGTCAGCAGCAGGCGCACGGCATCGGACACCCTCAAACCCACTGCCGCCAGTACGACTGCGGCCTCTTCCTTGATGGCACCATCGATGCGAGCCTGCACCAGCTGATTTGCAGCCATCTTCGTACCTCTCCCAGCCTTGTGAATGACATTATCATGCACCAGGAGCGTGTTGGTCAGTAACTTCTACCGTTTCGGCGTCCGAGCCCGAGCGGGCGCGGGAACTGGTGCGTCGGGCCGAGTTCTGCCACGCACCGGAGCACGGCAGCCGGGTCCCGGCAGACCGCTGCTTGCCGTCCGCCCACGGCACGCGCCCCATCTTCGCCCTGCCCCAGCATGGACAATCCACTCGCCGCATGGCGTCCACGAAGAAGGTCGGCAGACCCGGCACTGGCACGAACTGGAAGCAGCTCCGCGGAGGCCGGTCGTAGAGCGGAGCCCGCTGGCTGCAGCGGGAGCACTGCGTCTGACCGTTCGCTCGTGGGCGCACCTCGACTTCCAGACGGTGCCGCTCACCCTCCTCCCCGGCCCGAACCGGCCGGATCCTGCCGGAATGCTCACGAATCCCTTCGCTGACCTCAGATCGAGTATCTTTGCGGCAGATGAGCAGTGATGGAGTACCTGAATTCTGATAACAGCAAAGCAGGAACACGGCAGATGGCCTTGAAACACGAGCCTGGCCGCTGGGATTGGCGGGTTGTCAGGGCAGGGAGTGAGCCAATTCGCTGCGTCGCAGGGTGATCTCACCTACGACCTCGCTGTCAATGGTGACGATGCGGAACCTGACCGCAGGATCGGGCGCGGTCATGTCGAAGGTGAGAAGCCCGAACGACTGCTTCTCGTTGTAGCCGAACAGCGCCCCGGCCACGAGGTCGTGAACGGCTTCGTTGGTGAGGCGCGAACTCTCGAACTCGTAGAGAGGGTAGCCTTTGGGCCGCTCGATCCGCCTTGCGTCCGAGCGATGCCGGTCGGCGGAGAGGAGG
Source organism: Bryobacterales bacterium (assembly GCA_028819255.1). Classification (GTDB taxonomy): domain Bacteria; phylum Acidobacteriota; class Terriglobia; order Bryobacterales; family UBA6623; genus VXMF01. The sequence goes on along the minus strand of JAPPMB010000113.1, from coordinate 4,346 downwards.
AACACCCCCTCGATTTTGTTCTCGGCAAGGAAATCGAAGATCTCGGTCCGCTCGCGGCGAAAGCCGTTCCAGGTGTCGACCGCATCTCCCTTGGTGTCAAAGGACCACGGGACGGGCGACGCCAGCACCTTGAAGGTGGCCTCCGACTGCATCAGCCGCCCCAGGAGCCAGCTCTTCTGGTCAGGACCGAGCATGGTGGGGGACTCGCCGAACGGGTTCGTGCGGTAGAAGCGGCCATCGAGCATGAAGAAGTCCACATCGCCGATGGCGAACTCGAACCATGTCGCCGGCCACTCCTCGGAACCGTAGCCCGGGTTGACCCAGTTGCCCCGAAACAGCTCAAGGGACGGCATCTTCCAGGAGGGCCTGTCGCTGTAGGGCCCCAGCCAGACATCGTCCGTGGCGCTGTCATGGTCGTCCCAGATCGCGTAGATTGCAGTGCGGGCGACAAGCCGGCGGAACTCCTCCCCGGACTGCCGCCGGTAGTAGGTGTAGTGGTGAAGGCCACCAGGCATCTCCGGCAGGTCGACGTACACGTTGTCGCCCAGAAACAGGAACGCCTTCACGTCGCGAGCGGAAATCGTGTTCCACATCCGCTCGTTCCGGGGAACGTAGCCCGCCCCTCCGCCGAATCCGACCTCGAATCTCGCAGGCGCGCCCCTTTCGGGCGAGGTTGCAAAGGACGGATAGTCGGGATCCAGTTCCGGACGGCCGTCGACCAGCACGTCGTACCTGTACCTCGTGCCCGGCTGCAGTCCGCTCAGCGTCACGATTGCGGTGAAGTCGTCCTCGGCGGAGGACCGACCCATCTCGGAGAGAAGATTGGGCCTGAAGGGATCGGCGCCGTCTGCCACGGCAACGACCTGCACCTCGGACTCCTGCGAGGTGCGGACCCAGAACCGGGCGCGGCGCCCGGTCACCGATCCGACCATGGGACCGTGAATCAGGCGGATGTCGCGCCGCTCAGCCTCCCGGCGGAACGGTTCGAAGTCGTACAGGGGCTTGAGCAGGTCCCGCGGACCAGCCAGAAACCGCGGGAACGGAAGCCCCGCCTCCTCGGCTAGAAGAGCCGCCTCGAGCGCCTCGTCAAGCTGACCGAGCTGGGTCCGGGCGACAGCCAGATTGAATAGCGACTCCTGGTCGGACGGATCGACCACAAGCAGTTCCTCCGCATACCGGACGGCTTCCTCGGGCCTGCCGCGCACGATCTCGAGCATCTGGCGCTGTCCCTGCCGCTTGGTCAGCCTCTCGGCATGCTCATAGAAGAACCGCAGGTTCCAAGGCGTCTCAGCGCCGAAGTACGGGTATTCCGGATCCTCCAGAAACGCCTCGGGCGGAGCGTGGCCGCGGAACGGCTCGTCGGCGCCGGAACAGTTCAGAAGGAAACCGAGCAGGATGAGGGACTGGAGAACAGTCCGGGCAGGACCCGCACCGTTCATCGCCGTCCTCCGGCAGTCCAGGCGTCGATCTCGGCCTGGTCCGCCCCCAGGCCGAGCATGGTGTTGGGATGCACGACGAACCGGCCACTGGTCCCGGGCCAGGCAGGCGGCGGGTGTTCGGCATGCCATGCATCGACAGCCTTCCCAAGTTCGGCGGCCATCGGATCTCCGTCGCTGACGTTGACGCTTTCGGACACGTCGTCGTGGATGGCGTAGAGTTCCGGTTCCCGGTCCAGGGTCCGAACATACTTGCGGTCCGGGCCGCGCGCCGCGTACTGGGCTCCGGCTTCCGAGTGCCAGAAGAGCTGCTCGTGAGGCGCTCCGGGGCGCTGCCCGGTCAGGTACGGCATCAGATCGACGCCGTCAAGACCCGAGGCCGGCTCCATTCCGGCGACTGCGACAGCCGTCGGAAAGATGTCCAGTGCGCTGACAGGAAGATCGAACCGCGTCCCGGCCGGGAGGGCGTCCGGCCATGCAGCCACGAACGGTACACGGACGCCGCCTTCATAGACTGTCCCCTTGGTTCCCCGCAAGGGCGAGTTGTCGGACGCATTCGCCGGCGTCGGCCCGCCGTTGTCGCTCAGGAAGAACACCAGCGTGTCCTCGGACAAGCCGAGCTGGTCGAGAAGCACAACCAGCTCACCCACTCCGTCGTCGAGCGAAGTGACCATCGCAGCGTAAGTTCTCCGGCGAGTGTCTTCGATGGAGCTGACCCGTTCCAGCAGTTCGGACGGCGCCTGCAGCGGTCCGTGAGGCGCGTTGTACGCGAGGTAGAGAAAGAAGGGGCTCCCGGAGTGCCGCCGCACGAAGTCCAGGGCGGCTTGCGTCAGCTGCTCTGTCAAGTAGCCCTCCACGGGGATCTCGACTCCGTTTGCATGAAGGGGGATCAGATACTCTCGGGCGTCGCGTGTGGTGGATCTGAAGTAGTCGTGGCCGCCTCCGAGAAGCCCGAAGAACTCGTCGAACCCTCGCTCGCGCGGACGAAATCGCGCCTCGTCGCCGAGATGCCACTTGCCTACGATCCCGCTGACGTAGCCGGCGGGCGCGAGCGCCTCCGGCAGAAGCGTCTCCTCGAGCGGCAAGCCTTCGTCTGCCCGGAACTTCGGATTGTTGACGTGGCCGAAGCGGTGCTGGTAGCGGCCCGTCAGCAGGCCGGCCCGTGAGGGACTGCAGAAGGGGTGGCTGACGTAGCCATTGGTAAACCGGACTCCGGATTCGGCCAGACGGTCGATGTTTGGGGTCGCGAAGTCCGTCAGGCCCTGGAATCCAACGTCCGCGTAGCCCAGATCGTCGGCGAGGATCACGACGACGTTCGGCGGACGACCGGTCTGCGCGGGGTCGCCGTCTATCGGACCGCAACCGGCACAGCACAAGAGAAGGGTCAGGGGGAATCTACGCACGGTGAACACGATGATCGATGAAACGCCTCGCGTCAAGGTTTCCACAGTTTGACGCCGGGACCCTGCGGCGCGCAGACCGGACTGTGGACGGCGAGATGGACATGGCTTGAGCGCCGCGAAACCGCCAAGGACTCCGATCACGCCCAGAGTCGTCAAGCCGGTGCGAACACCCTTGAGGTCCTGTCTCGGCGGCGCCGGCTGGCGCACTCAAAGTCCCGTCGCCGTCCGAGTCCGTCATGAAGCGACAGGCGGGCTGCCCGTACCGGACCGGTGCAAAGCTGTGCGGACGAGCTTCGGCACACGAAACCTCGCCCGTTAGCCGCTGTCTCTCTAGCTCGCCGTCTCCGTCGCTATCCGCTGGTCACGGACTGGCGGTAGGGGCGAGGCGGGGGCTTGGCGCAGGGCGCGTGGGCACGCCAAGAGTTCGGCAAGGCGTCGCCATCGGGGATGGTTCCCCTGCCTCCTCCAGTCTGAGACCCCTCACCGGAGCACCTCCCAGTGTCCCGTTCCTTCCGAACCGACTCGAAGGATGACTCCGGTAGCCTTCAAGTTTTCCAAGTGGCATTTCACCCCGTCCGGCGTCAGGCCGACACGCTCGACGAGTTCGCTCCGGGTGAGCGCGGGCCTGGCCCTGAGACGATCCAGAATTCGATCCCTGGCGGATCTCTGGGGCGACCAAGTGGGTTTCTGGATACCCTTCTGTGTGGTCCCGCTGGGTTCTTGGCTAGGCTCCTGAGTGGTGCCCTGCCGCATTTCCGAGAGCGGCGGAGCGGGCAGCCAAGGACGGCGCCGAGTATGGGAACCGCACCTGCAGGCCGTTTCCACCCGCTTCGAACCGCCAAGCTGGCGTCGGGTTGCCAGCCTCGCGGCACAAGTCCACAATCCGCCGGACGCCGCGCTCCATAGCCTCAATCAAGCCGGCGAGGAAGAAAGCGTAGGCAATTCGCGGATTGTACGGTTGCGACGAGAGTTTCTCGGCAAGCCGCTCCGCAGCCCATTCGGGAGATACGTGCGCCGCGTTCGAGATCGAAAGCCGGTCATTGTACACTCGAATCTGAATCGGAGTAGCGTTGGCATAGTCGCAGTGAATGATGGCGTTGATCACCGCTTCCCGCATGGCATCCGATGGTACGGAAAAGGTCTCGAAGCGGTAGACCTGGTTGTACGAAATAAGGCCGAGCATGTACTCGGTATCCAGCAGATCCATCCTGCGGTCCACCTGCGTGAAGAGGTTGCCCCCGATCACATCCTGAAACAGCAGTTCCGAGGCACGGAAGTAGGCGATCTTCACACAAGCATCGGGCATGAGCCATTCGGGCGACGGGTGGAAGAGAAGTGCAGCGGCTCGCTTCAGGTAGGATCCATCCCGCAGCCTCAGATTCGCGATGAGGCTCTCGACCGGCTCGCGGTGGACTACGGGACGAGGCCGCCCACCTGCGACGGCCCTGCTAAGGAATGGGACTTACTGACCTGAGTGCCCAACCTCAATATATGGTGTGATTGGAAG
>JAPPMB010000090.1 GCA_028819255.1 Bryobacterales bacterium | reverse complement strand
ACGTCGTGGCCGTCTGGCTGTCAGCCCAGTAACTAGTCGGTGTAAGTTCGGGCTAAAGCCCCATCACGAGGCGGGCCAGAAGGTGTGCCATCTTCGATGCCCGTTGACAGTTCGAGCCAGATCTCGCCTGCCGGGCAGGCGCTTTCCGGACTGGCGCACCGGTCTGCGGCCTAAGACTGCGGTCCCAACCCCAATGCCGAGCCGCTGGCTCGCGCCGCCGCCGAACAGGGTAAGGTCCTGCCGCCGCGAATGCGGACCGGCGCGGACGGGAGAACGGGCTTCGCGCCCTTCGATTGAATCCAAGGAGGCCTCCGGATGACGCGGATGGCGGTCACTGGATGGCGCGGTCGGAGGCGATCGGCGACATGGCCGGCGTGAACGGGGCACTGATGCGTCGCACGGCGCGGGAGAAGGCCCCGCACAGTTGGATCATTCGCCTTGCCGTGCTCGCACTGGGAGGGCGGCTGGTCGCGGGACCGTCCCAGGTAGACGAATCGCCGCCTGTCCTCGACTATCCTCAGCCCGCTCACGAATGACTCCAATTCCTTGTCCATATGCAATGCGCTTCCATTCCCCCTCGGACCAAACGATCCGGATTCCAACCCTTCCACTTTTCCCCGAGCGCTCTCGAACGGCACGAACGAGAGGACCGCCTCGCCTCAGTCCGGATCGGACCTGCTGGCAGCCGCGTCCTTGCGAAGTGTCACGCCATTCTCGCGATGGCGGAGCGATCAAGCGATCAGAAGACTCCATGCTCGGTGATGATGAGGTGAGGATCCGTGATCGCTCGCCGCTCGACCGTGCAAGAAGGATCGTCCCGCTTTCCTGCATAGGCGTTCCCGATGCCCTTGGACAAACTCGACTCGCTCGGCTTCAGTCCGCTCCACTCGTTCTCGGTGGCGGATCTGGAGACCGTCCCGGACACGACCGGTGTCTACGCCATCTGTGACGGCGACGAAGTGGTGTTCGTCGGAATGGCGGGCCGAAACCGCAGAGGTTCATTGCGCTGGCAGTTGCTTTCCCACATGAGGGGACAAGGAATTGACTTGTTTACCCAGCATGTGCTGTTTGGTCGCATCCTTTGCTAGGAGAATCCGCCAAACTCCCCTGAACAATCCAGACGTCTGTGTCGTGAACGCATCCGCTAATACTACAAGTTTCTCCTTTAGTTTTGAGTAAAGAATCCGCAGTACATTGAATGTACATCACATTGAAAATTTGGCTGGAATCGATGGCCAATATTACTCTGACACTTTAACGAACTTTGTAGCTTAGTGTTTGGGACTTTTCGACACTTACTTCCAAGACTAACGAGGATCTATGGGCATACTACTGTGGTCCGTTCTTCAGAGTAAACTACATAATTCTTGACCTTATATTGCACTCCATTGGCGTGCATTCTAACTGCTGGACTGTGAACATCATAGACAATAGAAACCACTATTCATAATTCATATCAGTCGGGAGTGTCTGCGATGTATTGACGTTATAACTCGTTCTTATGTTCAAGATATGGACACTGGAGTTGTAACAGATATTGGTACTGAAGAGTTCAGGAATCATCGATCGGTAATCTTTTCGGAATCATTTCTGAAACATAGCTCTCAGACGTAGCATGACAAATGGAGCGTTCATGGTATTGAGCTTGATGCCAAGGCGATGCGGCCGATCCCGACCCGCATTGCATTTGTCATGCTGTGGCGGCACCGCCCCATCTCCTGATGATTGCCTGCGGTATGATCGTAGAATCCCGAAGGGGAGCCGTGGATGGCCCGCAGCGATGCTCGATATCAACCAGATCCAGGAAATCCTGCCGCATCGCTACCCCATGCTTCTCGTGGACCGGATTCTGGAAGTCTCCGAGCGGCGGATCGTCGGCATCAAGAACGTTACGACTAACGAGCCCTACTTCCAAGGCCACTTTCCGGACTACCCGATCATGCCGGGCGTTCTCGTGGTCGAGGCGATGGCGCAGTGCGGGGGCGTGCTCGCGCTCCGCTCCATGTCCGACCGGGACCGCAAGGTCGTGCTGTTCGCAGCCATCGACAGCTGCCGCTTCCGGGCACCCGTAACGCCGGGAGACCAGCTGCGCCTGGAACTCGACATCCTCCGAAGACGGGGAGGCGTGATCAGGATGCAGGGACGGGCCTTCGTCGCGGACCGCCTTGTGGCGGAAGCGGTGCTCATGTGCAGCGTCGCGGACAAGCCTGACCCGGATGCGTGATGGCAGCTCACCCAAGCGCGGTCGTGGACAGCGGCGCCCGGATCCACGACTGCGTCGAGATCGGGCCATACTGCGTTATCGGGCCCGAAGTCTCGATCGGAGCCGGGACGCGGCTGGTCGCCCACGTCTTCGTGGACGGTCCGACCGACATCGGCGAGAACAACACGTTCTTTCCATATTCCACCATTGGAGTCGCACCCCAAGACCTGAAGTACCGGGGCGAGAGGGCTCGGACGCGCATCGGCAGCCGGAACCAGATTCGCGAGTTCTGCACCGTTCACCGGGGCACCAAGGGCGGCGGTAGCCTCACGAGCATCGGCGACGACAATCTCCTGCAGGCATACGCCCACGTCGCCCACGACTGCATCCTGGGCTCCCACTGCATCCTTTCGCATTCCGCGACTCTCGGCGGCCACGTGACCGTCGAGGACTACGCCGTCATCGGGGCGCATTGTGGCGTCCACCAGTTCTGCCTCGTCGGGGCACACAGCTACATCGGCGGGTTCAGCGTCATCACGCAGGACGTCATCCCGTTCTCGCTGGTGGTCAGCAAGAGGGAGGCGCGGACGTTCGGGGTCAACAAGGTGGGGCTGGAACGGCGCGGATTCGCAAAGCAGGAAATCCAGGCGCTGCACAAGGTGTTCCGCATTCTGACGAAGTCGGGGCTCAACACCGACCAGGCGCTTGCCAGGATCACGGACGAAATGGAAGACTTCCCTGGTTTGACGCGGATCCGGGAGTTTGTCGCCAAGTCCAGGCGAGGGCTCGTCAAGTGAAGTACGGCTTGATTGCGGGCGGGGGCGACTTCCCGCTGCAGACGATCAGGGCCGCCAGGGCCGAGGGCCACGAGGTCGCGGTGGTTGCGGTCAGGGAGGAGGCTGACCCGGCCATCGAGTCCCTTGCAGACTCGTGCCACTGGGTTGCCCTGGGCCAGCTCTCGAAGGTCATCGAGGCCTTCCGGTCAGAGGGTGTCAGCCAAGCCATGATGGCGGGCCGGATCCAGCACAGGCAGATCTTCTCGGCGATTCAGCCGGACTGGCGGCTGCTCAAGGTGCTGAACGAACTCCGCCGCAAGAACACGGATTCGTTGCTGGGCGCCATCACCCGCGTGATCGAGGACGAGGGCATCTCGATCCTGGACTCCACCTACTTTCTAGCCCGGAGCCTGGCCCGGGCCGGGCCGAACGGCCGTCGGGGGCCGACGAAGGCCGAGCGAAGGGACATGGAGTATGGTCTCGACATCGCGCGGGCCCTTGTAGACCATGACATAGGGCAAAGCGTCGTGGTCTGCGAGCAGGCGTGCGTTGCGCTGGAGGCGATGGAGGGTACCGACGCGGTGCTCAAGCGCGCCGCGGAACTCTGCAACGGACGCAAGCTCACACTGGTCAAGGTGGCCAAGCCGGCCCAGGACATGCGCTTCGACGTGCCCGTGATCGGTCCGCGAACGATCCGCACAATGCAGGAGGCGAACGCAACCCTCGTGTCCGTGGAGACAGGCAGGACCCTGCTGCTCGACAAGGATGCCCTGCTGGCTAAGGCTGACCAGGCCGGGATCGCTGTCGTGGGCTCGTCGTGAGCCCGTGGGCCGCTCGGCTCCTCACGGCCGGGAGAGGATGTCCACGATCTCGGCTGCCGTCAAGCGCGCCCGGTCAAATTCCTTAGGGCCGTAGCTGATTGCGCCGACGCGCGGATGGCCTCCGCCACCGTACCGCTCGCAGAGCTCCGCGAGATTGTGGTGCGGGAAATCCGGAGGCCATGGATTGGAACCGACCGACACCTTGACCCGAAAGCCCCCGTCGAGCACGGACACCGTGTACATACTCCTCGGGAAAAGGTAGTAGGGAACGAACTTGTTGTAGCCCCTCATGCGCGTGTGGACCAGATCGAAGAACACCACCTCATCCCGGCAAACCGCCAGATCGCGGATCACAGCAATGCTGTTGAGGTGATTCTCATACAGTGCCCGGAAGACCTCGTCGTACTCGGGGCGGGCGACAATGGATTCAAGCGACTCCGTCTCAAGCAGCGGAATGATCTCGGCGGTCACGTTGCGCTCCGCCGACTCGATGATCAGATTGAGCTTCAGCGCCGCAGACTCCATCGCGACCGCCGCCCGCGCACTTTCGTGCTGGGCCCCGTCCAGGATGTCAGCCCAGTGGATGAGGTCCGTTAGATGGCTCCAGTCGAAGTCGAATTTCGCCCGCAACGTGTCCGCGATGAACTTGGTGCACGACTTGTAGCTCGGATCGTAGAACTTCGTACCTGTCGTGTCCGCGCGAAAGTGCGCAGCGTCCTGCTCTGAGAGAAAGGCGCTCTGGTGGTGGTCAAACCACCAGTCCACCCTGTCCGAGGCCGAGTACTTGAAGTCGACGATCGCGTTCACGTCGCCGTCGAAACTGTCCTCGTCGAACAACTGGTCCGCACGGTGATAGAGGCCGGTGTAGGCCAGGTCGGCACGCGGAGCAAGCGATCGCCTGACAAAGCTGGAGAAGAGTGCGGCGGAGCATGCGCCATCGAAACAGCGGTCGTGATAGAGAATTCGGACGCGCATATGCCGAGCGGAGCACAACATCATCGCGAATTTTCGGCAGAGGTTCAACCGGGGCGGGAGAACGGCACCTGCGACACCAGGTGGATGGCTGGCGGATTGGGCCGCGTTGAGCCCATCCTCAGGACTGCCGCGAATCCGGGGGCGCGTACGTGCGGACGGGGCTGAGTGGTGTTCGCCGAGCGATCAGGCGCACCTCGATGCCAGGTTTCTCCGCCAGCGCCGGCTAGAGTCCCCAGACGGTGATCGGTGCGCTGCCCGGCTGCGGGTCCTTCCGGAACACGCGCTCGTCCCACGATTGCCCTTCGCGCATGTCGAAGACCAGCAGGTGCCCCGTCTCCGCTCCACAGCGATCCATGTAGCGGGCTGTCTGCTCCCTGCCCTGGCCGATGACGCTCTCCAGGCTGGACCGCTCTCTCAGCACCTTGCATTCGACGACGTGCCTGCTCGCATGGGATCCCAGCGGCTGCCCCGCCAGCGGCCATTCGACGAGCAAGTCCGTCCGTCCGCGCCCGACGGCATACTCCCGCGTGATGCGTCCCCCGCTGTTGACCACGCGGTGCAGGTAGGCGTGCAGCACAAGCTGCGGCCCCGCCTCCCGGTGTCCGTAGCGCTCCACCCACGATTCGGAGTTCTCCCGGAAGTAGCCCTGGAATGCGTCCAGCAGCATCGGCAGGTCCAGGCTCCCGTCCTCCCTGACATACCAGCCGGGCGACACCTGGCTCTCAAGTCCGGATTCCTGCGCCGCAGTCAACTCGCGAGGGATCACCTCGGCATAGATCGGGTTGGCCATGCGGACCTTGCCCTGGGCGGCCACCAGCCCGAGGTCACGGACATATTCCAAGTCACGCAGTGAGTAGTCCCAGTCGACGGATCCGGCCAGCATGGGCAGGATCACACGCCGGACGCGGTCCTCGCGCAGCTGGCTGGCGAGCTGGTCAAGGTGGGTGACCCGGTTGCGGACCAGCGTCTCCCTGGCTCTGTCTACGGCGCCTGCTCCGATCGGCCGCCTGCGGTCCCGTCCCGCCCTGTCATTGAAACAGGCCTGGAGGGCCAGAGCATTGACCAGCCAAGGCTGGCCAAGAGTGAGCTCCCAGATTCTCTCCACCGCACCCGGCTCAAACTTCTGGCCGGTCTCGGCGGTGTGCTGGCCGAGGAGCGAGCGCACCTCGTCTTGGGTGAAGTCTCCCAGCCGCAGTGACGCGGCCTTGATGTTGAAGGCACTGCCCCCAGTGACGCTGGTGCCCTGCGAACTCGAGTAGATGAGGTAGTCGCGAACGTCGCGAACGCCGCACAGGATCACGCTCTGGGGGAAGCCGTCCGGTCGCTCGTCATAGCCGGCGCGGAGTTGCCGAAGCACGGAGATGAGCGAGTCGCCTTCCAGGCTGTCGATTTCGTCAACCAGCAGCACCAAAGGCTTGTCACGAGCCCTGGCCCAGCGGCGCAATGTCTCGTTCAGCGCACCATGGCCGCCGTGGTCCTCCAGCACCCGCAGACGGACATCCCTGACGAACGTGTCCTGTAGCATCGTCTCCGCACGTCCTGCGATCTGGCCCAGGAGCACTCGCATTGCCTCCGGCACGTCCTCCCGCGCCGTCTGGCCGACCTCAAAGTTCGCGTACACGCAGCGATACCCGCCCGAGGTGTTGAGCGTTTCGGCGAGAGCCTTGAGGGTGGAGGTCTTGCCGGTCTGGCGAGGGGCGTGCAGGACGAAGTACCGCATGTCCTCAACCAGCTCCAGGATCTCTTCCAAACTGATCCGGCTGAGGGGCGGAATGCAGTAGTGGCGCTGAGGCACCATCGGGCCCTCAGTGTTGAACTTGCGCACGCCTGCTTGAGTATTGCATGCGACTCAGCGGAGCACTCTCCAATCCGGCGTCATCCTGCCAGCCGAGAATGGAGTCACCGATCGGGGTGTTTCCGGTGCCTCGAACGGGTGCGGGGGCGCGCAGGGGCTGGTGCGCGATACCGGTTGCGAGCAGGTCGGCCGGTTCGGCGTCATATCAGAGTCTGCGAGAGTCCGAGACGGCATCCAGCAATGCCATGCCGCGTGGGGACATGCCGCAGTGGCATTCTGTGAGCACCGAATGCCATTGCGGCGGACCGGAGGAACTGGACGACCGGGCCGAAAGGCTCACGGCGACGCATGAGCACGCGTTCGAGACGGCGGTGTTTCACTTTGGTCGCATCTGAAGGCGCCATCCTCTCCGGTTCCAGTATGAGGGTCTTGGGAGCACGTTGGCATAGACTGCAGGGGGTCTGCCTGATCGATGCCAGCGCAGGCGATCCCGGTGACCGAGGTGCGGCGGTCCGACGGAGTCGCCCAGAATCTCAGGCGCATCCTAGCCCTACCGAGTAGTCATAAATCGCACTGACAACGTTCCAGCCGGCTGCGC
>JAPPMB010000026.1 GCA_028819255.1 Bryobacterales bacterium | reverse complement strand
CGGAGGTGAACTCGAACAGCACCGGATCGTAGGCGGACCCCGGCTGATCGAGGAGCTCCCCGACCATCTTCACCGCACCCTCGTGATGCGGGATCATCAGCTCAAGAAACAGCCGGTCGAACGCGGCGCCGTCGGACTCGGCGAGCTCGGCCATCTGTTCCGGCGTAGCCATGCCGGCCATCTTGTGGCTCGTGTGCATTGCATCGTGTGCGGCCGGCTCCGGCACGTGCTGGCCGCGGTCGCGCAGCCACTGCTGCATGAAGGCGATTTCGTCTCCCTGCGAAGCGTTGATCCGCCCCGCAACGTCGATCAATTCCTTCCGATTCGTGTGGTCAGCCACCAACGCGGCCATCTCAAGGGCCTGGTGATGATGCGGGATCATGTCATGCACAAAGCGAACGTCGTCCGGCGAGTAGCGCGATTCAGCGATCTCGATCGCTCGGTCGGCGCTCAGCTCCCGCGCCGGCTCGCCCGGGGCGCCGGGCTGGATGATGGGCGTCTGGGCCGTAGCTGCGACCGCCGGCACCAGGAATGCCCAGAGACAGACGCAACGGGATCGCCGAACAGAGTTTCTAGTCAAGGAAATCGCTCCTGGCCCGAGTTTAGCAAGATGCGGCAAATCGTACGAATAAACGCTAGTGTTTGCAACAACATAAGCGCAGACGTTCTGCCGCTTCAGTGTCCATGGGTCCGTCTCGATGTGAAAAACCTTGCCCTCTGCCGGACCCAGGCAGCCCCCGAAGTCCATGCCGGGGACAACTGCGATTCAACAGGGGCAGGGCCAAGCAGTGATGATGGGACGCATTCTGCGGCCGCACCGGGAGCGCGGCATGCGGCGCATTGAGGTGCCTACGGTTTGGCGGCTGATCCGGGCTCCGAACAACCACCGAACACCCGGCGGAATCCGCCGTCCCCGGCAGCTTCGTCGTCCCGCGGCGCCACGATGAAGCCGGCGCAGGTCCCGCGCCCGCTCCGCCACCGATCCGCGCAACACGCGGTAGCGGCACTCCGTGATCCAGACCGCCTGGTGCTGGCTGGCGTTCTTCGGTTGTCCGCTCGACCGGTGCCCAGCCATCTCCGCAGTCCACAGGCCGGAGTCCACCCGGCCCACGTGCGGCTGCTGGAGGCGGACCGACAATTGCACCGGGCACATGGGAGCCGAACGGCAGGGCGCGGCCACGTCGCTCGGACGCCGCCACGCCAGCCTCCGGAGGCCTTCCTTTCGCCGCCGCGATCGAAAGCCCGTGCATGCGCCGGCCTCATTATTGGCCGGAGCCCACGGGACCTCCAATCCGCTATGTTGGATAATCTTGGGCGACCCCCGAGTGTTCCGGGCTCCAGCGCATGCGGAAGCACACTCGCTCCATTTGGATCTGTTGTGCCGCCTTGGTGGCGCTCCGGGCTCCGTTGCTCTCCGCCCCGCTGTCCGGACCCGAGGTCTCCCGGGACTCCGCGCTCTCCTACGAGGTGGTCGACGGCTGGGTGGTCCATGCCGGCGACATCGTGCTGGGCTCGGCGGATGAGCTGGTCGGACCGAACGGACGCCTCCGGGAAAGGGCGCAGGCTGCCCTTCCGCTCCCCCGCAGAGACATCTCCGCGAGCGCCTCGACCCCGCTGTGGCCCAGGGGGTTGATTCCCTACGCCATCGACCCGGACTTCTCCGCCGCCACCAGGGAGGACATCCTCGCCGCCATCGAGGCATGGAACTCGAACACCGTCATCACCCTTTACCCCCGCACCACCGAGCGCGACTACCTGCGCTTCAGGACCACCACCGAACGCTGCCGCTCGCATGTCGGCAGGGTGGGCGGAGAGCAGGCCATCTGGTGGGTGCGGGAAGGCGCGGCCTGCGGCGACAGGACCTTCCTCATGCACGAGATCGGGCACACGGTCGGGCTCTGGCACGAGCACCAGCGGACCGACCGCGACCAATACCTGACCGTCCGCGAGGAAGGCCTCTCCGAGGCCGGCCGGTCCTGGATCGCGACAGCCGACCACCCCGCCGACGGACCCTACGACTTCGCCTCAGTCATGCACTACCATCCTCGCGCCCACTCCCGCGACGGGCTGCCCGTGATGGAGACCGTCCCCCCCGGCATCGCGATCCGATCCAGCGAGGAGGGCCTGTCGGCGGGCGACATCCACGGCGTCGCCACCCTCTACGGGCTCCGGCCGTGGGCCACCACCATCACCACCAACCCTCCCGGTCTGGACATCGTCGTCAACGGACGGCTCGTCACCACGCCCGCCACCCGCTACTGGCGGCACGGCATCATCAAGAGCCTGCGCGCGCCGTCTCCCCAGGTGGACGGCGAGAGCCGCTACGTCTTTGCCCGCTGGAACACCGACCGCGCACGGGAGCACAACCTCACCGTCGGCGAGCACGGCACCTGGTTCGAGGCGAACTTCATCGTGCAGCACACGGTCTCCGTCTCGACTTCCCCGGAATCCGCAGGCAGCGTGACGGTCACTCCGCCCTCCGCGGACGGATTCTACACCCTGCGGACCCCCGTGCAGGCCCGCGCGCATCCCAAGCCGGGCTCCGGCCTCAGGTTCTGGAAGTGGACGCTCTGGCGCTCCCACGGACTTGCCGCGGACCCCGCCACCGTCCTGCTCCGCAACCCCGAGCACTTCGAGGCCAGCTTCGCCGCCGAGCCCCTCTTCCGGATCAGCTCCACCGCGGGTCCGTTCGTCCTCCACGTCGACGGCGAGCCCATGGTCGGCCCGGTTGCGCTGCATCAGGGCGAGCACGGCGACTTCGTCGAGGTGTCCGTGCCGGCCGAGCAGATCCGGCCGGCATCGAGGTACCGCCCGAGCCGCTACCTCTTCCAGGGTTGGACGGACGGCGGCCCGCGCACCCGGCGCGTCGACCTCCGCCGGGGCGGCGAACTGGTGGCGATACTGGGAACCGACTACTATCTGGAATCCGGTGTCGGCTCGGCGTCCGACCGGGGAGAAGCGGTCGGCTCGGCTCCGCAGGGCGCCGGCCCGCCCGGACCCGCCACTGCGGCCTTCGGAACCTCCGCCCAGCCTTCGGCGGGCAGGCTCCTAAGCCCGAGTGCGCTGACGTTCGTCGCGCCCGGAAAGGCCGATGCGGCTCCGCAAGAGGTCACCCTCACGAATCCGCGGTCCGGACCCGTCTGGTACCGCTTCGACCACGGGACGCCCTGGCTCACTGCCGAGCCCCGCGAAGGCGTGCTCCAGCCGAACGAGAGCGTCAAGATCGTCGTCCGGACGCATTCGGCCGGCATCGCGCCCGAAACCCATTTCCGGGAATTCCGGATCCGCTTGACGGACGCTGGCGGACAGTCGGTCGCGGAGCCGACCGTGCGGGTCGCCTTCGCCATGGTCCCGCCGTCCGGTCGCTCGGACCGCTGAGGATCACCGGGCGTCACCGAACCCCAGCGACGCCCCTTCGGGCGCGACTCGCTCTCGGACACGGAGGATCTCCTCCGACGGTACGGCGCGGCCTTCGGCGGCCGGGCCTCCTCACCGCTCGTTCCCGCGAGCGGACCGCTACCGGCGGGTGACGTCGAAAGCGTAGAGGCGGCTCTGGTCCCGCAGGTACAGCCGCCCTCCCGAGAGCACCGGAAGCGTCCATGTCGGGTGGCCCCCCGTCCCGATCTCGAATCGCGAGATCTCGCGGTACCCGGCCGGGTCGGGCTCCACCAGACCGACGACGCCGTCCTCGCTGAGAATGTATAGCCTGCCGTCGCCGTAGACGATCTGGCCCTTGCCCACGGAGCGGTCCCGCCACGCAACCTCCCCGGTCTCGAATTCCATGGCTGTGAGAATCCGGCCGGAGAAGCCGTACAGAAATCCGCCGATCAGGACCGAGCTGCTGTAGTGATTCCTCATGTCCCGGCTGAAGTAGACCTCAGACGCGGTCACGGAGCCGTCGTCGGACTCCAGGCGCAGCAGCGCGCAGCCCGTGCCGTAGGACGAGGAAAGAAACACGAGGTCGTCGCGGACGACCGGCGTGGCAATGTTCGCCGTCGAGTTGCCGGCCCGGCCATAGCGCCAGAGCAGCTCCCCGTTGTCGGCGCGGACCCCGACCGCACCTTCCCCCGTGAAGACCACGTACTGCCGGACTCCGCCCGCTTCGGCGGCGATGGCGGACGAATAGCCTGCCCGGTCGCTCTGGGTCTTCCACAGCTCGGCGCCGGTCATCTTGTCCAAAGCGACAACCGAGGCGCCGCCGCCCCCGGCGTTCACGACGATCCGGTCGCCGTCGATCAGCGGAGACTCGCTGATGCCCCACCGGATGTTGCGGCCTCCGTACGCCTTGAGCAGGTTCGTTTCCCAGATCCGGTCGCCGGTCGCGCCCTCCGCACAGATCAGGTTGCCGTCTCCGCCCAGGGCGTATACGCGGTCGCCGTCGACCGTCGGCGTGCCGCGCGGACCGTCGCCGCGCCGGTTTGAATACCGGCCTCCGTGAGCCGTTTCCCAGAGTGTGGCGCCGGTTTCGGCGTCCAGGGCGATCAGGAGCTGCCGGCCCTCTCGGAAGCCTTGGGTGAGGAGCATCCCGTCGGCCGCAGCCAGCGAAGAGTACCCCGCCCCGAGGGAATCCGACCGCCAGACCAGTTCGGGCCCGCCGTCAGGCCATGTGCGGAGAAGGCCGGTCTCGGACGACTTCCCGTCGCGGCCCTCTCCGCGCCACTGGTTCCACTCAGCCGAGGCCGGGCCGAGCAGAGCGATGGACACGACGGTGATGATCAGGCGCATGGATACCGGACTCCGCGAAACGGTTCGAGAGGCACCGCAACCCTTGCGGGCGGTGCATATCCGATGTCCATTATGACTGGACCGTTCCGGGTCGCGCATGCCCGGTCCCCGGAATCCGTCGGCCTGGCCGTTGCGGAACCGCCGTCTCTGGGGTCGGCTCGCCGCAACCGCTCATGCATTCGGCCGGCGGGCGCTTGCGGTCCGCGGGGCCCGCCGCCAGCTCCACAACTCCCGTGGTGCCGGCGATCCGCTTGCCCGCTTCGCATCGCGGACCCACGTCCGGCAGGTTCCGGAGGGGGCTCTTCCTCCTTGCCTGCGACATGTCCTGGCGGCCTGGAACGTGTTCGGAAGTCCCATTGGCCTGTCCCAGACCTTGGGCCGGCGAACGATCAACAGCGGCCTGACCGCGCTCCGCAAGGAAGCCGACGGCATGGGACGCGACCAAGCTGCCAGCGGCCCAATCGCGGCGCTCAGGACCACGGACGAGCGTTACACAAGCGTTGTGTGGGAGCTTGAGGCGGACGGCGGTCCGAGAGGAAGCGTTTGCGGCTTCCCTACTGGCAGCGCGAATACGCCCGCTGCAGCCTGCGCTGGCGGTCCCGCTTCCCGTCACCCCGATTCTCCACCGACGCCCGGTATTCCGGGCTCCCGACAGGTGACCGCGCGGAACCCGCAGCAGCCTGGCGCAGCGGCGCGTCAGAACCGCGCAACCCTGGGCGCCCCCAAGTCCGAAGCCATCGCCAGAGCGTCAAAGTTCATCACCATGTGCTCGTGGCGGACCTGTGCCGTCCGCTTGTCGTCCCAGAGGTTCTCGAACTCGCCCGGGTCCTCTTCCAAGTCGAACAGCTCGCCGAGGCCGTGACCGTGATACACCACCTGCTTGTATCTCTCGCTGCGGATCATCGTGCCAAAGCTCTGCACCCCGGCGAGCGCCCGGTAGTACTCGCTCCTCACGAACTCCCTATGCCTGTCCGGCGAGGACCGGCCCCGCAGGATGGCGGTCAGTGCCTTGCCCTGCATTGATTCCGGTACCGCAAGACCAGCCAGTTCCAGCAGGGTGGGGGCGAGGTCCGTTAGTTCGACCAGGGCGCGGCTGCGGAGCCCCTTCCTGAAGTGTCCCGGCCACGAGATCACCAGCGGAACGTGCACCAGACTCTCGTAGAAGCGGCAGCCCTTGAGTAGGAGCCCGTGGTCGCCGAGCGTCTCGCCGTGATCGCTGGTGAAGATCACAACCGTGTCATCTAGCTGACCACTCTCCTCGAGAGCGTCCAGCATCCGGCCCACGTTGTGGTCGATGAGCTCGATCATGGCATAGTACCTGGCCTGGTACGACCTGGCGTTCATCTCCTCCGGCCGCCGCGCCGTCCTCTGGAAGTTCACTTCCTTCAGGCGCTCCTGGGCTGCCAGGTCGGACTCGCGGAACAGCGGCCCCGGCATGTCCGACTCGGGATAGTGGTCCAGCCATTCCTGCGGCGGATCGAACGGCGAGTGGGGGTCGAAGCAGTTCAGGCTGAACAGCCAGGGCCCCGTTCGCTCCTCGCACATGAAGTCGATTGCGCGGTCGGCGCACCACGTCGTCTGGTGGAACTCACTCGGAATGTACCCGAGCTCCTTGTAGATCGAGGCGTAGTCCTTGCCCATCGACCGCAGCCACTCGATGTAGGCGTGCCCCTTCGGCCAGTCGTCGTGCGGATGGTGGCTCCAGTGGAACACCCGGTAGCCGTCGTCGGCACGCGGCTCGATCCTTCCCTGCGCCGCGGACAGGTGAAACTTGCCGGCCAGTCCGCAGTCGTAGCCCGAGTCGGCGAGCGTCCTGGTGACAAGGGGCGCCGCCCCGTCCCACTCGTCGTTGCCGTTCATGCATCCGTGCACCGCGGAGGGGTACATGCCGGTCAGGAACCCGGCACGGCTCGGAGTGCAAATCGGAGACTGGCAATAGGCGTTCTCGAACGCGACTCCGCCCGCCGCGAGGCGATCGATGTTCGGCGTCCGGATGTGCTCGTTGCCCAGCGACCGGATCGTATCCCAGCGCTGCTGGTCTGTGCAGATCCAGAGGATGTTCGGCCTTTCTCTCTGTGTCGCAGACGAGCTGGCCGCGAGTCCTGCTCCGGCGGCGCCCACGAACCTTCGGCGAGTCATCGATGCATCCACGGCGGGCCGATTATCGCATGCGGCCACGAATGCCCGGGCCCATTCGGCGTCCCGCCGCCACCGCGTCGCTGTCACCTCGCTCCGGGGCGCCGTTCTAGTCCGTGCCGACTGGAGGTTCCCTGTCCGCGGGAGCGCCTGCATGCCCGTGCAGCGAGCGGCGGCGCGTTGCGGTCTGGCTTCCGGGACAGTGCCGAGAGATGGTCCCGCTTGGCTGGGCCCTGCCAGACACGCGGATCGCCAGCCAGGCGGGGCTGGGTTTCCTCGCAATCCAATGCGGGTCCGTCCCGGATTCGAGCCGGGCAGGCCCGCTCCGGGAGGGCGGAGTCTACCCGAGAGTGAAGGCGACGAACTCGTCGCCGGACTTCTTGCCCCCGCTGCCGATGTCGCGGCCCCCTCCGCCCGCGGCGATGACCACGTACTGCTTGCCGTCAACCGCGTAGGTGCTCGGCGTTGCGTACCCACCTGCGGAAAGCTGGTGCTCGAAGAGCGTCTTGCCGGTGCTGGTGTCGAATGCGCGGAACTTCTCGTCCTGCGTGGCGCCGAGAAAGAGGACACTGCCCTTCGTCGCGATCGATCCGCCCACATTGAACGTGCCGGTTCCCTCGATGCCTCGGGCCTTCAGTTCGGCGTATTCGCCAATTGGACGCCTCCAGCGGTAGTCGCCCGTCTGCAGATCCAGGCAAAGGAGCTCGCCCCACGGCGGCTTGGCCGCCGAATAGTCGTCCTGGTCCATGAAGAACGGATAGCCCGCGTGCATGTACGGGTACCCCACTCCTTCCGGCGCGTCGAGCAGAGTGAAGAACTTGGGCCAGTTGTTGGTGTTGATGAACATGAGCCCTTCGTTCGGATCGTGGCTCGCACCGCCCCAGATCGTTCCGCCGACCGTCCCCGGGTTGTACACCGTCCCCCGCCTGCTCGGAGGCGTGTAGAGCATGCCGTGCCGAAGGTCCTTCAGGCGCCGCCTGACGTATTCCGCCGACTCCTCGGAGATGTCCGTGATCTTCCAGTCCTCCCCGAATCCCTGGCGGGCGAAGGGCGGCGGCTTCGTGGGGAACGGCTGGGTCGGATGGGGCTGCTCGCCCTCCACGTCCGACCCGGGCACCGGGAGCTCCTCGATCTCCCAGACCGGCTCGCCCGTCCCGCGGTCGAAGATGTACCAGAACGCCTGCTTCGAGATCTGCACCACGATGTCCTGCCACTGCTCGCCGCTCCTGCGGCGGGCCAGCACCGGCTGGGCCGGCAGGTCGTAGTCCCAGAGATCGTGGTGAATCGTCTGGAAGTGCCATTTGCGCTCGCCGGTGCGGGCATCGAGGGCGATCACGCAATTGCCGAACAGATTCACGCCGGGCCGGTCCGCGCCGTAGAAGTCGTAGGTCGGCGAACCCGTTGACACGAACAGCAGTCCGCGCTCCGCATCGAGGCTCATGCCGCCCCAGTTGTTCGCGCCGCCGGCCGTCTTCCAGCTGTCCTTGCCCCAGGTCTCGTAGCCGAACTCCCCCGGATGCGGAATGGTGTGGAAGATCCACCGGCGCTTCCCGGTGCGGACGTCGAATGCGCGGATGTGCCCCGGAGCGGCCGGCGCCGGGCCCTCGCTGCCCGACCCGCCGCCCAGCAGCAGCAGATCCTCGAAGACCACCGGCGGGCTCGCGTAGTAGCTGCGCGTGGACTCGGCGAGTTCGCGGTCCAGGCCCTCCTTCATGTTCAGCTTGCCGCCTTCCGCGAACTCCTCGACCAGCTTTCCGGTGTCCGCGTTGAGGCAGTACATCGTGTCCTGCGCCGACCCCGACATGAAGATTCGGCGGTCGTCCCCGTCCGACCAGTACGCAACGCCGCGGTTGACGCCCTTCGAGCGACGCATCGGAATCCCCTCGAACGGATCGAAGTTCCACAGCATCTCGCCGGTGGCGGCGTCCAGCGCCCGCACCTGCACCTGGGCCGTGGTGACGTACATCCTGCCGTCCACCACGATCGGGGTGCACTCGATCTTGGTCTGCGGACGCTGCATGCTGTCGCCCGTCGAGTGGACCCAGGCGACCTTCAGGCCGGCTACGTTCGAGCGGTTGATCTGGTCCAGCTCGGAGTACCGGGTGGCTTCCAGGGTTCCGCCGTAGTGGCGCCAGTCGGCGCCGGCGCCGGCGGCCGCGCGGACGGGGAGCGCACCGAGGGCTGCAGAGGAGAGCGCAGCGCTCTTGAGAAACGTGCGTCTAGTGGTCCGGATGGGCATGTCTTCGCAGGGATTATAGCGATCCCCGCAGACGCGCCCGGCGGTCCGCTACACGTTCCTGGTCCGCCGTCCGGCTAGGCTGAACTTCTGGTGCCACTCCGAGCCGGCCCCGCCGCCGTAGCGGGCGGTCTCGACATCGACGACGAAGGGGCGGCCCTCGCGAACGGCCTCGACGCCGCGCCTCAGGGCCGGCTCGAGTTCGGACGACTCGCTGACCCTCGCACCGCCGACCCCCTGGCTCCCGGCAAGCTCGACGAAGCTGATGTCCGGATCCCCGAGATACATCCCGGTGTACCGGTCCGTCTCGGCCATCTTGCCGCCGTAGCGGTGGTACGCATTCCTGACGGTCTGGTAGTTGCGGTTGTTCGACACCACGGTCAGGACCGGAATCTCGTAGCGGGCCTGCGTCCAGAACCCTGCGGCGCTGTACATCGTGGAGCCGTCGCCGATCGAGCAGATCACCTGCCTGTCCGGCTCGGCCAGCTTGGCGCCGGCCGACGCGCCGATGGCCCATCCCAGCCCGTTCCCGGTGTTGGCGACGCGCATCATCTCCCCGTCCCGGTGCCCGAACGGGAACGCGCCGAACTTGGCGGTCAGATTCTCCGGAACGATGATGGCGTTGGCGTCGGCGACCTTGGCGATCACCGCGCCGAGCTCGTCGGGATGCACCGGGCCCCTGCCGAAGTTCGCCCGGGCTTGCGCTTCAGCTTTCGCCCGCGTCTCGCTGGTGTGGGCCGCAAGGGCTTCCGCCCGAGGGCCGGCGATCTTCTTTCGGCGGCCGGCGGTCGTCATGGAGTCGATCGCGTCGTTGAGGTCGCGCAGGCCCTCCCGCGGGGTGGCGGCCAGCGCGAGGTCCGTGGGATAGTTGCGGCTGATCACGTCGGAGTTCGCCGTCAGGCGGATGAACTTCGCCGCAAGCGGGGCCTCGGGGCCGCCGGGCACCACCCTGCCCCCGAAGTCGGGCGCGCCGACGCTGAGCACGAGGTCCGCGCCGGCGATCATCTTGTGCCTTTGGTTGAACCTTCCGAGGTTCTGCGGATGGTGGGCCGGGAAGTTGTCATAGCCCTGGCCCTGGTTGGTGACCGCGATGCCGAGCCTCTCGGCCAGAGCGAGCAGCTCTTCGCAGCCGTGGGTCTTCCAGACCTCGTCTCCGGCGACCAGGATCGGCCGCTTCGCCTCGACCAGAGCCTTCGCGGCCAGCTCGACCGCGTCCCTGGCCGGACGCATCCTGGACTCCGGCATGAAGCGCGCGCCCGGCAGGATCTGCGCCGTGACATCCTTCGCCTCGAGGGCGTGGTGGGCCATGGCGAGATAGGTCGGCCCGCCCGGAGGAGCGGTGGCCACCTTGAACGCTCTCCGCAGCATCAGGGCCAGGCTGCGGGCATCCCGGGACTCCCACGAGATCTTGGTGAATTGCCGGTTGATCTCCTTCTGGTCGAACCCGGGGCGGGGCGCCAGGCCCGCGTCGTCGCTCCAAAGCTCGTTGTCGTTCAGTCCGGCCGTCACCACCAGGGCGGAGCCGTCCTTGGAGGCGTTGTACATCTGGCCGGCGGCCTGGGCCGTTCCGGCAATGACGTGGAGGTTCACGAAGCCGGGCTTGCCGGACGTGCGGTAGTAGCCGTCGGCGAGCGAGATCACGATCCCCTCGTGCAGGCCCATGATCAGCTGGGTGTGGTCCTGGCCGAGGAAGGCATCGAAGAAGCCGACCTCGAACGAACCCGGGTTCGTGAAGAGGTACTCCACCCCTGCGGCCTTCATCTGGGCGACGACGAGCTCGCCGCCTGTGCCGGTCATTGCGGTGGCCCCCCGGCCGTTCTCCGACGCCTCCAGAGGCGCCATCAGGGACTTGGCCGCGGCGGCGGTGAATCCAAGGCCCGCCAAGGCCTCGAACAGGCCGCGACGGGAGAGGTCGCTGTTCAGGTAGCTGGCAATCAAATGACGCATGTCTTTCCTCCGAGCCGAAAGGTCACATAGATCGTAGACGATCGCAGCATGCGAGGTGTGGGTCCGGAGATTCCCAAAACCGCAAATCCGGAGGTTTCGCCCCGGATCGGCTAGGCCGTCCGCGCGCCGACCGTGGCTGCGGAGCCCGCAACGCGCTCGCCGGCGGCGAGGAGGCCGGAGCCGACGACAGGCGCCGCCTGGAAGGCCGTCGACCGGCTGCGGCTTTCGACCGCGGCGTCCGCATCGACATTCACTACACTGTCGGACGGCGCACGGCCCTTCTCCCGATGCAGATCATCGCCAGGGACAACGACATCTACGACGCGGTCGTTGTCGGATCCGGAGCGACCGGCGGCTGGGTGGCCAAGACCCTGGCCGAGGCCGGCATGCAGGTCGCGCTTCTCGAGGCGGGCCATCGAACCACCGAGGCCGAGTTCACCGAGCACCTGCTGCCCTACGACCTCAAGTACCGGGGCAAGTCCCCGGAAATCAGCCGGAACCGCCGGATCCAGAGCATGAAGTACGCCTGCCGGGAGTCGAATTTCGAGTGGTTCGTCGACGATGTCCGAAATCCGTACACCTATCCGGCGGACAAGCCGTTCCAGTGGACGCGGGGCCGCCAGCTCGGCGGGCGGTCGCTGACTTGGGCCCGCCAGAGCTACCGGCTCTCCAGGCTCGACTTCTCGGCGGCCAGCCACGACGGGTACGGCGAGGACTGGCCCGTCACCTACGACGAGATGGCGCCCTTCTACGAGACGGTCGAGCGCTACGTCGGCATCAGCGGCGAGCCCCTCGGGCTGATGCAGTTCCCCGACAGCGTCATGCAGCCCCCCATGGGGATGACGTGCGGCGAGAAGCACTTCAGGGACAAGGTCAACGCGCGCTTCGACAGGCACGTCACCATCGGTCGTTCGGCCGTCCTGACGAGGCCGCTAAACGGCCGGCAACCCTGCCACTACTGCGGACCGTGCGAGCACGGCTGCGTGACGCACTCGTACTTCTCGAGCGTCTGGACGACCGTCGCCGATGCGGAGGCCACCGGCAACTGCCGGGTCCTCACCGACGCCGTCGTGTCCCACGTCACGACCGACCCGAACACCGGCCTCGCCAGCGGCGTCGCATACTTCGATCGGCTGACCCGGGCGCCGAGAGAGGTCCGCGCCAAGGCGGTCGTCCTGTCCGCCTCGACACTCGAGTCGACGCGCATTCTGCTCAACTCGGGGGACGGATTCTGCAACTCGTCCGGCGTGCTCGGCCGCTATGTGATGGATCACATGTACGGCGGAGTCTCGGGCGTCCTCCCGGTCAGGGAGCACCGCAAGTGGACGGGCGCCCCTAGGCGGCCCAACGGGCTGTACCTGCCGCGCTATCTGAACGTGGACCGTGCGCACACCGACGGAATGATCCGCGGTTTCGGAGCCCAGATGCGCAACGGTTCCAGCTACGGGTCGCCGTCGTCCATCGCCAGAATCCCCGGCTTCGGAGCGGAATTCAAGCGTGTGGCGGTCGAGTCCCAGGACTGGTGGAGATTCAGCCTGAGCACGTCGAGCGAATGCCTGGCGCACCATGAGAACTACGTCGAGCTCGACCCCTCGGTCAAGGACGCGTGGGGCATTCCGGCGCTCCGCATGAACGTCACCTGGAGCGAGAACGAGATGCGGCTCTTCCGTTACTCCGCCGATGCGGGGGAGGAGATGCTGCTGGCCGCCGGCGCCGAGGACATCCGCAGAATCGAGCAGCCGCGCTGGCCCGGGGGCGCCACGCATGAAGTGGGCGCGGCGCGCATGGGCAGAGACCCGCGGAAGTCCGTCCTCGACAGGTGGAACCGCGCCCACGACGTCAGGAACCTGCTCGTCACCGACGGAGCGGCGTTTGTCACGATCGGCTGTGTCAACCCCACTCTGACGATGATGGCCCTCGCCCGGCGCGCCTCCGAGCACCTTGTCGATGCGGCGAGGCGCGGCGACCTGGGCTGAGCGCGCGGGGAGCGTGCCCGGCTCGACCCGGATGCGGTCCGTGCTCGCACGGGTTCCGGCGACCGGCCTAGCGGGAAGCAGGGATCAGTGCTCGGAAAGTAGATATTTCTCTTGACCAAAGGATCTATATACAGATACTATAATATTCATTGGGCGCAAATAGGTCAGTCAGCCGTGTGAACTCCGCATCCTCGGGCATTCCGTGATCACCGTCCTCCTTGCGGCAGCGGCTGCCGTCGCAGGCGCCGCCCTGTGGCACTGGTTCGCGCCCTGGTCGGGGTCGGACCCCGTCCTTGCCCTCATCGCCGCACGCTCCCCCGCCGCCTGCGAGCTTCTGTGGTGGGGCTACGCGCTGGTCTGGATCGCGACTCCCTGCTGCGCGGTTCTCGTCGGTTCCACCGTTGCCGGCCTGCTGGTGGAGAGACGGAGACGGGACCTGCCCGCATCGCCGATTCCCCCGTGGCCCGAGACCGGCGAGCCCCTCCTCGTGATCGGCGAGACCCATCTCCGCACCCGCCCGGGCCCTGGGGAGCGGCCCGGCTGGCTGGCGGTTCCCCGCCGCGGACTGTACGCCGGAACGGCAGTCTTCGGCGCCATCGGCTCCGGAAAGACCTCCTGCTGCATGTACCCGTTCGCGAAGCAGGTTCTCGGGTGGCACCCGGAGGACCGCGAACTCCGAGCGTCAGGCCTGGTGCTCGAGGTCAAGGGCGACTTCTGCCACCAGGTGAGGAGGATCCTGAGCGAGGCGGGACGCGAAGACGACTACGTCGAGCTGGGGCTTGACGGGGAATGGTGCTACAACCCGCTCGAGTCCGACCTGGACCCCTACTCGCTCGCGTATCAGATCGCATCCCTGCTTAGCCAGCTCTTCGGCAAGGGCAAGGACCCGTTCTGGCAGCAGGCCTACACCAATCTCGTGAAGTTCGTGATTCTGCTGCACCGCGTCTCCGACGACTACGTCACGCTCCGCGATGTCTACCGGACCGCTCTCGAGGAGAGCCGGCTTGAGGAGAGGATCGCCAGGACCCGCGAGGACCTGGGCTTCCTTTCCCAGGTCCGCCTCAGCGTCAAGGAGTACGGGCGCCTGGCCCCGACCCTCCCGGAACGCGACTGGGAGTACGACGAGTCGGCGGGAGAGGTGCATGTCCAGGCGGACAGCGAGCTGCTCAAGGCGCTGGACGAGCAGGGGGCCGAACCTTCCATTGAGGAACCCGAGCCGGTCGGCGACGCACAGAGGCAGCTGAGGACCGTCATCACCTGGCACCGCCACGACTGGTGCAAGCTCGACTCCCGCCTGCGGAGCTCCATCGTTGAGGGCGTCAGCGTCTTCCTCTCGCTGTTCGACCAGCCGGACGTCGCGGACGTGTTCTGTCCTCCCAAGTCCGCCTACCGGGAGGACCGTCCCCACCGCGGACGCTGGGCCCTGCCGCCGATCGCGGATGCGATGGAGTCCGGGAAGGTTCTCGCGCTCAACCTTCCGATCGGCGCCAACCCCGCCCTCGGCCGGGCGATCGGCGTGATGCTGAAGCAGGACTTCCAGCGTGCCGTGCTGGCCAGGATTCCGAGGATGGCGGCCGAGCCGGGCCGCCGCTGGAGGGACGTCGCCTTTGTGTGCGACGAGTACCAGGCATTCGCCACGGTCGGCGAGAACGACCCCGGAGGAGACGAGAAGTTCTTCAGCCTGTCGCGCCAGGCGCAGCTGATCGGACTGGTGGCCACGCAGTCGATTAGCTCGCTGCGGTCGGTCCTGCCGGGCGAATCGTGGCGGACGCTGCTGCAGACCTTCCGGACGCGCATCTTTCTGACCCTGTCCGACGAGATTTCCTGCAAGCTGGCCTCCGAGGCCTGCGGCCAGGCGGAGAGGCTCAAGGAGCAGTATTCGATCTCCGAGTCCTCGCAGGCGGGCGTGGGCCTGCTCAGCGGCCGCGCCGGAGGCGGCAAGGGCACCTTCGGAGTGACCAAGTCCTACGCGCCGCGCCGCGAGCCCGTCTTCCCGCCCTCTGCCTTCGCGCGGCTGCGCAACGCCGAATCCATCGTCGCGGCCTACGACGGACGCAACCCGATGCCGCCGACCTACTGCTACCTGAAGCCGTGGTACCTGCCGGCCGACATGGGCTACTTCCAGGCCGTGCAACAGGGAATGCTGTGATCCGGATCGCCCGGCTCCGGGTCCGAGGCTAACGCCCCTGGAGCCGCTGGAACGTCTCCAGCTCCTTGCGGGCCTCCTCCGGGCTTCCGAGCCGGCGGTGGATCATCGACATCCTGTAGTGCGGAGTGGGATCCGCCGGCGACAGACTCGCCGCGATTCTCATCTGCTCCAGGGCCTTCGCGAACTGGCCCTCGGCAAAGTAGATGCGTTCGATCGCCAGGCGGGCCTCGAAGAGGTCCGGGGCAAGGCGCAGAGCCTCCAGCAGATGCCGCTTGGCCTCGTCGGTCCGTCCCTCGATCTGCAGAATGTCCGCCAGCACGTAGCGCGCTTCGGGGTGGCTGGGGTTGATCCGCAGCTCCGCCTCCAGCTCGGGACGTGCCTCCTCGAGCCGTGAACGGGACCAGAGCATGCTGCCGATGGCGAAGTGGACGTTCTGCAGATCAGGCTTCAGCCGCAGGGCCGCCCGGTACTCGCGGACAGCGTAGTCCATCTCGCCTCTGGCCTCGTGCAGCTGGGCCCGCAGCTGCCGGCCCCGGTACGAGTCGGGGTCGTTCCTGCCGATCCAGCGGGAAGTCAGGTACGAGGCGATCTGGTATTCCTCCGCCTGGCGGTACAGGGCCTCGGCGGATCCCCCCGGCCCGGCATGGGCAAGCAGCCGCTTCCCGGACTCGGCGAGCATGGTGTCGATCTCGCGGTCGGACGGCGGACTGTAGAGAAGGGACAGCATCAGCCGTTCCCCGTCCGGCAGCGGCGGCGGAGCCCCTGCCACGCCTTCCTCTGCGGCCCTTCGGTCGACCCATTGCAGCCGCTTCAAGATCCCGGCCGCGGCGGGTTGGCGGTCAAGCACGTTCCGGTACGCCTCCGCGGCCTCCCCCCAGTTCTTCCGGCCCTCGTGGTAGTGGCCGCGGGCGAGCTCGAGGAAATGGGAGCGCGGGTGGGCGGCGCGGAGCCGCTCCAGCGCCTGGCCGGACAAGGCGCCGTAGGTCTTGCTCAGGTAGTAGTAGGCGTCGAGGCGAAAGTCCTGCTCCGCGACCGCCTTCCTGAATCTCTCGGCCGCTGCGCCGTATCGGCGGGTTGCGAAATACGCCTCGCCCAAGTAGTACGAGACGAACCGATTCGAGGGGTCGAGCTTCTCCGCCATCTCGAGCCGACGGCTCGCCTGCTCGTGCTCCCGGTTGCGCGAGGCGATCACGCCGAGGAAGAAGTACGGTGCGGCACCGAGTTGCGGATTGAGCCGAATCGCCTCATTCAGCGCGGCCTCGGCCTTGGCGTCCTCGCGCATCTGGTAATAGATGGAGCCAAGGTTGACGCGGGCCTCGGCGAGGTCGGGCAGCAGGCGCACGAGCTGCTCGTAGTGGACGGCGGCCGCCCGCAGGTCGCCGGCCTGCTGCGCGGCCTGGGCCTTCGCATAGAGCTCACCGGGGTCCTGTCCCCGAGCGGGCCCTCGAAGAGACCACACCGAGACCCCCGTCAGCAGAACCGCGACGAGGCATCGTCGCCGGTGCCGCCGGGGATTCAGCATGCTGGGAAGCATCGTAGCACTCCGCCAGATCGCACCCTTCCCTTCTGGAATCTGTCGGGCAGCGTGAACGGGCAGGCGGGTTGCCTGCACCGGCCCAGCCGCGTCCGGACCTGTCCTGCCGCCAGCTGCCTGGTCTTGCGCCGATGCACTTCGGTGTCGGATTCGAGCGTGGCAGAAGGTGCGGTAGCCTTCCGAATCCTCCCGCCGCTGTCCGGCCGGTCGGTGGTGGAAGGCCGCGGAACCGGCTATCCGGAATCGCTTTGCAGTCGGGCCGGCAGAATTCGCCGGGGATGTACCTGATGGACCGCCTGTGAGGCAGGCCGGGTTTTCCAGAAGACTGGCCGCTGCTCCATCGGGATGGTTCCGGGCCAAACCAAGGGCGAGCGCAGAAAAAACGTGTCGATTTGAGAAGGGGGACTCCCTACCCTGCTTGCGTTAACGGGGACTCCAGCAACCAAGCAGCCCGTCTCGGTCTGGTGAACGGCAATTCCCTTGCTTGGCAGGCCCGCCGCTCAACTCGAGCGTCTTTCTTCTGGAAGCGTTCTATCTCCCCGATCCGGATGACGACGACTTCCAAGCCATCGACCAGGCCCCAGTTCGCCTATCAGCCGCGGACGAACCCTTCTCCGACTTCGACGCAGTCATCGGCGTAGACTACGGTCCCCGCCTCGACTCTGCCGAGCGCACGGAACTCCGCGTCGACATCGATGCCAGGGCGGGTCGCGCCCGGAAGCTGACGTCAAGTGATCTTCGAGGACTTCACCGATGACGCCGTGACGCCGGCATACCTGGAGCCATTGGCACACCGGCTGGACGGGGACTGGGGCAACGCCGACGGTGATCGAAGGAATAGCCTCCGTCCCCGTACGTGATACTTTTAGATGCTGGAGGGAGGAAAACCATCATAGGGAATCGCGAGGAAATCGTAGCGGCCGCGTTCGCCGCAGCCGGTTCCGAGGCTTCATTCGACCCGATACGCGTGCAGAAGCTCCTGTTTCTGATCGACCGCGTGGTCTCCGAGCGGATAGGAGGTCCGTTCTTCCACTTCCGGCCATACCACTACGGACCGTTCGACAAGGCCGTCTACCGCGTCATCAAGGCGATGGTGGCTGCTGGCGATATCGGGATCACAGCATCCGGAGACTATCCACTCTACTTTCTCACTCAAGCCGGGTATCGGCGGGGCAAGGCGACTCTTGCCTCGTTCCCGGACCCCGTCGCCGACTACTTCGGGCGTGCGGCCCGATGGATACGCTTAATGCCGTATCGCCACATGCTTGCCGCGATTTATCGCGAGTACCCCGAAATGGCCGCGAACAGCGTGATGCGTCAACTGGGGCCGGAGCGTCCAGCCCCCAAAGGGAGCCCATTCATCCGGGGAATGACACTGGCATTCGACCTCACGGGTGCGAGGTGCCGCACTCCGGATTCGGAGGTTGGCCTGCAATCCGACGTTGACGAGCTCCGCGAGGACTGGCGTGCCGTGGGCGACGACATCGAAGAGGCGATGGTGCAGTTCGGCGAATCGGAGTGCGTCTGGTGAGCAATCGCCGTCGCAAGCCGAATCGGACTAAAATGCAGGTTAGCCAACGGGACGGGTCGTCTTCTGCGGTGCCGGCCGACCCCCAGGAAGCCGCTGCACCACCAGCGGGACGATCCATCGACAAGGCACTGGCTGCGGCGGATGGCGCCCAAGCGCAGATCCAGGTCGCTCACAGCGTCAGCGTTTCTGGCCCGTTGCCTCATCCTGAGTTCTTTCAATCGTACGAACGCACCCTGCCGGGCGCAGCGGATCGCATTCTGACGATGGCCGAGAAGCAGCAACATCATCGCCACTCACAGCAAACCTCTCGGTTGACGTTGGACGCTGCGCGCGAACGCCGCGGCCAGTGGATGGGTTTCCTAGTCGCAGTGTCCGGAGTAATCGGAGGCGTGACGCTCATCATGTTCGAGAAGCCGGTTGCGGGGTTCACAACTTTGCTTGGTGCGATCGGGAGCATTGTGGGGTCGTTCCTTTGGGCGCGACGAAGGACTCGGGAAACACTGGCCCCCGATTCGCCCCAGGCTCCTAGCCAAAAGGCCCGCGTTCCCGCCCCCCCGGATTGACCTCGCACCTGCACTCCCGCTCTGTTTCGGCTGTGGGGATCCTTCGTTTCGCCGGTTGACCCGCATGCCGGGACGGCCGCAGCTCCTCGACAATGTTCCACCCGGACACCGCGCACGCGGACGACCTCGCCTGTTTGACCAAGGATGTCGACAGTCGGCACACCCTCTCCGTCGCCTCCGTTGATCTCAGTCTCGGTGGTCTTCACTGCCTGGCCGCGTCTATCGATGAAGACCCCGCCTTGTGCCGCCTCGTCGGTGCGGTAGATCGCCCATTCGCACGTCTCTTAGGCAGGAAGAGCCATAGACAAGGACCCGTGTCACAGGGGAACCCGACCAACAACCTGCCGCTCAACGAAATCGAGCGACTGTTCGAGGAGTGCAGCAGCGCGCGCAGGCGAGATCAACTCTTCGCCGAGGGCGCGTGAGACAAGACGCTCGAAACGACTGGGTGCCTCGAGAGCCGCAAACCCCTCATTGGGACCGGTTGGTTCCGGTTCTTCCTTGCGCCAAGGGCGGGCGAAGGTCGCGAAGGCGCGCCGGACACTGGCGGGAGCCAGAATACCGACCTGTCCGAGCCGGATCAGCATCGCCGCCGCCGAGACCCCGTAGAGCTGCTTGAGGCGAACGATCTCGTAGCGGGTGATGCGGCTGCGACGGATGCCGGCCTCCAACCCGAGACGCTCGCTTGGAATGAGAAACGCGCCGGCAAAGCGGTGCATCGCCGACTTCAAGCTGATCGCAGGGTTGCCAGTCGAGCGGATGATCCTGCGCGCCAGTTCGTGGGCAAGCGCAAAGCGTTTGCGCTCCACGTTGATGCGGCGGGAAACGACAACCGCCTCAGAGACCGGCTCGTCGCCGCGGAAGCCACGACAGGCGAGGCCAGTGACTCGCTCGGGGAGATCGTCTTCGATCACCTTGATGCCCTTTTCTTCAAGGAGTTCGCAAAGGCTGGGAATGGGGCCCACGCCAAGTCCCCACGCCTCGCGGAGCGCATCGGCCCTGGAATCGATTTCGGCTTCCGTGGCTACCCTGTCGCAGCGGAAGCTCCCGAGCCAATCGAGGTTGACCGGCATGTCGAGAATCGCCTCAATCGCCAGATAACGTTCAAGCTTGTCGATCAGAATCGCCTCAACCCTTGCCCGGTCGCGGGCGGAAGTCGTGGAATGCTTGCGGAACTCAAGTCCATCGAGAGCCTCGACCTGTGAGCCCATCAGGAAGTCCAGTGAGACATCCAGTGCCTTGCCGAGCGCGAGCAGAACGGAAGAGGAGGGCATCATTTTGCCCGTCTCGTACTTGCTGACTGACTGAGCAGTGATCGTTGGGGTCAGCCGCTCGGCAAGTGCCCTCATGGACAGGCCGGCCCGTTTTCGAGCGAGCCGAAGTCGTTGTCCGAACATGCGTTCCATCCAATCATTGCAACCGGAGGTTGACGGATAATGCTCATGATATCTTATCGTCAACCCTGACACTGCTGTGTCCGCCGGACTTGAGAGTCGCGAGCACGGCCTTGCACTTCGGCGAGCGCCACAGCCGCTCGATGAACACGTTTTCAATGCAGCGGCCCATCCCGTCCACGCGCGACTCTACCTTCGTCGCCGACGCTGACTCCTTTTGACACTGGCGACTCAGGACCACTCAGCGGTCGGGCCAACTGGGTTCACCCAGGATGGTCTTGCTGTCCTGCCTGTGCACTCTGGGCGCTTGACCGGAGAGCGAGTGCCGAATCGAATCCGATCCACTTTGACCAAGGAACGCTGATACACATGATGGGCCGTAGAGTGGCTTCCTGAGCGCCGTGGCAGATCGCGCCTTCAGTACGATGGAGCCGGCAGGCATCTTCCATGAATCGTGGATCCCGGAGTCTTCGATGCACGCCGATCGTCCTCGGCGTGACGCTGGCGTGCGGGTTTGGCGCGACCGGCCAGGAGCCGGCTCCGAGCACGGTGAAGCCACCTGGCGCGGACCGCTGCGCCGAGGCCCGCGCAGTCCTGGAGGCCGCCTCCCAAGGGATTCGGAATCCGCCCGCGGATGTCCACTACAAGCTCGCTGAGTGCGAGGCGCGGGAAGGCGGGCTGCAATCGGCTGACGCGCATCTGGATCTTGCGCTGGCAAGAGATCCCGGCCATCTCCAAGCGCTCCACCTCAGGGCCTACGTCCTCTTCTCAATGGGACGATACAGGGAGGCACTGGACTGGGCCGGCCGGTTTCTGGAGCGGAAGCCGGAGGGGGGCGAGACGCGCAAGATCGCGGGACTCGCGCGGTTCATGCTTGGAGACCGGGCCAGCGCGGAGGCCGACCTCCGGAAAGCGGCAGCCCTGCTCCCGCTGGATTCCGAGGCGCGATACTACCTCGGCCGCGTCTACTACGAGGGGTCCAAGCTGACCCTGGCCCTGGAGTCGTTCCGCGAGGCGGTCCGGCTCGCCCCCGGCAGCGTGAAGGCGCACAACCATCTTGGCCAGACACTGGAGGGACTCACCCGCTTCGAAGAGGCCAAGCAAGCCTATCGGGAAGCGATCCGCCGCGAGCAGGAAGGCCCCGAGCGCTCCGAGTGGCCCTACTACAACCTTGGAGCCCTGCTGCTCGCGGAAGGGCAAGCCGACGAGGCCGTTTCGTGGCTCGAGCGTTCGCTGGATCGCAATCCGTCGTCCGTGCAGACCCGGACCAAGCTGGGCACGGCGTACGGCGCGGCGGGCCGCCCCGCGGACGCCACTGCACAGCTGCGAGCGGTCATTGAAGCCGAGCCGGGAAACGCCGACGCGCACTACCACCTCGGTCGCGTGCTGATGAAGCTGGGGGAGGAGGCGGATGCCAGGAAGCACCTCGGCCTGTTCGAACGGCTCCGCGAGCCATGACCGCGCCCAACACCTCGCTGGCATGCGCGGCAGCGGCGACGCTGGCCCTTGTGCTGGCGCCTGCCCCGGTATCCGCCGCTTCCGACCTGGCCGCGTCGATCCGGCTGGTCAATGTGGGCTCCGACGTCGGGCTCGATGTCCGGGTCGCGCACGGCGGACCGGCCAAGCGCTGGATCGCAGAGGCCAACGGGAGCGGCGCGGCGGTTCTCGACTTCGACGGCGACGGGTGGATGGACATCGTGATCGTCAGTGGTTCGACCATGGAATCGCTTCGCGCGATCGCGGCCGGCCGCAGGCCCGCGAACCCCGGCCGCGGCGTGCACCTGTTCCGGAACCTGGAGGGACGCCGGTTCGAGGACGTGACGGAGGAGGCCGGCCTGACGTGCCCCTACTGGTGTACGGGGGCCAACGCCGCGGACTTCGACAACGACGGCGACCCCGACGTGCTCGTCACCGCCATCGGGCGGGATCTTTTCTACCGCAACGAGGGCGGCGGAAGATTTGCCGAGGTCGGCCAGCAGGCAGGACTGCAGGAGGCTCATGCCTGGCATACCGGAAGCAGCTTCGGCGATGTCGACGGAGACGGCGATCTCGACCTCTACGTGGCCGCCTACCTCGGGCTGGAGTCGCTTCCCGTCGAGGGTGAGCCGCCCTCGTGCGACTACCGCGGCCTGGATGTCTTCTGTGGTCCGGCGCAGCTGGAGCCGGCGGCCGACGTCCTCTATCTCAACAACGGCGACGGGACATTCTCCGAGGCCTCCGAGCAGGCCGGGATCCGTGTTCCCCGTCCCGCCTACGGATTCACCCCGCTCATCGCCGACTTCAGCGGCGACGGACGGCCCGACATCTTCGTCGCGAACGACTCGTCCCCGAACTTCCTCTTCGTCAACCGGGGATCGGGGTCGTTTCGGGAGGACGCGCTGGTCGCGGGGCTCGCCTACAGCGGAGACGGCAGGACCCAGGCCGACATGGGGGTCTGCGCCGCGGACTACGACGGCGACGCGGACCTGGACCTGCTGACCACGACGTTTTCGGAGGACCACTTCCCCCTGTTCGAGCAGCAGGCGCCGGGCCTCTTCGAAGACGTATCCTCACGCGTCGGGCTCCGCAATCTGACCGTCTCCCTGCTGGGCTGGGGATGCGGTTTCGCCGACCTCGACAACGACGGTGATCCGGATCTCTGGATCGCCAACGGCCACGTGTACCCGTCCGCCGGGAATCTTGCGACCACCAGGTATCACCAGCGGATCGCGATTCTGGAGAACCGCGCCGGCAGGTTCCGGCTGGCTGCGCAAGCCGTGGAGGAGGCACCTCGCAACTCCTACAGGGGAGCCGCGAGCGGCGACTTCGACAACGACGGCGGGGTCGACCTGCTGCTCCTGCCGATTGACGGATCTCCCGCGCTCCTTCGCAATCGATCGCGGCGCCCGCACTCGTGGATCGGCCTTCGTCTTGTGGCAGCCGGCGGGAACGGCGAGGGAATCGGCACGCGCGTCGAGGCCCGATTCTGTGGGCAGACGCAGGCCGCGGCGGTGCGGAACGGAGGGAGCTACCTGTCGAGGAGCGACCCGCGCGTGCACTTCGGACTGGGGGGCTGCAGCGAACCCGGCCAGGTGACCGTGCGATGGCCGGATGGCCCGCCGCAGGTGCTTGGCGACGTCTCGGTCAATCAGTGGCTCACCGTGCGCGGATCCCGAGGGCCCCGTCGGTGAGGCCCCAAGCATCCTGCACAAGGGCTGCAGCGTGGGAGACAGAGACAGCGGACACGGCGGGACCCGCGAGGCGCCGTCCCTGTCGTCAAGCCGGCCAGGTCGGGACTCGGGCTCCGTCCGACCTCGGGCGCGGTCGATGCCGCGGGGACGCGGAAGATCGGCGGGTTCCGGTAAAGACTGCCGGCCTCGGGCCGCGACCGCTGGCATGCGCATGGAGTGCGCATGGAAACCTGCGGCGCCAACGGAAGCCCGCTTCCTCTCCAAGGGGAGGGCCTGAACCCATTCCCGCCGGGGGGTGATCCGCCTCACGGTCCCGCCGCGTCCGGAAAACGGGGATAATACCTCCGACCGGCCGTTGCAACCGCCGGTGCCCTTTCACAGCACGATGCGTCCCTTTCAGCCGGTTCTGCTCGGCCTGTTCCTCATGACGGGCCTTTCAGGACTGGTCTACGAGCTGCTGTGGGCCCGCATGTTCTCGCTGGTCTTTGGCGCGACCGTCCTGGCGGTCAGCACCGTTCTGGCGGCCTTCTTCGCGGGGCTCGCCCTCGGGAGCTGGGCATTCGGGCAGGTCGTCGACCGCTACGGCAAGCCTCTGCTGCTCTATGGACTGCTCGAGATCGGCACGGGACTCTACGCGGCATTCGTCCCGTCGCTGATCTCGCACGCGCAGGTTGCGGCCGCCCAGCTGGGCCAGCAGGCCCCCGACTCGTTCCTGGCTGTCTCTCTCGCCCGATTCGGGTTCTGCTTCGCGCTGGTGCTGGTGCCCACGACCCTCATGGGTGGATCGCTGCCGGTCCTGGCTCGGTTCGCCGCCCGCCCCGGAAAACGCATCGGACGGGATCTGGGCCTTCTCTACGGGGCCAACACGATCGGGGCGGCGATGGGATGCATGGCAACCGGATTCTTCCTGGTCGAGTACGCCGGGGTCGCGGCGGCCCACGCTCTGGCGATCGCCGTCAGCGTCGCGGTCGGCATTGTCGCGCTGGCGCTGCACCGCGCAGCGGACCAGGCTCGGCCACGGGAGGCCAAGTCGCCCCGTCGCGGCGTGGCGCGACGGAAGTCCGGCCGGCGGCGAAGGAGGCGCCGCCCGACACCCAGTCCGGTCGCGGACGGTGCGTTCGCACCCTACCCACGCAGGCTCGTCCTCGCCGTCACCTGCGCGTTCGGCATCTCCGGCGCGACGGCGCTCTCGTACGAGGTCCTCTGGACGCGCAACCTCGCCATCACCCTCCATTCCACGACCTACAGCTTCACGGTGATCCTGGCCGCGTTCCTGTGCGGCATCGGTCTGGGGAGCTTCCT
Organism: Bryobacterales bacterium; assembly: GCA_028819255.1. Taxonomy (GTDB): domain Bacteria; phylum Acidobacteriota; class Terriglobia; order Bryobacterales; family UBA6623; genus VXMF01. The sequence continues at coordinate 37,240 of JAPPMB010000026.1, read as the reverse complement.
CTGCGGCAGATTCCTCCAGGGGACCGCCAAGCCGGTCTTCTGGTTCGGGGCCACCCAGGTCGGGATCGGCCTGCACGCGCTCGCCCTGATTCACGTCTTCGGCGTCATCCCCGACCTGGCTTCGGACTGGCTCCAGCCGCTTGAAGCCGAGTGGGGAGCGTCCGTCGCGGTGCAGCTGCTGCTGTGCTTCGCGGTCATGCTCGTCCCGACCCTGCTCATGGGGTGCGCCTTCCCCCTGGTGGGCCGGATCTGCGCCTCGGGGACGAGGAGACTCGGCACGGCGGTCGGCAACGTCTACGCGGCAAACTGCGTGGGTGCGATCGCGGGCTCGTTCCTGGCCGGCTTCGCGATCATTCCGCTGCTGGGCGTGAAGGAGGGCATGATGCTTGTCTCCGCCGTCAGTCTCGCGGTCGGCGCATCCCTGATGGTCCTCTCGCCGGCCGCCGGGATGGCCCTGAAACGGCTGGCGACCGCGTCGACCGCGGCTCTGGCCGCCATCGGCCTTCTTGCGGCGCACGCCACCCGCCTCTACGTCGGCGTCGGATCCTCCGCGGACGCGAGACGGATCCTCTTCTACGAGGACGGCCTCGTCGCCAACGTCCGCGTCGAGCAGACTCCCGACGACGTGCTGCTCCTGATCGACAACAAGGTCCAGGCGGGGAGGCTCGGGGCGCTCGCCTCCCAGGGCCTGGGGCACATACCCATGCTTCTCCACCGGCAGCCCCGGCGTGTCCTGACGATCGGGATGGGGGCGGGCATGACCGCCGGCGCGGTCGCACGGCACCCAGTCGAGAGCATGCACATCGTCGACCTCGTCGAGAGCCTGGCGCAAACGGCGCCGTACTTCTCCCGGCAGAACCACGCCGTGCTCGATGACGAAAGAGCGCGGTTCGTTGTCGGGGACGGACGCAACTTCCTGCTGGCGACCGACCTGCGGTTCGACGTCATCGTGGCTGACATCTTCTTCCCCGCAGGGGCGGGCACCGGCAGCCTGTACTCGCTGGAGCACTACCGCCTGGCTGCGGCGAGACTGGCGGACGGCGGCCTGATGGTCCAGTGGCTGCCGCTCTACCAGCTCGCGGAGGAGGAGTTCCGGATGGTCACAGCGACGTTCCTGGAGGCGTTCCCCGGCGCCGAGCTGTGGCTGGGAGACCCCGACATGCGCTTCCCGGTCGTCGGCCTGGTCGGGAGGAACGGTCCGGGGGGGATCGATCTGGCCCTCCTGAGCCGGCGCCTGGCGAATCCCGAGGTCTCGCGCGAGCTCGTCTACGGCGACGACGCGATCAGCCTGCTCTGCGCCTACCTGATGGGCGGCCCCGACCTCGCCGGCTATGTCTCCGGCGTCCCGCTGAACACCGACGACCGCCCCCGCATCGAATTCTCGGCCCCGCGGAACGACTACACGAACCGGCGCTACGGGTGGGAGACGATCCAGAAGCTCGCCCGCCGGAAGGGCAGCGTCGTGCCCCTGCTGGATCCCGGATCGCTCGCGCCCGAAGGCGCCGGCTCCATCGCGGGCATCGAGCGTCGCGAGGCGGCGGTGCGGCACTTCCGCCGCGGAACCTTCGCGCTTGGAAACGGACAGGCCGAGGACGCCTACCAGGCGTATCGGGAGGCTCGCGCGCTGGCTCCGTCAGACGCCTTCATCGACTTTCACACTTCCGAGAGCATTGGCCGGCTGCACGCGACGCTGGGAGACGCCGAGAGGGCCGCGACGCTGCTCGAGAGCGCGGTGCGGCTCCGGCCCGACGAAGCCGGAACCCGCCTGCTGCTCGCCAACCTGTACGCCGCCGGCGAGCAATGGGACCTGGCGCAACGCCATCTGGAGCAGCTGGTCGGCCACCATTCCGAGCACGCGGTCGCTCTCGGCCGCCTGGGGGAGATCCATGCCCGCCAGGAACGCTGGGGACCGGCGGCCTCGATGCTGGGCCGGGCGCTGGACATCCTGCCCGCTCCCGACCCGCACCTGGCGCAACTGCACGCCGGCGCCCTCCGCCGCCTGGCGGAGGGCCCTGCGCCCTGAGAGGGCCGGGCCGGAGCCCCTAGAAGGTGATCTTCATCCCGAACTGGCCCTGCCTGGGCTGGTTCGCCTGGCCTCCGACGGTCCCGAATCCGGCCGGATTGCTCACCCCCGCCGCAGGATTGCCGAACACCACGCGGTTGAACGCGTTGAAGACCTCGAAGCGGAACTCCGCCGTCACGCGTTCGCTGACCGTGAAGCGCTTCATCAGCCCGAAGTCCTCGTTGAACACGGCGAAGTTCCGCGCATTGGGAAGCGTGGCTCCGGCGTTGCCGAACTCGAAGGCCCCGGTCTCCTCGAACGCGTCGATGTTCAAGGCCTTGCCGCCGGCCGGATCGAAGCTCTGCCTGCTCCGCTCCGGAGAGACGCCCGACAGGGCGTTCGGCATCTGCTTGCTGACGAACAGCGGGGAGGTGTTGTTCTGGCTCACAATGACTGGCGTGCCCGCCTGGTACGAGACGATCGCATTCAGCTGCCACCCGCCGATGATCTTCTGCAGAACACCGCCGATGTTGCCCGCGATCGGCTTGCCCTGGCCGATCGGCAGCTCGTAGTTGAACGCGGCCACCACCCGCTGCGGCACGTCGAACTGCGCGAGGCCCTTCTCCAGGCTCCGGTTGTACTCGTCCCTCGCGCTGGCTCCGAAGAAGCTGCCCAGGGTCGAGGACGAGTCCGTCAGCGTCTTCTGCCAGGTGTAGGAGGAGAGCAGCCAGAGGCCCTCGGTGAACTCCTTCTCGACCTTGACCTGCAGGGCGTGGTAGGTGGAGTTGCCGTAGGCCGGCCAGGTGCCCCAGTGGCTCAGTCCCGAGAACTGCGGGAAGCGCCGCAGGGACTGGGCCAGCGTGCCCTTGAAGCTCTCGTAGGGCCGGCCGAAGCCGGCGGCGGCCACCGCGGGATCGTCGATGTTGGAGCGCAGCAGGTCGCCGAGGCCGAGATGGCTCGGATGCACCTGCATCATGTTGGTCACGCCGGAGGAGAGCCTGGTCGACTTGTTTCCGACCCAGGCCACGTCCAGCAGCCAGGTCGGCGCCAGCTGGTACTGGAAGCCGGCATTGAAGCTCTGGGTGTACTGGGGCCTGTTGGCGCCGGGAAACCAGATCGCCGGGGCCTGCCCGTTGGCGAAGCTCGGATCGCGGAGCGGGGGACGCTCGAAGTCCTGCGGAAACCCGTCCTCCCAGTTGAAGGCGGAGGTGATGCCGCCGTCCAGCGTCAGGAAGGTGCCGGTGCTCGAGAAGCCGAGCGACGGCGCCTTCACGTTCCCGCCCCCCTGGCCCCCGGTGGGGAAGAAGCTCATGCCGTAGGCCGTGCGGAAGACCAGCCGCTCGTTGATGGACCACGCCAGACCGCCCCGCGGGCCGAAGTTCTTCCAAAAGATCGAGTCGTTCCCCGTCAGCCGGCTCCGCCCCCTGCAGACGTCGCACGTGCCCGCGAACTCGAGCGCTCCGAGGAACCCGTCGGCGCCCGGATTGGGCAGGTTCGGATTGAGGATGGAGTGGTTGTCGTTCACCTCCGTCAGAGGTGTGAAGACGTCGTAGCGCAGGCCCAAGTTGAGTGTGATGTTCGGCGTCAGCTTGTAGTCGTCCTGCATGTAGAAGCCGTAGTAGGAATGGCGCGTGCCCGTCACCGGCGGGATGTTGAAGGTGCCGTTGTTGACCTCGCCCAGCAGGTAGCTGGCGAGCACGTTCCCCGTGCCGGCGACGCCGGGCAGAGCCGTCAGGTTGCGGTTGAAGGTGAAGGATCCGGTGTCGGGACCCAGGGTGAAGTTGTTCTGGAGCTTCCGGATCTCCGCGCCGAACTTGAAGCTGTGGCGTCCCTTGGTCCACGAGAGGCTCGGGGAATAGAGGTAGGTGGTCGAGATGGTGGGCAGCTTGCGCTGGTGGCGGGCATAGCTGCTCCAGGGATCGATGATGACCCGCGGAAACGGCCCGTTGTGCGTCCCGCGGATTCCCAGCTGCTCGCCCCAGCCGGCGCCCTCGGTCTCGAGATTGACCAGCAGCTGGTCCTGGCGGCTGATGCCCGCGCCGAGGTGAAACAGCATGGTCGGGCTCACGATCCAGTCGTAGTTCACCCTCCCGTTGTTGGCGACCGGCCCGCGGGCGCCTGAGCGCGAATCCGTGACCGGCTGCGGCAGCACCGCGAACGGGCCGTTGTCCGTGTTCTTGCCGAACGTGTACATCGTGCTGATGCGGTGGGACGCCGTGAAGTTGTGATCAAGCTTGATGGTGTTGTTGCGGTTGTCGTTGCGCTGGTTTCCCTGGGCGAAGATGTTGTTGAAGATGCCGGCCTCGTCCGGGTTGGGCACCAGGTTCCAGATCGCGGTCGCGATCGAGCTGTGGCGGCTGGCCGGAATCATGTTGTCCGTGAACGGATCGCGGATGTACCCGCCGCCCTCCACCGTCCGGGTGGACGCCGGGTCGTAGATCACGCCCTCTCCCGCAGGGACCAGCTCGCTGAAGTCCCCGGTCTTCATCAGCTGGGTCGGCACCGAACCGGTCGCGTTGAGCGCGCCGCCGCGGAACTTGTACCAGTGCCAGTTCGTGAAGAAGAACGTGCGGTTCTTCAGGATGGGGCCGCCGATGCTCGCGCCGTACTCGTTCCTGCGCTGGACCGGGCGCTCCGCGGCGAAGAACCCGCTGGCGTCGAGCTTGTCGTTGCGGACGAACCAGTACGCGTTGCCGTGGAAGTCGTTGGTTCCGGAGCGGACCACGAGCCGCTCCACGCCGCCGCCCGTGTTGCCGTACTCGGCCGAGAAGTTGTTCGTCACGAGGGAGAACTCCTGAACCGCCTCCGGGGGCAGGAGAATGACGCGCGGGTCGCCCCCGACCTCGGCCGTGGACATGCTGAGGCCGTCCATCTGGATCTCCTTCGAGAGCGTCTGGCTGCCGTTGATGTGGGCGTCGAAGGTGTTGCCGCTCGTGCCCGGCGCCAGGAAGATGAAGGACTCGACGGCGCGCCCGCTGCCCCCGGTCACCTGGAGCGGCAGCTCGACGTAGGACTTCGGGTTGACCTCCGTGCTCACCTCGGTGCTCTCCGTCTTGAGGTTGATCGAGGTCGCCGAGACGGTCACGCTCTCGGTCACTTCGCCCACCTCCAGGGTCAGGTCCACGGGCACGATGGCCGCGGTCGCCACGCGGACGTTCTCGCGGACGAATTTCTTGAAGCCGCTGAACTCGGCCTCCACGGTGTAGATGCCGGGACGCACCTGGGGAATCTGGTAGATTCCGGCGACCGTCGAGACGGTCTCGGTCCGGACGCCGGTCTCGGCGTTGGTCGCTGACACGGTGGCCCCGGCAACCGCCGCGCCGCTCGAATCGACGACGTTGCCTCGAAGCGTCCCCCTCTCGGTCTGCGCAAGGGCGCCCGCAGTCAGCAGGCACAGCGCCAGCGCGCAGCAAATCGCACGTGGGCGAAATCCGTTCATCTTCAACCTCCCGCCCCGGCCGAAGGTGATCATGCCCCGACCTTGGACTTTGTCCAATCGTAGGCGGATCGCCGCGGCCTGTCAACACCCGCGGTCGTCGCGTGATCGCGTCCGCTCCGCAGTGCGCGCCCCGACCGGGAGTGGGACACTGAAGGCCATGCGAGTCGTCCGCGCCGTCCGTTCCGCAGTGCTGCTCCTGCTACTGCTCGCGGGCGGGACCCGGGCGGACGTGCGGCAGGTCACGATCCTGCACCTCAACGACCTCCATGCCCGCCTGCTCCCGGACGACCGGGGCATGGGCGGATTCGCCCATGTCGCTACCGCCGTCCGGCGCGAGAAGCAGTCCGCGCCGGACGCGGTCGTCCTGCACGCGGGTGATCTGGTGCAGGGATCCCCCGTGTCCACCATATTCAAGGGGACGCCCGTGTACGAGGTTGCCGAGGGGCTGGGCCTAGACGCGCACTGCCTCGGCAATCACGAGTTCGACTACGGCTGGGCACAGATCGCCAGATTCCGGGAGGCGTCGAGTGCACCGATCCTGTCGGCCAACGTCCGCGGGGAGGGCGGGGAGACGCTCGTCAGCCCTGCAGCCGTGCTGAGAGCAGGCGACCTCGACATCGCTGTGATCGGGGCGCTGACGCCGCGGCTGTCCCGCCTCATCAAGCCCGAGCAGGCCGGTCCGTGGCGAGCGCTTCCCCTCGTGGAGACGCTGGGCCCCGTCGTGGCGGAAATGCACCCCAAGGCCGACATGGTGGTCGTCCTCGGGCATCTCTTCGACGACGAGGACCTCCTGGTCCTGCGCGAGCTGGAGGACGTCGACGTCGTGGTCAGCGGCCACGATCACGGCGGGCTCGACCGCGAGGTCGTCCTCGACGGAAGGATCGTGGTCAAGCTGCGGCCCTACGGCCGGGAGCTCGGGCGGCTGGACATCTGGCTGGACACCGACTCAGGCGAGATCGTCCGGCACGAATGGGAGCGCATTCCGGTGCGCGCCGACCGCTACCCCGCGGACGCAGAGACCGCAGAGCTCGTCGAGGCCTGGGAATCGAAGGTGTCGGAGCGGGTCGACGTGGACATCGCGCGATGCGCGCGGAATCTCGGAAGATCGGAGACGCAGGCCCTGATCGAGCGCGCGATCCGCGAGACGACCGGAGCGGACCTGGCCTACATGAACCGCGGAGGCGTCCGGGACTCCCTGTCCCGTGGCACCGTCACCGCAAGGCACGTGTGGAACATCCTTCCGTTCGACAACGAACTGGTCGAGGCGACCGTCCGGGGCGAGGACCTGCCGAGCGAGCTTCGGCGGGAGCGGGGCGTCGATCCGGGGCGGTCCTACCGGTTTGTGACCAACGACTACGTGGCCGGGCAGTGGCAGGGGCTGGGCATCGACTTCCGCCCGACTGGCAGCGTCCTGCGGGACACGTTCCTCGACTGGGTCGCGGCGCGGAAGGAGCTGCCCTGATCCGGGGGCCGGCGGCGCCCCGCCGCCATTGAGGGCGGCGAAGCTACCGGCCGCGGCGCTCCTTGTCGTACGGCGCTCCGGTTCCGGAGGATCCGAGAAAGAACTTCTGGCCGTCCTCGAACGTGACGTCGCGTCCGTTGGCGCGGTTGGACCGGTCCTTGGCCTGATAGCCGTCGACGACCACGATCTGGCCGATCTTGATCGTGTCCCGCTTGAGGCCGCGGCGGAGCAGGCTGTTCGGAGTGCCGCCCTCCACCATCCAGACCTCCTTGCTTCCGTCGTCCGTTGTGACCTCCAGGTGAATCCACGTGTGCGGGTTGACCCACTCCACCCGCACCACGGGCCCCTTCAGCACCAGCGGCCGGTTGGGGTCGAACTCCGCCCCGAAGGCGTGGTGGGCGTAGACCGGCACGGCGACGGCCAGCGCGAGGGCGGCGGCCGCGGCGAAGGCGACCGCAGGGGAAAGGCTCTTGGTTGTCGATTCTCTGTGCATGGAACGTTGCTCCCGATCTCGCGTGCGGCTCCTAGTCGTCGTCGCTCTTGCCGAGCAGATCCGCCTCGAGGATGCGCGCGCCGCGCAGAATGCCGCCGAACGAGTAGTTCGCCTCGTGGCAGGCATACTCGTAGACCCTGGTTTCCGTCGAGGGCCAGACGTACTCGCCGCTCCAGGGAGCGGTCCAGACCGTCGGATCCTCCACGGTGAAGCTGTACAGCAGGGTGTCCTCGTCCACCCGCTTGAAGCGCTCGACCACGTGCAGATTCCTCGACGCGCCGGAAAGCGCGGGCCTGTCCGTGAAGTTGGTCGTGTCGACCACCAGCGTGTCGCCCTCCCAGCGCCCGACGGAGTCGCCGAGCCAGCTGCGCACGTCCGGCGGGGCGTGCTCGGAGTTCATGCGGATGATGCGCGCGTCGTGGACCATCTCGACGAGGATCATGACGTGCTCCTCGGTCTGGACGATCCGCTTGAGGTTGTTGTAGAGCACCGGCAGCATGGGAGGCCCGCCCGTCGAGCCGAATCCCAGCAGGCAGCGCTCCGCCAGCGGCCTCAGCTCCGGATCGTCGTACGGGCCCGGCTCAATCCCCTCCTTGATCCACCAGGCCACGCCCATGTTCTTGCGGGACCGCTTGGCCCGGGCCGCGGCCCGCTGCTTCGCGGCGGGCGTCAGCTCCGGACGCCGGCCGTTCCCGGGGTCCGTGATGATCGACGTCCGCCACTTGCCGTCGATCCTGAATGCGCCGCTGCCGCGGTCGATCCAGAAGGAGTTGTAGCCCCCGACGTTGCCGGCGGCCCCCGGCGAGCCGTCGCCGCCCTTGGGCGGGGCCTTCCTGTCCGGGTCCGTGGCGGCGTTGCGGCGGGCCATGTACTCGGCCTCATTGCGGGCGATCTCGGCCGCCTCCTCGTCGGACAGCGTCAGCTTGTCGCCGAATTTCTCCGGCCGCTGCAGCGGCGTCAGTGTCGCGATGTCGTACGTGCCCGAAAGATCCGGGCGACCGGACGGCGTCCTGGGGATGTCCGCCGCCGCGGCCGGGGCGGCGGCGACCGCCAGGAGGCCGCAGGCGAACAGCATTCGATTCAACATGGCAGGTGCTCCGTCTTGTTCGGCTGGCTGCGAGCGGTCGGCGGAGACGACAGGGACCGGGAAGGCCTCCCCGGAGCCTTGCAAAGGACCAGTGCGGAACGCGATCCCTCGTACACTCTCCCGCCTCCGTCTACCTCTCGAGCGGCTTGCGCCGGTACTCGCCGAAGAGCAGTTCCTCGACGAACTCGACGCATTTGAAGTCCATGATGCGCGCTTCCTTCTCCATCCGCCGGTACAGCGGCAGGGCGATCTTCCAAGGGCGCGTGAAAACCTCCGGATCCTCGATCTCGGCCTCGTAGCGCATGTGGTACGGCGACGTGACCGTGTAGCGCTCCACGACGCGGAGCCGGTTGCTGTGGTGTGTGCCGGAGCGGTCGAACCACGTCTGGTCGGTGAATCCGGTGACCTCCACGACGAGCGTGTCGCCCTCCCAGCGCCCGACCGACTGCCCCATCCAGGAATCCGTCTCCGCCGGCCCGACATCCCTCATGTAGATCTCGCGCACCGCCCCGGCGTACTCGTACGCGATGAAGACCGACGAATCGTTGTGAAAGATCTGGAACGGGAACGGCATGTACGTGGCCCGCGGCACGCCGGGCAGGTAGCACTTGACCTCGGGGTCGCGCTCGACCCAGTGCGCGCGGTTCTCCTCCCGCTTCGCCGCGGCCTCGGGCGTGTAGGGGATCCTGCCTCCCTCGACGACGCCCAGGCCGCCGGGCACGGAGCCGACCGCGCCGAGCGCGAGCACCGGCACCGCGGGCAAGGGGCCGTGCGGCCCGTCCCGGAGCATCATCGACGGCTTCGCCATATGGCGCTCCACGTCGTAGTGGGCGGATCCGATGGCCTGCCAGATCCCGTTGAGATCCGGCTTGCCGTTCGCGAGCCTCTTCGGCTGAAAGTCGTCGGACTGTGCGAGTGCCGGCGCCACAGCCGCGACAAGCGCAAACACGGGAACGAGGATTCGAGTCACGTCACCATGTACGATACCACCGCGGTCTCGGGCCGGGCCGGCGAGGCGGCGGGGCGGGCGCCGCCCGATTCCCGGCCCTGCGCGCCGGAACGGAAGGCCCGGCTCAGAGCCGTTCGAGACGGCGCCGGCGGAGGAACGGCCGGGCGAGCGCCGGCGGGGACGGGCTGGAATTCGGAAGCCCGAGCGATTGCGAACTGCCGGCTTGCGCGCTAAGCTGGCGTCAGCCGTCCCGGACGGGCCTCCGGAAGCAGGTTCCCACGCCGTCGCGACCCGGTGCGAACGGGATTCGGTCGGAGTCCTGCCATGCGTCACGCCCTCGTGCTCGCGGCCCTGCTGGGTGCCGCTGCGCTCGATGCCGCCGAGCCCGGCGCCGTTCCATCGGGAAACGAAGTGCTCGAGCGTCGCTGCCTGCAGTGTCACGGGGCCACGCAGAAGATGGGGGACCTGGACCTGTCGTCCCGGGAGGGCGCCCTTGCCGGCGGGACGCGGGGACCGGCCCTGGACCCCGCGGATCCTCCCGCCAGCCTGCTGTTGGCGCGCGTGAATGCCGACGAGATGCCCCTTGGCGCGCCCCTGTCGGGCGCCGACAAGGAGATGCTGCGCGCCTGGATCGCGGCCGGCGCCCCCTGGCCGGGCACGCTGACCGAGCGCCGGGCGGGCCCGGACTGGTGGTCACTGCAGCCCCTGGGACGCGCCGCACCCCCCGAGACCGAGGCGGCCCCGCCGGAATGGCGAGGCTCCCCCATTGACCGCTGGGTTTTCTCGGCCCTGGAAGAAGCCGGCCTGCGTCCGGCGCCCGAAGCGGGCCGGCGCGACCTGATCCGGCGTCTGACGTTCTCTCTGACCGGGCTCCCTCCCGAGCCGGAGGAAGTGAACGCTTTCCTGGCGGATCCGTCGCCGGGAGCGTACGAGAGGCTGGTGGACCGCCTGCTGGCATCCCCCCGGTACGGAGAGCGCTGGGCCCGGCACTGGCTCGACCTTGTGCGGTTCGCCGAGAGCGAGGGCTTCGAACGCGACCTTCCGCGGGACCATGCCTGGCCGTACCGCGACTACGTCATCCGCAGCTTCAACGACGACAAGCCGTATCTTCGCTTCGCCCGCGAGCAGATCGCCGGGGATGTGATCGAGCCCGCGACGCGGGACGGCGTGGTCGCGACGGCCATGCTGACGCTGGGCCCGGTCGACGCCGTCGGCCTGACCTCCGCGATTTCGGAAGAGCGCAGGCTGATCCGCGAGGACCAGCTCGAGGAGATGCTGGGAACGGTCACGCAGACGTTCCTTGGGCTGACGGTGAACTGCGCCCGCTGCCACGACCACAAGTTCGACCCGATCACCCAGGAGGAGTACTACCGGATGAAGGCTGCGTTCGAGGCCGTGTGGCCGCCGACGCGTCCGGTGCCGGAAGCGGGCCTCGACGCCCTCTTTCCCCACGGCCGCGCCCTGCTGACGCGCGCCGAGGAGGACGCCCGCCACGCACGGGTCTCGGACATCGAGCGCCGGATCGAGGAGGTCGAGGCGGAACTAGGCCGGCTCCACCGGGACGTGCGGCCCCGCGGGCCCCGCGGGGCGGCGCGGCGTCCGTTCGCGCGCTGGACCTTCGATTCGGACGGGCGGGCGGACCACGCCCCCCTGCATCTGCGTCTCGTCCGGGCGGTGCGAATCGCCGGGGGCGCGCTCGGCCTCGACCCGGCCGGGGACGGCCGGGAGGACGAGGGCGCCGGCGACCAGGACAGTCCCGCGAGCAGCACGGCCTACGGGGTCAGCCGGAAGCTGGCAGCCGACATCCGGGCGAAGACGCTCGAGGTCTGGCTGGACGTGCGCTCCGCGCCGGAGAAGTCGGCAACCGTGATGGAGATCCGGGGCCTGAGCGGCTATCGCGGCGCCGCGGTCGACGGCATCCAGTACGTGGCCGGAGACAGGCCGCGCTGGGAGAACTCCTCCGTCGGGCGATTCCGCTCGAAGGACACCGGCGGGACGGCGGGGGACCTCGCGCCTGGCGACCGGGTGCATGTCGCCGTCTCGTACGCCGACGACGGAACGATCGCCGTCTTCCGCAACGGCGCGCCTCACGGCAAGCCCTACAAGCCGGACGCGGGGATCCCGGCCGGCAGGCTGCAGACCTACCGGGCAGGCGACGCACTGGTCCGGTTCCCGGCCAGCAGGCACCTGCACGTCGCGGAGGCGCGACTCTACGACGCGGCGCTCTCGGCGGACGACGTCGCGGCGTCCTACCGGGCCGGCATCCTCGATCTTGCTCCGCCCGACCTCCGGAGTCGGATGACGCCGGGACAGCTCGACCGGATCGCAACCCTCGAGCAGGAGCGCCGCGGGCTGCGCGACGAGATCGAGGCCACGCCGGAGCCGCAGCTGGTGCACGGCGCGGCCATCCGGGCGAGCGGGCCGACGCACGTCCTGATCCGCGGCGCCGTGGACCGGCCCGGCAAGGTCGTCTCTCCGGGCGGCCTGGCCTGCGTCGGCGGGCTGCCCGCCGACTTCGGCCTCGCGGAGGGGGCGCCCGAAGGCGACAGTCGGCGGGCCATGGCGGAATGGATCGCGAACGACGCCAATCCTCTGTTCTCCCGAGTCGCCGCCAACCGGCTGTGGCAGGGGCACTTCGGTCGGGGCTTCGTCGCGAACCCGAGCGACTTCGGCTACAACGGCGGCCGGCCCAGCCACCCCGGGCTTCTCGACTGGCTCGCGTCCGAGCTCGTGCGGAGCGGCTGGAGCCTGAAGGCCCTCCACAAGCGGATCCTGCTGTCGAGGACCTACCGCCAGGCCTCGTCGTTCCGCGAAGCGGCCGCCAGGCAGGATGCAGACAACCGGCTTCTCTGGCGGTTCCCGGCGCGGCGTCTCGACGGAGAGGAGGTGCGGGACGCGATGCTGGCGGCGAGCGGCGATCTCAACCGCGAGATCCACGGCCCGAGCTTCCGGCCGTTCCGCTTCGGCGAGGCGCGCGGGAGCCTCCGGAGCTACATCCTCACCGACGACGACTCGCCCGCCCTGCGGAGGCGGACCGTGTACCGCATGAACATCATCACCGGCGGGGATCCGATGCTCGAGGCGCTCGACTGCCCGCTGCCCTCGACGAAGACGCCCACGCGGCGCTCGACGACCACCGCCCTGCAGGCGCTGAGCCTGATGAACAACGCCTTCGTCCAGCGGCGGGCGCGCGGCCTGGCCGCCCGGCTTCAAGGCGCGGCCCCCGGTCTCGACAGCCAGGTCCGGCGGGCCTTCGAGCTGGCGCTGGGCCGCCCGCCCACGCTGAGGGAGCTGGCGGACAGCCGAATCCTGGCGGAGCGGCGCGGGCTCGACACCCTCTGCTGGGGCCTCTTCAACACAAGCGAGTTTCTCCATGTCCGCTAGCCGTTCGCGAAGGCAACTCCTCCTCGACGCCGCGGGCGGCTTCGGGTGGATGGCCCTAGCATCGATGCTGCCCCGGGAATCGCCCGGCGCGCCGGCAGCCAGTCCCGAAGGCGCGCATCACCTGGAGCCGCGAGCGAAGCGGGTGATCCAGATCTTCGCCGTCGGCGGCATGAGCCACCTCGACACGTTCGATTTCAAGCCCGAGCTGGTCCGCAGGGACGGCACCCCCTACTCCATGCCGACGTTCTTCGGACAGGGAGGGAACCTGCGGGGCCCCGGCTGGCCGTTCCGCCAGCACGGAGAGAGCGGGCAGTGGGTGAGCGGGCTTCTGCCCGCCATGGGGGCGCAGGCCGACAAGCTCACGGTGATCCGGAGCATGGTCTCCAAGAGCGCCAACCACATGCCGGCAGTCGCGCAGATGAACACCGGTTTCATCCTTACGGGCTTCCCGGCGATGGGGTCGTGGGTGACCTATGCCCTCGGATCGGAAAACGAGAACCTACCGGCGTTCGTCGTGCTGCCGGACCCGCACAGCCACCCGTGGGGCGGTTCCGCCCAGTGGACGAACGGATTCCTCCCCGCGGCCGTGCAGGGAACGGCCTTCCGCACGCACGGCGAAGGGGACCCCGTGCCGGACCTGGCCCTGCCGGACGGGGTCGCGCCGGAAGGCCGCGCCGACGCGGCATCCTGGCTGCAGGACATGAATCGGGAGTATGCCCGCGCCCATCCGGGCGACTCCAGCCTGGAAGCGAGAGTCCGCAGCTACGAAGTCGCCGCCAGGATGCAGGTCAGCGTCCCCGAAATCGCCGACCTGGGCCGCGAGTCGCCAGCGACGCGCCGGCTCTACGGCCACGGCGCGAAGGAAACAGCCGACCTAGCCAGGAACTGCCTGCTCGCGCGCCGCCTTGTCGAGCGCGGCGTGCGTTTCGTGCAGATCTACCACGGCGGTTCGGGGAAGGACTGGGACGCCCACTCGAGCCTGGTCGGGAACCACGGGAGGATGGCACGCGAATACGACCGGCCAGTTGCGGGCCTGCTGGAGGACCTGCGCAGCCGGGGACTGCTCGACGACACCCTTGTCATGGGCGTCACCGAGTTCGGGCGGACGCCCGTCTCCCAGGGAACGGGTGAGACGGCGGGACGGGACCACCATCCGAGCTGCTTCAGCTGCTGGATGGCCGGCGGCGGACTGAGTCCCGGCCTGTCCTACGGCGCCTCCGACGAACTCGGCTACAGGCCCGCCGAGAACCCTGTTACGATCTATGACCTGCATGCGACCGCGCTCCACTTGCTCGGCCTGGACCACGAGCGGCTGACCTTCTACCACAACGGCATCGACCGGCGGCTGACGGACGTCCACGGGCGGGTGATCGAGGCATTGCTGGCATAGACTCCCGACTCGCCGGGATCAACGGCGCCGACCGCTCCGGAACCCAGCACGCGCTCTTGTCGTCCCTGCGCGGTCGGAACCGAAGTCCGGGCCGTCGCCGTGGCGGCATCGCTGGCCGGGCTCTCCGTGCAGCCGACCGAACCCCGGGGCTCGTCCGCGGGGGTCGTGCTGTCCGAACGGCAGCGCGATGCACAGCCCAACGTTCGATGGGTCCGGATAGGATGTGGGAAGTGCCGGAGCCGCATTCCGCATGCGAGGTCCGGCTCGACGTGAGCACCTTACCCATCTCCGACACCGTAGGCCGGGTGGCCGGTGCTTCGTCCGGACCAGATGCGGCGATGCGAGTCCGTTCCCGCTCGCGATTCACCATGGGTTTCTCGGACCGCCGCTGGAAGCGTTCGGCGAACCGATCTGACGGCCCCGAACCAGGCAGACTCTCGACACGCTCGTCCGGGAGATGCGAAAGTCCTGAAGCCCGGCCGACTCTGGTATGCTCATGCCCGCTCTTGACGGCGTGTCGACAGGCTTCGATTCCGGCCCTCGAGAGGCGCAAGCCCGCCTGCCTGACGGCCCGCGGCGACCGGTTCGGAAAATCACTCGTCACGCCGGACCACATCGAGCGACGGCCGCGGCGAGCCAAGCCGAAACCTGACCCGGGCTCGATTCCGACTCCGCGACCGCTCGCCACGACGGTCCCGACGAGCCAGGATCCACGAGCCGCGGGCGGCACTTCGAAGCGAATGGGTCGACCCTCTCCCGTCATGGACCGGCTCGCATTGCCGGCACGAGCGGGGATTCCGGAACGTCAGGCGACCGTAAGACTGGACCCGATCAGGCGAGGCAATCGGATCGAGCTCTCTCGGGTGCAAGGCTCTTAGGCCATGTCCGCCCAGACACGGTTCTTGTCGGCGCCGTCCGCCGACACACGCTCCGCGAGCATCGTCGCGGCTCTGTTCGTCGGGGCCGTCTCGGGCATCAACGTGGTCATCATCGAGAACGCCCTGGCCGCTGTTGTCTTTTCCGGGCCAGCCGAGCAGTTCCTCCTCCAGGGGACTGGCCTGTTTCTGTTCGGCTCGGCGGTCATCTGCTTCGTGGTCGCGCTGACCAGCGGCTACGAGGGCGCCCTCTCGGCACCGCCTGTCTCCACGACGATGACGTTGCCGGCCATCGTCACGACGATAGCGGCATCGGGGCCGGAGCTGTTTCCGACCACAGTCGCGGCACTGATTGCAGCCGGCGCCGGTTCCGGACTGTGCTTCCTGCTCGTCGGTCGTTTTCGCCTTGCCAACCTCATGCAGTTCATTCCCTATCCAGTGGCCTGCGGATTCCTGGCGGGGACGGGGGCCGCTGTGTGCGTCGCCGCGCTCTCATTGATGGGTTTGAAGCCCGGTTCCACCATCATTTCCGAGCTGATGGAGCCTGTTTCTCTCTGGAAATGGGTTCCTGGATTACTCTATGCCGCATTGCTTTATCTTGCAACAAAGTACTCAAGAAACGTCCTCTTGTTTCCGGCGAGTTTCGTGTTGGCAACAGCGCTATATCACTTGTTATTGGAACTTTCCGGCATCTCGCATTCCGAAGCCGTTCAATCGGGACTGCTTTTCGCTGGAATGACAGAGGGAGAATTATGGCCTGCCTTCCGACTAAGTGATTTTGGCGATATCGATTGGGGTGCACTGACCCTGCAGTTTCCGAACATCATGACCGTCGTTCTTGTAACGCTGATCTGTGTGGTCATGAACACAAGCGGAGTGGACCTTTCCACGAATGCCGGGTTGGACTGGAACCGCGAATTCAAGTCAGCCGGCCTCGCCAGTCTCCTGTCGGGCCTTGGCGGAGGTCCGCCAGGATGCCTGCTGATCGCCATTACGACGCGCAGCCGGATTTTCAAAGCCGAGACGCGGGTGACTGGCGTTGTCGCGGCCCTCGTGGTTGGCCTCTCCCTCATCTTGGGCGGGGAGTTCCTAAGGGTGATGCCGATGCCGGTCATTGGAGGGCTGCTCTTTGTGACCGGCTTCGTGATGCTGAACGAATGGCTGATCAAGAACCGGCGGCGGCTGCCTCGGACGGACTTCGGCATCGTCGTGCTGATGATCGCGACCATCGTCCTCTTCGGGTTCCTCGAGGGCGTCGGAATCGGGATGCTGGCGACGGCGACACTGTTCGCCGTTCGCCTGAGCCGCGTCGACCTGGTCGCGTCCACGTTCACGTCGCGCGACCGTCGGAGTTCCAAGGCCCGCACGATCCCGGATCAGGCGGTTCTTTCCGAGGAAGGAGATCGCGTCCAAGCCTTTCAGCTGCGGGGCTATATGTTTTTCGGCAGCGCGTACCCGTTGGTCGCGCGCCTGCGGCGAGTCCTGGACAGGGAGCCGCGCCCTGCCTGCATGCTGCTGGACTTCAGCTCCGTGTCCGGTTTCGACCTGTCCGCGCTGAACTCTCTGTGCAGGTTCGTCCAGCAAGCCCGCGCCGCCGGGGTGCAGGTGGCGCTGAGCGCGGCATCCCGGTCCCTGCGGGACGGGTTGCGCCGGAACCTCCCGGCCCGCATTCGGGACGGCTTGCTGTTCGGCAAGGACGTCGACAGCTCGCTGGAACAATGCGAGGATTTCCTGATCGCAGCGACACGACGGGCCCGATCGGACAAGGCCACGGCCCTGCGCCAATCGCTCCTGGATCATGTTGCCGCGGACCTGGAAGACCAGCTGGATCGGCTCGTCGTCTTCGAGGATCTGACCAAAGGACTGCGCGACTGGATGGAGCCGCGCCAATACGAATCGGGCGACGTGCTGATTGCTCGCGGCCAGCCTCCCGACGGTCTGCAGCTGCTGGCGGAAGGCCGCGCCTCCGCCTACGATTCCAAAGAGGTTCGGCTCCTCCAGTTCGTGGCCGGCGACGCGATCGAGCCAAGGGCGGCCTTCGGGCCCTCTTCGCCGGATGTCTCAGTGATCGCAGACGAGCCGTGCCGGACCCTGACGTTGACGCCCGAAGCCCGCCGACGGCTGGAAAGCGAAGAACGGCAGTTGATCATCCGCCTCTACGGTTACTTGCTCAGTGCCAAGGCCAAGGCCGGTCCGGGGCCGGATGCCTGCTGAGGAACCCTGCACAGCCCCACTGTCAACAAACAAGCGTATCCTGCCGCCGCCGATCCCCGAGGGCGGCAGGACTCCCGGCGCGGCACAGCACTCGACAGCACCGCTTGGAGCCCTTGTTCCAAGACTGAGGCGGAAAGAACCGACCGTTCGGCGATAATGTCTGAAGCTGTGTGGGAGATTCCAGAGCCGCTCTCGGTTTGCGACGTCCGTCTTGATGGCCACACCGTCACCACATTGCGCCAGCATGGCAACGTGTCCGGTCCGCGGCTCGTTCTGAGCCACGGGAGCGGCCTCGCGATCGACCTCTACTATCCATTCTGGTCATTGCTTGCCGACAAGTGTGAGCTGATGGTGTATGACCTCAGGAACCATGGCTGGAATGCTGTCGGCGCGGCGAAGGATCACAACATTCCCACCTTGGTTCACGACCACGACACCGTTCTCGACAGGATCGACAGCATCTATGGAAACAAACCGACGGTCGGGATCTTTCATTCGCTTTCCGCGATCGTTCCGCTGCTTTCGCACACAGAACCCTACTCGGCTCTGATTCTGTTCGATCCACCGCTGCGCAAGCCCGGCGCGAGCCAAGTCGAGCTGCATGCGGCCGCCGAACGAGCGGCCAAGGGGATCCGGCGGCGGGGACAGCGCTTTAAGACGAGGGAGGAGTTTGCCGAGGTGCTTCGCTACACACCGGCCTTCGCACGCGTCGTTCCCGGTCTCCGCCGCCTCATGGCCCAGACAACCCTGCGACGGACGGCGGGCGGGGAAGAATACGAGCTTCGGTGCCCGCGCGAGTACGAAGCGCAGCTCATGGAATACGCGAGAAGCTTCTTTCCCCTTGTCGATCTGAAGCTGCTGTCCTGCCCGGCCAAGATTGTCGGAGCGGATCCGACGCTCCCTTATTCGTACTTGCCGTCCCTCGACTTCAGCGACGTCTTGGATGTGGACTATGACTTTATTCCCGAGGCAACCCATCTTCTCCTACTTGAGAGGCCGGAGGAATGCGCTGCGGCAGTCTTCGAGTTTCTCAACGGCAACGAGCTGTTCTAGATCGGAGTCACGGCCTGCCGACCGCGAATCTTGATCCGGTGTCGACGGCATTCAAGCGGGCGGCCCGACAGCGCAACCCGGCGACGGCTTTCGCCCGCGATCATCCTGTCGAAGGAGACCGGGAGTTTTGCTTCGTAGGCCCAGCGACCGCCTCCACGAAGCTGGGGATTGACCCGGTCGCAAGTGTCACGCCGCCGGTTCATGGCTGGACAGGGCCATCGGCGCGGCGCTGCCGTCCCCGTTCGGTTAGAGCGACCTCACGCTCCGACCCGGCCCCGCGTCCGGGCCAACCGCGACGACTTAGGCACCCAACGCCGCCAGCGATCCGACGCACGCTTCGAACGTCCCCGGTCCGCTCCCGGCCTGACGGCGCCAATAGGTGTTTCCGGGACTTCGTCGGGTGCTGCCACCCGGTTCGACACGCCACTCACCGGCGTCAGCTCGGGCGGACTCATCGCGATTCCTTCCGGCATCTCCTTCGGACCCTCCAGTCCGAACACGCCTGCTGCCTGGTCCGGCGCAACCGCTCCAACGCCGTGTCCGGGCGTTTGGACTGACGGCCGGCGCCACTGCGGCTCGTCCACAGGACTCGTCCCGAACCGGACTGGCCGAACATCGTGTCCAGCAGCGAGGCGCCCCGCACTCCGTCCAAGGCCTCGTCACAGCGGTCGAGAACCGCCCGAACCACCGGTCGCTCTCGTGAAGCGTCTCGCCGGTCCCTATCCACCGGTTCCATTGGCCGCCGCATGTGAACGCGACGTTGCCCGGTCTCCTCGGTTCCTGCCTTTCGGTCTCGGCGGCGCCTTCAGACAGTCGGCAGCGACTCGCTGCCTCCAAAGGCGACACCGGCACGGCGGTTGAAGTTCGACTGGCCCGCCCCGGCGGTCCGCGCCATGTCTGAGAGCGCGGGGGCGCATCCGGCGTCCACGGCTCCGAGCATGGATTCCCGCTCGTCGAGCCATGCGAGATCGAAGCCAGCCAGGTTCCGAAGCGCCCCCGCCGACTTGCTGGAGAGCGGCAGAAGCCGCGTTCGTCGCGCGGCGATTCCATCGTCTGATCCCGGCGGCGGATTCCGGATGGCCCATGCGGCTCTTGACCGGGCCGATCAGGAACGGGCGGACCTGGCTGCGCTCCCGGCCGCACACCGCCGCCTCCGGCACCTCGATCGGGTCGCCAAGCGCCGAGCCCGCCACGTGTGCTTCCAATCGGTCCACACGCGAAGGCGCGATGCCTGCCCGGGAAGGCGTCTCTTCAATCACCAGCTCCTGAGCCGCGCCGTTCGGGGCTGCTGGCCCCGCACTCGCCCCGTTCTGGTTGACCGCCGCACCGCGGACCACCGCCCAGATGCGGTCGCCGTCAGCCTCTGCATCGCCCGGCCGCTTCAGTACGACCGTGCCGCAGCCCTCGCTCCGGAGGGATGGCTGCGGACTCTGCTCGGCACCTGCCTGATCGGCACGGGCGGCCTCGCTGTCGGCGGGCTCGCCCGCCGGATGGCGAGCAGCATCCTCGATCGTCGGGTGGTCGAATACGAGAGTCCATTCCCAGTTCGAAGAATCCGACCGTGGGATGCGGTGCGGATGACGGCCTCAGTACCGCCAGCACTTCTCGCTGTCGGCAAGGCCGGCCCGCTACGCATCATGGTGTTGCAACTGACATCGGCGACCGGTAGTCATTGAACCAGAAGGGTTTGCGCTGGAACGGATAGCTCGGAAGCGAGATCCGCCTTCGGCTCTCTCCCGAGAACAGCCCGGCGAAGGAGATCGGGAGCCCTGCCTCGTAGGCTCCTGCGACCGCCCCGGCGAATCCGGCCTCACTCGGCGGCGCCGAGTTGCCGGGCGTTGGACGGCACAGGCTCGAAACCACAGGCGGCGAACCGCGGCCGTCAGCGGAAGCCATAGGCCAGGCCAGGGCCACCGTCCGTCCCAGGTCTGGTTGCGGGCCAATCTCGATCAGGAGGTCGACTCCCAGATCGGCAAGCGTCCGCGCAGCACGGTCGGGAGTTCCATGCTGATGCGTCCGCTGACGCCAGTACCCGGCGTCGAGCACCTCGTTCGGTCCTGCCACGCGGCCTGTCACGTTGCTGACGAAGGTGAGTGACGGAGGGGCGAGCATGGCGTCTTCCAGCGCCGCTTCCCGGTCGACCGACGACGATCTGGCTTGGCGCTCGCTGGAGAATACCGCCACCTCGGAGGCCCGCGCCGACGCCATTCGCAAGCCCTGCACCAGGTCGAACACACCGGCAGCCAGCCCGGCCGCGAATTCACCCGGGCCGCGACCGACAACCGCGCTCGGGCGGACGCCAGCAGCAGTCCACAGTGCAACAAGCGCGCACTCCAGGGCATACAAGGCCGGGTGGGTCCACAGAGGGTCGTCCAAGTCTCCGCCCGGGCCGGCCCCCCCGAACATGACGTCGAGCAGGGAGGAGCCGCGCTCCTCGCGCATTGCCGCGTCGCAGTGTTCCAGCACCGCCCGCGCCACCGGCTCGGTCTCGTAGAGTTCCTCGCCCATGCCGGCCCATTGACTGCCCTCTCCGGCAAACGCGAAGGCTACCGTCGTTGCCGTACGCGGCTCCGATCCACCGTCCGACTCCGCAAGCACACCCAGGCGCTCCTGCAACGAAGGGAGGTCATCGAACACGACGCCGGCGCGATGCGGGAAATGACTCCGGCCCACAGCCGCAGTCCACGCCATGTCCGAGAGCAGCCGCCGTGTCTTGGGATCCTCGGGGGAAGGATCTCCGGTGTGATCGTCGAGCCACGAGATGTAGCTCCGTGCAAGCCCACGAAGCGCGACGCCAGTCTTGCCCGAAAGCGGCAGAAGCCGACTTCGGCGCGGACGCAACTCCTCCGTCGAAGGCAAGTCGGCGATCGGCCCTGACGACGGAATCGGGACGGGCTGTGGCGAACCCGCGGGGAATCGCCGCCCGGCGTCTGCGGCGGAGGCCGGCTCCAGTGCGGAGTACCCCTCCACCACCAAGTGCGCGTTGGTCCCCGAGATCGCGAACGCGCTGATCCCAGCCCGTGGCGGACTATCCGGAGGGACCGGCCAGTCCAGCGCCTCTGATGTCACCCGCACCGGGAGCTCGTCCCAGTCCATGTGTGGATTCGGATCCTCGAAATGCAGATGCTTCGGAATGACACCCATTCTCATCGACAGCATCACCTTGATCAGGCCGGCAATCCCAGCCGCGGGCTCAAGATGGCCGATGTTCGACTTCACTGTTCCGACGAGAAGCGGGCGATTCGCATCACGTCCACGGCCGTACACCGCCGCCAGCGCCCGCACTTCGATCGGATCGCCCAATTGCGATCCCGTCGCATGCGCTTCCACATAGTCCACTTCCGACGGGGCCATTCCTGCCCGGGACAGCGCCTCTTCGAGCACCTGCTGCTGCGCTGTGCCGTTCGGCACTGTCAGTCCCGCGCTCGCCCCGTTCTGGTTCACGGCCGAACCGCGGATCACGCCCCAGATGCGGTCACCGTCCGCCTCCGCATCGCTCAGCCGCTTGAGAACGACCATCCCGCAGCCTTCGCCTCGGACAAAGCCGTCCGCGGCGGCATCGAACGGCCGGCATCGTCCGCCTGCCGACAACATCCCGTACTCCGCCATGAAGTTCGTGACCGTGGGAGAGAGAACAGCGTGCACGCCTCCCGCCAGGCCCAGGTCCACCTCGCCCTGCCGGAGGGCCGCCACGGCTTGATGAACCGCGACCAGGGATGATGCACAAGTCATGTCCACAGGCACTGCTGGACCCATCAGGCCCAGCGAAAAGGCGATCCGCCCTATGGCGACACTGCCGGCGGTACCGAAATAGCTGGCATCCTGGCCGGTGGCCGCGATCAAGTCCCTGTATTCGCTGCCGCCATTCAGCCCCGCATACACTCCGGCACGACTGCCCTTGAGCGGGCCTGGGTCTATTCCCGCATTCTCCAGCGCCTGCCAGCTGGTCTCCAGCAGCATGCGTTGACGCGGGTCCATCATTCTGGCCTCAATTGTCCTGATGCCAAAGAACCTTGCGTCGAATCGGTCGAGCCCTTCGACGAAGCCGCCGCTCTGGTAGTCAGCCTGCTCGGCCAGGGGGTCTCCGGCGACACCGCTCCAAGGGCCGGGATCACGCCGCGAGTTCGTCACCGCGTCGACTCCTGATTCGAGCAGGCGCCAGAAAGCGGCAAGATCCGGCGCACCGGGAAACTGGCATGCCATGCCCACAATCGCGATCTGATCCTCCTGGCTCCGCACCGCCGGTCGCTTCTCCGGTTCGGGTTCGGGTCGCGCTTGCGGGACAGGCGCAACCTCGATCCCGGCCAATTCCTCTGCTAGATGGCAGGCCAGCGCGGAGATGTTCGGATAGTCGAACACGATCGTGTTCGACGCCACGTACTCGTCGGCCAACGCGCGGTTCAAGCGATTCCTCAGCTCCACCGCCATGAGAGAGTCCATTCCCAAGTCGAAGAACCCTACCGTGGCCGCCGGCGAACTTCGCAGTCGCAGCACCGCCTGCAATTCCTGCTGCAGGAACGACACCAGCAGGCCCTCACGCTCCCGGGCGGGCGCCGCCCGCAGCTGGGAGATCAGATCATCCGCCAGCGCAGGTGTGTCGGCCTCGGCTTCGGGGGCGGCGGAGAGGAGTTCCTCAAGGAAGGGCGGACGGTCGTCTACCGCGTCCTGGAACACTGCCCAGTCCATGGACATCACTACGGAATTCGTCACGTCCTGCCGCACGAGCCCGTCCATGGCCGTGAGGCCCTGCTGCGGTGTAAACCAACGACCGCCGAGCGCCGCCCTCTGCCGCTCAATGCGCTCCCGCTGTTCCGCCGCCTCGCCGATATCCGACCATGCCCCCAGGCGATGGCCTGTCCCGGAAGTCCCAGCGCGCGACGGTGAGCAGCAAGCTGATCCAGGAACGCATTGGCTGCGGCGTGGTTGGCTTGGCCCGGATTGCCCATGACGCCGACCCGGCTCGAGAAGAGCATGAAGAGATCCAGATCGCGATCCGCTGTCGCGCGATGAAGATGCCATGCACCTAGCACCTTGGGCCACAGCACCTGCTCGAACCTCTCCCAGCTCTGGTTCCCGAGCGCACCGTCCGACAGAACTCCAACGCTGTGAACCACCCCTCCGAGCGGCGGCAATTCGCGGTCCGTCCTCGCGAGCATTTCATCCACCGCGACAACGTCCGTCACATCCGCGAGTTCCACCCGCACCGTGATTCCACGCGCCTGCAGCGCCCGGATCGCCTCCTGGGCCTCGCGGTCCGGGGGCCGTCGTCCGTTGAGGACGATCGCCCCGGCCCCCCTGTCGGCCAGCCATCCGGCCACGGCGCATCCAATTCCGCCCAGACCGCCGGTCACCAGGTAGGTCCTCTCCCGCCGCAACCGACCCCCCGCGAGCGGTGGCGTCGTCACGACGATCTTTCCGAGGTGTCGGGCTGATCGCATGAACCGCAACGCCGCGCCTGCTTCTGCCAGTGGCCACCTGCTGTGGACCAGCGGCTTCAGCCGTCCCGCCGAAAGCCGCTCCATCACGTGCCGGAGGACTCTACCGACCCAGGCCGGTTCCGTTTTCTTCAAGACATCCAGTTCCAAGATGGAATACGCCACGTCGGGACGCACGGACGCCATTTCCTCCTCGCTCAGAATGTCCCTCCGAGCCAACTCCACGAATCGGCCGCCTTGCGCCAGGCAGGACAGGCTCGCCTCGATGAAGCCTTCTCCCGTCAGGCTGTTCAGAACCACGTCGACGCCCGCGCCGCGCGTGGATTCGAGAATCCCCTCTGCAAACTTCGTCGTGCGGCTGTCGAACACGTGCGTCACGCCCAGCGAGCGGAGGTACCCCCGTTTGGGTGCGCTCGCGGTCGCGAACACTTCCGCATTCGCGTCCTGCGCCAACTGGATGGCCGCCATTCCCACTCCGCCCGCGCCGGCGTGAATCAGCACCCGGTCACCGGACCCAAGTCCCGAAAGCTCATAAGACAGCGCGGCGGAGACGAACGCGCTCGGCACGGTGGCGAGGCTCGCCGCCGAGGCTCCCGATGGCGCAGGCGCCACCAGTTCCTCCCGCGTGACCATTTCCGCTGCGAACGCACCAAAACCCAGTCCGACCACGTGCTCGCCGGCCGACACGGTTGACACCTCGGAGCCCACGTCGATGATGTGGCCGCACATCTCCCTGCCCAGATTCCCCTCCTCAATGAAGCCGAGCGAGCGGAAGACATCCCAGAAGTTGAGCCCGGCGGCCTCGACCGCCACGCGGACTTCCGAGGGCTCCAGCGAACGCCTAGGCAAGGGCTTGATGCACGGCCTGTCGAACGTGCCGCCCGGGTCCGGTGCCAGCACCCAGGCCGACTCCTCCGGCAAGGTCAGCCGTTCCGCTTCGTCACCCATCCGGACGAGGCGGGCGACGTGACGCCGTCCCCAGCGGTAAGCGATGTGATTCTCGGCGTCGGGATACAGCAGTTCCCCGACCAAGTCCGGTGCCGGCGCCTTCACCCCGGGGTCCAGATCGATCATTCTTGGCCGTACGTGCGGCACTTCGCGAGCCAGAGCTTTTCCAAAACCCCACAGCGTCGCGCCGGCCAGTTCCCCGTCATGCTCCCTCTCCAGCACCTGTGCGCCCCGGGTCAGGAACCACACGCCCTTCTCGGGTGCCGCATCGGCCTCCAAGAGTCCCTGCAAGAGAGCCAATGCGCTTGCCGCCGAACGTCTCGTGTCCTCCGACATCTCTTCGGTCGTTGCGGTCGGGCCGTGGCCATCCAGCGCCAGCAGGTGCACGACGCCACCGAGCGGCGCACCGTCCGGCAGCCTCCCGAACAGCGACTTCCACGAGTCACGCCGCTCCATGTCCGCTGCTGTCCGGATGATCCCGGTCCCCTCCACTTGCGACTCACCGTTCTCCAGGGCTTCACCGCGGACCAGCACGACTGTCTGGTTGCGTGCTGCAAGGTCCCTCGCCAGTTCCTCGGCTGCCGCGCCGCTACCTGCCGCCAGCACCCAGGTGGCTGGCCGTTCGACCACCTCCGCAGGCCCCCGGGCCAGGATCACGCCCTTGTCCGGGATCCCGGTCGAGTCGGACTTCTCAACTCCTAGGACCTCTGCTTCCACAAAACCGACGTTTCCGAGCGCGCGCCGCCAAACCGCGGGGTCCGCCAAGGCGTGGTGGGGGCGGTAGTCGTCCGCGAACCGCCACCAGCCGTCCAACTGCCCGAAAGTCAAGTCCATCCAGCCCTGGCCGCTCAGATTCTCCAGCGCGACCAGCTGCCCCGAGGGTGCGAGCAGCTCCCGGCAGTGAGCCAGCGTCTCATCCAGGTACCGCGTCGCGTGCAGAACGTTCGAAGCGATCAGCAAGTCGTAACCGTGAGCGTCAAAGCCCTGGTCCACCGGATCCTTCTCGATATCGAGGGCGCGGTATTCGATTGACGCTTCATCGGATCCGAAGCGCGTTTCCGCTGCCGCAAAGAAGCCCGCGGAGATATCCGTGTACGTGTAGTGGAACCGCCGCGCCGGGAGTTCCGGCAGGACGGCAGCGGTCGCCGAACCCGTGCCCGCCCCGACTTCGATCACACTGAGGCGTCGCCCCTCCGGCAACTCCGCCACGAGCGACTGAACGGTTTCCCCCAGGATCCGGTTCGCCGCTAGTGCCACTGGCGCCTTCAGATAGAGGTCGCCCGGAGTCGGTTCTCCGCTACTGAACAGCAGCGTCAGCGGGTCGGCCTGACCGCGAAGCACCTCGGCCAAGGCACTTCCGCATCGCCGGAACAGTCCGATCTCGATCGAACCGTGGGGGTGCAGAGCGGCCATTCGGTCGGCAAATCCGTCCGGATCGCGCGGCATGTGAGCCGGCAGCCGATCCCCCGACCCCACCTTCACCACGAAACCGCCGTCCACCGCCTCCAACACCCCGGACTTCGCAAGCATCTCGAGCATCCGGAGGAAGAGTCGCTTGTGATCCGCGATGACTTCGAGCCGCTGGCGCAAGTCATCGGGGTCCACGAAGTCGCCCGCCCGCCGCTGCCAGCCCAGCTTCTCCAGTGTCGAGAGCGCGCGCGAGCGCGACCACCGCTCGAGGTCTGCCAGCAGGGCACTCCTGTCCTCGCGTCTGACTCCTTCCTCGGAAAGATACTCAGAGAGCAGCCCCGAACGAGTTGAGACAACCGCCGGAGATGGGAGGAAATCCGCGGGCCGCGTTCCCGGCTCGAGGTCGCGGTCGCGCCAGACGACCTCGTACAGCAGTTCTCCCACCCCTTCATGTGCAGAGAGCAGGGCCGCCCGCGTCGCTCGCTTTACCGTGTACCCGCTCAAGCCGCCGAGCAGAACCCCGCCGGCGTCGTAAACGCGCAATTCGCCGCTCAGGACCTCCGGTGGCTCGCCCGTTTCGGCTTCAGCTCCCCGCGCAACCTCACTCATCTGCACGTGGCAGACGACCCGATCCGGTAGCCGCCCCGTCAGCCACAGCCGCTCCCAACCGAAGGGCAGGTATGTCGTTCCATCCTCGACAGCGCCCGGATTCCTTGCCGCAGCCACGACCTGGAGGCAACCGTCCAGCAGAAGGGGATGAACATCTAGATCGTTGCGCCCGAGGGATGCGGGTAAGGACACTTCACCCAATGCCTCGCCTGGCCGTGACCAAACCCTTCCGAGCGTCCGGAAGCGTGGGCCGAGATTGATGCCCGTACCAGCCCTCGCGCGGTAGTAGGACGCCACGTCCACCGGCGACAGGCTCGCCTTCAGCCCCTCGAGAGCGATGGCGCCGGCGGCTTCCGCCCTCGGGGCTCGCGGCGACACGTGACATTCCACGTGCAGGGTCCAATCTTCTTCACTCCCCTTGCTGAAAATCTGCACGCGCCGCGAACTGGCCTGCCCGGGAGAATCGAGCACAAGCTGCACCTTCCGGCCATCGGCATCCGCGCCCTCCTCGGAGTCCTCCTCCGGGAAGACCAGCGCGTTGTGCAGCTGCATATCCGCCACGACCACCGATCCGCCCGCTTCCTCCTCCAGGGAAGCCGATGCGGCCATGGCGCCGTAGAGTGCGCCCGGGGCGATGACCCGGCCAAACACGCGGTGGTCGCTCAACCATTCCGGATCCGACGGGAACACTTCTGTCTCGAACGTGATCTCGCCGCTGGCGGATTCGTGCCGGATGCCCAGCAGGGCGTGACCGGCGATTGGGCGTCGTTGCCTGTTCCTCTCGAGCCAGTAGCGTTCGCGCTGGAACGGGTAGCCCGGTACGGAGATACGGCGCCGAGCCTCCCCCGCGAAGAGCCCCTCGAAACGAATCGGCAGTCCCGCTTCGTACGCTGCCGCGGTCGCCTGCGTGAAACCGTCGCTGCCGGCCGGCTCGGGCACGCTGCCAGGCGGCGGGCGCAGGCTTGTCAGCGCCACCGGCACCGGTGTCTCCGCCGAGGCCGGCCAGGCCGAGGCCGTCATCGCAGCCAGCACGGAACGAGGGCCTATCTCCACGAGCAAGTCCACACCTAGTTCCGCCATCGTTCTTACGCCCCCGGCAAACGCCACCGCCTCGCGGGCGTGCCGCTTCCAGTAGGCTCCATCCAGCGCCTGCCCGGGCTCGACCGCCCGGCCGGTCAGGTTGCTGACCACGGTGAGAGAGGGAGGCTCGACCGTCAGGCCGTCCAAGGAAGCCTCCAGCGCGTCGAGGGCCGGTTCCACTAGGGCGCTGTGGAAAGCTCGGGAGGTGTTCAGCCGCCTTACTCGGACTCCGTCCGACTCGAAACGCTTCGAGACGGCGTCAATTGCTGCAACCGGGCCGCTCACCACCTGGTGCGAGCCGTTGTCCGCCGAAATGCTCAGACCAACGCCAGCTGCGGACGCGGCCACCGCTGCGACTGCCGACGCCACCCGTGCCGGCGAGGCGAAGACCGCCATCATGGCACCCGGTTCCGTCTCCGATAGGAGAGTTCCCCGTGTCGCGGCGAACCGCATTCCGTCCTCCAGACTGAACACGCCCGCCGCCTGCGCCGCCGCCAGCTCCCCCACGCTGTGTCCCACCACCACGCTGGGGCGAACGCCCACGCTCGACCAGAGTGCCGTGAGCGCGCATTCCAACGCATAGAGGGCCGGCTGTTCCCACGCCGTGTCGCTCAGATCGCCTTCGACGCGGCCGAACATCACGTCCAGCAACGAGGTGCCCCGTGCGGCCTGAAACACCTCCTCGCAACGATCGAGGACCGCCCGGACCACGGGCTCGCGCTGGTAGAGCGCCTCTCCCATGCCGGTCCACTGGCTTCCCTGCCCGGCATAGGCAAACGCCACCTTGGTCGCCGTCCGCGATGGTTCGCCGTTGCCGCTTTCGGCCAGTGCGCCGAGCCGTTCCTGTAGCGACCCTGCATCGTGGAAGACGACGCCCGCACGTCGATGGAACTGGCTCCTTCCCACACCCGCCGTCCACGCCATGTCCGCCAGCAGCCGCGCCCCGGTTTCGGCTCCGTCGGAAAGCTCTTCGGCGTGCTCGCCCAGCCATGAGAGGTAGCGCTGCGCAAGTTCGCTGAGCGCGGTCCCCGATTTTCCGGAGAGCGGCAGCAAGCGGGCCTCGCGTCGCGGGAACTCCTGCCGCGACAGCGGAAGATTCCCTACGTCAGGCGGAAGCAAGACCGGCACAGCCTGGGTCGATCCCGCAACCTGGCGCTTCCCCCGGGGCGACCCGTCCGGGGCACGGTATTCCTCCACCACGAGGTGGACGTTCGTCCCGGAAATCCCGAAGGAGTTTACTCCCGCCAGTCGCGGCCGGCCGTCACGCTCGGGCAAGTCCATCATGGACGAGGTCACCCGCAAGGGCATCCGGTCCCAATCGAAGCTCGGATTGGGATCCCTGAAATGCAGGTGCTTCGGAATCACTCCGCGCTGCATCACCAGCACGGCCTTGATCAGACCGGCGATCCCGGCGGCCGACTCCAGGTGGCCGATATTGGTTTTCACGGAACCGACGAGAAGCGGCTGGTCAGCCTTGCGTCCCCTGCCATAGACAGCGGACACTGCGTTGAGCTCGATCGGATCCCCGACAGCCGTTCCGGTCCCGTGAGCCTCCAAGTAATCCACTTCCGACGGAGCGACACCCGCCTGCGACAGCGCCGCTTCGATCACCTTCTCCAACGCTGGCGTGTGCGGAACCGTCAGTCCGACGCTGGCACCTCCGTGATTCACCGCCGAGCCCCGGATCACTCCCCAGACCCGGTCGCCGTCCGCCTCGGCCTCGCTCAGCCGCTTGAGAATCACGACGCCGCAGCCTTCGCCCCGCACGTAGCCGTTTGCGGATGCGTCGAACGCCTTGCACTGCCCATCCGGGGACAGCATCATCGAATCCGCACGGAGTTCGAACACGCGGCCGTTCAGAATGGCCTGCACGCCTGCCGCAATCGCCAAATCCGCCTTGCCTTGCTGGAGGTCCGCGACGGCGTCGTGTACCGACACCAGCGACGACGCGCAAGCGGCGTCCACAGCCTTCGCGGGCCCCATGAGGCCCAGCACGAATGAGACGCGTCCGCTGGTGCCGTTCAGGTTGGTGCCGCTGAGAGCGTAGAGGCATGCGGCAGCCTCGGGTGGCTTGGCTGACTCCACAACCAGCATTCGGTATTCGTCGTTGCTGATCCCGGTGTAGACCCCCGTGCGGCTGCCCTGGAGCCGGTCCGGATCAATTCCCGCGTCCTCGAGGGCCTGCCAGCTGGTCTCCAGCATCATCCGCTGCTGCGGATCCAGCATCTGGGCCTCGACCGGGGAGATTCGAAAGAACCGCGCGTCGAACTGCTCGATCTCATCGACATAGGCGCAGAAACGGCAGGCGCCGCCGGGATTCGCAGTGCTTGAGAAGAGCTCGTCCACGCGTCCGACACCCGAACCTGGAAAGGCCTCCGTGACTGCGTTCTGGCCGGATTCGAGCAGACGCCAGAGCGCTGAAATGCTGGGCGCGCCGGGGAACCGGCACGCCATGCCCACGATCGCGATCGGCTCGCCGCGACGGGGGCTTTGCTGTCGTGGCGGGCTGGCCTCCGCAAGCGTCGCTTCGGACACCCTTGGGCCATCAAGTGGATTCGTCATTTTTCAGTCCGCTCCCAATCAGCTCGCTACACACAGATTCTGACGCGCTTGGAGACTGCTGTGAGGGTACACGTAGCGGCAGGCGAGCCCCGCCGTGCGGGCAGCCGCACTCCCTGAGCCTTCGACAGGCAGGGAAAGCCTCCTCTTCGACGCATAGTCCCGCTGCGGACTCGCAGCGCAGTCTTCTGGTTCCGACCGATCCATCGCAACGTGGAGTGCAAGGGGAAGTCGATCGGCAGCGTGACGCACTCTGCCAGCTGCTTCAGCCGAGGGGAGCCCGATGCGTCCTGCACGAATCCGGGGCCCACTGTATTGGCACGGGGCAAGCGAATCGCCGGCGGGTGCGCATCGGTCCGTTTCAGATCGCTTCCGCCGATTATCGAAGGACGGGAGCAAATCTGAGATCCACCCGGGCAAGATTCGTACCGATCGACTCGAGGGTCTCCATTTGACGCTCGCAGCGAACCTGGGGTCGGAATGTCCACGGGCGTGAACCTCTTTTCGGGGAATCGAAGGACGCCACCCGCTAGCCCGAGGGAAGTCGAGGCGGGCCGGCTGGCTCCTCGGAGCTCGCGCTCCATGCGGCGAGCGCTTCAGCCAGCGGCGAGTGGGGCTCACTGGCCGCGCCGACGAAAAAGTCAACCGCCGCTCCACACTGGGATGGGCTCCAAGGCCAAGTCTCTCAAAGATGCAAGACGGAGGCGGCGTTCGCGTGGCCGATCGGCCTCTCCACGAGCGGCTTGCCGCAGAGCCATGGCTTGGCGCTCTCGTCGGCGTGACGAGGCGAATGCCCCAGCTCCGCGAAAGACTTGAAGCGCTTGAACGCCAGCTCGACATGCCATTGCAGCCGGAAACGTCGTGAGCCCGATCACGGAGCCGCTTGGCCGCACGCATCTTGCGGTCAGATCCGCCAACAGTCGCTCTGCCCAGATCACCAGTTCAGTCTCGAACTCAAGATCGGCATGACGTGTGTATGGAAGCGTATGTGCTTCTCAAGCCATTGGCTCGCCCAAGACGGCGTTGGCGGCAGCACGTAGACCGACCGTGGGCCTCGACCTGACGAATCGCCAGCGCCTTGCCACCCCGGAATGCCCGGACGCGCTCCCGGGCTTACCCGTGCTCAGACCCTCCAGCCGGCATGCCCGGCCGGATGGGGCCTTCCGAAGGCTATCCAGCCTTCGAGTCGAGATACTCCGCTAGTGCCCGGAGCGTCGGACACTCGGCGAACTTAGTGCTCGAGATCTCCACCTCGAATTCTTGACTGACCAGCTTGGCGAATGCGACCGCGTCTACGGACGAGACGTCAGCTTCCGGCAAGCTGGCATCGAAGTCAATCTCGTGATCAAGGTCCAAGTTTTCGCGTGCTAGCTGTCTGATACGTTCTTCAGTTGATGCCATTGGTTACAGTTCCTCCGAATGGTGCATAGTAGACTATCCTCCGCTCCGAGCGCAACCGCCAGCCTATTTCCAGTGAGAGACGAGCCGCCACCGTTGGAAAGAGTGCGCTGGAGGGCGGATCCTTTTGGTCCCGCGAGGATCGCTGTCCCATTGGTGACTCGTCCCAATACGCTGCAGCACCCCTGTCCCCATCCTCCCTAGCGTCGCGATGATTCTTGGGAGGCCCGTTGTAAGTTACCTGTTTTCATTCTGTTACCGGCAATCTGGCAATCTACGGTGTCCGAGACTTGAACGCCGAATGCGCGACCACTCCGGCGGGCGGCGGACTCGGCACGGATGCGTCTGCCCCCGCTGGGTCACCCGCTAGGCCTTGGGCGTGCCTTGGATGTGTACCGCGGTCGGACCCTGTTCTTTCAAGTGATGCGGTTCGTGCCGTGGAAGGCGTGCTCGTGCATCGTGGCCCAGTACCATGACAATCTCCGCTCACGCGGTCTCCCCTGTTCCCAGCAGTTCCGCGCCACGGGCGCCGGTCAGTTCACCAAGCGCAAGAGCCTGCGTTCGCTGACCGCGTCCCGGGGCCGTAGCGACCGATCCGCACCATGGCGGCTTCACCTCGCGCATCCGTTTCTCGACCCTGGGGCGCGCCAACCGCAATCGCTCCTGGCACATGCATGCCGATACGGCTCAGCGACTGATCGTCCAAGCGTGCCCTGCACGCGGACGAAAACCTCGGCCTGGATCTGAACGAGACTGCGTACGCACTCGATTCCTCCACCGTCGATCTGTGCCTGACCGTCTTTCCCTAGGCCTCGTTCCGGGCCACGAAGGCGGCCGTGAGACTCCGCGCTTTGATGGACTTGCGTGGTTCGATCCCTGCCTTCGTCCACATTTCGGACGGCAATCTCCACGACGTGAATGTTCTCGACCTCCCGGTTTCCGGGCTCGGCGCGCACCGGATTGGACACGGTCGAGGACCTGCTCGCGGGCAAGCCGTGCGTTGCAGCGCAAGGCCGCAAGAGCTCTGTTGCCGCCCCTCGCACGGAACCGCTACGCTAGGGGTTCCGCATGGTCAAGACCGAACGCGAGCACGCCGCCGACATCGTCCGGGTCGGCAGGCTCGTCTTCGACAAGGGCTGGGTCGCCGCCAACGACGGCAACATCTCGATCCGCCTCGACGACGAGCGCGTCATGTGCACTCCGACAGGAGTGTCGAAGGGCATGATGCGTGTCGACGACATCATCATCGTCGACTACAACGGCGACAAGATCTCCGGGCGCCTCGAGCGCACCTCGGAGATCAAGATGCACCTGAAGGTCTACGAGCTTCGCGAGGACATCAACTCGGTCGTCCATGCGCACCCGCCGGTGTCCACCGGCTTCGCCGCGGCCGGACGGGCTCTCAACACGGCGCTCCTTCCGGAGGTCGTGATCGGCCTCGGCTGCATTCCGCTGGCGGCCTACGGGCTGCCGGGCACCGACGCCCTCACCGACCCGCTGGTGCCCCTCATTCCCAAGTACGACGCGCTGCTGTTGGGAAACCACGGGGTCGTCAGCTACGGAACGGAGCTCATGCAGGCCTACTTCCGGATGGAAACGGTCGAGCTGTTCGCACGCATCAACTTCGTGGCAGAGATGCTGGGAGGGGCGAAGGCGCTGCCGCAGGTCGAGGTCGACAAGCTGTTCGAGTCGCGCGGCAGATACGGCGTCCAGTCGAACGCCACGCCGCAGCCGGGCTGTCCGGTCGTGGCCGAGGACGTCACCGCGCCGGCACACAACGCCCCGATGGGCCACAATGAAGGTTTCTACGTCACCCGGGACGAGTTGATCCAGCTGCTGGAGGAAGCGATCCGGGCCAGAGGAGGATAATCGAATCATGGGCGAAGCCCTCGGTTTAATCGAAACACGCGGATTCGTCTCGTTGGTCGAGTCCGCTGACGCCGCCGTCAAGGCGGCCAACGTCACACTGGTCGGCTGGGAGAAGATCGGATCGGGTTACGTCACCGTGCTGATGCGCGGCGACGTGGCGGCCGTCAAGGCCGCGACCGACGCGGGTGCCGCCGCCGCCCGCCGGGTCGGCGAACTCATCTCCGTTCACGTCATCCCGCGGCCGCACAACAATCTCGACAGGATCTTCGCGATCTCGGCTGCGGAGTAAGGCCGCCCCGTTCCGAAGACCTTCGATCGGAGTCTGCACGCCATGGTTCTTGCGCGAGTTGTGGGCAACGTCGTCGCCACCCGCAAGGATCCGAGGCTGGAGGGCAAGAAGATGCTGGTCCTCCAGCATGTCGCTCCGGACGGAAGGCCCCGCGACATGTACGTCGTCGCGCTCGACACCGTGGGTGCGGGCGCCCGGGAGACCGTCATCTGCGTCTCCGGCAGTTCGGCCCGCATGGCCTCGGGCATGAAGAACACGCCGGTGGACACGGCCATCGTGGGCATCGTGGACAAGGTGAGCGTGCTCCCCGGGGAACGCTGATGCGGCTGGCACGCGTCACGGGC
This sequence comes from Bryobacterales bacterium, assembly GCA_028819255.1. Classification (GTDB taxonomy): domain Bacteria; phylum Acidobacteriota; class Terriglobia; order Bryobacterales; family UBA6623; genus VXMF01. Next base: position 2,951 of record JAPPMB010000026.1, on the reverse strand, counting down.
AATGTCTGCGCGACGGTCAAGGATCCGCAGCTCGAAGGGGTGAAGCTCCTTGTGATCCAGCCGATCGCCGCTGACGGATCCGACGCCGGGGCGCCGCTCGTGGCACTGGATGCGGTGGGAGCCGGCCCGGGCGAGACGGTCTACTGGTCGGGACGGCGGGAGGCGTGCCTCGCGTTCGATCCGCAGGTGCCCTCGGATGCAAGCGTCACGGGAATCGTCGACGCGGTTTCCGGAGTGGCGCTGTGATCCTCAGCAAGGTGGTGGGGGATGTCGTTGCGACACACAAGCACCCCACCCACGAGTCGATCAAGCTTCTGCTGGTGCGCCGGATCGGCCCGGACGGCACGGAGCGCGGCACTCCGTTCGTGGCTGTCGACGTGCTTGACGCGGGGACCGGCGACACAGTGCTGCTCACGATGGACGGGTGGGCCGCGATGACTGCGGTGAAGCGCCGCATGGCCCCGATCGACGCCGCGGTGATCGCCATCGTCGACCGGGTGAACTGGGATCGGCCCGACCCCTGAGGGCTGGCCGGAACCCTGCGCCCTGCTGATACCATGGCCCTTGATGCGGCGCATCAGCCGTCGTTGGTTCCTGGCCGCGGCGGGCACGCCCGCCGCACGGGCGAGAGCCGCCAGGGGCACACGCCTCGACACCCCCCGCGAGGAGTTCCGCGACGGGCTCACCGAGCGGGAGGTCTTCCGGCTGACTGACCTCGCCGTGGTCCACCACCTGCCGGGCCACAACCACCGGTTCGTCGCCCGCGACAATTCCTTCCTCCTCCTGGCGGCGGAGCACGGCGGAGCGCTCCATTTTCACCGGCTCGACCTCAAGCGCAACCGTCTCGTCCAGCTGACGGACGGGGAGACCGTCCATCCCTACGCCGCGTGTCTGCGCTCCAACGACCGGGGTTTCTTCTGCCTGCAGGGCCGCGAACTGGTCCAGGCCGATCTCGGTGGAGGAAACCGGCGCACGCACTACCGGTGTCCGGAAGGCTGGACGCTCACGGGAGAGATGGACATCTCGAGGGCGGAACGCTACGCCGCCCTGGTGGAAATGCACGAGGAGGACTGGCGGGCCGACCCCGCGGCGCAGTTCGCAGCCGAGCCCCGCTGCCGGGTCCGGATTGTCGAGATGCAGCGGCAGTCTTCCAAGAGCCGCAACTGGGTCTCAGCGGAAGAGCGCCGCTGGATCGCGGCGCCCAGGTTCCGCCCGTGGAGGTCCCAGGTGCTCTACGCGCGGGAAGGTCCCTGGCAGCAGGTCCGGAGGCGATTCCAGCTGGTCGGTCTGGACGGCTCGGGCAGGACGAGCGTGCGCCCGACCCGCGGCAGGGAGCGGCTGGGACGGGCCTACTGGGTTGACGACGGATCGCGCCTGCGCTACGTGCGGTTCGCCGACGGCGCCGGCTGGAAGGCGAGCATCCGCAGCATCGTCCCGGAAACCAGGGAGGAGACAACGGAAGCCTCCTGCTCGGCGTTCGCCTGGTTCCGGGAGAACGCGGACGGGTCCGCGATCGCAGGAGCGAGCCGGCGGCCGTCGGGACCCAACCTGTACGTGCTCTTTCCCAGAATGCACCGGGAGATCACCCTCTGTGAGCATCTCAGCAGCCTCCGGCCGTACCCAGTCGCGGGAACCGACCGGGTGGACCCCCTCGCCGCAGTGCCGGACCCGGCGTTCTCGCAGGACAGTTCCTGGCTCTACTTCGTGACCGACCGGGAGGGGATGCCCGCCATCTACGGCATGCCGGTGGATGACCTGGTCGAGAGCACGTCGAGGCGGCGGTCGAGAACGTTATCAGGGTGACGGAACGCCGGTAGGCGACGTATTGAGCCAAGACGGCTTGGAGGGCATCCTCACAAGACCGTTCCGAGATCTGCCGAATTGATCGGAGCGACGGGCGAACGCTTGACTTCGCGCGGCGAATTCGCCGTGTCGAAGATCCGACTGTTTTCCCCGGCAACGCCCATTCTCCCAGCAAGCCATCCGGGTGGTTCGCGAACCGAATTCAATGGCTAACTCCGGAACAGGCTGCTGGCATCGAATTGTCGCAGCCATCGGATGGTTCGCGGATCGCGTGCCAACTCCTGCCGACGGTGTCGGGACCGGCCAGGAAACCATGGTTCAGTTTGGGGCTTGCCGATCGCGCCAAGGGTCGTGTCACACGAATTCGCTTGCGATCACTTTTTCGAGGAGCGAAACGCACCGTCCTCGCTGACTCCTCTCGCGTATGGCCAAGAATCCGCAGTCCGGCCCGGATCATGTCCCTCGCCCGCTGATCTTGCAGACGTCCGTCCCTCCGATGGACAGACTTGCAGGAACTGAAGTCTGCTCAATGGATCTGGAATCGACTTTGGGCCTACGACCCATCGGGCATCGGCTGGACTGGCGGATCTTGGGGCACCAGTTGACCGCCGTGCTGGCTTACCATGCGATGCATCTGAGCTGGGCGTCGATCCGCAATCGCCGGGCCAACTGTGTGCAGATCACGACGTCGCTGCAGGAGGTGCGCGGATCCCGGATCCGTATCCGGCAGGACGTGCGTCCGGACGCGGCCGCCTTCGAGATCTCGCGGGCCGCTGGGATGGTGCCTCGCCTCCATCGGCACCGGATACGCTCGAAAGACGCCCAAAATGTGCAAAGTTTGCGAAGTGCAGTGCCGACTGCGCAGACTCACTCAATCAAACCGTTTCTTATCAATAGATTACAGGAACTCTACGTCGCCAAATGACAAACTTGGAGCAAGGCCCAAGTCCCGCCAGCTCGGGGCCTATGCTGGAAGGCTCTCAGGGAGGAATACAATACGCTCAGCTCCCGTGAAGCAACAATGACTCGAGATCCGGGAAGCCAATGTGCTTGGTCCCTCCTACCAGCCGAACGGAGGCAAACTGCACCAAGACTCTGAATTCCGAACATCGTAGATCGGGCCATCGACGCCGTTGTCAGGCAACCTC
>JAPPMB010000052.1 GCA_028819255.1 Bryobacterales bacterium | reverse complement strand
CCGCGCGCTCGGCCTGCGCGGAACCCCGAGCTTCCTGATCAACGGGTTCCCCGTTCAGGGCGCCCTTCCCATCCAGCTCTTCCGCGACATCCTGGACAACGAGCTGGAGGCGCTGGCGGAGGCCGCAGGGTCGGGGGGCTAGTCTTTTCCCTGCGTCACCAACCCCTTCAAGGGCCGAGAGGGTTCTTCCTTGCGGCACTGCTCGCCGTAGCATGTAGAGAACCCGCCGCACCGCACATGCCGGAGGCCGATCCACCTCCTTGGACGTGCACCGTCGCGGTGAACGGTGTTCCGTACGAAGGCTTCGGCGACACCCAGGGCGAGGCTCTCTTCCACGTGGCGCAGGTGGTCCAACCAGTGATCGCGGAGGCGTGTGCGGGCCAGACCGGGACGTGCGCGCTGAATATCGAGACAAGCTGCCGGCTCGATTCATCATGAAGCGGCAAGCAGATCCGGCTGCGGGGGCGGATACCGCTCGGTCGCGGGGAACCCGCTCGCATCGCGGATTACGTATTTTACGCAATTTGCGTAATTACCCCCTGATCGGCTGAACCAAGGCGGACCCATGGCTTCCGCCAACTGCCGATTGGAGCCGTGCCCTCCGCCAGCTCGAGCTGGCGGGGGGCTGTCGCTCAGAAACAGACGACACCCGGCGGGCAGTCGTAGAAGGCCCACAGCCTCAGCCAGAGCGACTCGCCGGGATAGTTCAACGCGTCATCGCTGATGTCGAAGCGCCAGAGATGGTCGCACCACCGCCAGCTACAACCATACTCCGCCCTGGTGAAGAGATCATCGTCAGGCCAGGGCCAGATGTCCACACCCTGCGGATAGGGGGACCGTTGAAACTCTACCTCCCACCGGATCTCCGGCTTGAGGGGCCATTCAGCGACGCCCGTCGCGACGACCTTGCCGTGCCCGGTCAGCCGCACCAGGGCGTGGGCGGTGCCGTTTTCCGGCACTTCGTAGGGCGGTATGCCTTCCTGGATGTCGCTGGCGTCGAAACGATGCGTTCGCACGAGACCATCTGAAACATCGGTGATCTCTACCTCGAGTCCGGCGAGACCGGCTTCGTCGTCGAGTGAGTTGTTAATCACTACAAAGTTGCCCGAGTCACGGGGCCATTCCCGCGGATGCTGATCGGTCTTGAAGCGATCGGCCGTCACGGTGAGGGTCGAGGTCGGTGGGGGCGGGCTCCGGAACGACGGCATCGCGACACCCCGCCAGGGCGAGCAGAGCAAGCAGGGGTAGCGTTCTCATGTCCCTACTACGCTACCACGTTCTGGTGCCAAGTGTCGCGGATGTCGTTGGCATCGACGTGGTTGCTCGGCTCGGTCGCACCTATCAAGAAGCGACAGCCGGGCGGGGGCGGTGCCCCCCGCCAGCTCGAGAGCCAGCGGGGGGATGAGCTGTCACAAGCAGCTGACGCCCTGCGGGCAGGACTCCTCCGTTGAGACGCGGAAGAGCGTCACTGCCAGAGCTTCGGTGGGGTAGTTTCGCATGTCTTCTCGGACAGGGGCCTCCCACACCAGGTGGCACCTGTCCCACGGATCCCTGCACCACGGACTCGACTCCGTGCGCTCCGGCATGCGCTCTATGCGGAGCCTCCAGCTGCTTTCCGGCTCAAGGGTCCACGACCCGGCAACTTCAGCGACAAGGTGACGCTCGCCGTCCTGGAGCCTCGCCGCGAAGCCAACGGTGCCGGACGACGGGACGTCGGTCTCCCATTCGCGCCCGCCTCGAAAATCAGCACCGGTAATCGTAGAGGGAAGGCCATCGATGCCGAAGAGTTCGATTTCGAGGCCCGCCATCCCGCGCGGGTCGTCCGGTGAGTTGTTGATATGGATAACCTCGCCGTCGTCCAGGCCTCTGCGGGTCCCGCTCCCTCCCAATTGGATCCTGAAGGTGGACGGTTCCCCAAGGCCGACGATGGAGCAGGCTTGCAGTGCCAGCGCCAACAAGGGAGTCATGTGCTTGCTCACGTTCCTGCGTTCTTCCTCCACGTCCTGCGGATGTCGGTGATGCGATAGCTGTCAGGCGCCTGAACTGGAACCTCACAGTGCCCCATCCGCCCCCACCGTAACGCTTGCGTACGCTCTGGCGTGACGACAAAGAGCCACTAAGGCCGAAAACCGATGCCGGCGGTGAAGACGACTTGGCCGGCCGCCAACCCGCTCGGCTGGCGACTAGTCATTTCGTGCATGTATAGGACTTCCGCTCCCCAGGAAATGTCCGGCCGACGGGGCACCGAGGCAGCGAAGCCAACACCCGCGATGACGCTGAACGTGAGCGACAAATTACGAAGCCCCGGTGCCCCGCCTACGGCCAGGAACACCTGCTCGCCGAAGAGCATCATCGCCGGAAGGTACGCTTGCGGTTTGGCCCACAGCACGCCGACGCGGAAAGCGCGTACCCCGATATGGACAGTTCCCTCGACAGCCTCGCTCTTCTGCTGGAGGTCGAAGTAGACGCCGCCCGCGAAGGAGCCATCCATGAACCCCAAAGGTTGTTCCGCTGGAACGCTGATGCCGGCCCGGGCATGTACCAGACGCTGGCCCGCGAGGGGGCTCGCTACCAGGGCGAACGCGATGGCGAGCAGGCCGGCGTTCATCGGTGGCCATTCTCGTCGGGCACCATCTCCGCGCGCTTTGAGACCGTGATACCGCCATCCTTCGACATCTCATCCATCCCTTCCCCTGCGCTTCCAACAAACAACAGACCGCCGCCAAGCTCTGACAACTTGGCGACGGCAATCCTGCCTGTCTAACTTGTGGTGACTTCCTGGAAGCAGGAGACGTTTCCGCATGTTCCTGCGACTCCTTCTGCTCGCGCTCTGCCTCGCGTGCTCGGGGTGCGAGAGCATCCGCGACATCCTCGGTATCGGTTCGAGTTCGACCTTGTGGTTGCCCGCGCCGGGCGACCACCCCCGCAAGTACAACGCCCTCGACGAGTACCGGGGCCTCGCCGGCCCGCGGGTCGAGCTCACCGGAGCCGTCGAGCGCGTCTTCACGGCCGAGGACTTCCCGGTCGAGCCCTTTTCCGTGCCGGATGAAGGCCGGATCAACGTCGGCATATCCCTGAGCGCTGGCCCGGGTGCCGGTGGCTCAATCGCGACAGGGCAGGTGGCCTGGGATCTTGAGTTCAACAAGCTCTGGAGCCTTCGTTTCGACCGTGCGCCATGGCCTCCGATCTCGTCCATGCCCATGCCTCCCGGGGTGCCGGAAGTGCCTTGCAGTTGGCCGGGGTGCCGGGAGTACTGGCGCTTCGAGATTGACGCGAACGCGCGCAACTACGAAGGAAGAGGCGCTCTGGCTGGCGCTGTGGGGTGACGCGCCCTGCCCCGAGGGCGTTATCTGCAACTAGACATGCTGCGGGCTCCCCGAGGAACACCCCGGAGAGCCCGCACCCAGCCGACTAGCTGCCAAGCTTGTGGGTCAAACCCCGCGAGACAGCACGACGGCCACCACGACCCAGACCGGCCGGTTCATGGGTATTCTCGGCAGTACGTGTGTATATCGACCTCGCACTCCCCGGTCTGGCCGGCACACGCCGCGTCTATCGCGGGTTGCGCCACGTGCATCGCCCGATAGAGTGCCTCGCGGCGGCTATCTCCATTGCCCTCAAACCACACCCCCTCCACCGTAATGGTGCAGGCCCACGGGAACGGGGCGGCCTCTGGCATGTGGGGCTCGACGGCCTCACCACACGCGATTCCGGCGAGCATCGCCCCCAGGAACAGCCCCTTCATGGTTCCTCCTATCCCACGTTCTTGTGCCACGTCGAGCGGATGTCGTCGGCGTCCCAATCGTCGGGCTCGTTCGCGGACTCCGACACGCTGCCCGGGGCGGGCGGCCCGTCCGGGAACGCGGACTTGTGTACGTTCTTGTCCACGCGGTTCTCGAGGCACCACACGAAGTCCGTCACGTCCCTGCTCTGCTTCCCGTCCGCGCGGCAGGACTCGAAGACGCGCCCCACATAATAGGCCGAATAGCTCGTTTTGTCCCCGCTCTCGTTGGTCGAGTCGATCAGGTCGTGGAACAGCGCGGCGACGTTGCCCTCGATCTCCCCGTGGTCGTGCGGAAGGTCGTGGTAGTGCAGGTCCTCCCAGTGGGAAGGATCTCCGGTCCCGACGTTGGCGGCGTAGTCCGCGAAGCCCCTCCGCGTACGCGCACTCCCACGAGGAAGCCTCGTCGATGTCGTGCCGGCGGCAGTTCCCCGGCACCGAGGAGTGGATACCGCCCAGGGCACGATGGTGGTAGGCGTGGCCGTATTCGTGCGCGGCGACCCACCAGCTCTTCGCGTAGTCGTAGGCCAGCGAGATCGCGTCCTTAGAGGGCAAGTAGACCGTGCCGGAACTATCATGGACGAGATACCAGTCCACAGCGCTCCGGATCTGCACGAAGTGGTCTTTGATGTTCTTGGCGGCGGAGTTCAGGTTCTTCCACCCGATGTAGGCGTAGGAATTGACCGAGATCGGCACCGTGTCGCCGCAATCGCTGTCCCATACGACCGTCGAGCCGAGCGTCTCGGTGCCGTCCCAGTAGTAGGTGTCCGTCACCACGCCGGCGGCGACTGCATACTCGTCGGACGCGGGACAGGGCACTACGGCCAGCCCGTCGCTACCGATGCTGCGCGTGACCTCGTAGACCGCCTCGTCGTCGCTCTCGTCGTAGTACGTGACCCACAGCTCCGCGCCGTCCGCGTAGTAGAGGTATCCGCCCGAGTAGAAAGACAGCTTGAATTCCACTTCGTCGTCGTCGGCGTCCATGCCCACGTCGCCGAACCCATCGGCCGCGGCCTGGGAAGGCCGCGCGGCATTGCGGAATGGCCCCGCCTCCGGCAACACGCCGTCCGGCAGTTCGTCGGGATCGAGGAAATAGGTGACGAGCCCGCCGTCGTCGGCGACCAGCATCCAGCGTTCGTGGTCGTAGGCCCCGATCACCGAGGGGTTCTTGTCGTCGATGGTCTCGGCGTCCACCGCGACGATGACTTGATAGTAGCCCTTGTCCGGAAGCTCGATATCGACCGACTGCTTCCACTGCGCGCCGGCATCCATGATCGGCAGGTTCCATCGCGAGTGCACGGGAAGCGCCTTGCCAACGGGGTAGGAAGGGCGCTTATCGCCGCCCGCCTCGTCCATCGCCGCGAAGGTCGGCAGGAGAACCTGAACTTCACCACCCGAGAGCTTCTCGGTCGCGGTGCCTTCGATGTTGAGCGTCACCGTCTGGTGGGGCTCCAGGTCGTCCGCAAAGTCCAGCTCGAGCGCGAGACGATGGCGGAAGGATTCGCCGATGGCCGGGAGATCGTCCGCCATGGCCATCGCGGCCGTGCCGGGGTCGGCAGCGCTTTCATGCCTCCTCCTGGTCAGTCGTTCATCCAAATCGGGTGTTCACTTGGTCCTGCTCGTCCCGGGCCTGCTTGGTCACCGGGACGCTGGCTAAGCGCACATGGCAGCCTCCTTGCTCGTCGGGCGGGTGTGGACGGAACTGAATCGGGGTAGCACGCCTCCTTGGGTTGGGCGATCCGACCCCGCACTTCAAATGTCGGCACGCCTTCCAGCCGCCGACACGGGGAAAACCCTGCACTTCTGTAGGGGGAAATCCCCCTGATTATCTGCCGGGAAATCCCCCGCACGAGCGGATGCCGAACGCGCTGGCCTCACAAGGGTCCACATCGGCGCACCGATGGTCGCATCGAATGGCGGTCGGAAGGAAGGGCCGTCGCGCGTCCAACGTTAGGGCGGCTGGATGGGGGATTGCGGCGTTTCCGCTCGCAGCGGGGCGGAGTGCCCTAGCCCTCGCCCCCGGCTCGCAGGAGCCCGGCGTCCAGAGCGAAACGCACGATGTCACTCCGCCTGTGCAGCCCCAGCTTCGTCTTGGCGCGGGTGAGGTAGCTGTCCACGGTCTTGGGGCTCAGGAACAGCTTCTCGCCCATCTCGCGGGTCGAAAAGCCGCTCGCGTACAGCTCGATCACCGCAAGCTCGCGCGGCGAGAGTGCCCCGGGCCCTGGCCTGCGGTTCGAGTCGTCTCGCGCCTGTCTTCGCGCGAGCAGGGCAGCCGCCTGCCGGGGCAGGTATGAGTGGCCGTGTGCGAGGGCTTCCACGGCTCCGATGAGATCGGTGTCGGCGACGGACTTGTTCAGAAACCCCGCCGCGCCGGCATTGAGGGCGGGTACGAGGAACTCGTCCTCGTCGTGCATTGTGAGAACCAGGATCCTCGCCCCGAGTCCGAGTGCGGTGATGCGCCGGGTCGCCTGGATTCCGTGCATCCCGGGCATCGCCAGGTCCCTGATGACGATGTCCGGGTTCAGGCCGGCGCGTAGGATCGCGTGGCCATCGGCCAGGAGCACCCTCACCTTTCGCCATCCTCTCTGGCTGCCGGCCTCAGGATTGGCACGGTCGTCCGAACCACGGTTCCCACGCCTGGCGACGCCTCGAACACGGCTCTGTAGTCCCGGCCGGAAGGTGTTCCTCGCTGGCTATCTCCAGGGCATGTCAATGGGCATCGTTATTTTCGTATTGTGAGCATCGTGATTTTCGTATACTCAGCATCGATGATGTCACACTTCGAGGACCGCCCGGCGGAGGGAGCGGAGCGGTTGCAGGAGCCGGCGTTGACGCCGTCGTCAACCAGTCCGCGACTATGAGATGGCCAAGGTCCCTGATGTGCAGCGACCCCGCGTCTTCAGTCTGCCGGTAGCCCAGCTACGACCTCAAGCACGATGGTAGCGAAGCGTATTGTGAAGAGCGCCTCGACACGGGTGCACCCACGAGCCTCGGCCCAGTGCGTGGTGATGTTCCCCATTCCCTTCCCGCGGCTGACGATGCCGGTGTACAGCTTCACATGTGCCTCGTCGACCCTGTCCGCGAGAGCGGCCTTGAGATCATCCTGAGTCGCCGCCCTCACGGTGCCGAGAGGTTGACCTCTATCAACCCCCCGGCCGCCGCTGAACCCGGTCGAGCGGGCGCGCCGTGTTCGCCGGGCGCCGGGCTTCCCGGGTGGCCATGTTGAACCGGTCTCCGGGGGCCAGGAAGTAGAAGTCGCCTCCGGTGTCGATCTGCACCGAGGTGTCGTAGATGACGACGTAGCTTTCGCCGATCACCTCGAACTCGTCGCCCTGGACCACGATCGCCGTGTTCTCGTCGATGCCGATGCCGAGCAGATCGGGCATCGCCTCCATCACCTCGAGCATGTCGAACTGGCGATTGCGGCGGAGC
>JAPPMB010000122.1:36045-62389 GCA_028819255.1 Bryobacterales bacterium | reverse complement strand
TAGAACTTACTGATTATAAAGGACTTGCAAATATAGGTGACAAACTTAGGCTAGGGCTCTGGGCCAAATTGAGGCCTGATTCCGGTCGGTTCACAGTCCCCGAGTGCTCAAGTCGCGTCAGTCTCTCCTCCGTTCCGTGTCGGCATCAGGCTGGCTGGGACTGCTTGTCCCGGCGGCGGTCCCATTTCGAGGACGGCCGCAGCGACCGCCGTGGGTACGAGCGGTTGGGACGCCGTCGGCGATCGCCGGTCCCGATCCACTTGCAGACGCGATCCAGAGTCTCCCGGACATCCGCTTCGTCGTGCAGCAGCAGGCCCTCCAGGTTCGGCGCCAGCGCTGCCAGGCTGTGCTTGAAGTTGGCCTGCGGCAGCGGCTGGCCCTGCTCTTCGGCCGTGGCGGCGCACAGCGGTGCCTCGCGCCTGGTAAGCAGGCGGGCCATCGCCAGTAGGTTGAAATGCGCGAACAGCTCCTGCTCGACAAGGTGCTCGCTGTGGCCGTGAAACTGCTCGACCCCCAGGAACTGTTTGCTGATTCTATACACATCCTCGTCACGCACACACCTGTCTGAAGCCAGAGCTATCGCATCCGGGTCTCTACCCACTTAAACCGATCGAGCCCATCCCGACTACGCCTGTGCCGGCGATGGCAACGGCTTTCAGTCGAAACCGCGGCCTCCGCGGAGAACCGGATCTCGCGGTCGGTTCCAGCGGCGTCGGCGCGTGGAACTGGTTACCCGGCGGACCTGCTGACTCGAATGCCGACGTGAACTCCCGTTCCATGAGAGAGTACCTTTCCGCCAAGCGTCTATCAGCCTCAACCAGGCGATCAGCTGGCCGAGGCACCAGCACGTTCGAGATAGCGGATCGTGTCCGATATATCTTCCGTGCTCGTGCGCGGGTTGATCGTGCAGAGGCGCAAGGCGGTCTGGTTCCGAAGCTCGGTTGTCACGACCATGGCGAAGCCTCCGGCAACACAGCGCTGGCTGATTGCGAGATTTATGCGGTTCAGGTCGGTATCCGAACGGCCGACTGGGTGGTAGCGAAACGCTACGACGCCCAGACTGGCTGGCGTGAGAACTTCCCATACTGGATTCGAACGGAGTTGCTTCTCGGCAAATCGTGCATTCGACAAACCAGTTGCAACGGCTCTCCGAAATGCATCTAGTCCGAATGCCTTGACCGACATCCACAATTTCAATCCACGGAATCTTCGGGTAAGCTCCGGACTGCGATCGGAAAAGTTCACTCCCTCTCCCCAGCTCAGAACCTCCTTTAAATATTCGGGCAATACGCGGAAAGTCTCTTCCAGCCAGCGAGGGTCCCGCACAAGGACACATCCAATGTCATACGGCTGGAAGAGCCACTTGTGAGGATCGAGCGAGAGGGAATCGACAAGCTCCAATCCACGAAGCGCCTCCTTTCCCTCGTCCGTTAAGAGCGAAGCTGCCCCATACGCCCCGTCCGCGTGAAACCACATCCGCTCGTCCTTGCAAATGTCCGCGATATCCCGAAGCGGATCGACAGCGCCTGTGTTAATTGTTCCGGCGTTGGCAACTACACAAAACGGTCTCAGTCCGTTGCTTCGGTCTTGGTGGATGGCCTTGCGCAAACTGTCCAACTGGATCCGGAATCCCTCATCAGAAGGGATCGTTCGAAGCTGGCTTGAGCGGAATCCAAGGATACTGACAGCCCGACCGACCGAAGAATGCGTCTGGTCGGAACTATAGAGCGTGGCATGATGCCACTCGTCGCCGAGCGCAACTCTCCTAGCCGTTGCTAGGGCTGTGAGGTTCGCCATTGAGCCGCCACTCACCAGCACGCCGCCCGCAGGCTTCGGAAGACCACATATCTGCCGTAGCCAATCCAGTACGGTCACTTCGATCTCCGCCGCAGCTGAGCCCTCCAGCGCAACACCCGTGAACACGTTGAACCCGCTGGCCAGTGCGTCCGCCATCGCGCTGACGAAATTGCTCGGGCTGGGAGCGAATGCAAAAAACCGAGGATGGTCCACGTGCATCACGTTGGAAAAGATATGCTCGCCGGCTGTCTCAATAACCGCCTCGATGTCCTGGCCGTCTTGCGGAGGAGGCTCGCGAAAAAGAGCCGAAAGGGTAGCCCGATCTTTGGCCCGGGTCACGGACTTCTGCGAGAGCTCGCAGGCGTGGTCGACAAGCATATCGATCACCAAATAGCCTAGACGCCGCATCTCGCCTTCGGTTAACGCCAGAGGTGGTAGCTGTGGCACAGTCCCCTATGGTAGCGCTCTGCAGCCGGCGGTGGCTTTCGATTGAGTTAAGCAATGCTGGTCGGTGGCAAGACAGGGTGCGAGTCTTTCTGTGGTCTGGGGATCGGCGGGCTTGCAACTCCTCCATTTCTTGCTGGGGCGGCGGGACCGGCGCGGGTAGGAGTGGCCGGGCCGCTCCCGCTGCGGACCCCGCGCCGCGTGCTCCAGCACCCGGTTCAGAGTCTCCCGCAGCTGCAGTGCCTGATGCAGCGAGAGCCCTTCCAGCTCCTGCTTCACCGTCCCCTCGCTGCGGCTGTGAAAGCTCTCGATCTCCAGCAGTTCCTTCGAAATCTTGTACGACGCGCGAACCCGCTCCGGTCCAGCACCACGCCCAGGGTCAGGAGCGGGCAGTCGCTGCGCTCCTCCTTCGAGCGGCCCCGCTTAGCCTTCGACTGCGCCTTGGCCTCGCCCTCGAAACACGTGTTGGTGAGATCGACGAGGGTGACCCTCGTCTGCTGGCCGAACAGTCGCATCGCCCGCGAGAAGAGGCGCGCCTCCAGCGCCTCGCGATGCCGCAGCAGGAGGTCGCCGGCACGGTAGAGCGCACTCAGGCCCATGGTTTCGAAGTCGCAGCCGAGCAGTTCGCCGAGACCGCTGCGCTCGCGCAGCCAGGTCCAGGTGGCGAGTTCGGAGGCCGGGGCGGCCATGCGGCCGACCAGCACGCCGAGAGCGGCATGGCGCTGGGGACCGGTCAGGCCCAGTTCCTGCAGCAGGTCCGGCAGGCCGAATTGCTCGGCGGCCCACAGCGAGACGTGCTCCACGCCGATGCTGCGGGGCCGCGCCAGCTGCAGCGAATCCACGTCGGCGCTCTGGAAGTTGGTCTGGCGGGCCGCCTTCTGCGACGGCCAGGACCGTAGGCAGGCTGGTGGAGCAGGACTCCGTCCCGCAGCAGGCGCTCGGCGATGCGCTGGGCCTCGGCCTCGAATGCAGGGGGTGCCTCGCTGGGCAGGAGAGCGGGCGGATGGTCGAGGATCTGCTCGACGCGCTTGCTGAGGGTTTGCCAGTGCGCACGCCGGATCGGGAACCGGGAGCCGAGGTTAAGAAGGGTCCGCTGGCGGACCTTGGCGCCGATCCTCCGGGAGCGGACAAGCCGGTAGGTGAAGTAGGTCTTGCCGCCGTGCGAACTGATCCGGATGCGGCAGATGAACATGCCCCCGGTGCATCACGGAAAACCGGGGGAGTCAACCCCGACTGCAACTTTATGGCACTACATTTCGGATTCTGGGATGCCCCCATAGAATCAACAATTTGCGCGTACAAAGGAAGAAATTGGGACGAAATGTCCCATCACTTGACAAACTTGGTCCAAGTTTCCGATTCGCTCCTGGGGGAATCCAAATAAGTACATAACTCTAGAAAGCCGAGTACAGAGAAAGAGCATCTAAACTTTACATGGAGAAGTGATTCTCATATTAAACTCAACTCTAAGCTGATTATGAGCAATATAGTCTAGAGAATACTGGACGATTGCGGTCAAGATAAACTGAACAACAACAGGATTCATCGTAGATCGATACGCGCCAGGCACGCCAACAGAGGAGGTGGTCACGGTGGACGAGAGGGGAATGATCGGGAACGCCACCTAGGCGGAGCTGCCACTGCCGCTGCCGCAGCCTAGTTTGCTAACTAGCGGTGCGCACTGGCCAACCGCTTCCTGAGACTTCCGAAGTCAATGATGTCGAATCGCTCGCCCCGTGGCTCCGGCAACTCGGCCTGTGTCCTCCGGGCCGCCGACCCGCTCACGAGCCCAGCCGCATCCGGATGCAAGCCGGCGCCTGTCATTACGAGGGGAGGAACTGCTGCAGAATCCGGCAAAGATCCCGCCTTCGGGTTTCGGAGTGGTGGATGGCGCGGGCGAGTTCGTAAAGGGTGAGGGCTTCGTGGAACTGGAGGGCGCGGAGTTCGGCGGGTGTGATGGAAGCGAATAGCTGGTAGAGGACGGGCTGGTCAAGCGGGGAAATGGTGGGTGCGAGCAAAAGACGGCGGACTTGCTTGGCTGTCGGCGGATGGGGGTGGCCGGCGAAATAGCGGGCCAACAGGGAGCGGAGTGTCAGGTGCCGGGAATCGTACAGCCCGCCAGGACGGGCGTGGTGCCTGGGTTCGTTGAAGAGGTGGAGCGGCGGCGGGGCGACCGGATAGGCGAAGTCTCCATAGGCGGGGCGGCGTGGAGAGTCGACAAGTTTCCGGAGGTCGAGAGTCTGTAGGGCGATGATTTCCTCGTCGGTCGGAGAGTGGGTATTGATTTGGTCGGGATGGCTGCAATAGTGGTCGATCTCCCGCCAGTCCAGACCGGAGAGCTTGATTGGGAACGAGTTGGTCACGGGCTTGGATTGATCGACGAGGTGCGCTGGAAGTATTCGCGAATGACAGCGATGGCGTTTCGCGCTAGCTCGGGGTCTCTCGGGTCGAGCAAGCGGTTCCGCCCCTTCGCCTGCATTGTATCGGCTGAGAGGTGGCGAAAGCTGTTGGCGAGGAGCAGGCGGTCGCGGGAATTGAAGATGCGAGTGGCAGCTTCCATGGTGTTGCTCGGGGCGCGGGTGACCGCCCAGGCAATGTCGTATAGGTCGCGGGGCAGGTAGTCGTAATTCGCATAGATGCGGAAATAGAGTTTCTTCGCGAGAATCTCGGCGTTCGTTTCCATGGCGAGTCCGGTGTGCGGCTCGAATTGGCGGCTCCGGCCGGGTGCGGTGATGCGAGGCGCGTGGAGCCAGGAGACAGAGCCACCGTCGGGGAACAGGATTTCCCCGCGGTCAGGGCTGCAGAAGTGTTCGAGGTCGCCCGTATGGCTGGCGACCGCGGCTTCGAGCTCGGCATGTCTGCGGTGCACTCGGCGGGTGACTTCGAAGCTGGTGGTGAACAGATCAATGTCGAAGCTGGAACGGTGGCCCCAACGTGCGGAGAGCGTCGTTCCCCCGCCGAGGACAAGGTGCTTGAAGTTGAAGAACTGGGCAAGAATCGGTTGGGCTGCCTGAAGGAGCCGATTGGCGTCATCGGGAAGACTGAGGGGCTCCCGGGGCGATGGCGGCATAGACTTGAGGATAGGTCACGAGGCGTCGTGGCGGATTTGCCCTGGGAACGTGTTCTGGAATCATGGCGCGCCCGGACAAGCCTGCCAGAGAAGATGGGATGCGGAGACTGGGCTCGTCACGGATTCCATGCGTGCCGGAGTGTCGCGTCCGGCCAGGCTGTGTCGCTTGCCGTCCCGACGCCGCCTCATCCGCTGTGCCGGCTCCAGCGGGGAGTTCTTGAAATCCAGGGACTGCAGCTAGAGCTACGTCCCGCTCATCGCGCACGTCCTGAATCTCAGACAGTCCGGAGCAAGAGCGGCCACCGTCCTGCACAGCACCTCCCCATCGCAGGAGAGGCAGCTTCCCTTTTCCTCGCCTTCAGAGCGTCTGATTCACCACTCTGCCTGTCCTCGAGACCGCTAGTACGCACTGGCCAGCGGCTGTTTCCGAACTTCCGGCGTTGATTCCGTCGAGTCGCCCGGCTGGCCGCGCAGCCCGTCCAGAGCCGAAAGCCGGTGGTAAAATGGCGTTCTAGCCGCGTGGGTCGCGATGCTCCCTGGATTCCTACTACCTGAAACAACCGTGCAGTCAAGCGGCTCCGGCGAGCCTGTCGAGATCGGTCCGGGCGGCGGCACAGCATTGCTGTCCCTCGGCATCAGCGAAGTCGTCGAGCAGCAGAGTCTGGACGTGGACGTGCTCGGATCCGCCAACGGGGAGGAGT
Source organism: Bryobacterales bacterium (assembly GCA_028819255.1). Classification (GTDB taxonomy): domain Bacteria; phylum Acidobacteriota; class Terriglobia; order Bryobacterales; family UBA6623; genus VXMF01. The sequence goes on along the minus strand of JAPPMB010000122.1, from coordinate 56,377 downwards.
GGCTGGCCAAGCCGCTGAAGAGCTTCCCGCAGAAGTTCTATACCGGCGTCTGGCAGCTCCTCTGCGATCTGGACGCCGATGCCGATGTCCGCTATCTGAAGGTCTCCTACAAGGTCGCGCGGTGGGGAGTCGGATCACCGACTCCCAAGTTCAAGTTCTACGTGTTCGCCGAGCGATTCGAGTCCTGAGGCGGCGCTATCTGCGCCCCCGGCGTCTCGCCAGCGCCTCGCGGGCCTCGGACTTCTCGATCGCCTGGCGCTTCTCGTCGCGCTTGTCATGGACCCGTCGGCCCCTCGCCAGCGCGATTTCAAACTTGATCCTGCCGTTCGACGCGTAGACGCGCGTCGGCACCAGGGTGAGTCCCTTGGTGCGGCTCTTGCGGTCGATCCGGTCGATCTCCCTACGATGCATGAGCAGCTTGCGGGGCCGCACTGGCTCGGTGTTGCCGATGGTGGCGTGCGAATAGGGGGAGATGTGGACGTTGTGCAGCCAGAGTTCGCCGTTGCTGACGCCCGCGTACGCGTCTGTCAGGTGGACCCTCCCGGCCCGGCATGACTTCACCTCGGCCCCGCTCAGCACGATCCCCGCTTCGAACTTCTCCAGGAACTCGTATCGCCGCCTGGCTCTCCGGTTGTCGGCGAGATTGCTGCCACGCTTGCGTTTGGCCATTTTCGTTCCACGAACGGGAGTGTTTTCTCGTCCTGCATTCTAGGGCCAGCCAAGAATGCGGATTCGGATTCCCTCTCTCAGGATGCCAGCACGAGGGCAAGCCCTGCCAACCACAACTGTGGGCGTGAGGTCTCACATCCGCTCTGCGCTGGTCTTGCTTGCCGCGGGCTTGGTGCTGGTGCAGGTGGCGGAGGCCGGCTCGCGAAAGGCCAGAAGCCTTTTCCGGCAGGGACAGACGGCGGAACTGGCAGGGCGATACGACGAGGCCTACGAGAAGTACAGCCTTGCGACCCGCGAGGCCCCGCGAATCCACACCTACACCCTCGCCGAGCGCCGGATGCGGTTCGTCGCGAGCCAGGCGCACGTGGAGTCCGGGGTCCGGTTGCGCGGCGAGGGCCTCTTCGAGGAAGCCTCCGTAGAGTTCGAGCGGGCGCTTTCCATTGATCCCGGTTCGGCTGTGGCGGCACAGGAGCACGCGCGGACACTCGGGATGATCGAGGAACGGAGCAGGACGTCCGACTCAGGCAAGCCCTCGGAGGCCCTGCTCAGCGCGCTCGAGGCCGCACACCACGAGCGCGGCGTTCGGGTCAGCTCGATCACTGCCCCGCCGGAATTGGCGCCCCTCTCGAACCAGCCGATCAACCTGATGCTGAACGAGGAGTCGACGGTGGTCTTTGAGACGATCGGCAAGCTCGCCGGAATCAACATGTTGTTCGACCCGGACTATTCGGCCGAGCAGATCGAGATCGAGATCCGCAACGCCACACTGACCCAGGCCTTGGACTACGTCAGCCTGCTCGCCAAGGCGTTCTGGAAGCCGCTCACCTCCAACGCCGTGCTGGTGACGAACGACAATCCCAACAAGCGCCGCGAGTACGAGGACGAGGTCGTCAAGACGGTGTACCTCACCAACCTGTCCACGCCCCAGGATCTCTCGGAGGTGTCCACTGCGATCCGCGGCCTGACCGACATGCGGCGCATGTTCACGGTGAACGCGGTGAATGCCATCGTGATGCGCGGGAGCCGCTCCAAGATCGCGATCGCCGAGAAGATCGTGCATGACATGGACAAGCCCCGTGCCGAGGTGATCGTCGACGTGCTCGTCCTCGAGACGAGCAAGACACGCAAGAAAACGCTCGGCTTCACGCCTGTGTCGGGCAATACGAACGGCTTGCAGTTTCCGGTCACTTTCGGAGGAATCTCCTCGGCGGGATCAGCAGCGGCCCCGAACATCCCCCTGAACCGTCTCGGTCACGTCGGGTCCGGCAGCTGGTCCACGTCGCTGCCGGGATTCATGCTTTCGGCCATTTTCAGCAACTCGGACACGGAGCTGCTGCAGTCCCCTCGCATTCGCACGGCCGACAATCACCAGGCCGACCTTCGGATCGGCGACCAGGTGCCGATCGCGAGCGGCAGCTTCCAGCCAGGCGTCGGCGGTGTGGGGATCAGCCCGCTGGTCAACACGCAGTTCCAGTTCAAGGATGTCGGCGTGAACGTCTCGCTGACGCCCAAGATCCATGCCAACCGGGACGTTTCGATGCGTGTCGAGATTGAAATCTCGAACGTCAAGGACGTGGTCGATCTTGGCGGCATCTCGCAGCCGATCATCGGACAGCGGACGATCCAGCACGACCTCCGCGTTCGCGAGGGCGAGGCAAGCGTCATCGGGGGGCTGAACCAGTCGCAGCTGTTCAAGACCAGGTCGGGCGTTCCTTTCCTGGGCGAGATCCCTGTGGTCGGCCGGCTGTTCAGCGAGCACGACGTCCAGCGCTCCGACAGCGAGGTCCTGATCGTGCTCGTGCCGCACATCGTGCGCATGCCGGGGATCGACGCGAGCAGCCTCCGGACGATCGCGACGGGAACGGAACAGGTGTTCCAGCTGCGCTACGAGGAGGTGGGCAACGGCAAGCCGGCCATCCCGCCTGTGGATGGGGCGGACGAGGCGGTCCCGAAACCCGGACCGGCGCCGGAGCGCGAAGCGGCAGAGAGTCCGGACCAGCCTGCACCCGAGTCGGCTCCGGAGCCCGACACAGCGGCGGCGGTCACAGAGCCGGAACCACCGTCTCCCGCGGAGGAGCAGCCGCCCTCGCCCGGCGCGGAGCCGCCAGCCGCCACGGCGGCGCCCGGTCCCGCACAGGTGGCAACCGGTCCTCGGCTCTTTCTGGAACCCCCTGCCGTGGCGGCCACCGTGGGCCAGCAGGTGACCGTGTCGCTCATGGTGGGCGGCGCGGCGGGGCTTGCGAGCATGCCGATGCGGGTGCAGTACGACCGCACGGTCGTGCGTCTCATCGCGATCGAGAAAGGGCCGTTTCTGATGGGACAGGACGCGAGCGACGTCATCTTCTCCAGAAGCATTCGTCATGCGAACGGCCTTGCCGCCGTCAACATCTCGCGGTTCCCGGGGGCCGGGGGGGCCGATGGCGGGGGCGAGCTCATTACACTGACGTTTGAGGGTCTCGCACCCGGAACGGGGCAGCTGAGGGTATTCGGGACGGGTCCGCGGGATGCGTCCGGCAGAGTTCTGGAAGTGGCTCCGCTGGAAGCCGAGATTTCCGTGCAGTAGCCGGCCATGGCAAAGGCGACCAGGATTTCCCGGGGAACCCGTCGCATTGCGAGGCAGCTCGCGCCTGCCCAGGGAGAGGTGGGCCTGACGCTGATCGAGCTGATCGTGGCGTTCAGCCTAATGCTGATCCTGTCGGTCATGGCCTTGCCGGTGGCCCGGGTCAGGATCCAGCGCGAGAAGGAGCGCCGTCTGCGGGTTGCTCTGCAGGAAGTCCGCGTGGCGATCGATCGCCACAAGGACATGGCGGACGAGGGAAAGCTCGGAGGCCTGGATCCGGACAACTACGGATATCCGGAGTCCTTGGAGGTGCTGGTGGAAGGAGTGCCCATTGGCCCGCAGACGGGCGGAATGCTGGCGGCGCCGGGCGGAGTCGGCACGCGCGGGCCGGGCGGAGCGGGATCAGTGTCTACCGGCCTGGGGGCATCGGGATCGGGCCGCAACACCCGGAATCCGTTCGGTTCCCGAAGCGGCCGGCGGGAAGACGCGGGATTCGGAGGGGTGAACGATCCGTTCGCCAGGGAGGAAGACGCGGAGCCGCCTGAGTCGATCCGGTTCCTGCGATCGATCCCGGTTGACCCCATGACTGGCCAAAGGGAATGGGGCAAGCTCTCGATGTCCGACGACCCCCTCTCCCGCAGCTGGAGCGGCCGGAACGTCTTCGACATCTACTCGTTGAGCAGCGGGATCGCTCTTGACGGCACGAGGTACAGCGAGTGGTAGCTCCACGGACAGTCCGAAGGAGGAATCCCTGTCATGGATTCACTCTGCTGGAAATGATGGTCGTGATGACGATCATCGTGACGATCGTCTCCATCGCGGTGCCGTTCTATTCCTCGGCGATCGTGCGGGCGCGCGAGAGCGTCCTGCGCTCGAACCTGCTCACGATCCGGTCCGTGATCGACCAGTACACCTACGACAAGGAGGAGCCTCCGCAGTCGCTGGAGGATCTCGTGCAGGAGGGCTACTTGCGGGAAGTGCCGATCGATCCCATCACCAACTCCCGGACCACCTGGGAAACAATCATCGAGACCGGGCCGACCGGGGAGTCAGGGCTGTTCGACGTGCGAAGCGGGTCCGACGAGACTTCCCTTGAGGGCACTCCTTACAACGAGTGGTAGCGGCGCGGCCGGCCGACGTGCGCACCTATAATGAGGCACTTGAGCAAACCGATGCGCACGTTTCTTCTTGGTCTGGTCGCGGGCGTCGTGCTCGTGTTCGTGTTGGCTGGCTTGGCCGCGGGTGTGGCTGTCATCATCGGGCAGGGCGGCTCCGGGCTTCCTTCCGAGTTTGCGCTGGTTGTGCGCCTCGACGGCTCCGTTCCCGAACATGTTGAAGCGGAACTGCCGCAGTTTCTTACCGGGCGGAGCGGCCCGGACCTGACGCTCTACCGCCTTGTCCAGACGATTCTCCGGGCGGTCGACGACGAGAGCGTGAAGGCGCTCGTCCTCGAGTGCGGCTGGTCGGCCTCCGGCTGGGCGAAAGCCCAGGAGCTTCGCTGGGCCGTTGAAGAATTCAAGGCATCGGGAAAGCCGGTCTGGGCCTATCTGACCATCCCGAGCAGGGAGGGCTACTACATCGGCTCGCTGGCCGATCACGTGGTGATCCAGCCCGAGAGCTATCTGAATCTCAGCGGACTTCGCGCCGAGGTCATGTTCTTCAAGGGGACACTCGACAAGCTGGGCGTGGAGGTGGACCTGATTCGCAGCGGAAGGTACAAGAGCGCGGGGGAGCCGTTCACGCGCGAGGAAATGTCACCGGAATTCCGCGCGATCCTGGAGGAGACGCTGGAGGAGTTCTACACGCAGCTGCTGGAAGGCATCGCCTCGGGCAGGGGAGAGAGTGCTGATCACTGGAGGGCGGTCCTGGATGAGGGGCCGTTCACAGCGAAGGAGGCGCAGACCCATCGTCTCGCGGACGCCGAGCTGCACAAGGACGCGTTCTATGACCTTCTGAGCGAGGCAGTCGAGGTGGAAGACCTCCCCAAGGTCGGCGCGAACCGGTACAGCGGGCAGGCGAACCGGGCAACGGGCAGGGGCCGCAAGACGATCGCGATCCTGCACGCCATCGGCACGATCACGAGCGGCACGAGCCAAAGTGATCCGTTCGGCGTTCAGCCGACGACGCTCGGGGCGGACTCGTTCCGCTCGCAGCTCACCCAGCTGCGGGAGGACGAGGACATTGACGGTGTCATTCTTCGCATTGATTCGCCCGGCGGCGACGCCATTGCCTCGGAACAGATGCTGCACGATGTTCGGCGTCTGGCCGAGGAAAAGCCCCTCGTCGTGTCGATGTCTACCGTCGCCGCATCGGGCGGGTACTACATTGCATCGGTTCCGGACGCGTCAATCGTGGCTTACCCAGGCACCTACACCGGTTCGATCGGCGTATTCACGATCCGCTACAACCTCCGGAAGCTGTACGAAAAGCTCGGCATCAGCAAGGATGTTCTGACCAAGGGACGGTTCGCGGGGATCGATTCGGACTACAAGCCGATGACAGCTGAGGAGAGAGCCAAGCTGTCAACGTACGTCGACGCGATCTACCAGGTCTTCCTTCAGCGAGTCTCCGAGGGGCGCGGGGTCGACACCGGATCAATCCGGGAACTGGCCGAGGGCAGGGTCTGGATCGGTACGCAGGCGGCCGAGAACGGCCTGGTCGACGAACTCGGGGGCTATGTCAAGGCAATCGAGCTGGTCAAGGAGGCAGCGGAGATCGGCGAGGACGAGGCCGTGAGGATCGTGTCCTACCCTCTCAAACGCTCTCCGCTGGAAGCATTGTTCTCAAGGGGCCGAAACGTTGCCGTGGACGGGCTGCTCCAGGCACCTGGTGTCGGCGAGTTCTACAGCGCTTGGAGCCAGATCGTCGCCCATGCAGGCCGGCTTCGCTCGGGTCCAATGTACATCGCCCCGTATACTCTGACGGTCCAATAGCGGAACGCCGGGCTCCGCGTCTTCAGCGATTCGGATGCGGCTCTGTGTTTGCGTCCGGATGAGGCGCCGTGGCAGCAATCGTCTGAAGGCGGGTTTTCTCCGAAGGGGCTCCATCCACGGCGAAGCGCGGTGCGGCCCGGGAATTCATGTGCTTCGGAAATGCCGGATCCTTGGGCACACGAATGGGATTCCGAGCTGACGGATCTCGTTTCTTGCGGCGTATCCCAGGATGTCGCTTAGCCGCTTGCGACGGGTCCGGATCACGACCCCGGAGCAGCAAGCCTGCACCCCTTCCGCATTGGGCAGGTGGTTCCGGCCCGCGCAGTTCGAAAGGCGTGGCCGATCCTTCGACTGACCGCCGCCTGGCGGCATTGGGGTGAATCCTGTGCGCGGCACGGGAGCGTCTTGCCTTGCGGCTCGGGCGAACTGTGGCGAAGACGGGCAGACCGGCACAGGTCCGTCCGGGCGGTCGGCCTGCAAGGCGTCGAGACTGATTCCGCGCCAGTGGGGCCTATTCCGATGGATACAATGAGATCGATTCGGCGCCCGGGGTTGCGCCACTCGAATCCTGGTCAGGGGGGCGGAATTGAACGTACAGGCAACGCAGCTTAGGCCCGGCATGGTGGTCCGGCACAACGGTGACGTGTGCACCGTTCACAAGGCCGAGCACCGGACGCCGGGGAACAAGCGGGGATTCGTCCAGGCGAAGATGCGCAACCATCGATCGGGAGCGATGGTCGACACGAGGTTCTCTTCGGAAGACTTCCTGCACAAGATCATGCTGGAATCGCAGGAGATGCAGTACCTCTATGCGGACGGCGGTGCGCATCACCTGATGAACACCGAGACGTACGAGCAGATCGAGCTGACGGACGAGCAACTGGGAGACCAGGTGAACTACATGATTCTCGACACGGTGGTGAAGGTCCAGTTTCTGGACGGCGTTCCGTTCAATCTGGACCTGCCGTCCGCGGTGGATCTGCAGGTCGTGGAGACGGAGCCCGCAATCAAGGGCGCGACGGTGACGAACGTCAACAAGCCAGCCAAGACCGAGACGGGCCTTGTTGTCCAAGTGCCTCCCTTCATCAAGGAGGGCGAGGTGATTCGCGTCAACACATCGGACGGCAGCTACATCGGCAGGGCCTGACCGCTGTCAGGCGTTCGAGAATGCCGATTCCAGTTCCTGTGCGACCGCGGTGACGAGAAAGTCGTCCCACGGCCTGCCCACGACCTGGACTCCGATCGGGAGCCCGGTCGCTGACGAGCCAACCGGCACGCTCGCCGCGGGAACGCCGAGCAAGTTGAAGACCTGGCTGTAGACGAACGCTCCCGGGTACCCAACCTCTTCTCCTTGGACGGACCATGACCTTTCTCCGTGGCGGAACGCCGGGACCGCAGCCACGGGGCACAGCAGAACTTGCCGATCCCGCATCTGGTCCTGCAGCTTGAGCCGCAAATGGTCCTGCTGCACCCATCCCGTCAGCAGGTCCCGGTAGCCAGTCGCCGACTCCTCGTCACGGGACGCCATCGCGTCGTAAGCAAGCGGGTGCAGCCGGTAGCCGCCGGGCACCGAGCTCTCGATGAGCGTCCGGAGGCAGATCCCGAACTGCTGCCACCACACTTTCGGAGCACTCTCCAGGCCCCGAAGGGCGGTTCGCTCGACGTCAAACCCTCGCTCCCGGAGCGCAAGCGCAGCGTCATGCACGGCCGTGCAGGTCTCTGTTGTGGCCGGAGTGTTCCATGCGTGATCGAACCAGCCCACCTTGACTTCACGGGCGAGTTCGCCCTCGGGCAGCTCCCGGGGTCGCGACGGCGGCGATGAAATGTCTCCCGGATCGGATCCTGCCGTCACCGAGAGGAAGAGATTGAGATCTTCGGCGGTCCGTGTGATCGGCCCGACGCCTGCGAGGACCGTGGCTGGCCCCGCGACCCCGGGCCAGTGTCCCGTCCTGGGAATCGCACCGGGAGTTGGCTTCAGGCCGTACAGACCGCAAAAGTGCGCGGGCACGCGCACCGAACCGCCGCCATCGCTTCCGAAGCTGCCCGCCGAGCATCCGGCCGCCACCGCGGCCGAGCATCCGCCACTCGAGCCGCCCGGAGTGAGTTCTGCATCGAGGGGCGAGTTTGTGCGGCCGTAGACGGCGTTGTCGGTCTCGTAGGCCATCAGGAACTCCGGGACATTGGTCGAGCCGATGACGATCGCGCCGACGGCCTTCAGGCGAGCGACGAGGGTCGCGTCGCTGGCAGCCACCTCTCCGCGACGCAAGGGAGAACCGCACTCGTAGCGGAAGCCCTTGGCCGCAATCGAGCTCTTGATGGTCAACGGGACACCGTGCAGGGGGGCCGACGGGCGCTTGCGGAGCCACTCCTTGTCAGCCTCGGCAGCCAGCCGAAGTGCCCGGTCGGCCTGCAAGTCCGTGATGGCGTTGATCCCGGGGTTGAGCTGCCCGGCGCGGGCCAGGTGCGCCTCGACGACTTCGGTCGAAGTAAGCTCGCCATGGTAGATGTGACGGCCCAGCTCCGCCGCGCCGAGGCCGGTGATCTCCTCCATCAACCCACCATATCCAACGGCGCGGCGCGGCCATTCATGGGGACCGCGACCGATTCCTGCCGCCCGCCATTGGGCGGCTCAGTCCCCGATGCCCAGCGCTGTATAGTGGTAGGCGCCATGAGGGAGATCTTAGCCGTTTCGATCGGCGTTATTTTCTTGGCGTGCGCACCATCCGGCCCGCCGCCCGAGCAGCTGTTCAATGGGGCCGACCTGACAGGGTGGCGCCATGTGGGGAAGGGCGAGTTCACGGTCGAGGACGGGAGCCTCAAGACAGCGGGCGGAATGGGGCTGCTTGTGTACGACGGCCGCCCGATCGGCGATTCCGTCCTCCGCGTCGTCTACAAGCCAGAGTCGCCGGATTCGAATGCCGGGGTGTTCATCCGAATCCCGGTACCCGCGCACGACCCGTGGTACGCCGTGCACAAGGGCTACGAAGTGCAGATCCAGGACACGGCCGACAAGTTCCACCGCACTGGCTCGATATATTCGCTGTCGCCGGCAAAGGAGTTTCCTCCCAGCGACGACGGATGGAACACGATGGAGATCTCCATTGTCGGCCAGACGACCCGGATCGAGGTCAACGGGAGCCTGGTGAATAAGTTCGTGGAGGGACAGGATGTGCCCGAGAGGAAACGGTGGTTCGAGCCCCAGCGGGGACCGCGCCCGGCCGCCGGTTACATCGGTCTGCAGAACCACGATGAGAAGTCGATCGTCCGTTTCCGGGAAGTTAGCGTAAGTCCCGTCCAGCCCTAGCAGGCCGGTCTCCGATGCGATTGGCGGGCCTTGGCTCGCGAAGGAGTCGCCAATCCCCTCTCGCATCCCCGAGGCGGCACATCGGAGGCTCGAGAAAGGTGGCGAGCCTATCGACATTCGCAGTGTTCTGAAGCTTGGATGAACCGGTTCACCATGCGGAGTCTCTCACATGGCTGACGCTGGCGGCCAAGGGCGCGCAAGGGGGTGGCATCCTAGAGATCCGCGAACGGCAAGGCCGTGACTCCGTCCCCTAGGGAAATCCGCAGATCCCCGGGATGAATGACGTACCCATGCCGGGCCTTCTGACCCAAGGCGCGTTGAAACACCCTGATCTGGGTGCCCATGCGAGGAGTGGGCGTCCCAGACTTCTTGACTTCGATGGGCACAAACTGGCCATTGATCTGAACTAGGAAATCCACTTCCTCGCCGGATTGTGTTCTCCAGAAATAGACTCTCGGGCGGATGCCGCCTCGCGAAAGCACCTTCATGAGTTCGCTGAGCACGGCCGTCTCGAGGATGGCGCCTCCCATAGGACCATCCGCCGCATGATCTGGATCCTTGAGTCCTGTGCTAAAACAAAGCGTCCCCGTGTCTGCAAAGTATACCTTCGGCATCTTGACGAGCCGCTTGCCGACATTCTCAAAGTGAGGACGAACAATGAACACTTGATACGTCGCCTCTAGGATGGAGAGCCACGCCTTGATCGTTTTGGCTGAGATGCCGAGATCCCTCGAGACTTCCCCAACGTTGAACAGTTGTCCACTGCGTGCTGCTACCGCTTCAATGAATCCTTGAAACTGCATCAGATCACCGACATGCCCAATGCTGCGGACATCTCGCTCAAGGTAGGTTCTGACGTAATTCGAATGCCAGCGAGTGACGTCCAATCCTGGAACTGACACAAGTTCCGGATACCCTCCCGTCAGGAATGCATCCCACAACTGTCTGAACGAGAGACGGGCCTTCTGTTTGAGCGGAGAGTTCTGCTCCCAAGGCAGTTCCGCTTCAGGAGTCCCCTCGATTTCCCGTCGAGACAGGGGGAGCAGTTCCAGAATAGCAACGCGTCCGGCAAGAGACTCGCTTACCGACCCAGCTAGCAGCAGATTCTGTGATCCAGTCAGTATGAAGCGACCGCGCTTGTGACGCTCAGCGTCGATCTTCAGCTTGATATAGGAAAGCAAGTCCGGCGCATGCTGGACTTCATCAACGATTACCGGATCAGGATGCTCTGCAAGAAGTCTGCGTGGGTCGTAATTAGCAAGTCTCCTCATTTTCAAGTCGTCTAGCGATACATAATCGAACGTTCCGCGCAGTTCGTGCAATAGAAGCGTCGTCTTACCAGACTGCCGAGGCCCAAGCAACATCACCGCGGGGTATTCCGAGAGGACTTCAGTCAAGGTGGGGCTCAGCGACCTCTCGATAAACTGTCCTTCGGTAAACTGTTCCAAGCCTGAAATTCTACGATTTCTTTTGATAGGTGGGTTCATCTCGATACTCATTTCGACGATTAGAACACACAATTCTCGGCTCGGATCAGGCAGGCGGTCTCCTTGTCACCGAGGCGGTGAGCCGGCCCACTCCGTCGATACGGGCTTCCACCGTGTCGCCCGGCTGAATCCTGGCGCCCTTGGGACATCCGGTGGAAAGGATGTCGCCGGGCTCGAACGTCATGACACGAGTGTGAAACGCTGCAAGCTGGAACGGCCTGTGCTTCATGTTCGAGACGGAATCGCGGGAGAAGACCTTCGAGTTGTGGAGTGTCTGGACGTCCAGCGTGTTGACGTCTTCGACTTCGTCAATCGTGACGATGACCGGCCCGAACGAGAAGAATGTGTCAAAACTCTTGGCCCGCTGCAGGTATCGGGTGTTTCGCGCCAGAATGTCCAGCGCCGTCATGTCCAGCGCCGTCGTGTAGCCGAACAGCGCACCGGGCACCTCCTCCAGCGACACGTCCCTGCATCGCTTGCCGAATACCAGGGCCAATTCGCCTTCAGCGTCCACTTCCTGCGTGAGATCCTCCGGGGGCAACTCGATCGCGCCGCCGGGCTCAAAGAACGACGAGGAGGGTTTCATGAAGCTTCCGGGCTCCTCCGGCTGCACCTCGCTCAGGTCCTCGGCGTGCGACTTGTAGTTCAAGCCGATGCACCAGACCTTTCCGGGATTCGAGTAGGGAATGCGCAGCGCCGCCTCGTGGAGCGGGATTTCGGCGGAGAGGCCTTGGGCGAGCACCTGCAAGGCGTGGCCCGCCCCGGACTCGATGAGGGAAAGCATCTCCGTGGGGAAGTCGGCTCCCCGCTTTGCGTTGACCTGGCTGACCGGCAGGATCTTTCCGTCGCGCAGAACGCCCGCCTCCCTTGTGCCGGCGTGTTCGAAGGTGCACAGCTTCATCGAGCCTCCATCGTAGCCCTATTCCCAGATGATCTCCCCAGGTGCGGGAAAGCCGGGCCTGCGAGCTGCTAGAAGGCAAGTTCGAGACTGAACTTGAAGGCCCTGCCGTCATTGAGTGTGTTGGTGATCTGGCCGAAGTTCGGGGAGGTCAGCTCACGGCCCGGCTCCGCAAACTGCGGATGGTTGAAGAGGTTGAGGCCTTCGGCCCGGATTCGCGCGGACGCCTCGCGGGGAAGTGTCCACTCCTTCGACAGCGCGATGTTGACATTGAAGATCCCGTCCTTGCGGAAGGTGTTGCGTCCGAGGTTGCCGGCCCTGTCGGTCGGCTGGATGAATGCGAAGGCCGACGCCGGAAGGAGTCCGGACGAGGTGTCCGGATCGTCTACTGACTGGCCAAGAACGCCTGCGTCGAGCAGGTTCGGCCTGTCGCCCGGAGATCCGTCAACGTTCCCAAAGCCCTGGCCGTCTGAGCCCGCAATGACGTCGAAAGGAGTGCCGGACTTTCCCAGGACGACTGAGCTCAGCGTCCAGCCGCCCGCGATGCGCTTTAGTCGCCCGCGACCGGATGGCAGCGCCCAGGTTGACTTGAGGAGCACGGCGTGCGGCTGGTCGAACGAGCTGACCGCTCTCATCTCGGCATGGGAATTGAACTCGGACTGGCTCCTTCCCAGCCGGCCCGATCTGCCCGAGGCGGTGTTCGAGAAGTCGTTCCCCAGATCGACCGCCTTGCTCCACCAGTACGACGCCTCCATGCTGAGACCTCTCCAGTTGGGAATCGTCAGGACGGCCTTTGCCGCGTCAAAGTAGCCCCTGGATCCGTTCAGCACCAGCCGGTTGTCGAAGAAGCGAGGGTCCGGCCGCCGCAGGTTCACCGTGCGAGTGGTCTGCGGAATCCCCTCCACGGGCTGGGCGCGGTTGGTGTACCACATCGTCAGCAGCTTGTGCGTGCGGCTGCCCACGTAGCCGAGATTGATCGTCCAGCCGCCCCCAAGGCCGAACCGCCAGTCCAGACCGTACTGGTGGGAGTAGGGTGTGGCGAGCTCGGGATCCATTGAGAAGACGGTGGAACGTGCGTTTGGGTCGAAGTCCGAGGGCGTCAGCCTTGCGAGCGGCCGGGCCAGGTCGGGCGCCTGCAGCGCAATGTTAATGTTCTGCGGGGGACTGAACCGCGACTGGCCGTAGGTCACGTCGAAAATCTGGCCGTAGTGGATCCCGTAGGAACCGCGCAGGACGCCCAGCTTGCCGCCGGGTCGCACTGCGAAGCTGAATCTGGGGGCCAGATTGTTGCAATCGCAGTCGTAGGGAATCTGGGTCAGGCGCTGCACCTCCGTGGGGGCGGTGACTGGCTCGTAGCGCACACCTAGGTCGATGGTCAGGGCGTCCGAGACCTTCCATCTGTCGCCGACGTAATACTGCAGCGCCCAGTTGCGGAAGCCCCGGTGGATGCTGCCGATGGCCACCCGGTAGACGCTCGGCGTGCCGAGGCGGATGTTGGTGATCGCGTCGCGCCCGAAGTCATTGCGGAAGAAGAAGAGCCCGCGATGGCTCTCCGCCTCGGAGCTATTGACCTGCCTTCGTGTCATCTCCGCGCCGACCGTCAGCGCATGGTCGCCGCGAATATGCTCCGCGCGGGCGGCGTAGGTGATGCGGTTGAGGGCGCGGTCGATGGGGATGTTGGAACTGGGACCGAGGAACTCCACGACGAACCCGGTCAGGACGAGAGGCCCCACCGACGATTCCTCGCTGACGAGCAGACTGCCGACGCGCTCGTAGGCGACCGTGAAGTCGGTCGTTGTCGCGGGCGACCAGCTCCGATTCCACCCGGCCGTGGCTACGTGGTTCTTCGTGGTCGTATCGGGATTCTGGCCCCCTACGAGCTGGAACGCGTCGACTTTCTGTCCGGTGAAGGCGTAGTGGAGTGCGATCGTGTCGCGGTCTCGCGCAGTTTGCCGGAGCCGGATCGAGCCCCGGTCGTTGTCGATGCTCTGGATGTCGTTCGTGTTCAAGGCCCTGGGATTGATGTCCGTGCGGTTTGGCAGCTCGGCCGGGTAGGCGTCCAGAATCCGTTGCACGTAGGCCCTGCGGTCCGGGTCGGTTGCCAGAGGGGTGCGCTCGTCGGGTGCGGGCACCAGCACGTTGCCGTTCACGTTGCCGCGCGAGCGCACCTGGCTCCCATCGAGTGTCAGGGCCGCGCCGCGCCACACATTCATTCCCACCGTGAAGCCGAATTCGTTGTCATGGGCGGGGCGCACGCCGCCGGCCTGAAAGAACGAGCGTGCGCTGGTCACGCTGTTCTGATGCATCCACCGCAGTTCGGCGTGGGCCTTGGACACCGGGGCGGCGACCGCTTGCTTGAACCGCTTGGGGGGCTGACCGAACTCAGTGGCAAAGTACCGGTTCTCGATTCGGAGGTCGAGCGGGACAGTCGCCGTTGTGCCCATGCGGGTCGTCAACTCGCGCAGCACGTTGTTGTCGATCAGGGTGATGCGGACGTTCTCGTTCCGTCGTCCCTCACCCTCGTCGGAGTCCACCTCGCCAAGGAGGTTGAGCGCGGTACGCCCACTATCATCCCCGACCTCCGCCTCCGACAAGGCCGTCGTCGGAGCCTCGTTGGCGGAAGAGTCCTCCGGTGACGGCTGCTGCGAAGGCGCCGCGACAGCCGCGACGCCAGCCAGCAGCGAGGCTGCAAGTAGCCTTCCCACGTTTCTGGGATTCTCGCACAGCACGAGCGAACACCGGGAAACGGCCGCAGATCCGGGCTTCAGTGGCGACGCCGTCGGATCGCAAGTCCTCGATTTCCGGTTCCGCGCCAGGTCGGGAGACCGACCGGCGTCGTCGCGTAGCATCAGGTGGAGAGCTCATGAACAAACTGTCGAATCGAGTTGCGCTGATCACTGGGGCGGGGCGGGGGATCGGACGCGCGATCGCAATCGCCTTCGGGGCCGAAGGCGCGAGGGTGGCTCTCGCGGCCCGGACGCGGGACGAGCTGGACGAGGTCGAGTCAGCGGTCCGGTCTGCGGGCGGCGAGGCAGTTTCCATCCAGTGCGACCTTTCCGACCAGGCCGCTCCGGAGCGGCTTGCTGCGGAGGTTGCCGACCGGCTCGGCCGCGTGGAAGTGCTGGTCAACAATGCAGGAATCGGCGGGGGCCCGAACTTCCGACCGGTCTCCGAATTCGACGACGATCACTGGCACCTGACGCTTGCGGTGAATCTCACGGCGCCATACCTGCTGACCAAGGCCGTCCTGCCGTCAATGATCGAGCGCCGCTGGGGACGTGTCATCACCGTCGCCTCCATTAATTCCAAGCGCGCCTCCTACCACGGCTGCGCTTACGCAGCGAGCAAGCACGGGGTGCTGGGCTTCATGCGGAGTCTGGCGCTTGAAGTCGCCCCTGTCGGAGTCACGGCGAACTGCATCTGCCCGGGACCGGTGGAGACCGCCATGCTGGCGAAGCGGATCGACTACGACTCCGGGCGGCTGGGTCGGGCCCGCGAGGATCACGTGCGTCAGATGACGCCCATGGGCAAGATCCTGATTCCGCAGGACATCGCGCCGATGGCCGTCTACCTCGCCTCGGAAGACGCAAGGATGATCACAGGCCAGGCGTACAACGTTTGCGGCGGGATGATCATGCACTAGACCCGATCCGGCCGCCAAACGCAGTGACGCGGCGTGGCCGGAGGCGGAAGGCCCGCCGATGCAATCAGACCTCGGGCTGGAGCCGTCGGATTGCGTCCTGATCGAAACTCAGTCCCAGTCCGGGGGATTCGGAGAGAACAATGTCTCCGTCGACCATCCGGATCTCTTCCTTGAAGAGGGGCAGGGCCCAGGGCATGTGCTCGACGATCAGCCCATTGGGAGAGGCCGCGACGCAGTGGGCAAGGAATTCCGGAGCCAGATGGCTCACGACAGGCTTGTTGAACGCTTCCGCCAGATGGGC
The DNA here is from genome assembly GCA_028819255.1 of Bryobacterales bacterium. Lineage (GTDB taxonomy): Bacteria > Acidobacteriota > Terriglobia > Bryobacterales > UBA6623 > VXMF01. The sequence continues at coordinate 40,582 of JAPPMB010000122.1, read as the reverse complement.
CGCCTTCATCCAGTGGGTGATGCCGCCCACCCGGAGCAGGTCCACCATGACGATGTCGACGCTGCCCCGCTCCAGCATGTGTGCGAAGGGCGCGAGTCCGTAATGGTACTCGCCCGTGGCGATCGGCGTGTCCAGGGCGGCGGCGATCTGCGCCAGTCCGCCGTAGTCCTGGTGGTGAATGGGATCCTCCAGCCAGAAGAGACCGCATTCCTCCATTGCCCGGCCCACTCGGATCGACCGATCGACATCCCAGCCCTGATTGATGTCGACCATGAGGTCGATGCCGTCGCCGACGGCCTCCCGCAGCGACCGCATGCGACTGACCTCGGCCTCGGGCCGCTCCTCCGCGCCCATTCTGAACTTCATCGCGCGAAAACCGCTGGCGACGAGTTCCTCGCCCTTGGCCGCAAGCATGTCTCCGCTGTAGTTTCGCCACAGGTATCCGCTGGCGTAGGCCCGGACCGTGTTCGATGAGCCCCCCAGGAGCCGGAAAACCGGCAGGCCGGCCGCCTTGCCCCTGATGTCCCAGAGAGCGAGATCGATTGCGGCGGCCGCGGAGGTCACCATGCCCGCCGGTGCGCCGTGGCCGCCGAGGTCGAGGAGCTGCGCGCTGATCGCTTCGACGGCATTGGGATCCTCGCCCATGATGGAGTCGGCTAGGGCGTTGACGGTCTCGCGCAGCGCCTTGAGGATTGCCGGATGGACGAACCCGGCGTAGCCGATCCCCTCAATGCCTGCATCGGTTTGCACTTCGAGCGTCACGAAGTTGGCGCCTCTTGCCGCAATCGGCTCCACCGAGGGATCAAGGAGCTTTCCCGGAGAGGCGACTTGAGTGCGGTACGACGTAATCTTCATATGGTCTCGGGGATCCCGGATGGAGACCGGGATGCGAACGTGCCCTTCCAATCGCCAGGATGCCCGGAACCGGTGCCTTGGCGCGACGGATCATTATACGATTCGGTCACTCTCATTGGGTTCCTGAAGGCCGCTTCTCTTCCAGACCAGGCGGGTGCGGTAGGACCGGCCCCCGGAAGCGATGGCCGGCGTTTCAATCACCAGATCGGCGCCGGCGAGTCGAAAGTGCCGCACCTGGTCGGTCCCGACCCAGTTCGGATGCCAGCTGCCGAGGACGCGATGCGTGACGGTTCCGTCCTCCCGGTCGACGCCATAGGTGCCGTAGTACCCGATGTAGCCGAGGAAGGCTGCGCGGGTCTCCTCGGCCGGCGCATGTCGCGCGCCGGTGCTCAGCCTCGGCGTGTCCGGCCGCATGACATGGCCGGTGAAGTAGCCGTCAGCGGTGTAGACCAGCAGACCCTCGGGGTTCGGGCCGTAAGGGAAGTCGACCTCGCCGTTCGACCATCGCACCTCGCACCGGCTGAGCCGGTAGGCGCCTACCAGGTCCATGGCCGATCCTCCCTTCGAAGTCTCGGGTTTCCGTTTCGGAGCCGGGACCGTTCCGGCCATCCGGCTCCGGGAATGCGCGTCACGGCCGGCCATCCCCGGGCACATCTACGCGCACGGTCTCGATTCGGGCGCTCCGCAGTTCCAACGCCCTCGACGGCTGGGTCGTTTCCGACGTCAGCACGAACAGCGTTTGCCGGTCGGATCCTCCGAGCATGCAGGCGATGGCCCTGCGCCCGAGGTCCAGGCGGTCCGCAATCGCGCCGCCCTCCCGGATTCGCGCCACCGCCCGCTCCGTGGGGGACGCCACCCAAATGCAGCCTTCCGCGTCCAGGCAGATGCCGTCGGGCGCCATGCCGATTTCGGCCCAGATTCTCCGGCGATCCAGGGAGCCGTCTCGCCTGATGTCAAACGCCGTGAGCCGCCGGCCATAGCTCTCCGCAACAATCAGCGTGCTTCCGCCGTTTGCGATCACCGCGCCGTTCGGGAACATCAGATCCTCTGCCACGACCCGCGCCTCGCCGTCCGGTTCGACCGCGATGAGGCTCGCCGGCCGGAATCCGGCGTGGGAGAAGTGATCGAATCCGAAGTGGCCCACGTAAGCGCGGCCCTCGGCATCCACAACCATGTCGTTGCATTCGTGATCGGCGAAGCCGCTTAGGTCCGCGTGCTCGACCAGCGTTCCGTCCTCGTCACGCAGCAACCGCCGGTCGGTCATCGACACGACCAGCAGCTCGCCGCCGGGCAGCCATCCCAGCCCCGATGGCCGGTTCGGCACGACATTCACGGTCTCGCATTTGCCGGCTTCGTCGACGGTCATGACCTCTCGACCGTGCATGTCGGAGAACCAGAGCCTTCCCGCGCGCCAGCGAGGGCCTTCGAAGAAGGCTCCGCCGTCGAGCAGGACCGTTGTTTCCATGAGTCCTCATTAGACCAGTGCCTTCCTGCGCGGCGGCCTTCGACCACGCCCAAAGGCACCCGACGTGCTCCGGGCCCAGGCCCCTCCGCAGCCCGCTGCGAGAGCTGTCACAAGAACGTAAAGAGGGTGTAGCGGAACCGTAAGGCGATCGTCAATCGGTCGTCATGTTTCGCGGATAACTTGGGGCGGAACCTCCCGGAGGAGGGAGGTCCAGTTCGAAAGCAGACCCCAGCCTATGCAACCACTTCTCCTGTCCGGCGACGTCGGATTCGAGGGCAGCGAGCCTCGCCGCTCCTGCAGCGACACGTTCCATGAGGTGCTTGAGCGCCGCCTGCAGCGTCGCTCCGTTCTGAGAGGCGGAGCCTGGGCGCCGCTCTTCTGCATCGGATCGCTGGCCAACCTGAAGGGTGCCGAGGTGAAGAACGGCCTCACGTTTTCCCCGATCAAGGGCAGCGCGGATGACGAGATCGGCGTACCCGACGGATACACCCGGAAAGCCCTGGCGGCGTGGGGCGACCCCCCGAACGCCGGACGCGCCCGACTTGGACCCCAACGACCTGGATCCTGCCGCGCAGCGGCGGCAGGTCGGCTACAACTGCGACTTTGTGGCGTGGTTCGACAACATCCGACATTCGGGTATTGTCGGCGTGAACCACGAGTACACGAACCCCGACCTGATGTTCCCGAACTACTCGGCGGACCACACCACCCCGAGACAGGTGGACTACGAGATCGCCGCGCACGGCGTGTCCATGTTTCTCGCCTCGCGCAGGGTGACTCGCGAAGAGAACCACCGTTTCGGGCTCTACCGCTACAGCGGCTTCAATCGGCGCATCCACGGGGAGACGCCGATCATGATGTCGGGTCCGGCGGCCGGTGACCCGCTGCTGGTGACCTCCTCCGACCGCACCGGCACGATGGTCAACGGAACCTTCAACAACTGGGGCGGCGGCGTAACTCCGTGGGGAACCTATCTCACCGCCGAGGAGAACTTTGACCAGTACTTCGCGAACAACAATGCCGTGACCCACGAAATGGCTAAGGCTGCAAGCGATCGATTCGGCGTCCGCGAGGAGGGCGGCCGGCGTCCCTGGTGGCGGTTCCAGCTTCGCTTCGACCCCAGCCACGAGCCAAACGAGATCAACAGGTTCGGCTGGGTGGTCGAGATCGATCCCTACGCGGCTTCCTGGATGCCGCGCAAGCGAACCGCCCTCGGCCGGTTCAAGCATGAGGCGGCAGCCACAACGCTCTCGACGGCCGGCAGTGCGGTGGTCTATTCCGGTGACGACGCGCGCTTCGAGTACGTCTACAAGTTCGTTTCCGACGGCGCCTACAACGCCAGGAACCGCCGGGCGAACCGGGGCCTGCTCGACAGCGGGACGCTCTACGTCGCAAAGTTCAACGACGACGGCACCGGCGAATGGAAGCCGCTTGTCTACGACCAGGGACCGCTCAACGCCGGCGACGGATTCACCAGCCAGGCCGATGTTCTCCTGTTCACGCGCCAGCCCGCCGACCTGCCCGGCGCGACGCAGATGGACCGCCCCGAGGACGTCGACATCAGCCCGCTGACCGGCAAGGTCTATGTCGCCCTGACCAACAACACGCGGCGCGAGGCGGGCAGCGAGAACGGTCCCAATCCACGCGCCCCCAATTCGATGGGCCACATTGTCGAAATTGTTGAAGACGGCGACGACAACGGCGCAACGACGTTCCGGTGGCAGATCTTCATGCCTTGCGGCGACCCGTCCGACCCTGCGCAGGGTGCATACTGTGCAGGCTTCGACACGAGCAAGGTGAGCAAGATCGCGAATCCCGACAATCTTGGCTTTGATCAGCGAGGCAACATGCTGATCGCCACGGACGGCCAGCCGAGGCGCATTGCAATCAACGACGGCATCTTCTTTGTTCCGACGGAAGGCCCGGAACGCGGCTACAACCGCCAGATCTTCAGCGGCGTGGTGGGTGCCGAGTGTGCCTCGGTCATCGTGAACACGGACCAGGACCTGATGCTCGTCTCCATCCAGCACCCCGGCGAGGGCAGCTCGCGCGAGGAGCGCGTCTCCACTTTCGGCGGACCGGCGGTCAACCGGCCAACGGTCGTCGCCGTTACCCGCGCGGCGGCCCCTTACCGCATCGGGGCGTAGGCGGACCCGGCGGGGGGGGGGGGGGGGGCCCCCCCCCCCCCGGCCCGCCGGGGGGGGGGGGGGGGGGGGG
>JAPPMB010000122.1:0-36035 GCA_028819255.1 Bryobacterales bacterium | reverse complement strand
GGTCTCAACTTTGGGCGGCCGGGGGGAAAACCGGCAACGGGGCGGCGCCTTGGCCCGCGGGGGGGCCCCTCCCCCCCGGGGGGGGTGGGCGCCCCGGGGGGGGGGGGGCGCGGCCGCCGCGCCCACGATTCCGAAGCGCGGGACGTGATTCGTGGCGGATAGGCGGGGTCGGATTACTGGCCGTCCTTCCAGATGACGACCGGCCTCCGGGCGGCCCGTGTCTCGTCAACCCTGCTTGTGCGGGTCGACGCCGGCGACTTTCGGACCAGATTCGGGTCGGTCTCGACCTCCTCGGCTATCGCCTGCATGGCGGCAATGAACTCGTCCAGTTCATGCTTGCTCTCCGTCTCGGTCGGCTCAATCATCAGAGCGCCTCGGACGATGAGCGGAAAGCTGACGGTGTAGGGGTGGAAGCCGTAGTCGATGAGCCGCTTGGCGATGTCGCCGGTCCTCACGCCTTTCCCGGCCTGTCTCACATCGCTGAAGACGCACTCGTGCATGGATGGAGCGTCGTAAGGGAGGTCGAAATGCCCTTCCAGGCCTTTTCTGACGTAGTTGGCGTTGAGCACGGCATCCACGGTGGCATTGCGAAGACCGTCGCCGCCGTGAGCCAGGATGTAGGCAAGGGCGCGGACAAGCACGCCGAAATTCCCGTAGAATGCCCGAACCCTTCCGATCGAGTGGGGCCGGTCCCGGTCGTACCGCAGGCCGTCCGGAGTCTCCCGAATCCGTGGAACCGGCAGGAACGGCTCGAGGTGGCTCATGACGGCGACAGGGCCTGCGCCGGGGCCGCCGCCTCCGTGGGGGGTGGAGAACGTCTTGTGCAGGTTGAGGTGCATCACATCGACGCCGAAGTCTCCCGGGCGCGCGACTCCGACCAGGGCGTTCATGTTGGCGCCGTCCATGTAGAGCTGGGCCCCTCGCCGGTGCAGGACTTCGGCGACCCGCGCGATGTCGCTCTCGAAGATGCCGACGGTGTTCGGGTTCGTCACCATCAGCGCGGCGACCGACTCGTCGACCACTTCCTCCAGTGCCGCCAGATCGATCATGCCCCGTTCGCTGGACCTGATCTCAACAACCCGATAGCCTGCAATCGCCGCTGTCGCCGGGTTCGTGCCGTGGGCGGAATCGGGGGTCAGCACCACTCGGCGAGAATCTCCCAGCGACTCGAGGTAGGCCCGGACCAGCAGCAGACCCGTGAGCTCGCCGTGCGCGCCGGCCGCGGGCTGCAGCGTGACAGCGTCCATCCCGGTGATCTCGGCCAGGTGACCTTCCAGAGTGCGCTGGATTTCCAGCATGCCCTGGGCCAGGGACTCGGGCTGATAGGGGTGTGCGTCGATGATGCCCTCAATCCGGGCAACCGCCTCGTTGAGGCGGGGGTTGTACTTCATCGTGCAGGACCCCAGGGGGTACATGCCGAGGTCGATGGCGTAGTTCCACGTCGAGAGCCGGGTGAAGTGCCGGATGACCTCGACTTCGCTGACCTCCGGGAATCCGTCGATGTCGTCCCGCACGCTTCCGGCGCCAAGCAGGGCCGCCGGATCCACTTCCGGCACGTCGAGGGCCGGCAGCTGGTAGCCCACCTTCCCGGGAGACGACCGCTCGAAGATGAGAGCCTCGCTCTGGGTCTGGTGGAGACGCACCCTACTCATTGGCCGCATCTCCAAAGCAGTTCGCGTAGCGATCCATGGCCTTGCGCGTGGAGGTCTCCGTTGCGCACACCAGCAGGGCCCCCTCGAGCTCCGGGTAGAAGTCGCCCATTTCGAGACCCCCGATGATCCCGGAGTCGAGCGCGACGCGGTTGACCTCGCTTCCCGGGCGCCCGTGCGGGAGCGCGACGAATTCATTGAAGAAGGGGCCCGAAAAGGGCAATTCGGCTCCGGCGGCTCGAATCGCGTCCGCAAGGTAGTGTGCCTTGGCCAGATTCTGCTCGGCGAGCTCGCGCAGTCCGCGCTTCCCGAACAGCGTCATGCACACCGTGGCCATCAGGGCGACCAGGGCTTGGTTGGTGCAGATGTTGGAGGTTGCGCGCGCCCGACGGATGTGCTGCTCCCGGGTCGCAAGCGTGAGGCAGAACGCGCGCCGGCCCTGCGAGTCAACCGTTTGGCCCACCAGCCGGCCCGGAATCTGCCGTATGTGCCTGGTCTTGGTGGCCAGAATGCCAACGAAGGGACCGCCGTAGCTGGGCGGATGCGCGAAGGACTGCAGTTCCCCCGCCACGATGTCGGCCTCCCTGGGCGGAGCGAGGAGGCCCAGCGAGGCGGCCTCCGACACCACCACCACCAGCAGGGCGCCGTGCCGGTGAACGAGTTCCGCCACCTCCGGAACGTTCTCGACAACTCCGAAGAAGTTCGGGGACTGAATGATGACCGCCGCGATGTCGCCGGAGAGCCTGGATTCCAGATCCTCGAGATCGACCCGGCCGGCTTGCGGGTCGTACGCGATGGTCCCGACGGGCAGATCCTGATGTCTGTAGTAGGTGCCGAGCACCTGCCGGTATTCGGGGTGGACGGTCTGTGCGACGAGCAGTCGTTCCCTCCGAGTGATCCGCACGGCCATCATTCCCGCCTCCGGCACGGCTGTTGAACCGTCATACATCGACGCATTGGCGACATCCATGCCGGTCAGCTGGGCGACCATCGTCTGGAATTCGAAGATCGAGGTCAGGATTCCCTGCGAGATCTCCGCTTGGTAGGGGGTGTACGCGGTAAGGAACTCGCCCCGCGTGGCGATGGCGTCGACCACGACCGGCCGGAAGTGGTGGTACGCTCCGGCGCCCAGAAAGCACGCAAAGCCGCGCGAGCTTTCCCTCGCACGGCCTTCAAAGTAGTCGCGGATCTCGTATTCCGACAGGCCCGGCGGGATCCGGATCGCCTCTTCCTGCCTCAGCGAAGACGGAATGCACGCGAACAGCTCCTCTGCCGAACTCAGACCAAGCGCGGCGAGCATTTCCCCGCGTTCGGACTGGGACTTAGGGAGGTAGCGCAAGGGGCGATCCTCGCCTATCCGCCTGTCTCGGCCGCCACATAGTCCGCATACTGGCCGGCCGTCATCAGGGCCTGGATCTCATTGCGGTCGAAAATCGTCATCGTCACGAGCCAGCCCTCGCCGTGCGGGTCGTCGTTGATCTTTTCCGGCGCATCGATCAGCGACGAATTGACCTCTGTCACATCGCCGCTGATCGGCGCGTAGATGTCGGACACGGCCTTGACCGACTCGACGGCGCCGAACTGTCCTTCCGCCTGCAGCTTTGAGCCGACCTCCGGCAGTTCCACGAACACGACGTCGCCAAGCTGGTCCTGGGCGTGGTGAGTGATGCCGACGACCGCGGCCTCCCCGTCGATCTTGACCCACTCGTGCTCGCGAGTGTAACGGTACTCCGCCGGATACTCCATTGGGCTCAGCTCCTCTTGCGCCTGTAGAACGGCAGTCTGACGATCTGCGCCGCAACCGCCCGCCCGCGAATCTCGATATCGATGGACCGGCCGGCCGAGCAGAATTCGACCGGGAGCATGCACAACCCGATGTTCCTGCCCAGGTGCGGGGCTGGCGAGGCGCTCGTGACGCGGCCGGCCGCCTGGCCGTCGACCAGCACGCGGTAGCCGTCCCGCGCGATCCCGCGGCCTCTCATCTCGAACCCCACGATCCTGCGGTCCACTCCCTCGGCCTCCTGCCGGGCGAGCACCTCGCGGCCAAGAAACGCCGGCTTGGCAAGCTTGACGATCCATCCGAGGCCTGCCTCGTACGGGGTGACCTCTGCATCGATCTCATGGCCGTACAGGGACATCGCCGCCTCAAGCCTCAACGTGTTCCGCGCGCCCAGTCCGCAAGGGCGGATGGATTCGCCGCTGCCCGCACGCAGGATCGCCAGCCAGGCGTGCTCGGCCGCAGCCGGTGGAATGTAGACCTCGAAGCCGTCCTCTCCGGTGTACCCGGTGCGGGCAACCATCGCCGGAACGCCGGCGAAGTCGCCGTGCGCGAACCAGTAGTATCGCATCCCCGCAAGGTCGACGTCGGTGAGCCGGCTTGCGACTGCCAGCGCGCTCGGTCCCTGGATGGCGAGCTGCGCATAGCGCTCGCTCGCAAAGTCCAGTTCGGCCTCGAACTCGTTGTTGTCGCGGATCCACGCAAAGTCCCCCTCCTGGTTCGCCGCGTTCACGCAAAGCAGATAGTGGTCCGGGGAAATCCTATGGACGAGCAGGTCGTCGACGAAGCCGCCCTGGCGGTTCAGCAGCCCGCTGTACTGCACCTGGCCGTTCAGCAGGCTGGCCGCCCGGTTCGAGCACAGGGAATCGATTAGATCCACGCTCTGGGGCCCGCGGATCTCGATTTCCCCCATATGGCTCACGTCAAACAGCCCGACGCCCGAGCGCACTGCCTTGTGCTCGGCAACGATGCCGGCGTAGTAGACGGGCATGTCCCAACCGCCGAAGCCGACCATGCGGGCTCCCGCCTCCCGGTGCATCCGATTCAGGGGAGTTCGCCGCAAACGGGACTGGCCATCGGGTTCAGCCATGGCGCTGATCCCCGGCCGCGATTGAAGTCGGCCCAAGGGAATTAAGGGATCAAGTTACCACTGGGAAACTGCACTGTCAAACCTGGCGGCCCTGACGATGGATGCCGACGGCTCAAGGCTCACGCGGCAAGTGCTATTCTCATTCGTGCCAGTTGCGCGTCCGGCCAGTTTCCGGGGCGAACAGCGCTTACGATCAATGGCGGCGGGACCAGGGACATCCCCGAGACAGTCCGCCGCCGCGGCAGAAGATCCGGGAGCGTTGCGGGCAGGGTCCCCTGCGCGGGCATTTCCGGGGGTGAGGTCGTGAAGAGTTCCGGAAGGTGTCGGCTGCAGCTGCGATACGTGGGCGGCCTTGCTGCGGCCTGCCTCGGTCTGGTTCCGGCTACCCTGTCCGCCGACACGTTCCGGTCGGAAGTCCGCCCGGTTCTCGAGGAGCACTGCCAGGCTTGCCATTCCGCGGATTCGGACAACCGGATCCGTTTCCTACGGGCGCAGTCTTCCGCCGACGTCGCGAAGGACCGAAGCGTTTGGCGGAATGTGGCGATGCAGCTGCGGAACCGGACCATGCCTCCGTCGGGGCCGCAGCCGTCTGAGGGGGACAGGCTGCGCATCTCATCCTGGATCGACGAGACCTTGCGTGCAACCGCATGCGAACTCGGCGAGCACGCCTCGCCGGTTGTGCCGAGGAGGCTGAATCGAACCGAGTACGAGAACACGGTGCAGGACCTGTTTGGTCTTCGGATCGATGTGGCCGAGCTCTTCCCTGTGGACGGATCGGGCGGCGAGGGGTTCGACAACAACGGCGAGACACTGTTTTTCTCTCCCATGCTGCTGGAGCGCTATCTGGAGGTGGCCGCCAGAGTGCTGGAACATGTGATCGTGGTGCCTCCCCTGGGCCGCGCGTTCGTGGCGAGAGACTTGTTTCCGGGCCGGGAGGCGGACGCGCACGATTCCGTGGAAATGCGCGCGGGCGACTCCTTCAGCACCGACGTGTCGTTCTACGAGGACGGGGACTACGAGTTCAGGGCGTGGATCCGCTCCCCGTCCCCGGACTCGAATCCGGTCGCCGAAATTCTTGTGGACGGCGGGGTCGCGGGACGGCTCCGGTTCAGCTGGTCAGCCGCCGAGGCCGCGCAGCGGGGGAGAACCATCCCTGTCAGCAGCGGAACACGCTCGATCGCCCTTGCGCTCGCCGAGGGCAGCGTGCCGCTCCGCCTGGTGTCCCTTGACATCCGCCAGCAGACTTTGCCGCCGGATGCGGCCAAGCTGGCGGCCCACCACCGGCTGTTCGGCAGCGAACCGGGAGAGGCCGTTCTTGCCCCGCGACGTGCGGCGTCTCGGCTGCTGCGCGACTTTCTGGCACGGGCCTTTCGCCGGCCTCCGGCCGCAGGCGAGGAGGAGCCGTACCTGGCTCTGTTCGACGGAGCCATGAGACGGGGCGATCCCTACGAGGTCGCCGTGCGCGTGGCGCTCAAGGCGGTTCTGGTCTCCGCTGACTTCCTATTTCGCTTGGAGTCGGCTCCCGAGAGCCCGGGAGCGCAGCCGCTCTCAGACCACGAGCTCGCGACGCGACTGTCGTATTTTCTTTGGGGCTCGATGCCCGACTCGCGACTCAGGCACCTTGCGGACGAAGGTCGACTCGCCAACGAGGACGTGTTGTCCGGCGAGGTGGACCGTCTTCTGGGCCACCCGCGCTCCCGGTACTTTGCGAGGAGCTTCATCGGACAGTGGCTGGGGACCAAGGATGTGGGCGGCAGGGTTGCTCCGACACTCAACGATATCCAGCACTTTTATACGCCGCGGATCGCGGCCGACATGCGGGAGGAGCCCGTGCTGCTGTTTCAGCGAATGCTCGACGAGGATCGCAGCGTGCTGGACTTCCTCCGCGCGGACTACACTTATCTCACGGAGCGCCTCGCCCGGCACTACGGGATGCCCGACGCCGTCAAGGGCGACGCCTTCCGGCTGGTGGAATCGCTCGCAGGCCGGCGCGGCGGTCTGCTCGGCCTCGGTGCGGTCCACGCGATGAACGCGAGCTACGAGCGGACCAGTCCGGTCCTGAGAGGGGTATGGGTTCTTGAGACCCTGCTGGGAACGAAGCTGCCCTCGCCTCCCGAGGGCATTCCGGCGCTCGAGAACGAAGAGAGGGAGGAGCGGAACCTCACCGTTCGTCAAATGCTGGACGAGCACCGTCAGGACCGAACCTGCGCGGCCTGCCACGACGTGATCGATCCCGTCGGCCTCGCCTTCGAGAACTACGACTGGCTCGGACGGTGGCGCGACGTCGACGACGCCGGGCGTCCGCTGGACGCGTCCGGAACACTGCCTTCCGGCGAAGCGTTCGACGGTCCGTCGGAGTTCCGCGCGCTCCTTCTGGAACGCAAGGACGAGATTGTCCGGCAGGTGGTGCGAAAGTTGCTGGGTTACGCTCTCGGGAGATCCCTTGAGGACCGGGACGAGTGCGTCATCGAGGAGATCACCGCAGCCATCCGGCGGTCGGAGTTCGGGGCCCGCAGTCTGATTCGGGAGATCGTGCTGAGCAAGCCCTTCAGGTTCGTGGAGACCGACGACGGGGAGGGGCGGGCTCTGAGAGCGGCGGGTGAGGCGCAGCGTCACGGGCGGTAGCGGGCGCCGGCACAGGCCTTCCGACCCGGGCGGAGCGAGTCCGGGACTGCGGGTCCGGGCGGGACCGGAAAGTGCGGAGGTCGGGGTTTCCCGCTACGGCCGGCCGTCCCTATACTGGAAGCGCCATGCTGCGGTTGGGCATCGCCGTGAACTCCGAAGAGCGCCCGATGGCCTGGGACGGAAGGAGGGGGCTGCGGCTGCTTCTGGTTCTCGGCCTGATCACCGCGCCCGCGGCGGCACAGCAGCAGAGCGACGATCACGCGGAGCGCATGGCCCGGGGCCTGGAGATCTTTCAGGCCGAAGTCCGGCCCCTGTTCGCCGGGAACTGCCTGGCCTGCCACGGGGATGGCCAGGTCATGGGCGGACTGGACCTGAGGTCGCGGGGATCGCTGATCGCGAGCGGCAAGGTTGGCGACTCGGCCCGGTCAAGCCCGCTCGTCGCTGTCCTGCGGCACGAGCGGGAGCCGTTCATGCCCTTCGGCCAGGACATGCTCCCGTCCGCCAAAGTGGATGCGGTCGCCCGCTGGATCGATCTCGGCGCCCCGTACGACGAGCCGATCATCGGGTCCCGAGAGGCGCTCTCGGAGGCGGATGGCGACGAGGTGTTCTGGTCGTTCCGGCCGCTTTCGGACGTCGGCCCGCCCCCGGTGGAGGACGGGGGCTGGCCAAGAACGCCGATCGACCGGTTCGTCCTTGCAAAGCTCGAGACCGCGGGAATCGGTCCCAATCCGCCCACAGGCCGCCCCACGCTCATCCGCCGCGCATTTCTCGACCTGCTGGGCCTGCCGCCGAGTCCCGAGCGCGTCGAGGAGTTTGTGCGGGACGCCGCCCCCGGCGCCTATGAGCGCCTGATCGACGAGCTTCTGGAGTCTCCGCACTACGGAGAGCGCTGGGCGCGGCATTGGATGGACATCGCGCGGTTCGCCGAGAGCTACGGATTCGAGGAGGACTACGACCGCCCGTTCGCGTACCACTATCGGGACTTTCTCATCAAGGCGTTCAACCGCGACATGCCCTACGACCGGTTTGTGAGGCTGCAGGTGGCCGGCGACGAGATTGAACCCGAGAACATGCTCGCCCTGATGGCGACAGCCTTCATGGGGCACGGTCCCTTCCCGACAGAAATCACCGAGGCCGAGTTTGAGATCTCGCGCTACGACGAGCTCGACGACATGGTCGGGACGCTCGGCACCGCGATGCTCGGGCTGACCGTCGGCTGCGCGCGCTGCCACGATCACAAGCACGATCCGATATCGGCCAGCGACTACTACCGGATGGCCGCCGTCTTCGGCCGCACGACGAGGACCCAGATCGAGTACGAACCCGAACCAGGGAGATTCCGGAGGGAGAAGGCCAAGTGGGAGGATCGGCGCAAGGAGCTTCGGGCCGAGCGCGAGGAGATCGAGAGCCGCCTGCAAGACGACGGCTTCGAGCAGTGGCTCCGGGACGGGGCTCCCGGTGCCAGTGGTCGGGACTGGCGGGTCCTCAAGGTCACCGACATCGAGTCGACCAGTCGGGCCAGGACCGAGGAGCTTGACGACGCCTCGATCCTGTTCAGCGGCGACAACGTGGATTTCGACCGGTACGAGCTGTCGGCCGACCTGCATGCCGGCGGCATCAAGGCCATTCGGGTGGAGGCGCTGACGCACCCGACCCTGCCGTTCAACGGTCCCGGCCGATCCCATGACGGGGAGTTCATGCTCGGAATCGTATCCGTCAAGGCTCAACCCCTCTCGGACCTGTCATCGGAACCCGCGACGCTCAAGCTTCGGAACGCCCGCGCGACGGCGGAGCTGAATGCGGACTATTCGTCCGTCGCCGCAGCGATCAGCGACAACAACCACAGGAGCGGCTGGGCTCTTCCGTTCGCGGAGATCGGCTCGGACCACGCCGCGGTTTTCGATTTCGAGGAGCCTCATGCGTTCGATGACGGTGTCCGCCTGGGGATCAAGCTGGATTTCGGCTACAACTCGCACTTCAGTCTGGGGCGCCTGCGGCTTTCCGTAACGGATGCGGAAGAGCCGGAATTCGATGTCGGCGAGGGCATGCCCCAGGCACTTGGCGTGGCGCTGGCGGCGCTGGCGGCGCAAGGGGCGGGCGGTCTCACCGAGGCTCATCGCTCCGCCTTGCTCAGGGAGTATGCCGGCCGGGACGACAGGTGGCGCGAGGCGAGCGCCGCGATCCGGGAACACGAAGAGCGGATTCCGCTGACGTCCTTCACGAAGATCCAGGCGACCGCAGAGGGATATTCCAATCCCCGTCACAACGCCAACGGGAAGGGCTACCCGCACTTCTATGAGCAGACGTACGTTCTGCAGCGCGGTGACGCGAGTCTCAAGCTGGAGCCGGCGGAGCCGCGCGTCCTGCCGGTTCTGGACCGGAGCGGCGCATCAACCCCGCGATGGCACGCGAGCCCGCCGCCCGGATGGGACCGGAGCGGATTCCAGCGCACCTCCCTGGCCAGGTGGCTGACGGACACCGAGCACGGCGCAGGAGCACTCCTGGCGCGGGTGATCGTCAATCGGCTTTGGCACCATCATTTCGGCACCGGGATCGTGGCGACTCCCAGCAACTTCGGCGTGATGGGCGCGCGTCCGACGCATCTTGAGCTGCTGGACTGGCTGGCCCGGGATCTCGTCGAGAACGGCTGGCAGCTCAAGAGGCTGCATCGCATGATCATGACCAGCAGCGTCTACATGCTGGAGTCGTCGGGGGACGAATCCAAGGCGGCCGTCGACTCCGGGAACCGCCTCCGCTGGCGCTGGACGCCGAGAAGGCTGGAGGCGGAGGCCATTCGCGACTCGATGCTAACGGTGTCCAACATGCTGGACCCCAAGATGCACGGCCCCGGCGCGCAGAACGAGAGCATGCCCCGGCGCAGCATCTATTTCTTCGTGAAGCGCAGCGAGCTGATTCCGTCCATGATGCTGTTTGACTGGCCGGAGCATCTCGTGGGAATCGGCCGCCGGCCATCGACAACGATTGCGCCGCAGGCGCTGCACTTTCTGAACAGCCCGTCCACGCGGCGCTATGCGGAGGGTCTCGCAGGGCGGCTGGCCGGCCTGGACCCGGGAGAGGCGGTCGACCAGGCCTACCGCACGGCACTGGCGCGCCCGGCGGAACCGGATGAAGCCGAGCGGGGAGTGGCCTTCCTGGAACACCAGCGGCAGCTCTACGCCGCCGACGGCAAGACCGATCCGGGTCGCCTCGCACTCGTCGACTACTGCCAGTCGCTGATGAGCCTGAACGAATTCCTGTACCTCCGGTGAGACATATGAACAACACAGAATCCCCCCACCAGCCCTCGATTTCGCGCCGCGAGCTGCTAGGCCGCTGCGGGATGGGCTTCGGAATGCTCGGGCTCGCCGGCATCCTTGCGGAGGAGGGGCTCCTCGGGGCTTCCTCCGTTCCTGACCGCTCGCTGAACCCGATGGCGCCGCGCCCGACGCACTTCGCGCCCAAGGCGAAGCGCGTGATCTGGCTGTTCATCAACGGAGGGCCAAGCCAGGTGGACACGTGGGACTACAAGCCCGAGCTCACCAGGCGCCACGGGCAGGAGCTCGATGGCTTCGACAAGTTCACCGGCTTCTTTTCGCGCGAGGTGGGTGCGCTGCTCAAGTCCCCGTTTGAGTTCACTCCACGCGGCGAGAGCGGCAAGCTCGTGTCCGAGATCTTTCCCCACCTGGGGCAGCATGTCGACCGCATGGCATTCATCCATTCGGGTGTTCCCGGCTCCAACAACCATTCCCCTGCGCTGTTCATGATGAACAGCGGACAGACGCGGATGGGATTCCCGAGCCTGGGATCGTGGGTGACCTACGGGCTGGGCAGCGAGAGCAATGATCTGCCCGGATTCATGGTGATGTCCGATCCCAAGGACCGCGGTCTGCCGAAGGGCAACGCCAACAACTGGAGTGCGGGCTTTCTTCCGGGGGCATACCAGGGCACGTGGCTTCGTCCCAAGGGCGATCCGATCCGGAACCTGCAGCCTCCGGCGGGAATGTCGGAGGCCCACCAGAGATCGCAGCTGGATCTGATTGCGGAGCTGAACTCTGCGGACCTGGAACGCAACCCGCTGGAGCGCGAGCTCGCGGCCCGGATCGAGAGCTTCGAACTCGCCTATCGCATGCAGTCCGCGGCCCCCGAGGCACTCGACGTCGACAGCGAACCCGCCCACGTCAAGGAGCTGTACGGGCTGCACAGCGAGCGGTGCGGACACGTGGCCCGTCAGTGCATCATGGCCCGCAGACTGCTCGAGCGCGGCGTCCGCTTCATCCAGATCTACTCGGGCGGAATGGAGAACCAGCGCGCCTGGGATGGACACATCGACATTCTCGGCAACCACTCCCAGTTCGCCGGTGAGACCGACCAGCCGTTCGCAGCGCTGATCACCGACCTCGAGGAGCGCGGCATGCTTGACGACACGCTGGTAATCTGGGGCGGGGAATTTGGACGGCTTCCCGTCGCCCAGATCGGCACCTCGAAGCCGGGCCGCGACCACAACCCCCACTGCTTCACGGCGTGGATGGCCGGAGGCGGCATCAGGGGAGGCGTTTCCTACGGCGAGTCCGACGAGCTTGGGTTCAAGGCGGCCGTGGACAAGGTCTCCGTGCATGATTTCCACGCAACGATTCTCCATCTGCTGGGTCTCGATCACGAGCGCCTGACGTATGCCTACAACGGACGGAGCTACAGGCTCACCGACGTGGCAGGCGAAGTGCTCCACAAGATCCTTGCCTGAGCCGCCCCGGTTCGTCCGCCGCCCGCGCCCTTCTGTGATAGGCTGAGGGCGGCCCAAGAGGTCCATCGTGAGGCAGCCGCTATCAAGAAGGAACATCCTTCGCGCAGCGGGCGTGAGCATGGCTATTCCGTGGCTGGAGTCGTTCGCTCCGGCCGCCGGCGGCGGATCGAGGAACCTTTCGGAGCCTCCGCTGCGTCTGGCCTTCCTGTTCATGCCGTGCGGCGTGCGGCCCGACCACTGGTTCCCTCCGGGCGATGGCGAGGACTACGAGATCACGCCCCACCTGGCCCCTTTTGCGCCGCTCAAGAGCGAGTTCCTGCTGCTCGAGAACCTTTGGAACGCGAACGCGGTCGGGCGCAACGGCCACTGGGCGAAGGTTCCGGCGTGGCTGTCTGGCGGCTACGTCGAGCGGTCCACCGGGCGGGACATCGACACAGGGGGGACCTCGGTCGACCAGCTGATCGCATCCGAGATCGGGCATCGCACGCCGCTCCCGTCGGTGCAGCTCGGCGTGGACGCGCCGAGAACCGGAGTGGACAACATAGGGGGAGGATTCGCCCGCATCGTGGGTTCGTACATCTCGTGGCGGGACCCGCATTCGCCCGCGGCCAAGGAGATCGTGCCCCGTCTGGCTTTTGATCGTCTGTTCCGGACGGGCAGGCCCGGCGCCGGCCCCGCAGTGTCGTCCGCCCACAGGGACGAGTCCAGCATTCTTGACGCGGTCCTTGACAAGGCCAGTTCGCTAAGGCGTCGCGGAAGCCGCAGGGACCAGCTCAAGCTGGACGAGTACCTTGATGCCGTACGGTCCGTTGAGGCGCGGCTTCAGGCCGCCATGGCTCCCCAGCCCCGGTGGGTCAACGAGGGGGACCTGGGCGTCGCTCGTCCTGCGCCGGGCATTCCGGATTCCCACGAGGAGCACGTGCGCCTGATGCTCGACATCCTGCTTCTCGCGTTCTGGACGGACACGACCCGAGTGGCGACATTCATGTTCGGGGATGCCCAGACAGCCCGCGACTTCTCGTTCCTGGACGGGGTGAGCGGCAACTTCCACGGGATTTCCCACCATCGCAACGAGCCCGACCGGCGTGCGATGTACGAGACGATCATCAACTGGCACATGAGGCACACCGCGTACTTCCTTGATCGGATGCGCAACCTCGACGAGGGCGGCTCCACACTCCTTGACAATTCAATGGTCATGTTCGGCTCCTCGCTGAGGGACGGCAACGTCCATGATCCGTCGAATCTTCCCCTGATCCTTGCCGGCCGGGCCAAGGGCGCCCTGCGACCCGGAAGGCGGTTGCGCTCCAGGCCCGACACCCCCTTGTGCAACCTGTACCTCGCGATGATGCATCTGATGGGAGTGAAGGACCCCGAGGTCTTCGGGGACAGCACCAGCCCCTTGGTCGGACTGGCGTAGCTCCTCTATCCCGGCCCGACAAGGGATTCGTACAGGGACACGTACATCCGGATCACCGCCTCGCTGCCGAACCGCGACAGCGCGGTCTGACGGGCGGCGACCCGCATCTCATGCAGTCTGGCCGGCGACCGGAGGACCGACTCCGCCGCCCGCGCCATTGCACGCGTGTCCCCGACCGGCACAAGGAAGCCATCGTGCCCGTGGGTGACGACTTCGGGGAGGCCGCCGACGCGCGTAGCGACCGGCACCGCTCCGCAGGCCATGGCCTCGAGCGCGGCCAGGCCGAACGACTCCATCTGACTCGGAAGCAGCAGGAGGTCCGTGACGCCCAGCAGGGATGCGACGCCCTTCCATTTTCCGAGGAACTGCACGCGGTTGCGCACACCGCGTTTCACCGCCACGCGCTCGGCGGCCTGGCGGTCGGGCCCGTCCCCGATCATGAGGAGCCGTGACGGCACCCTCGGAGCCAGGAGCGCGAACGTCTCGATGCAGTCGAGAATCCTCTTGACTGGCCGGAAGTTGGACAGGTGCGCCAGCAGCATCTCGTCGGGACCCGCGTAGCGGGCGCGCAACGCAGGGTCGCTGGCCGGCCTGTAGATGTCGCCGTTGACGAAGTTCGGAATCACCCTCACCTCGCGGTCGATTCCGAACACCTCCACGACCTGCTCGCGCAGGTGGGCGCTGATGCAGGTGATCGCCGGGCTGCTCTCGATGGCGAAGCGGGTGATGGGCAGGTAGGACGGGTCGGCGCCGACGAGCGTCACATCAGTGCCGTGGAGCGTCGTGATGAACGGAAGCCGGCCACCGAGCATCTGCGAGGCAAGCATCGCGCTCACCGAGTGCGGGATGGCGTAGTGCACATGCAGCAGGTCGAGCTTGGCATCCTTTGCGACCCCAGCCATGCGGGAAGCCAGAGCCAGACTGTACGGCGGGTACTGGAACAGCGGGTAGCTGCTCACCTCGACCTCGTGGTAGACGATTCCCGGGGTGTCGTCCGCGAGCCGGATCGGGTTCGCGTAGGTGACGAAGTGAACCTCGTGGCCGCGCTGGGCCAGCTCCATCCCGATCTCAGTGGCGACGACTCCGCTGCCTCCGTAGGTCGGGTAGCAGGTGATGCCAACTCTCATGGAACTCCCCAGTGGCCGGATCGGACCCGGTGGCTAGAATACGGCCAGATGTCCGACACCCGGCCAAACATCATCTTCATCATCACCGACCAGCAGCGCTTTGACACGATTCGGGAACTTGGGTACTCCCACGTCGACACGCCGAACCTCGACCGCCTCGTCCGCGAAGGCGTCACGTTCACGAACTGCCACATTCCAGCGGCCTCGTGCGCTCCCTGCCGGGCCAGCCTGTTCACCGGCCAGTACCCCCACGCCCACGGCGTGCTCCGCAACGGAGACCGCTGGCGGCACAGCTGGGTGGAGAATCTCAAGCGCGCCGGATACAACACGATCAACATCGGCAAGATGCACACGTTTCCGTACAACGAGCTGTTCGGATTCCACCAACGCTACACCGTTGAGAACAAGGACCGCCACCTGGAGGGGCGGTACTTCTACGACGAGTGGGACAAGGGGCTCCGGGCCAGGGGGCTGAAGAAGCCCGGCCGGCTCAGCTATCGAAGCATGCCCGACTACCGGGAGCGGCTCGGCGCCTTCGAGTGGCCGATCGACGAGGACATGCATCCGGACGCGTTCGTCGGGGGTCTGGCGACGTGGTGGATCGAGTCCTATCCGAAGACCGAGCCGCTGTTCCTGGAAATCGGATTCCCCGGGCCGCACCCGCCATACGATCCGCCGACGGCGTATTCGGATCCGTACATGGAGCGAGACCTGCCGCTGCTGGAGGTGACCCGCGAGGAGCTTGACAGCCAGCCCGAGGCCTACCGCGGGATGATCCAGCACAACTGCGAGGTCGATCACGACTCCGTCGTCCATCAGTGGTTTCCGTCCCGAGAGGCGCGGCATCGGCAGCGCGCCTACTACCTCGGCAACGTGACTCTGATCGACGAACACGTCGGAAGGATCATGTCGACGCTGGAGTCGTCCGGCTATCTCGAGAATTCCATCGTGATCTTCACCTCCGACCACGGCGACTGCCTCACAGACCACGGCCACAGCCAGAAGTGGACCATGTACGACACAGTGACGCGCATGCCGCTAATCGTGTGGTCTCCGGGCCAATTCTCGGGAGGAAGGAAGATCGACGGTCTGTGCTCGCTGATGGACATCGGCCCCACCATCCTTGAGATGGCCGGCCTCGCTGCACCGCCGAGGATGGAGGCAAAGTCCCTGCTCGGTCCGCTGGAGGGCGAGCCTTGGGAGGGACGGGAATACGTGTTCTGCGAATCGGCACGGGATGTCAACTTCACCACGAACGACTTCCAGACCATGGTTCGCAGTCGTGACTGGAAGCTCGTGCATTTCCTCGACGCCCCGGACGGACAACTCTTCGACCTGGCGAGCGATCCCGAAGAGATCCGAAACCTCTGGGACGATCCGGCCAGCCAGTCCAGGAAGAGGGAACTGCTGGACGCGCTGCTTGCCTGGCGGATCCGCAGCCAGTACGACCATGCCGGCTGGGAGTTCGACTACCTGGACCAGCCGACCTGAGCGGCAACGCCACCCATTGATGGGCACTCCGCACTCCGAAAGTCATGGGCAACGCAGCAACTCCAGGCCGGGCTTGCAAGCGGAATTGCCTGCCGCGGTCTCGCATGCGCGGCACCGGTGAATTGGACTGCTTCTCACAAAGACCGCCATAGTTGTGGACTTCTCCGCCCGCGAATGGCACATTGCTCCAGCGATTCCCTTCATAAGACGAAAACGGTCCCGAGCCCCGCCTGCATTCTTACCCGTGCGCTAAGGTTGGCTTGCTCAGCGCGTCGCATTAATGAGAGATAACCGACTCCCCCCATGATTCCCAGTGTCTTCCTCAGTTTCTCGATAGAGCACGAGCCGCTCGTCGAGAAGTTTCGAGACTAGGATAGAGACAGCGACTCGGCTTTGACTTTTCGCGAATACTCCATCAAGGAACCTGTGGATTGCCCGCTTAGGATCTATCCACCAATGGCTGTAGTCAGAGCCCCGAGGCGTACTCCCACAGGAATAACCGTAACGATGAGCCCCTTACCGTTCACTTGTTCGAAATCAGCACCATGATGTCGGCAAGGTGTTCGATGTGCGGTCCTTATCCACCCTCGGAGGGCACTGTTGCGCGGGCGTCGAGCGTGTCCCGGGGCTTGGGCCCCACGTAGTCGCGCCAATGGCAATTGTCCGCACTGGCGAGACTCTCTTTGGGTCCCGGAGGGCGTCCGAGGCCGCGATGGGAAGGCGAGAACCGAAGCCATTCTCAATCGATCGCTCCGCAGCCGTCCACGAGGATCGGTCCAATCGAAGCGTCGTACACTTGTTGTTCGGATGGCGGATGGACTGACCCTCGGCATCATCGGTGTCGGCAACCTTGGAGGCGCCTTGGCGGAGGGTGCGCTCGCCTCCGGCGCGGTCTCTGGCGTTGTTGCCGCGGACATATCCGACGAGCGCCTTGGCGAACTTGCCGCAAGGATCGGGGACGGATTCTCGAGCGCCGGCGCGGCGGAGGCGGCCTCCAGATCCGACTTGGTGGTTGCCGCTGTCAAGCCGCACATCATTCCGACCGTTCTCCAGGAAGTGCGCGAGGCGCTCCGCCCCGGTTGCGTGCTGGTTTCGGTAGCGGCCGGCGTGCCGATCATCCGGCTCGCGAATGGCCTGCCACCCCGCTGGCCCGTTGTCCGAGTGATGCCGAACCTGGCCATGCTCGTCGGCGAGAGTGCGAGTGCGCTCTGCATCAACCGACATGTCACGCCGGAGCAGATGGAGGTCGTTGAATCCGTCTTCCGATCCGTTGGCACGGTGACTCGCGTTGAGGAGCGGCAGATGCATGCGGTCACGGGCCTTACTGGGAGTGGGCCGGCATTCGTCAGTCTGCTTGTCGAGGGTCTGGCCGCGGGAGGTGTTCTCAAGGGCCTTCATCCCGATCTGGCCCGCACGATGGCCTGCCAGCTCCTCCTAGGCACAGCCAGTCTCCTGCGTGAGAAGGGCTGGCATCCGGCGGAGCTCAGCGAACGCGTCACGACCCCGGCCGGTACCACGATCGCCGGACTGAGAGAGCTTGAAGTGCGTGCGGTTAGGGGCGCCCTCATCTCCGCGGTCGAGGCTGCGAGCGACCGTTCGGCGGAACTGGCCGAAAGTTGACATGCCCGCCGGCTCGGGCGGCTACAGCAGACTCGTTCCCTGCATGCCGAACGGCTGCCGAAGCCCGAAGAACTGCAGGATCGTGACCGGCAGGTCCTTGATGTTCGGGTTGGCGCCGGCTAGCGGCTGGCTGCTGAACAGGCACCCCGGCACCAGATCCCGGGCCATCGAGTGGTCTCCGGCCCACGCCCATGGATTGATGTCAAGGATCTCCTTGCCGCTTTCGCCCATCACGGACCCGGACGAAGACCGGTATCCGGGGGTGTAGCCGACGAGCAGCTCGGGCATGTCGGAACTGAACTCGCCTTGATAGAGTTCGCTCCTTCGGTAGACGCGATGCACCGGCCTTTCGCCCGTGTCGCTGTCGCGTATTGCCTCCAGCTCGGTCGCGATCCTCGCCGAAACGCGCTCCGCTTCGCCGTCGCCCAGCGTTCCCTGTCCCTCGCGTCCCACCCGGTTCATGTAGAGGCCGTTGAATCCGATGCCGTAGGCGGCTGTCTTGGGCCAGTCAATATCTTCAACGTTGGCAACTTCCTTGCTTGCCGCCTCGTCCTTGACGGCAAGATAGCCTTCCCGGCGCAACCACGAGTTGAGATGAAACTGCCTGCCGAACGGGGCGAAGCCGTGATCGGAGCAGATCAGCAGGAGAGTGTCGTCATCCGCCGCCGGCAGCACCCTGCCGACCAGGCGGTCCATCTCCTCGTAGAGGTGGTGGATGTACCCGGAGAACCGCACGTCGCTGGCATCGTGCATCGGGTGGGTCTTGTCCATGTTGCGCCAGAGCATGTGGGTGTCCTGGTCGGTGCTGGAGACATAGAAGAAGAACAGGCCGTCGCTGAAGCGGTCCCATTCGTGCTCGAAGAGTCGCAGGCGGTCCTCGAGGATCAGCTCCGCCTGCTTGACGTAGGCCTCGTCGTCAAGAATGCGATAGTCCAGGGCTCTGGTGTCTGAGGGAAGGCCCTTGGTCCAGAACGGTCCGATCTGGCTGGCAATCTCGCCTCCGACCTCCGGAGGGTGGGAAACGGGCATCGACTGCGCCGAAGGATCGATGTTGATCGGCGTCACGTAGAGCTTCAGGTGCGGATGCACCTGGCGCAGGTAGAACCGGCAGATGCCCGACACTCCAACGAGCCAGGACGCGAGGTCGAACCGGACAGCGATCCAGTCGCTGTACTCTCCCTTCTGCAGCAGGATGCGCTGTCCCTGGATCTCGACCAGGACCGCGTCGTTGTTCGGGTCGACGTCCACAGTGAATTCGGCGCTGGTTTCCCTGCCGTCCTCGCGCAGCGAGTTCCCCGGTCCGGGCAGCCCGGTCCTGACTCGCCCGCCGCTCACCTTGATGCGGTGCAGCGTCCCGCCGGTCAGTCCCGGAATGTCCTCCTTCGCGTCTGAGGTGTAGTAGTTGAAGCGCCCCAGCGAGTCCACGAGATCGGGCGTGCCCATGCCGCTCAGGGCTCGGGTCGCCGTGTCGTCGACCGGGAAGTTGGTCGGGATCTTGATGACCGTGGAAGGAATCCCCGCGTCTGCCAGGTAGGTCCAGAATGGGACGCCCACACGCCGGTTCACCACCCCCGGTCCCCCGATCGCGATCCGGTACTCCCCCAGGCTCAGTTCGCGCGCGGGCGGTTCGGTCTCCCAGATCGAGAAGTAGGGCTGATATGTCGCCGGATCGCGCATGACGAAGTCCGCGATCGTGTGACTGCCGGGATCCGTGCCTGTGATGAACGTGCTCCATGCGACCGGGCTCAGCGCCGGCATGGTGGTGCCAAGCGGCTGAAACGATCCTCTTGCCGCCAGCTTGCTGAAGTTTGGTGCCCGGCCCTGGTCCATCAGCGCCTTGAGGATCTTGGGATCCAGGCCGTCTAGGCCCAGCACGACGACGCGTCGGCCGCTGCGGGCGCCGGCCTGGCGAGGCCCGTCGCCGCAGCCGACGGGCAGGCCGAGGGCGCTTGCAGCCAGCGAACCCGCGAACCTCCGGCGGGTGATTGCGGGCCGTGACGCTCCAGACGCTGGCCGGGAGTCCACTGCGGTCCGCCTAGACGCCCTCGAGGCGCAGGAATTCCCGGGCGTTGCTGAAGGACAGCCGCTTCACGAGGTTTCCCACGAGAGCCTCGTCACGGGGAAGCTCGCCGTTCTCCATGTCCCGTCCGAGCAGGTTGCAGAGGACCCGGCGGAAGTACTCATGGCGCGGATAGGACATGAATGATCTCGAGTCCGTCAGCATCCCCACGAAGCGGGAGAGCAGACCGACGTTGGAGAGGCAGTTCAGCTGCCACTCCATGGCCTCCTTCTGGTCCAGGTACCACCAGCCAGATCCGAATTGCATCTTGCCCGCAATGACGCCGTCCTGGAAGTTGCCCAGCATCGTGGCGAACGTGTAGTTGTCGTTCGGATTGTTGTTGTAGAGGATCATCCGCGGAAGCGCGTTCTCGCGGTCGAGCCGGTCCATGTACCGGCTCAGGGCCTCGGCCTGCGGCCAGTCTCCGATCGAGTCGAACCCCGTGTCCGCCCCGGCGGCCAGAAACCCGCGGGTGCGGTTGTCTCGGCGAGCGCCGAGATGCATCTGCTTGGTCCAGCCCCTGGCGGCATCAAGCTGTCCGAACCGCAGCATCATGAAAGCCGCGAACCGGGCATGCTCCGAAGGCGTGGCGGGAATCCCGTCCCGGGCGGACTCGAACGTTGCCTGGGCTTCGGACTCGGCGGGAAAGTCGCTGTACGCGTAGGAGAGACCGTGGTCCGACAGTCGGCAGCCCATCGAGTGGAAGAAGTCGTGCCGCCTCTCCAGTGCGTTCAGAAAGTCGTCGAGCGAGCCGATCTCGCAGTCTGCGGCCCGCTCTAGAGCGGAAACCCAGGGATTGAACGCATCCGGCCGGTCGACCCCCAGCGCCCTGTCCGGGCGGAACGCCGGGTACACCTTGGTCGGCAGGTCCGAGTCGGCGATGGCCCGATGGTGGACCAGGCTGTCGGTCGGGTCGTCAGTCGTACAGACGGCCCTTACGTCAAAACGCCGCAGGATGCCGAACACCCGTCCGTCCTCGGCTTCGAGGTGCTCATTCGCCAGAGTCCAGACGTGCTCTGCGGTGGACTCGTCCAGCAGGCCGTCGAACCCGAAGTACCGCTTGAGTTCCAGGTGGCTCCAGTGGTACAGCGGATTGCGGAGCGTGTCGGGGACGGTGCGCGCCCAAGCCAGAAACTTCTGATGCGGGTCGGCGCCGCCGGTGCAATACTCCTCGCTGACGCCGTTCGCCCGCATGGCGCGCCACTTGTAGTGATCGCCCTCAAGCCAGATCTCAAAGAGGTTGCGAAAACGGCGGTTCGATGAAATGTCTTCGGGGGGAAGGTGGCAGTGGTAGTCGAGGATCGGCTCGCCTTGTGCGTATCCGTGATACAGCCTCCTGCCGTACTCGTTCGTGAGGAGAAAGTCTTCGTGGATAAACGGCATCCGGGCGCTCCGGCGCAGATCCCATCATACGCGCCGCCGAATCCGATCCGTCAGGCGCTTCGGGTGACGGTTCTGAACCAGATCAGGCCAGCGGCGAGCAAGCCGAGCGCGACACCCAGTCCGGTGGTCCACGAGATGCTTCCAACGGCAAGCGGAAACATCTCCTCCAAGCCAGAGGCTGCCTCCTCCCACCAGATTGCCGACACCGACCCCACCGTTCCGAGCACGGCGACATCGGACCATGACCTGACCGCTGCGAGCCTCGCCCGCCTTCTGTTGATCGCGTCGATCCTTGCCAAAAGCAGGATTTGACCCAGGTCGGGAATCCGGTGCTGCGCAGCTGCAACCTCTCTCGCGAATGCGGAATGCAGACGAGCGTTCAGCGACTCCTCGGCTCCCGCGGTATCCCGTGTCATGCCGCCGACTGCTGTCACTCGGCTACCTCGCTGCCAGTCGGGTGGCTTCCCGCAAGGCGCGCCTTAAGTTTCTTGCGCGCTCGAAACGCCAGGACTCGCACGCTGGCTCTGCCGAGGTTCATGATTCTAGCAACCTCAGCATGTGCGAATCCCTCCCCGTACAGGAGCCAGAGCATCTGCTGCTCGCGCTTTGAGAGGGTCGCGAGGGCATCGCGCAACGAAATATCGTCGGCGAAGCGGGCGGCGGATGCTGCCTCGGTGAACTCCCGCTTCGGTGTCTCGAATCTCTTGCGCCTCGAGAGCGCACGACCGTGGTCTGCGATGACGTTCGACGCGATCCGATAGAGATACGCCCTTGCCTGTGGAGCCTGCGGCGTGCTCGCCATCGGGCTTCCCAGAAACTTGATGTACGTGGTCTGGAGCAGATCGTCGGCGGAGTCCCGGTCTGAACAGTGGCGAAGGATGTACGCCCGGATCGCCGCAGCCGTGGCCTCGTAGAATCGGGCGAATGCATCCTCTCCCGGGACTGGATGCTCCATGCGGTACGTTCCCGCAGCTCACTTCGAACCTACAGGCTGTCCCTGCCCGGCGGAGTGTGGTCGCTCCGCGACGGGTCCCCGCGCTCCTCGCCCGCCTCGTCACCGTCTTGCTCCTCGATTCGCCAGAGAACGTACGCCGCGATCGCGAGTCCCAGTCCCACCGCCCCAACGACCACTGCGGGTGTCAGAAACGCGTCGTATCGCACCAGCCAGAGCACGAAGAAGCCGATCCCCAACAACGTCAGAATCGACGCCGGGATCAGCAGACCGGGCCAGATTCTTCTTCTCAGATCGTCGTCTTCCATTGCGAGCACGCGGACGAGCATCTCTCCACCGGGCCCCTGAATCGCTTCGGAAAGCGCCTCACCGGTCGAGAACTTGTCAATCACCTGCTGTACGACTTGCGCCTGGCGATCCTTCGCCTTGACACGACTGTTATGGCTGAACCAGACGAAGAGCACAACTGTTGCCATGAACCCAAGCGGCACCACAATCTCTACCATGACCTCTTCCTCCCGTTGCCCTGATCCGACATGCGTCTCCCGGCTTCTGACTACATGACGCCCGCTGCGACGCAAGCGTTAACCGCCGTCGCGCATGAACCCGAGAACTGCTCGTTGAAGGCCCGATATCGCAGACGGACGTGGAGCGGGTGCCGTAGTAGTACCGAGTGCAGTGGCGGACCGGGGGCTGGCACTGGATTCTCAAGTCACGTTGCGAGGTGGAATCCTCGGGGCGCCGGCGGAAGAAGCGGGTCCAATCGCGCGGTGACGATCAGCACTGTCATCGCCTGGCAGCGTCGACGCTGATGGGACGGTAGGTGCCCGAGCCGTCCGCGCAGGTTTTCGTCACGAGTCTCCGGATGCGGGTGCCGCGGCACTTCACGGCGAGCTGCAGGCTGGCCGCGCTGGAGTATCTGGGACTGGCCGCGCGGAGCACGACGGAGGCAGGATCGCGATCGAATTCCTGCGCGAATTCGTGTGACACGACGCTTGGCGCGATCAGCATGAGCCCGTGGAGCATTGCTCCCGCGCTGTCCATCGAGACCGGAGCGGAATCGCACACCGTCCCGGATGCGGCATCCTTGACGCAGTAGCAACTTGTTGCTACGTTAGATGCGATGAGATCGGTTGGGATCAAGATCCTCAACAGTCGGCTTAGTGAGTATGTGCGCATAGCCGCGAGCGGAGAGACCATCCTGGTGACGGACCGTGATCGTGTCGTAGCGGAAATCGGCCCGCCCAGAGAAACAAGGAGTCCGGTGCTTGCGGACGCGGTGCTTGCGGACGCAGTGCGAAAGGGTTGGTTGACTCCCCCGCTCCTGCCTCTTGCCGGAACGCCTCCAGTGCCGGAACCACGGGTGCCCTTGGAGGAAGTTCTCGTGGAACTGGAGGTCGACCGAAGCGAACGGTGATCTACGTAGACACTTCCGTGGCCCTTGCTCACCTCCTCGCCGAAGATCGTCGCCCACCTGATGCTCTTTGGGACGCAACTCTTGTCTCCAGCCGCTTGCTCGAGTACGAGATCTGGACCCGACTGAACGCGCGCATGCTTGCGGAATCCCATGGTGATGCGGCTCGCGGGATCATAGGCCGCATCGCTTTGCTGGAACTGGCGCCCGCCGTACTCGAACGTGCACTGGACGCTTTTCCGCTTCCAGTTCGCACGCTCGATGCCTTGCACTTGGCAACCTTTCATTTTCTCTGGAAGCAAAGGCAGCCCATCGAGCTTGCCAGTTACGACCGTCGGATGTTGGCCGTGGCCAAAGCCATGGAAATGCCGCTCTTCGCACTCTGAGACTTCCAAGGAGCAGCCTCCGCTCCCAGGCATGGTCGCCTCCGCGTCCTCAGCGAGTCGCCACTTCGAAGCGCGAACCACATCAACTCCTTCACTTCCCGTGTCTCCGCTCGCTCCGGAGGCGAGGAGAGCTTACCCAACATTCAGAATCGAGGAGCAGATTGGGCCGGGTGGCGGGACAGGTCCGCGAACTGGCCATAGTTGGAGCTCCGCTCGCGTGGCGCGTGGAATGGATTGCGCCCACCACGGGTCGCCCTCAATAGGGAGAGGGAACACGCTGTTGGGCGGTCCAAGCGGCGCGAGGCGTCATTCTCGATCCGGTTCGCGGCGGGGTAGCTTGACCGGATCTCAGATGGCTGGCATCGGGCGGCATGCGCATCGCAATGTCACTCACCTCAGTTTCGTTCAGGGCCTGCCTTCACCCCAAGCCACATGCCAATGGCTGGCAGGCGGTGTTCCGAGGCCCGCACACCACCGAATGTCAGCAGGACCATCGTTGACCTCCGGTCCCATACTCCACTTCCTCTCGCGCATCGGTTCAACTCGCCCGTGCCGGCCGCACGCTTCATCACGTGTCGGAGACGGTAAGGTCAATCAGCCGATCGACCACGCACCTCAGGGCTTCCTCGCTCGTTGCGCCGGCACTTCGGGCTTCATCGTAGGTGCGGAGCTGCTCGTGGGCACTCGTTCCCCGGCGGAAGATCTCCCTTACGTGTTCGACCTCTTGCCGGCAATCGAAGAAGTCTGCGTCAGCACGGACGAGTTCCAGCAGCTCCTCAATCAGGTCGGCACAGGGGACGATCTCCCCGCGACCGAAGTCAACCAGCCCCTCGTCGATTCCGTAGCGGTGGGCGCGCCAGCGGTTCTCGTCGACCAGCATTCGCACATAGACCCTCCAGCGCTGGTTCCGGCGACGCAGCCGGTAGAGCATTCGGCAGACGCATCGGAAGAGCGACGCACAGCAGACCGCGTCGTCGAGGCGGGTGCAGACATCGGTGATCCGCATCTCGATGGTCGGGAATCGGGCGCTCGGGCGGATGTCCCACCAGATCTTCGTCGCGTCCTCCAGCAGGCCCGCGGCGATCATCACATCGACGGCGCGCCGGTACTCGCCGTGGCTTGAGAAGCGTTCCGGCAGTCCGGTCCGCGGCAGTTCGTCGAAGACACACAGCCGATACGACTTGAGTCCTGTGTTGGTGCCTTCCCAGAATGGCGAGGAGGTGCTCAAGGCAAGGAGGTGGGGGAGGAAATACGCCACTTGATTGAGGATGTCGATGCGGAGGTCCGGATCCTCGATTCCGACGTGGACGTGCATGCCGCCGATCAGCATCCGATGCGCGACGACCTGAAGATCCTCCTGCAGCACCTCGTAACGCTCCTTCTGCGTGTGCCTCTGCGCCCTCCATTTGGCGAAAGGATGCGTTGACGAGGCGATCGGCGCCATGTCGTGCCTGGCTGCGATCTCGGCAACGGTGCGCCTCAGGCGCCGGAGGCTGGCCCGCGCCTCGGATGCGGACCTGCAGACAGGGGTGCCGACTTCGACCTGCGGTCGAAGGAACTCGCGGCTGAAGTGTCCGGCAAGTTCGGCCTCATACGCTTCGATGAGGGACGGCGGAGGCTCGCCCACCAGATTCCTCGACTGGCGGTCAACCAGCAGGTACTCCTCTTCGATGCCGATCGTGAATGTCGGCTCTGGAATCGACATCAGCGCTCCCTGCTGCCGTGCTGAAGCCGCTCGAGCGCGAACTCGAGAGCGTCGCCGAGCAATTCCGTGTAGGTGTCGATTCCCGCCTCGTGTCGGATGAGGTCCTCGCGGACTTCGACCAGGGCGCTCGGAATCCCGCGCGAAGCTGCGTGGAACTCCTGCGAGAAATCGAAATGATCGCGAGCCGAGTAGGGCTCGTTGTCCCCCACGACGACGCCTTCGTTGCTTCGAAGGGCTGCGATCAGCGGCTTCGCGATGCGGGGGGCCTCGTCCCAGAGCACGCCGAAGTGCCAGGGGCGGAGCGGGCCTCCGTTGAGCCGGGGTGTGAAGCTGTGCACCGCAACGAACACGGGGGTTGTCTCGGTCTGCCGGACGCCGCGGATGGTTCGGGCGATCGCCTTGTGGTAGGGCACGAACAGCTCCGCAGCCCGGAGAGATGCCTGGTCGGGCGAGAGGCCGACGTTGCCTGGAATGGTCGTGCCGTCGCTGCACTCAGGAATGGAGGTCTCCGAGCCCAAAGGCCGGTTGCAGTCGATGACGAGGCGCGAGTATCCGGACAGCACGGCAGGGGCGTCGAAGCGCCGTGCAAGACGGACCGAGATTTCGGCTGCGCCGATGTCCCATCCAATGTGCCGCCGCAGTGCCCGGGCATGCAGGCCGAGGCGGTCGAGGCGCCTGGGCACGAGGTGGGAGGCGTGGTCGCAGGTGAGCACGACAACCGACCGGCCGCGGGGGTTCACGATCCGGAAGGGCGGCGGTTCGTCCGGGGCCAGCAAGGGAGGCAGATTCCCTGGGCGGACGCTGATGCGCCCTACGTCCCCATTCATGTTTGCGGACCGGTCAGTCACAAGGAGCGAGTTTGGGGTGGGTGGATCGAAGTTCAGGTCGCGAGAAAGAGCGGCTCGATATGCCGGTCGAAGAGGTTCTCCGTGACATTCCTCGCGATGGACTCCTCACATTCGTCCAGCATTCGGTAGTATCGGTCGCCGATCTTGGCGGCAATCTTGTAGCCCACATGCAGGAGTTGACGGAAGTGAGGATTGTATTCCGGGCAGCTCTGGTCATGCCGCAGGGCCGAAGTGTACTGCGACGAGTCCCAGCTGCCGACCTCGCGCGGGGAAGGCAGCCGGTCCGGATCGATGTCGATGACGGCTGCGTACGGCTCGCATAGCGCGGCGCTCGCCGCGTGCGCCTTGGAGTAGACTTCCTTGGCGAGGCCCAGCCCGTCGCCGCCGGCCTCCGCCAGGCCGATCAGCTCCTCGAGCCAGTTCGTGCCGGCTGTCTTGACGTGCACGCCGACTCCGAATCGCCGAATGCCCTCCCTGATCGCCGGGTAGATCGAGAACTTGTCGGAGCCGGAATGGACGCTGAGCTTGAGGCCCGGCGGCAGCCCATAGTGTGCAACGGCGTGGCGGATCACCGCGATGTCGTCGGAGAATTCCTTGCTGAACTGGGCGCGGTCGCCGACGTAGTCGACCCCCTTGTTGAACCGTCCGGTGAACTTGGGGGCGATCGTCTGGACGGGGATGCCTTCCGAAGCGATCAAGGCGAGAATGACCAGGAGCTCGGCGGGAGTCTGGGGATCATCGGTCTCGTCCATTGAGACCTCAGTGACGAAGTGCTCGCCTCCCTTGGCGGACCGGATGTGCCTGTAGATCCGGCCTGCCTCCTGGACTGCGAACAGGAACTGGCCCATGCACCGCTCGACCGTTTCGCGGGTGGTCTTGATCGGCTCGTCGATGCCGTCGATCCGAATTGTGCCGATCAGCTCCGGGTGGGCCCGGACAAGCGCGTCCACGGCGGAGGGCTCGGCCTTCCGCCCGATCGCGTAGGCCACGTCAATCGTGAAGAAGTCGCTCGTGTCGAGATACCCGTCCACCGTGTCGAGATTGATGTGATCGGCATCAACGTAGTAGCCTTCCTGCCATTGCAGGGCCCGCACGGCCTCGTCGGCAGCCGCCCGGACGCTTGGCGGCTGTGTGCCCACGATGAGGTGCTCACGATGCGACTTGTTCCAGACAGGGTTCACGCAGACGCCCCGATCGAGGGCCATCATGCAGGCACGCAACTGGGGTCTTGCCTGTTGGGCGAACCGGTCGCCCACGCCAAAGGTGTACTTCTCGATCTCATTCAGCATGCTGGGGAAGGCGCCCGGCGGAGACAGGACACATCATTGCCTTCGCGCCAAGCCAGACCCATCTTAGCGGACAGATGGGACTGCCGTGTCGCCCCTTCCGGCTTCGCCGACCTGCGTTGAGACAGTCAGCCCGAAGTCTGAAATCCCATCAGAGGCGGCTGCCTTCCGGATCTCAGAGCCCGCTCGAAGGGACGGGTCATCCTCGCCGCCCCGGTCTCCTCCCAAACTTGCGGAGGGTTCTAAGAAAACACCCCCAAAGGCTCGAAGTCTCCCTTAAGGATCGTGCTTGCGTCCGCATGGCCCATCCATTCCGAGATCATCGTCGAGTAGACCCGACGAAAGTCGGTCGTCATGCGAAGGTTGCCGTCGTCGGTGTTCACAAGGCTCGACGGCGCTCCGTGGAAGCCGCCCTGCAGGGACGGTCCCACGATGAACATCGGTCCCGCCGTGCCGTGATCCGTGCCCTGACTGGCGTTCTCCTCGATCCTGCGTCCGAATTCGGAGAAGATCATGACGGCCACGTCGTCACCCCGCCCGATCCGGGCCACGTCTTCGACGAACGCCCTGACCGCGTCGGCGGCGTACATGAGGATTCGGCTGTGGAGGTCGGCCTGGTGGACGTGTGTGTCGAATGCGTTGCCTCGATAGGTGACGTAGTAGACCCTGGTCGGAAGTCTGGCCGAGATCAGTGCCGCGACCTTGCGCAGGTCCGACGACAGGCCGCCGCCGATGCCGTAGTCAACCGGGGTCCGGTAGGACGCCCAGGCATCCCGGACCAGCGCGCCACTCTCCTCGGCATTACGTGCGGTTTGCCGGAGGAATGCGAGCGACGGATTGGCCGACCCCATCTCTGACGCAAAGCCGCTCATTGCGTGCTTCTCCCCGTCCGTCCCCTCGCGCCGGAGCTGCTGGGGGTCGTCGAAGACGAGGGGCGAATGCACCGTTCCGCGCACCGCCGGCGATTGCGAACTCGCAATGTTCACGGTCGCGTTGGGGACGCCTTGAGGCGTGTGCGCGTCCTGGAAGCGGCCGATCCATCCCAGAGGCTCGCCGCCATTCGGCACCCCTGTGTGCCAGAAGCCCATCGACGAGAAGTGGGACAGGCTTGGATTCGGATACCCGCAACCCTCCACAACCGCCATCAGGCCGTCCTTGTACAGCCGCTCGAATCCGACAAGGGACGGGTGGAAGCCGGCATCATCCGTCACAGCTATCGCGTCCTGTCCGCGGATCGCAAGAGTGGGGCGCGCGCGGTAGTACTCGTCGTTCCGGTAGGGCACGACCGTGTTGAGGCCGTCGTTGCCTCCGGTGAGCTCCACCACCACGAGGATCCGCTCGGGGTTCGTCCCGTCGTGCCCCTCCAGAGCGTCCGCAGCGAGCGCGCCCGCAGTGCGTCGCAGGAGGAGCGGCATTCCCAGCGGAATCCCGAGACCGCAGAGTCCCGTGCGGAGCATGTCGCGGCGCGACAGGAATGTTCGTGAACGGAGAAGAGTCATGAACCTATCCCAATTGATACTCAGGGGAGCACAGCACGACATACAGAGTGCTCCTCAGCGCATTGGCCACCTGTTCAGTGTCCTCGTCCAGGCTGTGCCCGCCGAGCTGATCTTCGAGGTGCCGGACGAGGTCGTCTCGAAGGCCGACCGGAACCGGCGTCCTCACGAATCGGAGAAGCAGGTGGTCCACGGCTTCCGCAGCGGTCTCCGCGCCTGCCGAGCGCATGATGGATGCGAGGTCAAACTCCGCCCGGTGTCGCGAAACGGGCTTGATCCTCTCGTACGCCAGGACGTAGCCCCTGTAGCCGCCGTAGCGCGTGTTGTAGTCCTCGTCCGCGTCGGCCAGCATGCTCGATCCCGAGTCCCCTGACCGGGTCGCGTTGGTGACGTTCATCCCCTCCGCAAGCCGGTCGGCCACGCGCCGATAGATTCCGGGCAGGCGGCGGTCGGGATGCCCGAAGTCTCTCGGATCAGGTGGAAACAGGACGCCGTGAATCGCGTTTCCGCGGTCGAGGAGGGTGGCGGGGGTGATCCAGGTGCGGCCGCCCGCCCAGCCGGCCACGTTGGGCGGGTACAACAGCAGCTGGCCGAGGCTGCCCGTGACCTGGTTGAAGTCCGGAATGGTCGGAGCCCGCTTGAGGCCGAGCTTCCTGTACGTGGAGACCAGGAGCTGAACCGGACTCTTGATCTGGGTCGCTACCGACGCCGGACTGTAGAAGTCTTGAGACAGGAAGATCGTCCTCAGCAGGGGCTTCAGCTCGTACGCTTCGGAGCGGAGGAGGTTCCCGAGGTGCCGACGTGTCTCGATCGAGGGTTGCTCGCGGACCAGGTACCGGTAGATCCTGGCTGCGACAAACTCCGCTGTAACGGGCTGCGACAGGATGATGTCGACGACTTCCTCGCCGCCGAACGCGCCGCGCCTGCCGAGGAACTCCTTGAGGCCGTCATCGTGGCTGGACGCGTCGAACCGGAAGTCCAGAACGTCGTTGGTCCAGCCGGTGAAGGCCCGCGAGGCCTCGCGGATGTCGTGCTCGGTGTAGTTGCCGACACCCATCGTGAACAGCTCGAGCAGCTCGCGTCCGAAGTTCTCGTTCGGGTGATCCTTCACGTTCTCACCGTTGTCGAGATAGACCAGCATCGCCGGGTCCCTCATGATGCCGAGCAGAATCTCCCGGAAGTTTCCTGTCGCGTTCGCGCGCAGCGTGCGGTTCTGAGCCAGCAGCATTCGGTAGTCACGTACCTTGGACTCCGAGGTTGCAAAATGACCGTGCCAGAAGAGCGTCAGCTTTTCCTCGAGCGGTCTTGGCGTGACGACCATCCGGTTCGCCCACCACAGACCGAGACGGCGTGTCTCCAGGGCGTTTGCCCGCAGGCCGTAGAAGAACTTGTCCACGACCGGCTGCAGCCGTCTCGACTCGCCTTCAGCGCGGATCGGCACACCCAGCGCCATGCCGTCCGCCCTTGCAATCCGAACAGTCGCGGCCCGGCTTGGCGGAAACGGATCCATTCCGGGATCCCACAGGCCCGACTCGTCAAAGTCCGCCAAGCCTGACGCGTCAATGGACTCATAATTCACCAGCGTGTCCACGGCCTCTTCAGGAGTCAGTTCGGCCAAGGCCCGAATCTCGCTCGGCGTGGCGCCGAATCCGGCCCGCTCAGCCAGGTGGGCCGCTCTGTCGTAATTCCAGTCGCTCGGCCTAATGGGCTCGAAACTGTCGATCCAGTCGGCGGCTGGGTCGGGCGCGGTTTTCCCGTACGCGTGAACGCACAGCGCCAGCACCGCGCCTATCCTTGCGAGGGCCTGCGTTGAAGCAACAAGTGAGTTCGTGTTGAGTCGCATGCATCCATGCCCCTGCCGATGCGCCGAGATTGGCGCCGGTGCTTGGCTGGCGGCGAACAAGGGACCGGCGTCCCCCGCCACGCTCCGAGGGCATTTCCCTCCAACATGCTATCGGACTCGCGGCCGATCCGGCACAACGATCGGCCGCGAGGGTCTCCAGAAACCGGGGAGGGCCGGTTGCCCTGCGGCATACCATTGCGGGGCGGGAACCGGAACGGTGCACTCCGAACGCTTCGCCGGAAGATTGCGAGCCTTCAGGCCGCCCGCCGGCGGCCACCGGCGGTGCGGGTCCTAGCCGTCAAGCTCCTCGCAGCGGGGGCGGCCGGGCCAGTGTGGCTGGAAATCCGCCCGCGTTCCGGAACGGCGGCAATCCTGATTTGGCGGCCCGAGCCGTGCCGAGGGTGGGCTGGATCCGCGACTGCGCTCCCACTCAAGACTGTCGCTGGCGGACGCGATGCTGTTGTACGGCCCACTGGATCAGCCAAGGATCCACCGATCCCGCAGACGGTTCGACGACAGGCGGATTGGCCCGTCGTCAGTGCGATACCTGGCCACAGGGAAGCCCCGGCGCAGTCGTCCGCTCCTTGCGCAGCAATACACCGCTGCTGGTCCGCTCGGAGGTCGACGGTCTGACTCGTCCACCATGTCGTGTGGCACTTCCCGCATGTGGCGGGGTGGCCTAGGTGCCGACCATGAGGCTCTCGACCGTACGTGTGTAGAGCGTCTTACTTGAAATATACGAATCAGGACGCAAGTCCATGCGACCGTAACGGACTTTCAGGGACGATTTCGAGGCGGATCGAGGGGGCCGGGCGGCCTGCCGCAATCTCAAGCGCGACCGGGGAAGTGCCGAACGGCGGCAATTGACGTTCGACTCGATTACTGGGCATCGGTCAAGGCATGAGCGGAATGGATCGCATCACGCTGGAGCCGGGGAAGAGGGGCGGGAAGCCCTGAATTCGCGGGCTCAGGATCACGGTGTACGATGTGCCCGAATACTTGGCGGCTGGGATGACGGAAGCGGAGATCCTGTCGGACTTGCCGGACTTGGCGCCCGCGGACATCCGGGCGACACTTGACTTTGCGGCGGAGCGCGAACGCAAGCTCGTTTCGATTCCGCCAGTGTGAAGCTCCTTTTCGACGACAACCTGTTTCCCGGTCTGGACGGCGGTCTGTCGGACGTGTTTCCGGGCTTCCTGCAAGTCCGCCATGTCGGCTTGTCCCGTGCGAGCGACACGGCGATCTGGAACTACGCCAAGGAGCATGGACTCACCATCGTCTCGAATGACTCGGACTTTCACCAGGTGAGCTTCCTTCGCGGGCCGCCTCCGAACGTCGTCTGGATCCGGCGAGGCAACTGCACCACGGCGGACATCGAGGCGACGCTCCGGTCCAACCGGACAGGGGTGCTCGAGTTTGGGGCGGAGGCAGGAGCAGCGTTCCTGGTGCTTTCGTAGGGCCTTCGAAGGCATCGGAGGACGCTGAGGCCGATGGGGCGGTCACTGCGGAGGCTGACTTGGAAGACCAATTCCCACACAAGCAAACCCGACCGGTTCCGGGCGGCACACGATGTGGCCAGTTTCCCTCACACAGGTGAAACCCGAATGAAGTCGTGTATCCGCTGTTAGGTGTCCCTCAGGAGGAAACCGGCCCTTGGCATCGGAAGTCCGGGGCGGGGCAGGGCGCAAAGAGTGATGCGGTCAGCCCCCATCTCTCCCAGTCCCGTGTTCTAGCTTGATTCTGCTGAGCAACAGTCCGCCCCTCCGTTTGTCCGGCATACAGCGGTGCCGCATTGCCCATGTCCCCCAGGAGCGGTCTGCGGTGACGAATCTCCACGAACCGGGACGGGCAGGTTGGACGGTGCAGCGTCGCTACGATAGTCGGGCTGCGCCGCCGTGTCCTTCGCGCCGGAGCGTGCACCCATCGGGTCATGGTCTTGAGTCGCTTCCGCAAGTGGCGGGCATTCAGGGGTTGCGCGGTACTGCGTCGTCCGCGGCGCGAGGCGGCATCGCCGATCGGAGCCGAGTGCAGGTGAACATGGCCGGAGTCCTCGAGGGAACACGCGTTGTCGATTTCGGCAGGTACATCGCCGGCCCCTGGTGCGCCGGCCTGCTCGGCGATTTCGGTGCGGACGTCATCCGGGTGGAAAAGGTGGACGGGGGCGAGGACAGATTCATCAGCCAGATCAGCCGCGACGACGGCAGCGGAGCGATGTACCTTCAGGTCAATCGCAACAAGCGGTGCCTCACCCTCAACCCCATCGGCGAATTGGGCGGGGAGGTCCGGCGCAGGCTTGTCGAAACAGCCGACATTGTCGTTGCCAACATGCCTCAGCGCGCGCTCGAGAAACTCGGTCTCGACTACGCCACTCTGCGCGGAATCCGCCCCGACATCGTTCTTGTCTCCAACACCTGCTTCGGCGTGGCCGGCCCGTACTCGCGCAAGCTCGGATTCGACGGGCTCGCCCAGGCGATGTGCGGCAACATGCATCTCACTGGTGATTCCGAGGTGCCGATGAAGTCGTACTCGCCCTGGGTGGACTTTGGGACTGCCGCTCTATGCGCCTTCGGCGCCGTCCTCGCGCTTCTGGCGCGGCAGCAGACCGGCAAGGGGCAGGAAGTGCAGGGGACGCTGCTCGCCACCGCCCTGACCACGGCCAGCCCCTCGCTGATCGAGCAGGCTGTGAACGTCCCGAACCGGGTCGCAACCGGCAACAGGGGCCAGCTCAACGCGCCCTCGGACGTGTTCGCCACACGGGACGGGCGCATCATGGTCCTCGTAGGAGGTTGGCCGATGTACGTCCGCTGGGCGCGGTTGCTCGGCGAGGACCGCTGGCTCGAGGACGAGCGCTTTCGGACTGACGACTCGCGGGGGGAGCACGCGGAGATCTTCAGCGACCGCATGGCCGAGTGGTGCGGGGAGCGCACCACCGAGGAGGCCCTGACGGAGCTCGAGGCGGCCCGGGTCCCCGCCGGACCGGTCTACACGCCGCAGCAGACCCTGGATGATCCTCACGTGCGGGAGGCGGCATTGCTCGAACAGATCGACTATCCGGGCTCGGCCCGTCCAGCCCCGCTGGTCACCACGCCGGTCCGACTGCTGGGCACTCCGGGGACGATCCGGTCGCGCGCTCCGCGTCTTGGCGAGCACACGAACGAGATTCTGAAAGAGCTCGGGTATTCGGAAGAGGAGATCGAGCGCCTTCGGTCGGCTGGAGTCGTCTGACGTCCCGCCCCCCATCGGGCAGGCCTACGACGCGTGGTCCAGCAGGCTGCGCAGAGTCTCCGCCACCTTCCCTCGCGCCACCTCGCGCTGGCCGAATCGCGCCTGCCTCCACTCGCCGTGGCCCTTGATCCCCGCACCCTGCTTCATCGCCACTGCCATCTGCTTGACCGTGACGACACCGCGTTCCGCCTCGTTGCTGCCGATCAGGACGACATACGGAATCCCGAGCCTGTTGGCGCGCTTGAGCTGCTTGCCCAGCTTGCCGGGAGCGACCTGGATCTCGGTTCGGATCCCTGCCCGCCGCAGGTCGAATGCGACCCGCATGCACTGGCCGGCGAGAGTCTCATCCATGACGGACACCAGCACCTGAGCGGCCGTCTTGACGGGCCGGACCCTGCCCAGGTGCTCCATCGCCGCAAGCAGCCGGTCAACTCCCATCGACGCACCTGTCGCGGGAATCGGGGGGCCGCCGAATCGGGAAACCAGGTTGTCGTAGCGGCCGCCGCCGAACACGGAGCCGAACCGGGGGGCGTCCAGCAGCACGGCCTCGAACACGGGGCCGGTGTAGTAGGCCAGCCCCCTGGCGATGCTCACGTCGAGCGCAACACGGTCGCTGTGGTAGCCGAGCGCGTCGAGGGTCGACGAGATCCCGTCGATCACATCGAGCTGTTCGGTGCTGTCCGGCACGCTCGAAAAGAGAGCGACAAGCTTTCGCAGCACCTCGGACCGCGTCGCCCCGCTGACGGACAGAAACTCCTCGATGACCTCCACTTGGGCCGCGCTCAGGCCAACGCCCCGGATGCGATCCCCTGAGGAGTCCGTGTAGCCGGAGGTCAGTTCGAGCTTGACCTTGCCGAGACCGATCTTGTCCAGCTTGTCAAGCACCCGGAAGACGGCCGCCGCCCGCTCCTGTCGAATGCCGGCACGGCGAAGCAGCAGGTTCAGGATCTCCCGGCTGGAGAACCGGACCAGATAAGGTCCGGCATCGATCGCCGAGAGCGAGTCGCAGATGGCCGCGATGATCTCGACATCGGCACGACCGCAGGGTGCGCCGATCGCGTCCAGATCGAACTGGGTGAACTGCCGGAAGCGTCCGGGATCGGGCTTGTCGGCCCTCCACACCTGCGCCACCTGGTACCGCCGGAACGGAAACGAGATGCCGGAATGCTGGCTTACAACGCGTGAGAGAGGCACGGTGAGGTCGAAGCGCAGGCCGAGATCCTCTTTCTCGGGATTCGTGACGCGAAAGATCGACTGCTGTGCCTCCTGTCCGGCCGAGCCGGACAGCACGTCGAGATACTCGATCGCCGGCGTGTCAAGAGGCGAGAATCCGTAGATCTCGTAGATTCCGCGAACCGTGTCGATCAGGCGCTGGCGCGCAATCATCGACTCGGGCAGCAAGTCGCGCAGTCCGCGCGAAAGGCGTGGCTTGACGCTCATGGTCCCGGAAACCCAACAATATCACGGTCGTTCGGCGCCATCTGGCGGGAGCGGCGCCCGCCGGCAAATGGAGCCGGGACACGCTCAAATGCAGGCTATGCGAGGCTTCTGGAGGCGGCTGGGACGGTAACCTCGGAGACGGATGGTATCGTCTTTACCGCATAGGGGGGAATTATGCCTACCATCTTGAGTTCCGGTACTCGGACGGCGCTTCGGCTTGGACTTGCGCTCGCTGTTATCACGGCCACCTTGTGGGGCGCGGGCTTCTGGGACAAGAAGGACTTCACGCAATGGAACGCCAAGGAAATTGAGAGGACGTTCATCAATTCTCCCTGGGCCAAGAAGGTCACGATCACCGGGCAGATGCCGATGGGGGCCTTCTCCGGCGGCGGCGGCGCCGGCGGGCGCCGCGGCCGGGGCGGCGGGCCCGGCGGCGGCGGTGGCGGCAGGGCACCAGG
>JAPPMB010000148.1 GCA_028819255.1 Bryobacterales bacterium | reverse complement strand
TCAAAAAGGCTGAAATTCGGCCGAAATCGCCCATCAGCTGACAAACTTGGGCTAGCGCTTCTGGCCAGGGGGCAGCAATTCGCAAAGTAGCAGGGAGGGGAGGAGGAGGTGTGGCTAGGTTTTCGAGGCTACGACTGGCGTTCGCGATCGCCGTGGGCGGCCTGAGGGAAGCCAGAGAGGTCGCTCGCGATGGTCCACAGGACGTGGGTCGGCCGGTGCCCATGGACTGCGGTCGGTGAGCCGACCTGGGGAGGCGCACCGCTGGCGGCGGCTCCCGCGGGAGCTGGGTGGGGACCGCTCTGCATGCGGGCCGCGTCAAGTCGGCACGGCCAGCGGCTGACGCCGGCCCAGCATGGTTTCCAGCAACGCGGTCCGGTCCGGGAAGAGGGCTCTCGTGGTCAGGAAGCACAGCTCCTCTAAAAAGTTGCGACGTGTGCAGGCCTTGTCCCGGCACTGCCGCCACAAGTCGCAGAGGCAGTCCGGGACCGAGTGCAGGGTGAGGGCGAACAGATTCCACGTCGCGACCAGGTTCAACAGACCGTGTTTGCCATGTCCGAAGTTGCGCTTGAGGTTCTATGGGAACGTTTCCGTAGCATCTCTCATGGAGTCGCAACAACCGGTGTCACCTCAGTTGCGTCAAAGCAGCCAATGCCGGCGATTCGTCCTTTCTCAACTATCGACGCCAAGCCGGGTCAAAGTCGATGAAGCGCTCGAACAGCTGGGCAGGATCGGAGACTTCGCGGCAATCGGGTAGCGTACTCGTCCGCCATCAGTGAGTGTGATAGTACGATGTCGCCATCATGATGGTGCGAACACAGATATCCTTGCCGTCGGAACTGCACGCGCAGATTCGTGCGCGCGCATCCGAGTGTGGTGTCTCGTTAGCCGAATGCGTGCGCCGACTCGTCGCCCGTGACCTAATCGAACTGCCGCGAAGCGTCGACCGTTCTCTGGTATTCGATCTCGGTTCGTCGCGCGGCAACGATATCGCATCTGAGAAGGATCGGATGATAGCGGACGCGATCAGCGCTGGGAAGCGCCGCCTGTCCAACGAGTCATGAGCATCTTCGTAGACAGCTCGGCTTGGTACGCCGCCGCTGATCGGGTCGACCGGTACAATGCCGTCGCTAAGAGACTACTTCAGACGCCTGAGCCACTCGTCACGAGTGATCACGTAGTAGTCGAGACCTGGCGCCTTATCCACCACTTCCTCTCCGCCCACGCAGCGAAGGCGTTTTGGGGTGGCCTACGTCGTGGTGGCGCAACCATCGAGCAGACGACCAGTGCGGACCTTGAAGCCGCTTGGGCGATCGGAGAACGATTTGCCGACGAGGATTTCTCACTTGTTGATCGCACATCCTTTGCGGTCATGGAACGACTCGGCATCTCGCGTGTAATCTCGTTTGATAACGATTTCGCGGTC
Source organism: Bryobacterales bacterium (assembly GCA_028819255.1). GTDB lineage: Bacteria > Acidobacteriota > Terriglobia > Bryobacterales > UBA6623 > VXMF01. The sequence goes on along the minus strand of JAPPMB010000148.1, from coordinate 5,940 downwards.
TATCGATGCGGTCCCAACCTCAGGACCGCATTCGAAGTGCAGAGGTAGGGTGCGTCGCGGCCGGAGACCGGTGTTGCGGCCGGGGCGGTTGGGGAGGAATGCGGGAGGCGGTGGCCAATTGGGAGCGTAGAAAGCGTAGAAGGAGATGGTTGCGCGTGTCGGGCCGCAGGCTTCCGCTGGTCTCGTTCGTGTCCGCACGATTCCATCCTGCTGCGGCCGCTCTCCTTCACCTTGGATCCTGATCCGAACCTGAGAAGACCCGGGTGCGGACGCGGGCTCAGCCCGTCAGGCATCGGCCGTCCGAGCCGCGGCGGACCTGGCCGTGCTCGGCGCATGCCAGGCAGCGCCCACAGTGGTTCCGGGGACCGCACCCTCATCCGAGCGAGTCCACAATGCAATCAGCGTACCGGCCCTTGGCCCAGCGTCTCAGTCGCTAGAGCCTACGCTCCCTCTCGGCTGTGTTCCCAGCCGGCGCCTGCCTCCCACCTTCCTGCTCAACCGTGTCGGCCGCCAGACCGGCCTCTGGCCGCGACGCTCCCTACCTCCGGCAACCTACGTCCTGAATGTTTACCCTTATCCGATTCGCCGCAGCCATCTCCCGCGCCACCGACCAGGAAATTCTCTTCGCTCATGAGAAGTATCGCTTGTAGATCATATGATCTATTCTTGGGAATCATGGGATTAGAGACCCGCTCAGAGGGAACAGTTCGCATTTTCCGTGGAGGCCGCGTTGGGATCTTGATCGCGTTGCCTGTGTTCGGCGGCTTGCTGGTATCGTGTGCTTTCCGATCCAACCAAAGCTATGTGCATTTCTCGACGCCAACACCGCTCAGAGACCAGGAGACCCTCATTCTTGGTTTCATGGGGGGACGGGATTCCTGGGACAATACGGAAGTCGGTGTGGGGCGGATGGCTCAGAGGCTGCGCGATCACCACTTGCCGGGAGTGCATGTAGAAACTGTCGAGAACAGGAAACGGGACCTAGCCGTTCGCCTGGTGCGCGAATCGCTGGATCTTAACGGCGACGGCCGTCTCCAGAAGGCCGAACAATCGAACGCCAGGATAATCATTTACGGACAGAGTTTCGGTGGAGCCGCCGTCGTCAAGTTTGCGCGGCAACTATGCGCCCTCCACATTCCTGTCCTTCTGACCGTTCAGGTGGACAGTGTAGGATTGAACGATTCCGCGATACCTCCGAACGTGTTTCGCGCTGCGAACCTGTATCAGGACAACGGATGGTTGATACGCGGCGAAGCTCCGATCCGGCCCCGGAACCCGGAACGTACCAAGATACTGGGAAACTTTCGCTTCGACTACGACGGTTCGAACATCGACCTGTCCCACCTGCCGTGGCACAAGACGCTCGGGCGCGTAGCGCATGCCAGGATGTCCCGCGACCCGGCCGTCTGGCGAAAAGTGGAGGAGCTCATTCTCGGCGTTCTATAACGGTGTCAAGGATTGGACAACATTCTGGAGCAGGACCATTGAACCATCAAACGATGAGTGAAAGCCGAGCAGGGGCTTCGTGAATTCAATGGGGCGCGGCGAACGATCCAACGAAACGAGGCACTAGACATGATGCGGAAGGGGCAGGCGCTAGGGATGAGCAATTCGGATGTTCGGCGACCGATTCAGTTCATCAACAAGCTGTTCGACGTGGTTGCATGAGACGGCACCCGGTCGCCCCGACCAATCGCTCTCCTGCCGTTTTTCTTGAAAGTTGCAACGCATCCGAACGAGTGACGCTCCGGATTCTGCAACGGGATTGGTTTGAACTCCCCGTAGAAGATTTTACTCGCTCGTTGCCTCAGAAGCTGCTCGGTCGGTGGACCGTGGTTTGCGAGAGGATCCTGGGGCGCAGCCCAGTGGAGCCACACGGCCGGACGGATTGACGGGATCGTCTCCCTGCTTCGCATCGGTCGAGTTCACACGCCGCGCCACACAACTCGGAGTTTCGAACATGGGACTGGTGCCGTATGTAGCGAGTTCGTGCGAATTGTGGCGGTGGCTTGGTCAGCAGGGAGCCAGTCCGCATCGGTTGGAAGGATCTCGTGGGCCGGGCTCAGGTATGTACTGAGTGGTGCGTGCGCGTGTGGCTGAGCCCCTGCAGATAGAGCGCTACAGCGGCATCCGGCTTCGCGTTGTGGGATGCCTCAGCCATGGATTGAGCGCACCGGCCACCCGATCCGGAATGGTGGGTGCCTCGCTGCAGGGCAGTGCCTCGGCCGGTGTGTCTGGCGCGATACCTGACGGGAAAGCCTCGGAGGTGGAAGATTCTGCTTGGAGAGGAGGCGCCGCGCCTGCGGCCTGATCGTGAATCCATGCATCGACGTCGGACGCCCGGAGCGGTGAGGCGCGCGCCGGGGACCGCGGCCGAACTGGAGTGTCGTATCGCAGCATCACCAGAGCCCGAACACGGACGATTCCGGACTACGGAACTGGAGACACTGAGCGACCACGGACGCTACCAGCCAGGACCGATATGCCGGCAATCTGTTCACCTCGCGAATGGAGAACTCGAGGTTTCTGCTGCCGCAGAGGCGGCAGCTCGGCAAGCGGCACCTGGGGTGCGTGAGGGCTCCGTGGGAATGCCTCCGCGGCAGGCGCGACTTGAAGATTCTCGGGAACCCTCGCGGAGCGGAAGTTCCCCGGGTGGCGTTCCGGCGCCGAAGACTACTTTCTGGAGGATGGTCACTTCCATTCACGCCGTTTGTTCTGACAGGGCGCTGCAGAGCGCCAGCAGCAAACCGGAAAATGGCTGCCCGAAGGGGGCAACGATGCCGGATAGGAGTTCGAAGGCGCCGAGTCACCATTCAGGGCAGCCGCGCAATTCCGCACGACGATTGCATTTGACGCCGCCTCGGTGCCGCACCCATCGTCTGAGCGCAATCTGGCGCCCCAAGTCCGACAGGCTGCTAGGGTCGGGCAATGCGTGCGTGGATTCCTTCCCTTCTCGCGCTTGCCCTGCCCGGCTGCGTCGGGCCAAAGTCAAACGTCTCGGGAGAGCTCCAGGTCTGGCACATGGTCGCGGTTGCTTTCGACGGACCCCAGACCTCCGAATCGGCCGATCCGAATCCCTTCACTGACTATCGATTGGATGTAACGTTCACCGGGCCGGGCGGCGAATTCGTCGTACCGGGGTTCTACGCCGCCGACGGTCGCTCCGCGGAGACGTCGGCTGATTCGGGTTCGACGTGGCTGGCACGATTCGCACCCAACGCCGAGGGACGGTGGCTCTACCGCGCCTCGTTTCGAGCGGGTCCTGGAATCGGATTGGCTGACGATCCCTCCGGAGGCGAGCCGGCGGCCTTTGACGGAGCAACCGGGGAGTTCATGGTGGAAGGCTCCGATAAGCGGCCCCCGGACTTCCGTTCCCGCGGCCGCCTCGAATACGTCGGCAAGCGCTACCCAAGATTCGCCGGGGACGGCACGTACTTTCTCAAAGGCGGCACCGACAGTCCGGAGAATCTGCTGGCCTACGTGGACTTCGACGGGACTCGCGACCACGACGCCGAGTCAGGGCGGCGGGACGCCTTTCTGCACCGCTACGAACCGCACATCCGGGACTGGCGCGAAGGCGATCCTTCGTGGCAGGACGGGAAGGGCAGGGGGTTGATCGGGGCGCTCAACTATCTGGCCTCGGAGAAAGTGAACTCGATATACTTCCTGCCGCAAAACGTGGAAGGCGACGGCGACGACACTTGGCCTTGGGTTGACCGCACGACTTTCGACCGGTTCGACGTGAGCAAGCTCGAGCAGTGGGACATCGTTCTTTCACACGCTGCCCGCTTGGGAATCCTTCTGCACGTCGTCACATCCGAGACGGAGAACGATCACCTGCTCGACGACGGCGACCTGGGTCCTGACCGCAAGCTCTACTACCGGGAGCTCGTCGCCCGCTTCGCCCACCATCCCGCCCTGATCTGGAATCTCGGCGAAGAGAACACCAACTCCACTGAGCAGCGTAAGGCCCACGCGTCCGCCCTGCGATCGCTCGATCCGTACGATCACCCGATCGTCATGCACACTCACGCGACCGTCGAGCACCATGAACGGCACTACGCACCGTTGCTCGGGTTCGAGGACTTCGAGGGCGCTTCCATGCAGATTCGGGAAGACCCGGTCGTCCACGGCGCGCTCATCGAGTGGATGCGCAGGTCGCGCGAAGCAGGCCGTCCTTGGATCGTGTCTTTCGACGAGCAGCGCACGGGCCGCGACGGCGTTGCGCCCGATGGGCAGGACGAGTCCAGACACGACGAACGTCGTGACCATCTCTGGGCGACTCTCATGGCGGGGAGTTGGGGGATCGAATGGTACTTCGGATACATGTATCCGAACAATGACCTCGACCTCGAGGACTTTCGCTCCCGCTCCCAGATCTGGTCCGCGACGCGCCATGCGCTTGAGTTCTTTCATGGGCACCTTCCGTTTCCAGAGATGACACCAGCCGACCATCTGGCGCCGCAGGGCGGAGCCTACGTGCTCGCCAAGCCCGGCGAGGTCTACGCCGTCTATGTGCCGTCGGGCGGGACGGCAACGCTCGATTTGGAAGGAAACGCGGGTGAGTTCGAAGTCTCTTGGTTCAACCCCGCTGAGGGCGGACCTCTGGACGACGGGGGCGCCGTGTCCGGCCCGGGAGTCGTTCGGCTAGGGCCGGCCCCCGGCAACCCCGCTCAGGACTGGGTCGTTCTCGCGCGCCTAGCCGGAGACTGAGCCTCGGCGTTGGCCAGCTCTGCTTCCGCGACGGGGCCGGAAAGCCGCTGAATCGGGGGCGGGACGCACCGACGAACGCAGACCGTGACTCGCCTGGAAGACGTCACAGGCGGACCTTCGCACGACCGAGAGTGTCATCGTCTGTCGAGCCGCCCTTGCTTCCGGACTGGCAGCCGAACCACCGTCGACTCAGCAGGCTGCCTGGGAGGGGACACCGTCAGCGCGCCAAGCTCGCGGGGCAAGAAGTTGCAACGACTGCAGGCCCCGCAAGTCGGGATGGACGGCTTTCCCTACTCGCGGAGGACAGACAGCCTGCCCGCGCAGTTTGCCGGCGAGCAGCGAGCGGAGATGCAGCGGTTATAGTCGATTGGATGCCAAGGTCCGACAAGACGGGTCGCCGCCAATTCGCCAGAAGTTCAACCGCGGCGCTCCTGGCTTCCTCTGCGTCGCTCTGGGGCTGCAGAGACGATGCCGGTGAGCCGGCGCAGCCAACGCGCGTCTCGGAATCCGATCATTCCGGCTACAGGTTGCCGGGACGCGAGAACGTGTTCCTCCCTCCCTACTGGGGGAGCTCTACTCGCAAGACCTGGGACGGCAGGAACGTCATCGTGCTGATGCTGGACAGCTTCAGGTGGGACTTCCTTGGCGCATTCGGAAACTCCAAGGTGCCGACACCCAACCTCGACAAGTTCGCTTCGGAATCAACCTTCTTCACGCATTCCTACCCCGAGGGTCTCCCCACAGTGCCCGTGCGCACGAGCCTCCTGACGGGGCGGTTCACCTATCCATTCCGACGCTGGCAGGTCTTGTATCCCGAGGACCACCCTTTGCTTCCCGAAATCCTCTGGAGCGAGGGGTTCCGAACGTCCCTCGTCAGCGACACCTACCACCTACACAAGCCGTCCTACGCGTTCTGCCGCGGATTCGACGACGTCAAGTGGATTCGCGGCCAAGAGCAGGATCCCTATGTCCGCGATCCCGCGATCGTCTCGGCAGTCAACGTGGAGCCTTTCTTCAAGCCGCGTGGGACCCGTCCGAACGAGTCGGACGAGACCAGGACCTACCTCGCCAACAGGCATGCGTGGAAGACGGACGAAGATCACTTCACCCCGCGAGTCTTGAACTCGGCATTGGAGTGGCTAAAGGCCCAGCCTCGCAAGGAGAACCTGTTTCTTTGGGACTTACTGACCTGAGTGCCCAACCTCAATATATGGTGTGATTGGAAGT
>JAPPMB010000140.1 GCA_028819255.1 Bryobacterales bacterium | reverse complement strand
CCGCAGACTGTATCGTGGGGTGGCTGGCAGCCTGCAAGGCTGCCAGCCACCGTTTCCTGCTAGGAGGTGGGCTTTGCCCCCCTAGCGCCCTGCGGTCGCCTCCCCCCAGGATTCTCTGAGGCATCGGGCAACTCCGATGGCTTGCCTGGGGTCTGCAGCGGCCTGCAGCGGGAGCGGTCAGGCCGCCGCAGGGGCGACTGTCAGCCGCCACATCCATATCCTTGGCGGGTTGCTTCCCAGCAGAGCGCGCGTCCGTTTCCGGGCGCAGCCCTGGATTCACCTCACCTGTCCGGCGTCCCATCTGCTCGCCTTGGCGGCCCGGCGTCTGCCGTAGGACTGGCACGACCGCTACTGGCAGCGTCCCGTGCTCCTGGAGACCCTCTGTGACGCGACTCGTTTCCGCGGCACTTGCTATCGGTCGGGCCAGCAACTGAGTCTATGTCGGCCAAACCCAGGGCCGCGGCAAGCTCGATGTCCACCACCGCTCCGCCCTGCCTGTCAAACTCATCCTGCTCAAGCCCATCCACCCCCGCTGGCGCTCCATTCTCCTCCGCTGATCCTCGCACCCGCCGTCCGAACGGTTACGTGGAGCCGGTCTACTCTTCACATATTCTGATCAAGTGCTAGTCTAGTGAGGAAGGACATCGGCACGATTCGCTGGCACCTCGTGCAACTGCATCTCTGAGTGCGCAATGGATTCCGAGCGAAACGACGATCCAAGTGAGACTCAACTCTTCAGGAGTAGTAGCCCAGCCTGAACGGGCACCACGCTGGAGGCTCCTATTGAATCAAGAACCTGTCATCTGGCAGGCCTTACCGATGGGCTTCGGAGCGCATGTCGATTCTTGAATTCATAGTTGGGATCGTAGAGGCCATAGTTTGGCCTGGAACGGCCCTTATGATCCTCTATATGCTTCGCACTCCGATAGGATCAGTGCTTCCAATGATTGAGCAGCTTCGGTACAAGGAATTCGCTGTGAGTTTTCGCAATGACGCTAAGAATGCACTGAACTCGCTAGAGACTGAACAAATTCTAGATCAAAATTCTGTAGAACAAACAAAACGTATTTATGATCCTAAATTGGCGGTGTTTGACGCTTGGAACCAACTAGAGAGAACGGCACATGCTAAACTGATTGAGCTTAAGCCGAAAAAAGATATGACGAACCTTGATTTCGACAGAGTTCTCGGATATTTCGAATACAGTGGAGCACTCATACCACGGGTAAAGCAAGCCCTGTCTGAGCTTAGAAACCTCCGGAACCGTGCCGCCCATCTACCAAAATCGGCGATATCAGAAGAAGGAGCAAGGAACTACGTCAGGCTTGCAGCAGCAGTTGAAAAGCAGATCGTTGCGTTGTCCGCATTGCCAAATCTAAGACTAAACCGTCTGATATACTTGATATTCGAGTACAATCATCTTCTCGATACGGGAAACTATCAGCATATCTCAATTAACGACGTTCACCGAGAAATTGAGAGCGGAAAAATCTTGAGGTACATCCGCGATATTGGAGGACAAGAAATAGACTTAAGCCTGATTCTTGATAGCAAATCTGAGTCAGAATTTGAATCCAAATATGTTGAACATCTTCAATCGATTTATGGTGGAAATGCGGGCAGAGAAAGACGCAAATGGGGTGTCGTAAACAACGGTATATGTTTACTAATAGCATGGACATGTGAGATCATCCAGCAGGGATCAGGTTGGCATCCAGATGAGACTATTGCTTAGTGATTTGATTCGTATATGGCAGTACATGCATCGATTTGAACCTGATCCTATTACGGCGTATCTAAGTCAAAGAAGGCATTTCTGTGCCCTTTTCCCCTCATGATGTGGACTACAACACCAACCTGGTACTGGCCCTGATCCTGACCCGGCCGCCGGGCGAGACGGTGCCGGACGCGATTAGGCACTACAACGGGAACCGGGACGAGGCCGTGGAGCGACTTCTGCTGCCACGGTAGGGGGCTGGAGGGGGCCATTCCGCGCCCGCCCAGCTGGAGTGGGCGAGCGGGCCGCGCACACAGAGCAAGGACACGCGTGGAGCAGTGCCCCACGACGGTCAAGCTGCGCCTACAAAGACCCTCCGGCCACCGCTCGAGCGTAGTCCCTCGATTGTGCGTGAAGCTTATTTCCATGTGACTGGTCTAAAACCACCGACTTTCAGTCGGTCCGCTTCCAGCAGAGGGCTGGGTGGGAGGGCGGGCCTAGACTGTGGGGATGGCAGAGTACCGGACGAGTGCGCACGCGAAGTATGACATCAAGTACCACATGGTGTGGATCACGAAGTACCGCTACAAAGTTCTGCGGGGGGCGGTGGCGGAGCGGGCGCGGGATCTGATCCGGCAGACGTGCCAGATGCGGGACGTGGTGGTGGTGCGGGGGGAGCGGGAGTTACATAAATGCTGTGTAGGAACCTCGAGGCGGCGGGAGGGCCGATGGGCCGTGTCCAACGCTTCCGGATCCTGCCCATCCATCCTCCGCAGCGAAAGGAAACCAGCATTGCAACCTCCCGCAGCTCAGCGACTTGCTCGCTCTCCGCCGCAAGCTCCTCGACCAGCTCGGGGCCCTCCGCAAGCTCTGTGGCGAACTCGATCCTGAGACCGCCCGGTGCGCCGACGCGACGCTCGACGCCCTCCAGGCCGGCATCGCCGCCTGCCGGCAGCGCATGCTGGAGTGCATCGCCGCCGACGCCGTCCTCTCCCGCCGCGCCGACATCATCGGGTCCGTCCCCGGCTGCGGTCCTCTCACGGCTGCCTGCCTGTGCGCCGACATGCCCGAGTCCGGCACGCTCGGCCGCCGCCAGGCGGCTTCGCTGCTGGGACTGGCCCCCTACGACCGCGACTCCGGACAGTACGCGGGCAGCCGCCGCATCCGCGGCGGGCGCGCCCATCCCCGGCGGGTGCTCTACATGGCGGCCCTCTCCGCGGTCCGCTGGGAGTCCGACTCGAAGGCGCGCTACTGGCGTCTGACCGCCCGCGGCAAGCCCCACAAGGTGGCCATGGTGGCCGTCATGCGCAGGCTCGCCTGCCTGCTCAACACCCTGCTGCGCGAAGACCGCCTCTGGCAGGCCGAACCTCCCTCCACAGCCCTGCAGGCGGCCGCGTGAGCCCCCCGACACCAGGCCCCGGAACGCAGCTCGCCGTTCGGCTCGAACTGCCCCAAGATCGCCCTACCCAGGCCTTCTTACCAGGAAATCTGATTGACATCCAACACGGAAGCTACCGCCGGTTCCTGTTCAGCACGGTCGCTCCGCTCGGGCGGCTTGTGGCAGCCGAGCTGACCGCCAAGCTGGAGACGCCCGTCACGCTTGAATGGGGCGAGCTTCGAGCTGGCGACATCTCAGGGCGGGCGCGAGCTTACCACTCACTGGTAGGGGCCGGATTCGACAAGGACAAGGAGGAGCGGGTGTCTGGTCTCACGGAGGGGTGATGGGACGCTCGCTCCATCAGAGGCCGTCCATGGCACCCTGCAGCAAGGCCGGGACAGGCAGGCGCGCAAGACTCGGATATCTCCTGCCCGAGGCACTGTCCGAGATGCGGAAAGCTGGCAGGCCGGGCCTCCATTGCGACTACCCCGAGATACTGCCGGACCCTCCCGACTGGGAGAATGCGCCATGGGGCAACCCACCCCGGCCTGATCCGGTTCCGGTGTATGGAGCAGACCAGTGAATACGACCCTGACCTATCTGGATGCCATCAGGGCGAGGATGGACCCTCACCCTACTTGGTGTGCGGCTGAGAGGAAAGTCCTTTCTCCTCGTTGCCTATTTCGCCCTTGAATTGTCGGGAACCGATCCACAGGAATGCGCCAAAGCTTACTGCCGCGATGGCCATTACGAACACCAACAACACGACGAGTCCCGGAATACCGACACTTGCCAGTGCGCCCGAATTCTCCGCGAACCTAGAGATTCCGTAGAGGCTAAGCCCAAAGGCGAGCATCCACGACCCGGTGGAGGTGAACCGCCTGAGTTGGGCCATCAGAATCCATGTTCCAGACGTTGAGCTGATGAGTCCGGTTAACAATCCTGCTAGCACCGGGGGTCTCTTTTGATTCTCTGAATCTGCCATATCCTTCGCGCCAGCATATCAGTACGAGTGAGCCACAGGCGGACGGCTCGGGGAGCCTCTGCTACTCCCGAAAACGTGCCGCTTGTGCAGAGGGCCGGACGAAACTGCTGAGCTCAAGCCGAGCCGGATGGGTCAGTTAGACAGCGTCAGAAGCGATGCAGGCAGACAATCGTAGACAGCAAGTAGACGGCAATCAGTCCGGGGGGCACGATAGCGGTAAACGATAGAACGGACAGCCCTCGATAGAATGAACCCCCACGCCCCCACAGCCTCGTGCCCAAATGGTACAGGCCGACGTACGCCAAGCACGCGACGGTTGCGATTGCCACGTAGATGACGATTCCTAGACCACCAATACCTAGGTCTTGAAGCAATTCGAGCACGGCGGAAAGAGCACCAAACACGATTCCTCACGGAGCGAATGGCGACGGCTCCCCACAACCGGTTGTGGAGAGCGCGATACCGGGCGTGGCCGCGACGCTCCGAGGCCGTCACGAAACGCGAATTTAGGGCCAATCCGCGAAAAACGTTGTGTGGGACAGGGGGTGCTCCGGGATAGTCCCGAAATTGGTCATAACTCATTGAATCTAAATAGAGTTAATGCGGAGAAGTCGGGCCTGCCCCATCCACGATAGTCGAACGCGACGGCAAGGTAGCCCTCGCGAGCGAAGACCACGGCGTCTCGGCGAAGGCCCCGGACGGTTCCGCCCCAGCCGTGGGCCATGAGGACGCACGGGAGCCTGTCGCCGGAGTTGGCCTCGAGCGAGAAGACCTCGGCGGCCAGCCGGGTTCCCTCGCTGTAGATCGTGGCGGCACGCCAGTCGATGCCTTCCGGCGGATCCCACCGGACCTGGGCCGCAGCCGTCGCGGCGACGGCCAGCAGCGCTACGGAAACCGTGACGACGGTGCGCCTCATGCGCCCCATCGTACCCGCTATCTGCACGCCTGGAAGATGTGCTCCGCCATTGCGACATCCTCGATCGCGACTCCCTGCGACTCGAAGAGGGTGATCTGGTCGTCCGACGCCCGTCCGGGACACAGGCCGTTCATCATGTCGCCCAGCTCTCGGACGGCTTCCCACTCAAGGACGCCCCCTGCGGCGGCGTTCAACAGGTCGCCGGACTCCATGCGGGCCTGTTCCAGCGAGTCCACAAAAATGAGCGAGGCCTTTCTCACCGCGTCGACGTCGATCTCGCGCCGCATCCTGTGGTTGCTGCCGGCGGCGTTGACGTGGGTCCCGGGCTGGAGGAGGCTGCCCGGGAACACCGGGTCGCGAGAGCTGGTGATGGTGGTGACGATGTCGGCCCCTTCCAGCGCCTGTTCGGGAGAATCCGCGGCGGCGATGTCCAGGCCAAGCTTCTCGCTCATGCGGCGCGCGAAGGATTCGCGCCGCTCCGGTTTGCGGCTGTAGACGCGCACGGACTCGAGGTCCCGCGCGCAGGCGACCGCCTCAAGCTGGGTCTCAGCCTGAAAGCCGCTTCCGAACAATGCCAGCCGCGTGGCGTCGTCGCGGGCCAGCCAGTCTGTGGCCACGCCGCTGGCAGCGCCCGTGCGAATCTGTCCTAGGACATTCGCGTCGATCGAGGCGAGCAGCTCGGCGGTCTTTGCGTCGAACAGCAGGAAGACGAAGTCCGGGGCGCCGAAGGCCGGGTTCGAGGCGTAGACCTTGATGCCGACAAGACCGCTCTCGTTGTCGCCGCCGGCCATGTAGTGCAGCCAGGTGCCGGAGTCCATGACGACCCTGCGGCGGGGATGATTCTCAGCCTTTCCCTCACTGAAGCGGATCAGCACCCGCTCGACCAGCTTCATGGCCTCAGCCATGGAGACGCTCTCAGACACCTGCTGTTCCGTGATCCGAACCATGGGAACTCCCTCCAAGTGGTCCTGGCCATCACTCCGGCCAAGGCGGCAGAGGCCGGCACCGCTTCGCGCGGGACGACGTGACCTATGATGATACTTGGCGGGCCGGAGCCGTCTGGGCGCCTGCCTGCCAAGGCGAACCTTTCCCGGAAGGGAGGTGTGATCGGAATATGGCTGAAGTTCACGTCACCGAAGGCGAGCCGCTGGATGTCGCGTTGCGCCGCTTCAAGCGAAAGGTGCAGCAGCAGGACATCATCAAGGATGTAAAGCGGCACTCCTACTACATGAAGCCGGGGGAGAAGAGGCGCCTCAAGCAGGCACTCGCCCGCAAGAGGCTTCGCAAGCGGGCCCGCATGCGTCGGGACCGCTAGCCGGCGAGGCGGGGTCCGGGAACGGATGCCGCCACGCTCCGCGCGTCCTCATCCTCCGGACCGGACCCCTTCCGCGTCGACCCAAGGCACGCTGTGGTCCCCGTCCACGGCGAGCGTCTCGGGCGGAGAGTCGATGTGAAAAATCGACCAGGGCCCGGGGATGAACGGGTACCGATCCACTGCGGACTCGTCGATCTCCACTCCGATGCCGGGGGCGTCGGGCATGACAAGGCAGCCGTCTTCAATGTGCAACGGCTCGGTCAGGATCTCGTCCGCGACAGGAAACTCGTACATTCCGGGCCTGCCGCCGTTCGAGTGCAGCGGGTACTCGAGCCACTCGACCACGGTCTCGGGCCAGCAGACTCCGAGCTGCGCGGCGGCAACCACCTCCAGAAGCGTGCCCCAGCTGTGGAACGCGAAACGGATTCCCTGCCGCTCAGCGGCGGCGAACACCCGCTGCCCCATCGCGAATCCGCCTTGGCAGCAGACGTCCATCTGAACGAAGTCGACGCATTCGGACTCGACGAGGTCGCGGAACGAGGCCTCGTCCGGCTCGTGCTCTCCTGACGCGATCGGGAGAGGCTGGCTCGCGCGCAGTCTTCGGTAGCCCTCGTGATCGTCCGGCGGCAGGGGCTCCTCGACCCAATAGGGGGAGACCGGCGCCAGATCCCGGCACAACTGCCGGATCGTCCGCGGCGAGTAGCTCCTGTCTCCCATCCGCCACCAGCCGTGGCAGTCCAGCATCATGCCGAACCCGGGTTCCGTCGCCTCCCGGACGGCCTCCGCGATCCTTAGGTCGCCGTCGGGTCCGGCGGCCGGCCGGAGCTTGTAGGCCGGAAATCCCAGCGCCCGGACGGCCGCCGCCTCGGCCGCGTAGCCCTCGGCGGGCATGTACATGCCGGCCGAGCCGTAGCACTTGATCCGGTCCCGCCTGCGTCCGCCGACGAGTTCCGACATGGTTGCGCCGTCGGCCTTCGCCGCTGCGTCGATGACGGCGACCTCCACGGCATGGTAGGTCTTCTGCGTCTCGAGAGGCGCCTTGAAGCCGAAGTCCCGCCAGTCTCCCGGGTCGCGGCCCTCCAGGAAGGGCCCAATCAGTTCCTTGATCTCGCGGCATGCCCGCACATGGGCAGGTCCCGGCGCGAATCCCTTGATTCCGGAATCCGTCGAAACCCGGATCAGCATGGCGTCGCGCTTGAGGATCGTGCGCAATCCGCCGTAGAACGGCAGGGGAATCGGTGTCTCGAAGGGGCAGGACATGAGCAGCCCCTCGACCTTGGTGATCTTCACTGTGAGCGTCGTCTCCTTTTCGGCCAAACGATTCTATATCGAGGGGCGCGGGACGGATGGAGAGTGCGCGCAAGTCCAAGGGGCCGGGGCCGGGGTCGGGCCAGTGAGTGCCGGTTGCGAGTCTTCGGACCCTGCCTTGATGAACCCTTGGAGAATTCTGCGGCCCGCGTCCGCACCCGCCGCACCCGGATCCCGAAGGGACTACTCCGCGACCGGCTCGGCAGCTTTCCGGACCACGAGAACCCGATCGATCCCTGCGAGGTCCCTCAGGAACTGTGGGTGGCTCCAGCCACAACGATGGAGTAGCCTCTCCACGCCGGGACGCGAGTTGAATCCGATCTCACAGAGGAACCAGCCGCCCGGCTTTAGCACGCGGGGCACGCTTCGCAGCAGGCCCCTGATTACCTGCAGGCCGTCCGTGCCGCCGAACAGGGCGACGGGAGGCTCGCGGCTCAGTTCCCTCTGCATGCCCGGAGCGTCGTCCAGCGGCACATACGGAGGGTTCGACACCACAAGATCGAATCGCTCGCTCAGGAAGGCGGTCGCAAGGTCCCCCGCGCAGAGGCACACATCGGCCTGCATGCGCCCTGCGTTCGACCTCGCGACCTTCACGGCGGGCAGCGAGATGTCGGACCCGAAGATCCTCGTGCCAACGGACTCCTTGGCCAAAGAGATCGCGACCGCGCCGGAACCCGTGCCTATGTCGGCCACGGAATGCCCCGGGCGGAGCCGCTCCAGGGCCGCCTCCACCAGATGTTCGGTCTCGGGCCGCGGAATCAGCACGTCCGGCGTGACGAGGAACTCTCGACCGTAGAACTCCTGGAATCCGCGGATGTACTGTGTCGGGACTCCGTCGCACCGCTGCCGAACGCTGGTTCGGAGCGCTTCCAGGCGGTCCGCCGCGAGTTCGTCAAGGGAGTGCGAAACCAGCCAGGCTTGGTCGCGTTGCAAGACATGGGCGAGCAGAACCCGCGCTGTCAGGTCCGGAACGTCGATCCGGCGGGAACGCAGCATGCGGACCGCCTCGGCCTGCGCTTCGGTCAGGGTCATTGGGAATTGCCCACCGGTAGACTCAAGATTACGTCGGACGGCCCGATTTGGGCGGGCGACCAACGAGGCAGCGTCTTGGGATGTGCGGGGGAAGACCCGCTGCCCGATGGTCAAGGGCTTGCACGTGTCAATGGCTGCCTGATGTTCTGGACTGAAGACGAGCACGGCACCTGTCGGACCGGATCTTGCCCGATCCGCCGCCGCCGCATTCAGGACCAAGGCAGGAGGGGGAATTGCAGGCCAAGGGCGAACGCAACGGACCGGGGGTTCCGCTCCTCAAGCGCTGGGCCGCGGCCGCCGCCAGATCCCGCGTGATCGTCAGCATCCTTCTGGGTGCTTCCGCGTGTTGGCTCGCACAGCCGACCCGGGGGAGTCTGCAGATCGGCGTGCCAATCGGGTTGGTCGGGCTTGCGGTCCGCGCGTGGGCGGCTGGGCACCTGAGGAAGAACCAGCAGCTCGCGGTGTCAGGGCCGTACGCCCATGTGAGGAATCCGTTGTATGTCGGAAGCCTGCTGGCTGGTGCCGGTTTGGGAGTTGCCGCGAATCACACGGCGATCCTGGCCGCAATCGTCGCGGTTTTCGTGTTCTGGTTCCTGCCTGTCGTCACGGAGGAGGAAGCCCACATCCGCAAGATCCTGCCGGGCTATGTGGAATACGAGTTGAGGGTGCGGCGCTTCCTGCCCTCGATCGCGCCCGGATACAGATCGGGAAGAAGATTCGATCCCGGACTCTACATGGAGAACCGCGAGTACTCTGCGCTTTGTGGCTTCCTCGTCTTCATGGCGATCCTCTGGATCAAGCTCTAGCGGAGGAAGGGGACCGCGTACCGGCGGAAAAGCGAAGATCAGTAGCCTCTTCCCCAAGATTCGTGGATTGGAAGCGAGTGGCCCCTTCCGGCAGTAGGTTCCTCTCTCACAGGCGCGTAGCGGCTGCGCCCTTCCGCTCTGGGTCGCAGTGAGACTCGGGCAAGATACGAGGGGGCGCGGTATCAGTTATACTTCGCGGAAGACACGGGACACGGCGGTCGGCCGCGGACCGCAGCATCAGTGACTGGCGACCGCCCCGCCGCGACGGTGTAGACCGATGTCCGATGCAGAAATCCGGAAACATGGTTCATGCTTCATGGAAAGTAACCCGTTGTCTTGACTCACAAGTCGGCAAGACAGGCTATAATGCGGCTGTGAACGGTTGCGGCCAGATCATTGCTTTCGTTTCCGTTGGAATCAGCCTTGGCGGCCTGATCGTCAAGGGCCAGCGTTCTACCAGCAGGGATATCGATGAGCTGCGCGCCTAGGTGACCGTGGTGTGGAATGCACTCCATGGTGACATCGCCGACTTGCGCGATCGCATGACCCGGATTGAAGGTCTGTTCGAAGGATTCACCAAGAGAAAGACCGCACTTTTCACAAGAAACACAAGCATCTATTGGGAACTAATTCCTCCATAATATTCGGAGTATTTCACGGAAAAAAACGGTTTAATAGCAACCGGAACTCTGTGGTGAAAGCCATACTAGACGGCTGGCAGAAGAACGATCTGCACCAAATGCACGTGGCGCTGTGTCTGCTGTCTTGACGGAAATCTCTGGGGACGAGCACCGTCCTGTCCTCGATCTGCAGTGCCGCTGGAGTAACACGCAACGAAAGGAGAAAAGCCGATGCTCGATCCCCGATGCTGTGTGATGGGGGCAGGACTGGAACTGTTCTCGCGGGCGGCGTTCTCCCAGACCGTCCAGACTAGCGGCACCGACTCGGACGCCACAAGCCTAGGGTGTCGCTACGAGGTCACCCCGAAGAACCCGCCCAACGATGGAAATCTCTTCGTCGACAACTCCCCTGAAGGGAGAAGCGGACATCTCGGGCATGCACTCGTCGAGTATGAGGACTCGAAGATCCTCCCCTTCTATCCGAATTGCTCCGCTGAGATTCACAGCCCGAAGAAGCCGAGCAAAGGCCACTCTGCTAGAGGTGGGATGGAATACAAGCGTTCCGAAGACGGAGGGAGAACATGGAGTGATCGGAACGTTCTCGCATATTCGAAGAATCTATTCGACACAGAACAGCGTGGGAATACTCGCAAGAAATTCTCCGATTTCGCAGAGAAATCGGTTCGGAAATACAGAGGTGAAATTGTAATATTTTTCCTTGTGTGCGACATAACGACCAATGTCATCTGGAGGCAGTTTCAGGTGCCGACATACATCAGCAGTCTGGATGAAGGATACACATGGAGCAAGCCGGCAGCGCTGTGCCGTGATCGAGGAAGGGTGTACGATGCACGGAATTACAACGGAGAGATACTCGTGTTGTACTTCAAGAACGACAACGAGATCAATTTCTTGGGCAACAAGCCCGAGCATGTGTATGAGCTATATGTGAGCCGCGACGGCGGTCGGATGTTCGTGAAGGGCAGCGAGCTTCCCTTTGACACCACTGGGAAATCATATGGATCGATGGAGATGCTGGATTCCGGAAGCATTGTGTTCTATATCTACAACAGCAACGCCGAACACACGATGGACTATGTGATTAGCGAAGACGCGGGCCGCACTTGGTCTGACCCAAGAATCGCACACTTCCAGAAGAGAATTCGGAATGGTCACATGGCATCACTGAACGGCTGTTAATTCATGCACGGACGCAGTGCATTCTTGCAGGGAACAAAAGAGCAAAAAGGTCATTTTGTTCTATATGCTTCACGTGATGGAATTGTTTGGGATGACGGCATCTATTTGAAGATGCGCGAGGAGGGGATCGCAGCATACTCGAACAGCATCGTGGTCGGTTCTCTGAATTCAAACAAGCGGAACCGGCTGCTGATACAGGCGTCTCATGCGTATGAACCGAACCTGACAAACGTGTATCACTGGTGGATCGACACGCCGCTGTAGGGCAGGAACAAGGGATGGAATGGCTCCCGTATTCCTTAGTGGTCCGGAGACGTCGCGGGCGGCCCTTGCCCGACTCGGATGACCGCCCGGCTGGGTCGAGGTCTACGAAGTTCGGTCGAGGCCCCGTCGGCCGCGCCGGACAGCAGCAGCAAACGCCAACGCGACCGCCAGCGCCACGCAGATCGACACCGCATAGCGCTTCGACGCTGTGAAGAACGACGCGACCGCCACGTGCCCGGCAGAGACGTCCGGGTACCGAGTCAGCATGAGGACGATCAGAACGTTCTCGCAAACATCCAGCACGCCCGCCGCCAATGGCAAATGCGCTAGTCTCCAGAGCCTATCCGTGAATCGGAACCGGTAGACCACGCCGGCCAGAAGGCTGACGTAGGCGACGGGCATCAGTGTGTCGAGGATCCCGCTGGACCATGCATAAACCCGTCTACCCTGCTCGCCGTAGCCTTCCATCGCGGCGACAACCTCCGGATAGGTGTATCCCGCCCTGACGTCGAGCATTTCTCCCCCGATGGGCAGGGCCGGAAATACGGCGAGGAGAAGAACGAGCACCGTCATCAGCGCGGCGCTCAGAACCGGCGTTCTGCTGATGAACTCGAAATGCTCTCTCATGCCTGCGGACATGTAATAGGCCAGTTCACCGAGAACCTCCGTTCACGGGCACAGGCTCGGTAACGAGGCGCTGTCTTGGACCGGCCGGACATTTGCCGCAAGAGGCCCGTTCGCGGGTACGATGCCTTCGCAATTCGGATTACCGGCACGCACTCTCCCATGCGCTAAGAGCGGAGTTGCACATCCGTGCCCTGCAGCGAATGCGGAGACGTCCGGAGCGCAATCACCCGAAGATTCTGTAAGCGGCGAGTCCGGAGACGTACGCGAGGATGAGCATGTACGCGAACTGCGCGATCGGCCACCTCCAGCCACCCGTTTCCCTTCGCACAATCGCGACCGTCGACATGCATTGCATCGCGAAGGCGAAGTACAGCAGCAATGCGATCGCACTGCCGAACGACAGATCCTTGCGCAGCGCGTCCTGCAGCGCGGGAGAGTCCTCGTCGGTCTCCATTCCGTAGATAGTTCCGAGGGTACCCACAATCACCTCTCTGGCGGCCAGGGACGTGATCAGCCCGATGGCGACCTTCCAGTTCAGGCCAAGCGGTTCGACGAGAGGCTCGATCGTCTTTCCGATCGAACCCGCGAGGCTGTCTCCGATGTCCGGCGGACTGCCGTTGCTGTACGGGACGCTGGCGAGAAACCACAGGACGATGGTCGCCACCATGATGACCGTGCCTGCGCGTCGCAGGAAGATCTTTGAGCGGTCCAGGAGGCGGTAGGACAGGGACCGCAGTGTCGGAAGGCGATAGGCTGGCAGTGGGAGCATGAACGGCATCGGCTTGCTCTTCAGCACAGTGGACTTGAGAGCGAACGCGGTGAGACAGGCCGCGAGAAAGCCGACGGCATAGAGCCCAAGAAGCACCGTCGCCCGCGTTCCGAGAAACGGTCCTAGAATCGGTCTCTCGGGGATGAACGCCGCGATCAGCAGGGCGTAGACCGGAAGGCGGGCCGAGCATGTCGTCAGCGGCGCGATGAAGATGGTCGCCAGCCTGTCTCGCTGATTCTCGACAGTCCTGGCCGCCATGATGGCCGGCACTGCGCAGGCGTATGCCGAGAGCAGAGGTATGAACGAGCGCCCCTCCAGGCCCACGCTCCGCATGGACCGGTCCGCGATCGCCGCAGCCCGCGCGAGGTATCCGGAATCCTCGAGGATTCCGACGAACAGGAACAGGATCAGGATCTGGGGAAGAAAGATCACGACCGACCCGACCCCGCCCCAGATTCCGTCGAGCAGGAGTCCCTTCAGAATGGAGTCGGGAAGAACGGCTCCAAGCCATCCGCCACTCGTTGCAATGAGCGCCTCGACGGTGTCCATCATCGGCACGGCCAGCGTAAAGATGCTCTGGAAGACCGCGACGACCACGGCCAGAAAGAAGAGCGGGCCCCCCACGGGATGCAGGAAGATCGTGTCGAGGCGGCGCCCCCAAAGGGACGGCTCCGGCGGGTGGTAGCTGGCCTCCCGCGCGACAGTTCCCGCCCACTGCCGTTCCGCGGGAATGTTGTTGAGCACGGGAAGCTGGACCGGAGGGGGCGGGGAGAGCGTGCCCTGCAGGAAATCTCTGACCCGCTCCATCCCGGTGCCGAGCCGAGCGCTCACCAGTGCGACCGGAGCACCGACCTGCTTCTCGATGACAGCCTCGTCAACGCTGCCGCCTCGGGCGGCCAGATCGTCCGCCATATTGAGCACGACAAGAGTTGGCACGCCGAACCCGAGGATCTCCGGCACAAGGCGAAGCTGGGCTTCGAGCGTTGTCGAGTCGAGCAGGAGAATCGCTGCAGACGGCTTCGGGAGAGTCTTCGAGGTGCCTCGAAGCACGTCCATGCTGATCCTCTCGTCCTCGGACCGCGGGTGCAGGCCAACGATCCCGGGCAGGTCGATCAGGTCGACTGCCTGTCCGTCGGGCAGTTCGATGCTGCCGATTCGCTTCTCGACGGTGATGCCAGGATAGTTGGCCACCTTCTGGCGCAGGCCGGTCAGCCGGTTGAAGAAAGTGGACTTGCCAACGTTTGGCGCGCCGCAGATCGCAACCACACGGCGATCCGCCAGACTCGCCGGAGCGGGGGCTGCGTGCGCAGCGTGGGCGCTAGACATGGTCGGACCCTTCGGCCTCGGCCCTCATCCGGACGACGATCCTGGATGCGGTCTCCCTGCGGAGGGTGATCTGGAAACCGTCCAGCTGATAGACGGACAAGTCGCCCATCGGAACACGCCGTTGGCACGACACCGACACCCCGGGGACAAACCCGAATTCCATCAGCCGCACGGCATCGGCGTCGCCGAAGCGCAATTCCGTTACCACTGCGGTCTTGCCCGGCGCGAGATCGGTCAGCGTTTCCATACCCGACGCCGAACAAACGGCGAGAGTCCCATTCTAGGCGGTGAGGGCGAGGCGAGGGGATTCCGCGGCGGTCTGCCGTGGCAGTGAGTTCCCCGCAGAGGTCTTCCATCTGAGGGGACGCTTGTGAGGTGTGCGAACGCTATACCCGATAGCAGTCTGCCGGGCTCCCTCTCCGCCCCTGAGGTGGTGCCGCTTATTCGGACGGTGAGCTAGGAGGTATACTCCGCCGGACCAGGAGGAGGACAAGCATGGCGAAGAGACAGTGGAAGAGACGCTGGAGCGCTTCGGTTCACGGC
This sequence comes from Bryobacterales bacterium, assembly GCA_028819255.1. Taxonomy (GTDB): domain Bacteria; phylum Acidobacteriota; class Terriglobia; order Bryobacterales; family UBA6623; genus VXMF01. The sequence goes on along the minus strand of JAPPMB010000140.1, from coordinate 48,087 downwards.
GACCTCCAAGACAGACGAGCTGCTGGGTGGTCACGGCTGATGTCCCGCTCGTGAGAGATGCGGGCTGGACAGCCGCGGCCACCCAAGACAATGTGACGAGACTGGATGAAGAACCACCCATCCCCCTGCTAAACTCCTGCCTGTCGGCGGTCGGGCAGAGCTACGGAGTACACCTTGGATCTGCCAATCAGCTGTCCAAGCAACCGGCACCATCTCAGATCCCGCAGGACGGCGCGAGTCCGTCCGACGCAACAGAGGAAGGCCTATGTCAATCGATCGAAGAGAGTTCCTGATTTCGTCCGGCGCAGCCATGGCCGCAGCCGGCGCGGCGAAGGGAGCGGAGCGCAAGGTCCGGGCGGCCGTCCTAGGGACGCAACATAGCCACGTGCGCGGAAAGCTCCAAGCGATGCTCGACTCTCCCGACTACGAAGTCGCGTGCATTTGCGAGCACGATCCGGCAGTGCAGAAAAAGCATGCGGCGGACCCGCTCTACAAGGGCCAGCAATGGGTTTCAGAGGGCGAACTGCTCAGCGACGAGTCGATCGATTTGGTGGTCGTCGAGTGCAAGCCTTGGCAAGCCATCCCGTGGGGCCGGAAGGTGATCGATGCGGGCAAGCACCTGCACCTCGAGAAGCCAGCGGGAGACACGTACGAGCCCTTCAAGGAACTGGTAGAGGAGGCGCGCACCAAGAATCTCCTCCTGCAGAAGGGATGGGTGCTTCGGGGCCAAGCAGGGATCAACGCCGCCGCAGAGGCGGCCAGGAAGGGCTGGCTCGGCCATGTGCACCTGATTCGCGCCACAATCAATTCCGACCGCGATCAGCCGCAACGGGACTTGGAGGCGCGCTACCCAGGCGGGGCGATGTTCGAGCTCATCGGCCATGTCGTCGACCGAGTGCTCGAGTTCACTGGCCGCCCGGACAAGGTTCACACGTGGCTCCGGCACGACACCGGCGTCGACGACGACCTCAAGGACAACACACTGGCGGTGCTCGAATACTCGGGAGGTCTGGCTTTGGTGTCGACGACTGCCCGGATGTACGGGTCTGGCGACCACCGGTCGTTCGAGGTGATCGGGACGGACGGAACGTTCATGGTCCAGCCGCTTGGAGGCCATTCCAAGATGAAGGTGGCCATGCGTCAGGCTCGAGGACCCTACAAGGAAGGTTGGCAGGCCATCGACCTTGGCCCGCAGCCACGCTATGTGGCCGACATGGAGGAGTTCGCACGGGCCTTCAAGACCAAGACCCCTCTGAAGTACTCATACGATCACGAACTGCTCGTTCACGAGACAGTGCTGAGGGCGTCCGACATGATGTCCTGACTCAATCGGTCAAGGAGACAAACGATGAGAAACCCGGACTCCACAACTCGACGGACCGTGCTGCGAGCGGCAGCGATGGCGCTTCCGCTTGCAGCCGCGCGCGGCTCGGCCGCCAATTCGACCCCGTCCGTCGGCCTGATTGGCTGCGGCGGACGCGGGGGCTCGCTGGTCGGAGCCCTGCTTCAGGCCACAGACGCTCGGCTGGTCGCAATGTGCGACCTGTTCGACGAGCAGATCGCCAGAACGAAGCAGCGCATCGGCACCCAGTCCCCGAAGGCATACAACGACTTGAACGAGTTGCTCGCTAGCGACGTGGACGCCGTGATCATCGCCACGCCCCCCTTCGTGCATGCTGACCACTTCGAAGCTGCGGTCAAGTCAGGCAAGCACATCTACATCGAGAAACCTGCCGCGGTGACCGTGGAAGACTGCAAGAGGATCATGAAGGCGTCGGACTCGGCGGATCGCAGGATCAACATCACCATGGGCTTCCAACGACGATATGCCAAGACCTACAGATTGGCGAAACAGGCGCATGACTCCGGCGCGATCGGGGACATCCGGATGGCTCACGCCCATTTCCTCAAGACGGGCCCCAGTCCGAGGAGTTCCGCGGACCGGGTCCGTCCCCAGACCGACGTCGAAAAGATCAAGCGCTGGCACATCTGGAGGGACTTGGCGGGCGACTTGATCGTTGAGAACAATGTCCACTGCATCGATGTCCTGAACTGGTTCCTTGGAGCGCACCCGCTCAGCGCCGTCGGCCGCGGGGCTCGAACGGCGGGCCGGGCCGGTGACATGCGCGACAACAACAATGTCGTTTTCGAGTACGAGGATGGCGTGCTGGCGTCGCTCGCGGGCTCCACCCTCGGATCGAACAGCTACCGGGAAGTCCACGAACAGTTCTTCGGGACCAACGGGATGATCGAGACGTCGGAACTACACTGGCGGCACTACCGGGGGCGGGACGACGATGTGCTGGAGAAGTCCGAGCGCAGCACTACGCAGGACTCCATGGAGGCGTTCGTCCGGCGTATTGCCGAGGGCAAACCGGAGAACACCGGCGTCCGGGGAGCCGAAAGCACGCTCACTGCAATCCTTGGTCAAATGGCGATGGACGCTCGGGGCGAGGTGACCTGGGACGAAATGATGGAGGGATAGGACCGGGCAGCGAACGGTCGCACGGGATTCCAGACAGACCGTGCGGAGGAGGGACTTCACAGGAGCCCTCGCGGCGGCGGGGCGTTCCCGGCCAGCTGCCAATTGCCCCGGCGGGCCCCGGCCAAGGGCCTCAAGCTGTCGGTGGCTTGCGGTTTGTTCCGTGGAAACCAACGCGGTCTTCCGGTCGATGCGGAGGACGGCAAGGATCCCCGGCCCGACCCCTACGTCAGTTCCACACCCGTTGAAGCCTCGGCCCTTGCCAGCAGCCTCGGCCACGACGGCCCTGAGATGTTCGATTGGCGCAATGCCGACGAATGGGCCTCCCAACGGACGGCGATGCTTACCCGGAGCTTGGAAGCCGTCTGCATCACCGCCAACAAGTGCCTGCGAGCGCCGGGGTGTGCCGGCTCGGATCTCGAGCGACCAAGTCGATCCGGACAGGGCCGAGGCCCCAATCGGCGGCCGAGCGGGAACAAGACGGGGAGACAGGGTGATCATGACTTCCCATTGCGGACGAACCGCCTTGGTCGGTTGTTCAGAGGAGGAGCGGAGTCCGCCCCGATTTCACTAGGCAGTTGTCTGGACAACCGGGACCACCCAAAAAGACTGAAGAGACGGGATGATGATAAGTCATCCGTCCTTCTACCTTACTCCCGCCTATCGGCAGTCGAGCGGAGTTGTGGAGAATACCTTACTGATTGTGCCAAGAATCGTGCCACGAAATCGGCTTTCTGAGGAGCCACAATGGTCAGAAGGATCGACCTCATTTCAAACTTTTTGATCAGAGATCAATTACTGCATGTTCGGCAACTTACGGGATGGATGTGTGCAAGAACAGCAAGTAAAAGACACGATCGGGGCCAGACTAAGGATCCTTGGCCGGGCGCTAAAGGAGTCAGCGGGGACGGTGTGCTTCACCATTCGGAGGACGGATCGCGAGCGAATTCGCGCGCAAACTCGTGTGACAGGACTCTTGGCGCGATCACTACTTCTGCCGATCAGCAGGCTAGACAACCGGCACGACCTCACCTAATTTCAGACTTCGTCTCAGTTCAGCGCGAAATGAAGAGCACGTCAGACACCGAGGATGAAGGAAGATGAAGCGCCCCATTGACGCTATGCCCGTTTAGTGCTAGCATCCGGACGCGCACTGTCGTCTCGTGCTCCAGTCGCTCAGGGCGGCTTTGGCGCCTACCAAGAAGGAGGATGCCATGCATGGGACAACTATTCGCCGCCTGTGTGCTTTCGCGGCCGTCGGGTGGCTCTTCGCTCAGGCTGCGCTGGCCCAGACAGGCCAGCTGCAAGGAACGGTTACTGACAGCACGGGGGCGGTGATCCCCGGAGCTGAGGCAACCCTGCAGAACGTCGCCACGGGAATCGCGATGGAGACGTTGACGAACGAAGCGGGGCTCTATACGTTTCCGCTCCTGCAATCCGGCAGCTACGAGCTGAACATCCTCAGCGCTGGTTTCAAGCCCGTGACGCAAGGCGGCATCGTCATGGAAACCAGCACGGTCAGGACCGTCGACGTGCAGCTTGAACTCGGCGACGTCACGGAAACCGTGACTGTCGAGGCTGCGGCGCCTCTGCTGCAAGCGGAAACGTCCACAGTGGGCCAGCTGATTGAGAGGACGACGGTGATGAACATGCCCGTGGAGAGCCGTCGCGCGGCGTCGCTGGTCCGGCTCACGGGCACGGTCGTGTTCCGCAACGAAGGGGCCGGCGGCGAGCAGCTGCCGTTCTTCTCGATGGCCGGCGGGCGCTCGCGGAACCAGATGTGGCAACTCGACGGCACGTCCGTTCAGAACTCCACGATCGGCATCGCGCAGCTCGGACTGAACCCCACCTCGGAGTCGCTGCAGGAGTTCAAGGTCGAGATCAACAACCTTTCAGCCGAGTACGGCAGGACCGGCGGAGGATTCATCCTGATGACGACTCGCTCGGGAACGAATGAGTTCCACGGAGCCGCCTACGAGTTCCTGCGAAACGACGCTCTCGACGCACGAACCTTCTTCGCCGCCGGCAAGGCGCCCTTGCGCTACAACATCTTCGGCGTTTCGATCGGGGGTCCCGTACGGAAGGACAAGACTTTCTTCTTCTTCAACTGGGAGGGCGCTCGGCGCAGGACGGGGCGGACATTCTCGAGCGACGACATTCCCCATCCGCCCGAGGTGCAGGGGGATTTCTCCAACCGGGTTGACACGGCCATTCTTGACCCCCTGACAGGAGAGCCGTTCCCGAATCACATGATTCCGCAGGCGCGCATGGATCCGCTTGGGCGAGAGTTCGCCGGATTCTATCCGAAGCCCAACCGTACGGGGAACGACATCACCCGCCGCCCCAGGGACAACTATCTCTTCAACGTCTCCAACCCGCTGGACCAGAACGTCTACACCACGCGCGTGGACCACTACTTCGGCCCGAGCGACCGGATCTTCGGGCGCTATACGGCCTCCCCAAATGTCGCGGTGAACCTGCCGAGGTTCCCGGTCGAGGTGGCGGACCCCAACGCCGCCAACATCAACAACGACCACGATCAGGTGACGATCGCCTGGGTCCACAACTTCTCGCCCGCATTGATCAACGACTTCCGGTACAACTGGGGCAATCGGCAGCACATCAACCGGTCGTTCGGCTGGCAGTCAGGCAAGAACGGCGACCTGGGCGTCCAGGGCGTCGATCCCTCGTTCCTCGCCAGCGTCTTCCCCGCCGGACTCACGCGCATCGGCGCGGGAAACCACGAGCGGGTCGTTCCGATCGTCAAGACGATCCAGGCCATCAACAACCTCACCTGGATCAAGGACAGCCACCAGATCAAGCTGGGCTTCAACTTCCGCTACTCGAAGTTCCGGGACGAGCACAACCAGCGGGCCGGCGGGTTCTTCAACTTCAATGACCGGGCCACCGGCGACGGCTTGGCCTCCCTGCTGCTGGGTTGGACAACCGGAGCGACGCTGCTTGACAACGACCCGATCCATCCTCGAACCGACTACGTCGCCGGATTTGTCCAGGACGACTGGAAGGTCGCGCCGAACCTGACTCTCAATCTCGGGCTCCGCTGGTCGATGGACTCGCCCCGATGGGAGCAGGACAACCAGCAGAGCGGATTCGACATCAAGCCGACCAATCCCGTTTCGGGCACGCCTGGAATCGTGACGTTCGCCGGGCGTGACGGCTACGACAAGTACTCGCACGACTTCGATCGCAACAATCTCGGACCTCGCTTCGGCTTCGCGTACCGTCCTCGGGACGATCTCGTCGTACGGGGAGGGTACGGCGTCGTCTACTACCCGATCTACATCAGCCAGGTAGCGACGCGATTCAGCGCTGGATTCAGCAAGCTCGCGTCGTTTTCCTCACCCGACGGCGGCTTCACTCCCGCGTTTCGTTTCCAGGACGGTCTCCCGCCTCCCCCTCCCGGGGCGGCTCTGGACCACTCGTTCGGTGCGGTGCCGCTAGGGTCCCGTCCGCGCTTCTCGCCGGAATTCCTGCAAGACAACCACAGCAACGGGTACTCGCACCAATGGAACCTAACAGTCCAGAAGCAGCTTCGCGGAAACAGCGTCTTCGAGATTTCGTACCTCGGTAACGTCGGCCATCAATTGAGCTCCAACATCCTGAACATCAATATGATTCCGCTCGCAAACGGCCGCGGCCCGGAGAGACAGGACCAGTCGCTGCGGCCCTACCCGCAGTTCAACAACGTCAATCTGGTCTATCCGGACTTCGGCAATTCGAGCTATCACGCGCTGAACACAAAGCTCGAGAAGCGGTATTCGGGTGGCTTGAGCTATTTGATGAACTACACCTGGTCGGTGTTCAAGGATGACGTCGAAGCCGCGACGGAACTGGCCGGCGGGGCCGGGAACGGCTATCAGCACATCGAGTTGCGCCATTTGGACAAGGCGTATTCCGGCAATCACACGCCGCATCGCTTCATCACGAGCATCGTATACGATCTCCCGCTCGGGAAAGGAAGGGCAGTCGAGATCGGCAACGCCGTGCTCAATCAGATCATCGGCGGGTGGGGCGTCGGCACGATCACCGAACTGCGGTCCGGGATTCCCTACGGCATCATCGAGCGGACCAATCGCAGCAACACCTTCTCGCATTCGCAACGTCCCAATCTGGTCGGCGAGCCCAAGCTGCCGGGAGGGCGTTCGCGTTCCGAGTTCCTCGGCGAGTTCTTCGACACCTCGGCGTTCGAAAGTCCCGGTGTAGGGGTCTTCGGGGACTCCCCGCGAACCCTCTGCTGCGGCCCGGGCTTCCTCGGTCTGGACATCTCCGCTCACAAATGGTTCGATTTCACCGAGCGCGTACGGATGCAATTCCGGACGGACCTGTTCAACATCATCAACCGCCCCAATTTCCGCAATCCCGGAACCGTGCACGGGCGCGGGGACTTCGGTCGCATCGGCGGGATCCTCGTTGGTTCGACTGGCAGGCAGATCCAGTTCTCGCTTCGAGTGGAGTTCTGACGCACGGCTGCGGGGAATCGCGGTCCGGGTCCGGCTCAGACACAGTTTCCAGTCCTGATTGAGGCGGTCTCGGAGAGGTTGATGCCCGCTTCCAAGTCCCGCGCAGTCGCTGGGGACGGCCCCGAGGGCCCCGGGCAGCCACCCCGGGCGGCGTCGACGGCTCGGGCGCAAGCGCCGACACCCCGATCGTGCTCCGCCTGGCCAGGCGGGACCCTTCTCCCGGGCCGGGTAGCGGCGGTTGGACTCCGACACCCAGCGGAACGCGGACCGGCAGCCGATGATCGAGATCGCCGCGTTGGTCAGCCAAGTGCAATTGCGTGGCGGCCGCTGGGTGCGAGCCGCTCGACGCTGTAGTACTGGCCGCACGGGCCGAGTGCGGCGCCTAGCTCTCCGCTCCTGTCTTGAGCCGCAACTGCTTGCCGCCGCCGGCCGCCGCTACTTCTCCCCACTCCGGATCGCCCGCCTAGCGTTGCGTGACCGTGGATCCGGGAAACGGCTTTCACTCCACTCCAAAGCCGTAAATCTTCCCGACCGAGCCGGGACTCGAATGCAGAGCCGCGCCCGGCGGAACGAATCCGTACTCGCCAGGTGCAAGCTGCGTCAGTTGGATCCGGTAGAGGCGCGAAGCGACTTTCTCAGCGTTAAAGAAGACGAAGTTCTTGTCGGCCGTGCCTGCCTTCACAATACCAGCTGTTATGATCCGGAATTCACGCTGCTTTTCTTTCTGTCGCATGCTTACACACTGATATTCATTAGCCGAGGTGCCTTCCGGTACGACAATGAACAATTCCAAGGGCATCGATACCTGGTAGCGGCTATTGCGGCCTCTCACCACCCCGTTCTTGTGAGCACCTGCGAACGCTCTTGTGGCAACAGCCATGAGTTTTCCTCGTGCCTTCCACGAGACGACTTCCGGTTCCAGCTGCGTGATTCTCCCGTTGACCTTGGTGTAAAGACCTAGTTCGTCAGGAATTTCTGACGGCCAGTTTGGATCCTTGGCCTCTGCTCCAGAGCCGGCCGCGGTCGCGTCAGTGCCAATGGATGGATTCATCATAGTCTTGATGATTTCTGAACTCACTCCCACCGTCTTGAGTTCCAAAAGATGATCGATGCTCAAGTCGAAAGCCGTCGCATTTTGCTTCAGTTTTTCAATGATGACGTCCTCACTCAATCCCACTTCCACCAACGCGACGACATCTTCGACCGCCAACTGCGTAGGTCCTTCCTTCGGAAAACCGTGCTCTTGTCCGACTAGGACTGCCGCCATAATACATGTGAACAATCCTGTGTGAGTGAATCGAGTCATCACAACCTCCCGTTCCCGTGAGCGATGGTCCCAAAAACTGTCCGAACAGCCAACTACCGATACTGCCAGAGAGCCCGCAGCCCTTCGAACTGACGATGCACCGGATCGTAGCAAGGCATCAAATCGTTGTCAACGTCCGCCTGGCTCGGCTGCCGGCCGACAGCTACGCGGCAAAGAGAGACCGTATACCGAGCCTGTGGACTATACCGCCCTGACCGACAGCGAGTTGCAATTGTCAATGCCGTGGAGGCTGATATCGTCCTTCTCCCGGGACCGGACTGGCCACGGTGCGATCCAGTCTGTTCCCCGAGTGACTGATCCGTTCTCAGAGTTACGGCACTCTCGGGGCAGGCCCTAGGACGGGTCGCCACTGATGGCGGCGGCGACGCATCGTCCAAGCGGGTCGGGACGGTGCTGGAGGTCCCGAAGGACTCCTGGCCTGCTTGAGGCTCAGTTCCAGATAGGCAGCAGTAGGATCCGGACTTACCGGCCCTCAGACGAAGCCCAAGAGGAACGGGTTGATGGCCGGCTAGTTCCGCCCCCGTGCGCCAGACGAATCATCCAGGCGGGACACATTGTTGCCAAGTTGGCGCGGGAGACTTGGCCGCTAGGCTCCACCTGTCGTTGGTGCTGCATTCCCTAGATCCCGCTGCTTCTCCGGCAAGTGAGCGCCGGCACGTGGAGCCGGTCATTAGGCACTGGCCCGTGACCGGTCGCGTGTCGTGAGGCAGCGCCCCCATGCATTACATGGGGAGGCTGGCGAGGTGCGGCCGCAACCCCCGTCGATCCCCCCGGATGACCGCGCACCTGCGGAAACCGCAGCCGGGATCGCCCCCTGCCTCTTGGCACGGCGTTCCTGCGTCAGGTCGCCGTATCAGTTGCCGGAGGATGATGCCATCAGCAGGGCGGCGATTTGGCGTGCAGCATCCGCGAAGTGCCGAACCTCCCCGGCCCGAAGGTTCCGGCGGAGCACTTTGCGCTCCCGGTAAGACAGCCACTTCTCGAGCACTAGGTATCCGACGAGCCTGTAGGCCCAGACACCCGCTCGGACGTTGCGCCAGAAGGCTTCCCCGTTCAGGTGAACATCGAGGGTCGTGCCGCCGAGCACCGTCAACGCGTGCCCCATGGCCCTGGATTCCTTCGGCACGTACGTCCGTTCAACATTGCGGCCCCGCCCGGGCATCACCGCATCGCCCCGCCACGAATACCCCCACCCGGCGGTGACCGCAAAATCGTCGCCTGGCATGTTTCGACCCGCTCGACCGGTCGGAATGGCGATGGCGGCGATCTCGGGCCGCAGCGGCGCTTGGGCGACGCCCGGAACCGCCGTCCCGGAATCTAGCAGTGCAGCCAATGAGCGTCTGTGCGCTGCCGACTGGGCGAGTTCGTTGGCGCCACCATGGGCCGTGCCGTCCGGCCAGCCCGGAAGCGGGAAGCGCGGCCATTCCAATTGCAGCGCACCCGCGTTGGCCCCTCGATACCCGGGATCATGCAGTGTGCAAGGACGTGATGGAACAGGTCTTCGACTCCAAGGCCAAGGCGGTCGAGAAACCTCTCCGCTCGATCCGTGAGGATGGCACGGCGTCCTTCACGCCCGCCAGATGCCATTCCATCGTCAAGCAGCAACGACGGAAACCAGCTCGACAGTCCGTTTCCGAAGTTGTCCGCGAGGTCGACGACCAAGGATCCGCCTGAGAACTCCTCCTCGGCCTCGCGCTCGCGGGCTTCGAGCCACAGATTGCCCTCGAACGCGTGGGGCCTGTAGTCGGCCCGCTTCTCGTCGAGCAGCTTCGTATCCTTCCTCCCAGTAGAGCCATCGGATGTCGAAGGGCCGGTAGGCGAACCCGGACTCGTCCGGCCCGCCGCGCTTCAGCAGCACATCACGCACGGCGGGCGCGTCGAAGCGCGCCGTGGACTTCATGACCCTCGGATAGCGCCGTGCGATCTCCTCGGGCCTCAATGCCGGGTCGAAGTACTCGCCGACACGCGCCCGGAGGCGGTCGAGATCGGTGTCCACGAGAAACCCGTCGCGGCTCGTCTTGACGCCCGGAAAGGAGACTGGAAACAGGTCAGGCAGAGCGGGCCGGTCGAACCAGTCGGGGCTCACCGCCGTCTCCACAAACGGCAGGCCCAGCGGCAGCAGCGGTTCGACCTCGAAGTACAGCCCATCCGGTTCCACCTCAGCCGTGGCGATCAACTCCGCCGGTTTGGCCTGTCCCCACAAGTGCCGGAACGCGAAGGATTCGACGGGTTCGTGGTCCGGCTTGCGCACCGGTGTGGCGGGCGGTGCCCACTTGGGTGACTTGTAGCGGCCCCAATAGCGGGTCACTTGATTCGACTCGGCCGTGAGCCAAGCATCGTCGCCCGCCCCGTTCACCTCGACGACGCCACGCTCCGGCACCTGTCCGCCCTTGGGGCGGCCCCTCTGGACCAAATTCGCCGTGTAGAGGGAAGGGAAGAGTCCGGATGGCCGACGCCCTGGTCGGCCGCCTCGAGAACGCAGTAGACCTTGGGTTTGAGCATCTGTCCAAGCTTGCGGAGGAGGCCTCCCACAGCGGGGTAGCAGGACCGGTCCTCAGTCCCGCCGCCGGATGCACGCACTTGGCGGACGGTACCGAAGTACTCTTCCACCGCAGCTATCAGCTTCCCTTTGGGTCCGGCCATGATCCGTGACTGAGAGTTGGATGCCCCTGTCTCACAGTGCCACGTGCAATTCCGGAACATATCACGGCGGACGGGTTTGCAACGGCTCAGTTCGCCCGACAGCGTGCAGACTCCCTTTCGCGTCCCAACACCTGACGTGTGGCTACGCCCTCGGTGCGGAATCGTGTTGCCTCCAAGGATGGATGTCTCCGTTCCTGCGTTCATCACCCCTGGACCCGGCAGACGGTACGACTTGCGACCTTGGGGCACAGCAAGGTCATGCAACCCCCAGAATCCAGATACATAGATTGATAAGAGTATATCAATGAGAGGTTTGTATACGCTATTGAATGTATCACATATACTAGTTTCCCGTTGTCCGCGCTCTTGCGTCCGTGAGTCGCGCCGATCTCAGGGTGGGCTGATTCTCAGCCCCGGTGCGGGCTCCGCGAGATTGCTGGCGATTCCGTCGGTCTGCCTGATGGTGTCGGACATTCGGGATGACTAAATGTATAGTGTGTTAATGAGGTAAGACTCATGGACTTAAAGTTTTACATGAATTATTTCCTCCAGCATCGCCTAAAGTTTCTCAGGATCCGATGCTAGCTTGCGTTGTCCGTGGACGACTTCGCCAGATTCGACTGCTGTCGGGAGTGTCTTCTCTAGGCATGTGGGCACGCGGGCTGGCACGCGCCTGGTGCCGGCCGGTGATGGAATCAACCCGGGATCATGCAGAAATCGGAGGCATTCGGATAGCAGGTAAACCATCTATTTCGGAAACCATATTTTCCAAGTGGCCGTCTTCTTGGCAAGTACGACGCCAGTAAGTCGCGATCTGTGGCTGGATCGACTCAATCGGGCTTGGGCGGATCGCCCAATCGTCTGGCTCTCAGGCGTTCGTCGGGTGGGCAAGACCACACTCGCCCGCATGCTTCCGGATGCGGCCGACATGAACTGCGATCTGCCTTCCAAAAGGCGACTGCTGCGTGATTTCGAGTTGTTTCTGGACCGTCGGCGGCCTGGGACCATGTTGGTGTTGGATGAGGTGCATCGCATAGATGATCGGAGCCTACTGCTCAAGGTCGTGGCGGACGAGTATCCATCGTTGAAGGTTCTGGCGACAGGTTCTTCGACGCTAGCTGTGACACACAAGTTCAGGGATTCTCTAACTGGCCGAAAGCGGTCGGTCCACCTGCAGCCCGTTCTGTGGGAGGAATGCACGAACTGGCTGGATCGAGCGGACCTTGACCGCCGTCTGTTGCATGGCGGACTTCCGCAGGCGCTGCTTGCCGAAGAACTTCCTCCCGACTTCTTCATGGAATGGATCGACAGCTTCTACGCGCGCGACATCCTGTGAGCTGTTCCGTATGCGAAACCGCCACGGCTTCCAGGCGCTCTTCCGTCTCATGCTTCGCCCAGAGCGGCGGCCAAATTGGCCTGACGCGGCTCGCGGGGCTGTGCGGATTGAGTCGTCCGACTGTCAGGTCGTACATCGAAGCCATGGAGATAACACATGTGATGCATCTGCTCCGGCCCTAGCACGGCGGCGGAGAGCGCGAAGTCGTTGCACGAGCCAAGGGCTTCGGATTCGACACCGGATTCGTCTGCTTTGAGAAGGGGTGGACCCACCTCAGGCCCGAGGACCGAGGCGTGCTGTGAGAACACTTGGTCCTCGACACACTGCGCGGTCTGTTCGGCGATCAGAACGTCTTGTATTGGAGGAACAAGTCGGGCAGGGAAGTGGATTTCGTCGTCCGCAAGGACCGCGACCGGGTCGACGTCGTGGAATGCACGATCAACCCGGACCGCCTGGACTCTTCGGGGATCGGTGTGTTTCGGGCTTCCTACGCCAAAAGACGCAACTACGTCGTCTCGCCGGCCGCGAAGCGCCACTACGACACCTGTATTCGGAATCTTCGAATTACGGTCTGCGACACTCCCGATCTGGCGAACCTGATGGGTCTGCCGGATCCATCCGCTCGTTATGCCAGGCGTCGCGAGTGACCGACCGATTGCACTGGGCCGCTGGTTGCTCGCGACTCAAGACTCGTTTGACGCGGGTCAACAGAACTGGATGATCCTCTGTCGGAACGAGGACGCGTCGATTGCACGCAGGGGATCGGACCGACAGACTCCACTAGGGATCAAGGCGTTTGTGTTTCGCTCGATTCGGGGGTAAGAGCGCACATTGAACGATTGCCCGCTCCCAAGCGGTAGTCCTGCGCCACGCGCTGCCAGCCATATGGCGCTTCCATGCACGCAAGTCGCTCAAGAAGAAATCGGTCCGCGGATCATTGCCGATGCGACCGGGACGTCTGGGCGAGGGCAGCGAACGCCCAGTCGGGAACGGCTTCTGTAAGCCACAAGTGACTACCCCTAAGCATCGCAATCTCCCGAAACGGCCGGTCGGGATCGGTATTGTCATACAGAACGACCTCGTCCGCCCGGGCGACTGCTGCCCGAAGGTTGGCCTGCGACCGGACAAATCGTCGTCGCACATCCGACTCCGGTACATCATGACCGCCGAGAGCGACGCGATTGCGGATACGATCGAGCGCAAGTGCGGGCGAACCCACGGACACATAGTGCAGGACGACCCGATATCCGCTTCTCCTCGCTACCTCCATATGGCGGAGAATGCCCATCCCGGCGAGGGTCGTTTCCACCAAGTGTGACCGGTGGGCACCGAGCGCTTTCCGCCTCAGTCGCAACGCTTCCCGCCCCGCCCGGACGGGGCTGGCGGAGGCCAAGCGACGCATAATCGCATCTGGATCGATTACGTCAAGGGCGCTGAAACCGCTCATGCGCGTCAGCGTGGACTTGCCGCACCCGTTTGGGCCGGCAACCACATGGAGAGTGGGCATGGCCACTTGTGCCGGCCGAGGGGATCAGACGCAATCCTTGTCCGGCAGACTGAGCACCCGGTCCCCATCGCTGGTCCGCGCGATATAGGCACCGTCCGACCGGATGCCGTAGAGAGTCCCGCCAGACTCTAGCTGTTGGGCGAGATGTGCTTTGATTTGTTCGCGCCAATCTCTCGGGAATCCCGGAATGTCGGGTGGTCCTGCTTCTGTCTCGCCGTGCTTGTGCACGGCACTGAGTATACATATGACCGCAGCGCCGTGCATCCCATCATTTTGATCCCGACGGAGTCGGCGGCCGCAGGACTATCTCCTCTGCGGCGCCGGCCGCGAAGATGCCGAGGGCGATCCCAGGACCGTAGTCTCCCTGGTCGGCTGCGTCGAAGGTGGCGACGATGGCGGGCCGTCTCGCCTGCTCTTCCGGAGTGCCGTGGTCCAGGCGCGTGAATCCCGGCCCGGAGCCGAACCGCGCTCTGGCTGCCTCCTCCTCAGGCGTCATCTTCCGCGGCACGGATTCAACCTCAGGGTGTGATCGGCGCATGGCCGAAATCGCAGAGGAGCGGAGCGCAGGGGTGAGGGTCGGCAGTTCGGAGGTCTTGAGCGTGATCCACAGTTGGGGCGTCAGGATCCACGCATGGTTCGGGGACCATTGACGGCGGGCTCAGGCCTCCGCTGGTTCCGCGCCGTAACGGATCCTCTGCAGATGGCCGTGCCCGTCGAGCTTGCGCAGCCAGCGCGCCGCATTGCAGTCCACCAGCAGTTTGTCGTAGTCGATGCCCGGATCGATGTACGGGCGGCTGTCCCGCAGCATCGCCACGATCGTCCGAAACAGCTTGTGCGTTGTCGCCAGGATGGCTCGCTTGGAGGGCATGCGCGCCTTGAGCGACTGGTGCTGACATGGAACTGCGGGCCTCGGGTGCGCACCGCGCGGTGGGCGCAGTCGACCGCAACGTCGCTTGCCGGCACTCTCGTAGTTTCCCGGCGCCGCGCCGACTGTTGAATTGCGACTCGGTTGACGCGGGTCAAGAGGGCTGAATGATCCGCTGTTGGAGCGAGCACGTGTCGCTTGCACGTCAAGGATACGACGGGCGGACTTGATTTCGTGTTCCGGAACGGGATCGAGACATGGCCCGTTCGATCGCGGACCACCGCGTCCTATTCGGTTGCGCTTCGAAGCCGGGCCAGTCGCTCCGCGGGGAGCCGCAGCAGGTACCCGAGGATGCAGATCTGATGAATCCAGGTGAGTCGCCAGACCCCTTCCCGCAGCCAGCGTCTGGCAGAGGTCACTGCGGCTCCGCGTGCGAGTTTTACGCGGCCGATCCTCTTCAGCCGGCGGACGAGGTCGAAGTCCTCCATCACAGGCAGGGCGCCGAAGCCCCCTATCGCCAGGAAGGTGTCCTGCCGCACAAAGATGGCTTGGTCCCCGTAGGGCAGACCGAAGATCCGGGATCTCAACCCCACCACGATCTCCACCAGTCGAAGCTGCCAGCCCTGAGCGTCGAGCTTGAATCGGAAGGCCCCGCCAATGACCCCGGGTTCTCCGAGCGTGGTCCGCACCTGGTCCGCGAATCCTCGGGGCAGGGAGGTGTCGGCGTGCAGGAACACCAGAATCTCTCCTTTCGCGTGCGCAGCGCCGACATCCTGCTGCCGTCCCCGGTTCGCCGTCTCCAGAAACACCCGGGCTCCCATGGACTTGGCGATTTCCACCGTCCGGTCGCTGCTCCCCCCGTCCACGACGATCACTTCCCGGACGCCGGATCCTTCCAGTCCGCCAATGGTCTCCCCGATTCGATCTGCCTCGTTGAGTGTCGGGATGACGACCGTGACGGATGGCTCCATGTCGAATCCGCTCCCGAGCTTGTCCCTTAGCGGTTGAACCGGAGAACGGCCTTGAGCAGGCTCCGCGACCTCGGGGTCAGCCTCGTGCGCTGGAAGGCGTCACCGGCCTTGCGAATCGCCTCAGTGCGGGTCGGGTAGGGATGGATCGTCGCCGAGAGTCCTTGCAGCCCCATTCCGCCGTTCATGGCCGCTGTGATCTCGGAAATCATCTCCCCGGCATGCCGCGCCACGATCGTGGCGCCCACGATCGAATCGCTGCCCCGTTTGCAGTGGACCTTCACGAAGCCGTCGGTCTCTCCGTCGAGAACGGCACGGTCCACGCTGGCCATGTCGATCCGATACGTGTCCAGCTTCATGTGCTTGGCCGTTGCCTCGCGCTCGCTGAGCCCAACGTGTGCCAGTTCGGGATCGGAGTACGTACACCAGGGAATGTTCAGCGAGCTCGCCTTCGAGCGGCCGAAAAAGAGAGCGTTGCGGA
Organism: Bryobacterales bacterium; assembly: GCA_028819255.1. Classification (GTDB taxonomy): domain Bacteria; phylum Acidobacteriota; class Terriglobia; order Bryobacterales; family UBA6623; genus VXMF01. Next base: position 31,997 of record JAPPMB010000140.1, on the reverse strand, counting down.
TCACGATGCGGGCCATGGCGTCGGCTGCGTGGGTGAACTTGAAGGCGGAGCAGATGTCCCCCGCCGCGTATACGCGCCGGTTGGACGTGCGCAGCCGGTCGTCGACCGTGACTCCCTTGCGGACATCGTAGTGTATTCCGGCTCGATCGAGGCCCAGACCCTCGACGTTCGGCGCGCGCCCCGCCGCCACAAGGAGCCGGTCGGCGCGGACCTCGGTCTCGTTCCCGCCCGTCCTGGACCTGACCGAGACGACCGTCTCTCCCTGAACGGTCGAGACGCCCGAGGCCGCGCTGTCGAACAGCGTCTCGACACCGTCTCGTCGCAGAGACCGCTCCACGACCTCTGCGGCGTCGCGATCCTCCCGGGACAGAATGCCCCTTGCGCTCTCGATGAGGGTGACCCGCGATCCGAACCGCGCGAACGACTGGGCCATTTCGACTCCGATCGGCCCGGCCCCGATCACGGCGAGACGGCGGGGCAGGTCCGTCAGCGTGAACAAATTCTCGTTGGTCAGCGCCGCGGCGTCCTTCAGGCCCGGGACAGGCGGGACGGCGGCCCGCGTCCCGGTAGCAATGCAGGCCTTCGAGAACCGCAGTTCGGCACCGCCCACCACCACGGTTCTGTCACCCGAGAAGGTCGCCTGGCCCAGATAGACATCCACACCCTGGTCCCTGAACCGGCGAGCAGAGTCATGGGCGCTGATTCCTGCTCTCAGGCGTCGCATTCGCTCCATGACCATTCCGAAGTCCACCGCCCCGGCGCCGGCCTGCGGGCGCACGCCGAACTCCTCGGCGCCACGCGCGGCCGCCGCGGCGTGGGCCGCCCGGATCAACGCCTTTGACGGCACGCAACCGGAGTTGAGGCAGTCCCCCCCCAGCAGGTTCCGTTCAATCAGGGCGACCTTGGCGCCCAGGCCGGCGGCGCCCATCGCGGTGACCAGACCGGCCGTACCCGCCCCCACCACCACCATGTGGTACCGCCCCTTGGGCTCGGGATTCCGCCAGTCCTGGGGGTGGACGTTGCTCAGCAGCAGCCTGTTGTGGCGGTCCAGCGGACTGGCCTCGGCGATATCTCGGGCTGCTCGCGGCATGGCCACTCAGCGTGTGGGAGACCCTGCGGACGGAAGCTGCGCCGCATCGCGCAGCGCCTGGTCGTTGAGCGTCCAGTCGTACGGGAGCCACTCGACTTCGATGCTCCTGCCAATATCCATGGCTTGCCACAACGCCGGCGAATACCTGCTGGCCGCCCTGAGGACCGACCCGTGGAGCTGGACGAAATCTTCCGCATACCAGCTGTAGACCTGCGTCAGCCAGACCTTCCCTGCAGGCTCATCGTATCGGAACCAGCGCCCGGATCCGTGGGTGTCCTCCGCCTGACGCTGGAGCTGATCGCTGATCGCGTCCCCCCTGTATGCCTCCCGGCGCAGGATGGGACAGCCGAGCGCAGCGCACACCAGGGCGAAATGGATGCGGTCGTCCCGGAAATTGGGGCGGATGAGGACGTGTTCAATCTGGTCGAGGCTGTATCGTCCGCCGGCGATCTCCCATCGCCTCGCGTCCCAGCGATCGGACGACGGGATGGCATATATCGATTCGATGGGGTAGTGCTCCAGGACAAGCTGCAGGGTGAACGCGTTGTAGGCGTTGATCAGCAGGGCCAGCTTCCCGTCCCGTCCCAGGTTCTCAAAGCGAGCGTTTCCCACGGCCCGAACATACTCGTCCAGCACGGCGGCGTCGCCCGCCAGCGCAGAGTAGTCGACCAGGCCGTCGCGGTCCACATGCCTCGCCAGCAAGGCGCCGAAGGCGCTGTGGTCGAACGCCTCCGTGCCCCGCTCCCCGGCGTACCGCTCGACCATCACCACCCGGGGAGGAAAGAAGAGACTGTGGATGGACTCCCGACCGACATACGCCGCCAGGGCGCCCGCAAGGCATGCAAGTGCGATCAGGAGCTTCAGGACGCTCCCCTCTTTCGGCCCGGAGGCGTCCGCGTCGGCCCTGCCGGAAGCTTGCGCCGCGACTTCGCCGGGGGCATGCTCGGCGATGGCCTTGGCAGCGATGCGGGCCACCAGGACGGTGACGACCACTGTCGCCGCAAGCCCCGCGATCTGCAGTCCCAACTCCAGCATGTCGGTGGTGCCCGAGCCGCCCACGGCGGCGGCGGCTTCTATTCCCGCGTACCCGGCGTAAACGTACATGAAGACCCCGGGAACGATGAAGGCGATGCTGGAGAGGCAGCACGGCCAGAATCGGATGGCGCTGACACCGAACAGATAGTTCTGCAGGCCGAAAGGGAACACAGGGGACAGACGCATCAGGGCTACGATCTTCCAGCCCTGCTTGCCGATGGCGCGGTCGATCGCGGCGAACCGTGGATTCGTCCCGGCCAGAGCCTCCACGCGGTCGCGCGCTGCGTAGCGGGCGATCAGGAACGAGAGCACGATGGCGATGCTCCCGCCGAGCCAGACAGCCGCCGTCCCCGTCCACAGTCCGAACATCGCGCCGGCCGCGAGGGAGAGCGCCGACGCAGGGATCAACGCCGTCGCGGCGAGTCCATAGACGAGCGAGAAGGCCAGCGGAGCCCAGTACCCGAGCCCCTCGGTCCAGGTGCGCATGGCCTGGACGATGCCCTCCATCGGCAGGGCGAGCAGGACGAGCACGCATGAGACGGCCAGTGCGCCGGCTTGTGCCCACTTCATGCCGGAGGCCCTTCGGCTCGCCATCGCTTTCAAATCACGCCGCGTGCGGATTTCGACCGCTGTCGATTATCTTTGCCTGTTGGGGCGGGAAGTGGCGAGCATGGTTGCTCCGCAGTCCACGAGAATCGTTTCGGACGTGATGGCCTTGGCGTCGGCCGCCAGGAAAAGCACCGTCGCGGCGACGTCCTCGACCGAGGCGATCCGCCCAAGCGGGGAGTTCATGCGGCCTTGCTCGAATGCTTCTTCCGGCCAGCCCGCGAATCGCGTGTGGACGAGGCCCGGAGCGATGGCGTTGACCCTGATGTCCGGCGCCAGCGCACGGGCCAGCGACTTTGTCATGTTGACCATGGCCGCCTTCGAGGCGGAATACACGATCGAGCTGCCGGCCGCCGAGTAGGCCGAGGCCGAAGCGTTGTTGATGATTGAGCCGCCGCCGTCCCTGCGCATCAGCGGCACCGCGGCGCGACAGCAGTAGAAGGCTCCGCGGAGGTTGGTGTTCAGGGTGCGGTCCCAGATCTCGTCCGTAAGCTCCTCAAGCTTCCAGTGGGGGGTCACCTTGCTCCATCCCGCGTTGTTGACCAGCACGTCGAGGCGGCCCCAGCGCTCCTCGACCGAAGCGACCATGGCCCGGACCTGCTCGTCCCGCTGCACGTCGCCGGCAAACGCGACCGCGACGCCCCCTGCGCGTTCGATCTCCTCAACCACCTCATGGGCGGCTGCCCTCGAAGCACGGTAGTTGACGAGGACTCGCGCGCCCTCCCGGGCGAGCACAATGCTGATCCCTCGGCCCATTCCGGTGGCTCCGCCGGTGACGATGGCGACCTGTCCTTCAAGTTTCATACGGCTGCGCTTAAGGAAACAGCATAGACCAGCGCCGGATCCATCGGTGGCCGTGCGGGGGACAAGGACCGTGGCGTCGGGGCAGGCCGCTCCGCGCCGGTCGGGCAAGGCGTCGCATCCTCGAGTGTGGGATGCTAGATTCCGGTTCGGTGGGTTGGCGGCCCGCCAGATTCCGGACCGATCGCAAGAGTGACCCTCGCGAGAGCTTTTTCCATGGGGATTTGGCCTATGCAGGCTCTGTGTCCGTTGCGGCCGCGCACCCGAGTCCCCGCTCTCCCGGTCCTGGCATGTTTGCTGACGGCACCGCACATTGCGGGCCAGCAGGACTGTCCGTGGTGCGGGACAACCGGGGGTGTGGCTCCGGTCAGCATCGAGGGAGTGGTCGACGTGCACGTGCACAGTGCGCCGGACAGTGGCCCGCGGTCGATCGGATCCCTCGAGCTTGCCCGGATCGCCCGGGATGCGGGTATGCGGGCGCTCCTGCTCAAGAACCACTATGCGCCGACCGCAGGGCTGGCCTATCTCGTTGAAAGGGCGGTGCCCGGCATCCGGGTCTTCGGAGGAATCGCCCTGAACTCGGCCACCGGGATTAATGCGGTCGCCGTCCGGCACATGGCCCGCACGACGGGAGGGCACGGAAAGGTGGTCTGGATGCCCACCTTCGATTCCGACCACTACCACCGAGTCCTTGCGCCGAACCCGAATCGGGTGCCTGTGAGTGCGAACGGCAAGCTGCTGCCGGCCGTTCTCGAAGTGCTGGACGTGATTGCGGAACAAGGCCTGACGCTGGCGACGGGCCACTCCTCGCCGGAGGAGTCCCTGATGCTGGTCCGGGCTGCGAAGGAGCGGGGAATCGATCGGATCATCGTCACGCATCCCCTGCCGCCTCCGGTCGGCATGTCGGTTCAGGTGCAGCGGCGCGCCGCTGAACTCGGCGCCCTGCTCGAGTATCCGGTCGGGACGGCCCTCGCCTCGAATCCGACCTGGAAGGGAACCGACGCGCAGAAGTTCGAGGCGTATGTCGGGGCCATCCGCGCCATCGGCCCGGAGCGCGTCGTGATTTCGAGCGATCTGGGACAGTCGATGAACCCGATCCACACAGACGGTCTGGCCGTGTTCCTCGGCAAGCTTCTCGCTGCGGGGTTCACGCAGGACGAGGTGGACCGAATGGCCAGGGTCAACCCAGCCTGGCTGCTCGGCCTGTAGCAACGGCATGTTCCGCGTCGGCGATCGGGGCGTGCTGCGGGCCTCGGCTTGGGACCGGCACCCTTGGCTGATTCACGGTTTCTCCACTCGGGCCACCGGGGACTTTCTGGACTGGCCTGACGACGCGGAGATCGCGGCCGCGTTCGGGGCGTCCGGGTTCGGCACAGCCACACTCAGACAGGTGCACGCCGCCAGGCTCGTTCGGGCAGACGCGCCGTGGGGCTCAACGAGGCCCGAGGCCGACGCGGTCATGACGGCGCGTGCCGGAGTCCTGGTCGGTGTACGCACTGCCGACTGCTTCCCGATCCTCTTGGCCGATCCTGTCACGCGCACTGTTGCGGCGGTCCACGCGGGGTGGCGCGGAACGGTTGCGGGGGTGCTGCCGAACGCAATCGCGGGACTGACCGGAGCGTTGAGCGTCAAGCGCGAGAACCTTGAGGCCGTGATTGGCCCGGGGATCGGGGCGTGTTGCTTCGAAGTGGGAGACGAAGTCGCGGGCGAGTTCCGTTCGGATTTCGTCCGGAGTGGGCGGGGCAGGCCTCACGTAGACCTGGCGGCGGCACTCAAGGCCCAGCTCGTGCGCTCCGGCGTCCTCAGCATTCGTTCGTGCGGACACTGCACCAGCTGCGACCTGGATCGGTTTTTTTCCCACCGCGGAGAGCATGGAGTCACCGGCCGGATGCTGTCCTTGGTCGGGATCGAGTCGGGAGCAGACGAGTGAGTCCATCCGCGACCGAGCCGGAAGGCCCGAAGTCCAGGTTGGGCCGCGTGCTGGTATCCGGCGCTGCCATTGCCGAGCGCGTGCGCGCGATGGGCGCCGAGATCGGCAAGGACCACGCCGGCCGGACCCTGCACGTGGTGATTGTCCTCGAAGGTGCCGGAGTCTTCGGTGCCGACCTCGCGAGGGCGATCGCCCCCGGCGTGGACGTCAAGCTGCACTTCGTCAGGGCCTCCAGCTACGGGCAGGGCACCTGCAGCTCCGGCCGAGTGCGCGTGAACGGTGGCGGGAGTCTTGCACTTGCGGACTCCCATGTGCTTCTCGTCGACGACATCGTGGATTCGGGCCGCACCGCACGGCTGCTGCTCGACCGGCTGCATCGGGCCGGACCTCGGTCGGTCCGCTTCGCGGCCCTGCTGAGCAAGCCCTCCGGGCGAGTCGTTGAGGTCCGGGTGGACTACTACGGCTTCGAGATTCCGGACGAGTTCGTGGTCGGCTACGGCATGGATCACGCCGGTGCATTCCGCGACCTGCCGGACATTCGCGTCCTTGTGCCGGCTCCCTTCTGAGAGCCGCCTAGGCCGAGTCCGCGGCGGGCGAAGCAAGCCTGCGACAAATGCAGTTCGGGAGCCCTGCCGCCGCCGGAATGCCCCGATGCGGGCCGAAAAAACGATGCGCTCACTCCGTGCCTGCGATATGATCTCTGGTAGGTCAAACCTATGCTGACGATTCCAAACCGCCACCTCGCCCGATTCTGTGACGGGTCCTCGCGCCGGGAGTTCATGAAGGTGGGCTCTCTGGGCCTCTTCGGACTGACACTGCAGAATCTGCTGCGCCTGCAGGACGAGGCCGCGGCATCCATAGGAACGGGCCGCTACGACGGCTCAACGGGATTCGGATCCGCGAAGTCCGTCATCGTCCTGTTCCTGCAGGGCGGGCCGTCGCATATCGACATCTGGGACCCCAAGCCCGACGCTCCCTCCAATGTGCGCGGCGAGTTCAAGTCGATCAAGACCAAGGTTCCGGGGATCCACCTCAGCGAGACGATGCCGATGCTGGCGGATGCGGTCGACAAGTGCACGCTGATCCGGTCGATGAGCTACACGCCCGCGGGTCTGTTCAATCACACGGCCGCCATCTACCAGATGCTGACCGGCTACGAGCCGACCGAGGTCTCGCCGTCGGGCCAGCTCGAGCCGCCGTCTCCCAACGACTACCCGACCGCGGGTTCCTGGATCACGAAGTTCCGTCCGCCGACCGAGCCGGTTCTGCCCTTCGTGGAGCTGCCCCGGCCGTTGCAGGAGTCGAGCGTGATCGGCAAGGGCGGCGCAGCGGGATTCATCGGCAAGGCCTACGACCCCTACCGGCTGTACCAGGATCCGGCCAAGCCCATCCAGCTCGACGACCTCGAGCTGCGCAAGGAGGTTCCCGCCGACCGCCTGCAGAGCCGGTTCGAGCTGCTGCGCGGGATCAACGGCTCCATGCCGGCACTGGACAAGGCCGTCAGCAGCTACGCGCTCGACAAGTACTACCAGAACGCGTTCGACCTGGTGCTTTCCGGAAAGGCGCGCAACGCCTTCGACCTGACGCTGGAGTCGGACGACATGCGCGACAGGTACGGACGGTTCACCTTCGGCCAGGGCGCCCTGATGGCCCGCAGGCTGGTCGAGGCTGGCACCCGCATGGTCCAGCTGAACTGGCCCTCGGTCGCGAACGGCGACCCGGAGACCACGGCCTGGGACACCCACGCTGCAAACTTCGGGCCGCTGCGCGACCTGCACTGCCCCAAGCTGGACCGCACGCTGGCGACACTCCTGACCGACATGGACGACCGCGGACTCCTGGACGAGACGCTGGTCGTCGCCGTCGGCGAATTCGGGCGTTCCCCGCGCCTCGGAGTCTCGACGTCCGGAAACACGAACTCGCCGGACGGCAGGGACCACTGGCCGTACTGCTACACCGCGATGGTCGCCGGCGCCGGCATCCCCGGCGGGCGTCTCTACGGCGAGTCCGACGGGACGGCCTCTTCGCCGAAGGACAAGCCGGTCCACCCGAACGACCTGCTCGCGACGATCTACTACGCGCTGGGCGTGGATCCGAACCAGGAGATTCACAACCACCTGAGCCAGCCGCGCGATCTCGTTAAGGGCAAGCCCCTGATGGACCTCTGGGTCGGATAGCCGCCGGCGTTTGCGTCGAGAGCCCCGGCTGGGAGCATCGCTCCCCGACTAGTTGGGGCTCGGGCGCTGCGTCTGGCGCAGCCGGGGGTGGATTCAGACTTGGGGCCGGTTTCCCGGCCACTCCGGCCTGCGTTTCTCCAGGAATGCGCACATGCCTTCTTGCGCATCCGCACCCTGGGCGTTAAGGCTCATCACTTCCTTGGCATAGTCGTATGCTTCGGACTGACCGAGGTCGATCTGGTGGTAGAACGCCTGCTTGCCGATGCCGACGGTCACCCTGCTCGCCTCGGCGATGGATAGGGCCAGTCCGCGCGTCTCCTCATGCAGGCGCGCGGCCGCGACGACCCGGTTGATCAGGCCCCATTCCGCCGCCTGATCCGCACTGATCATCCTGCCGGTGAGCAGCATCTCCAGCGCCCGCTTCCTGCCGATGCAGCGCGTGAGCGGGACCATCGGGGTGCTGCAGAACAGCCCGATCTTCACGCCCGGCGTGGCGAATCTCGAGTGTGGGGACGCCAGCGCCAGATCGCAGGTGGCCACCATCTGGCAGCCCGCGGCCGTGGCGATCCCGTCAATCTCCGCGATGACGGGCTGAGGGATCGACTGGATCGTTTCCATCATCTCCGTGCAGACTTCGAAGACCCCCCGGTAGTGCTCCAGGTCCTTCCCCGTCATCTCGCGCAGATCGTGGCCTGACGAGAACACCGCTCCCTGGGCGCGAACGATCACCGCCCGCACGTCGGGGCTGGTTCCAACTCCTCGCAGGGCGGCGGTGACCGAGCGCATCATCTCCGTCGAGAGCGCATTGCGCCGCTCGGGGTGCGCAAGCGTCAGGACGGCGAGGGGGCCCTCAATCTCGGCACTCAGGATCGCTTCGGCCATGGCGTCCTTAGCGTAGCAATTTCGTTATATGCTGTTTGATTCTTATGCATCCCATTCTCATCCTGCTGATCGCGATGGCGATGGTCTTCCTGCTGATCATCCGCTGGAAGATCAACGCGTTCGCCGCCCTGATCCTGTCCGCGGTCCTAATTGGAATCCTCTCGCCGCACGTCGCAGTGGAGGAAATCATGGGGGCCGTGACCGAGGCGTTCGGAGGCATTGTCGGCCGCATCGGCGTCGCGATCGCGATGGCGGCGGTCATCGGGCAGTGCCTGATGGAGAGCGGCGGCGCCGAGAAGATCACCCGAAGGTTCGTCGACTGGCTGGGCGAGAAGTACTCCTCGTTCTCCATGGTGATCAGCGGCTACATCCTGTCGATCCCCGTGTTCCACGACACCGTGTTCTACCTGCTGGTCCCGCTGGCGCGCTCCATGAGCATGCGGACCGGGGGCCGGAACTACCTGCTCTACACGCTGGCCATCGGCGCCGGCGGCGTCACCACGCACATCTTCGTGCCTCCCACCCCGGGGCCGCTGGCCATGGCCGAAACCCTCGGAATCGACATCGGAATGGTGATCATCGTCGGACTGCTGGTCGCGATTCCGTCCGCTCTGGCCTGCTGGGCGTATGCATGGTGGATTGACCGCAAGCTCGACATCCCGATCCGGGAGGCTCCGGGCCTGACACTCGAAGAGCTCGAGGAAGTTGCGAACCGGCCGGAGGCCGAGCTGCCCGGATTCTTCGTCTCGCTGCTGCCGATCGCGATCCCGGTCATCCTGATCACGGGCAACACGGTCACGAACACGTTCTTCGCGGGGAGTGCGCTGGCCGACCTCACTGCCTTCCTCGGCAATCCCAACCTGGCGCTGGTCCTGGCCGCGGCGGCCGGACTCTGGCTGCTTGCCTCGCACAAGGGCCTGACACTGCGGCAGCTGGCCAAGCCGACGGAGGAGGCCATCAAGAGCGCGGGCCTGATCATCCTGATCACCGCCGGCGGCGGGGCCTTCGGCCGCATGCTGGTCAAGGCGGAGGTCGGAACGGTGCTCGGCGAATACGCCCAGCACTTCGGCCTTTCGCTCATGCTGCTGGGCTTCGGCATATCGATGCTCTTCCGCATCGCCCAGGGCTCGGCCACGACGGCCATGATCACGACATCCGAGATCCTGGCGCCGCTGATCCTCGCGCACCCGCCCGGTCATCACTCGGTGTACATCCTGACCGCCATCGGAGCGGGCTCGATCGTGGGCGGCTGGATGAACGATTCCGGGTTCTGGGTCTTCAAGACCATGACGGGCCTGACGGAAGTCGAGGCCCTCAAGACCAAGACGGTCTCGCTCTTCGCCCTCGGCGGCGCGGGCCTGCTGGCCTCGTACCTTGGGGCAACCCTATTTCCAATGCAGTGAGCCCCCAAAGGCGACAACTCTTGGGTTCAGGTCCAAGACAGCTGGCGAGTTGAGGTCGTCTCTTGCGAGGGTGGTCGGACGGCTCTTCCGAGATTGCCCGCCGGTCGGCGAGTGTTTCAGATAGCGAGACCGCCGGTTCGATCGCACTGCGCACCTGGTTCCACGCGAAGCCGAAGTCACGACAGGCGCTGCGTGGACATTCCCGGTCCCATCTCGTGCCCCAGAAGGAAACAGCGCTCGTGTGGCGGATCGGCTGCTCGACCGGCAGCGCCGCCGAAAGCTTGCCGTACAACCAGACCTTGGCGCCCTAGTCATTCCATTTCGGGCTGCCGCCAGACGATCTCGCTGCCGCGGCCGGCCCCCTGCGATCGCGCCTCCAGACAGCACTTGGGCGACCACCGCGCATCCGCGCCAGGCGCGCCCACGCCCGGGTGGCCGTCACGCGCAGGCCCGTCCGCCTGCTCAACATGCGCCTCCGCATAGATCGCCTCCGGCAGGCCGAACCGCCCTGCCGGCTGCCGGATGAGACCCTCGACCTGCGGCACCGGACCGCAACTCGCCGTTTGGCTGGAACCGAGCGAAGATCGCCTTCCCCAATCCTTCCCACCCGGAAGTCTGCTTGACAGCGAACACGGAAGCTGCCGCGATTGAGACGGAAATCAGCTAGTGCGCTTAGAATATAGGCATGGCTCGACTAATCTGGACGCTTATTGGAGTTTGCTCTCTTGCGGGGAATCTCACGTTCGCCGATTCCGACGTGACGACACAAGGCAGTGTCGGCTGTTCGGAGCACGAAATCTCGGCAAAGGCCGTTTCCACTCGGACCGACATCCAGGCGTTTGTCCGGTGCGCTGCAGAATACTTGCAGGAGCATGGTACCGAAGAAGCGCGTCGGGCATTCAATGAAGACGTACGCTGGAAACATGGATCGATCTACGTGTTTGTGGATGGTGTCGCTCCGTCCGGAGAGGATTCGTTGACGTATGTTTTTCCGCCGGATCCATCGCAGGAGGGCAGCGTCTGGGGAACGTCGATCGACAGCTACGGAACCGATTACTTCTTCGAGTTGCATCGAATCCTCTCCGTTGTGGATTCAGGCTGGATCTACTATGCATTTACAAATCCTGGCACGGGCCGCGACGAACCCAAGAGTTCCTACGTGATTGAAATCGACTGGGACGGCGAACGAGCGGCAATCGGGGCAGGCGTCTACTCGCCCGACCTGCCGGGGACCTGCCATGACACCGAGGTGAACGCATCCATGCTTGATGCGAGTCCCGGCGCGGATTCACTTTCACAGTTCGTCCGGTGTGCTGCGACGGTCCTAGAGACCAAGGGCTATGCCGCGCTGCACGAATTGGAGAGTGGGGCGCGATGGAACAACGGGTCGATCTACGTATTCGTGACCGACACGGAGGGGAATCAGATCATGTCGGGCAACCGGCTGAAGATCAACGGACGAACCTTGAACGAGTGGGCAGGTACTCGCAAGGACGCATCTCGAAGGCCGTTCTTAGGCCGGGACATTCCGGGTGCCGCAGCTGTGTTCGGCGACGTAACGATTTACTACAGCGCGTACAATCCGTCGAACTGGCGAAGGCAGGGCAAGATCGCGATGCTGAGGCGGGTCGTGGCGGATGGAATTCCGCTATTGCTTGGTGCGGGCTACTACATTTCGCCCGGACAGGACTCGATGGACTACGCCCCGGCCTGCGCAGAAAACCGCGTCTCGGCGCGGGCGATCCGAACCGAGCGTGATGTTGAGGCCTTCGTTCGCTGCGCCTACGAGTTTGTGATGGAAGTCGGTCCCGAAGCCGCGCGAGAGGCCTTCCATGAGGACAAACGCTGGCGTCACGGCCAGTTCTATGTTTTTGTGACCGGACTGACGCCATCGGGGGACGACTCCATCAGTTTTGTAAGTCCACCAGACCGGGACTCGGAAGGAACGACATGGAACTCTAACCCGGACGTATTCGGTACGGACTTGTTCGCCGAGATGTATCGGGTCATGGACTTCGTCGGTGCCGGATGGTGGTACTACTCGTTCCGCCACCCAGATACACGCATCATTGAGCCGAAAGCCAGCTACGGGATTGAGATCGACTGGAATGGCCATCCTGCCGTGATCGGCGCAGGCTTGTACCGTTCTGACCTTCCTGGCACCTGCCGGCCGGATGAAGTCAACGCGTCGGTCGTCGAGGCGGATCCCAGTTTGACGGGTCTGGCGGATCTCGTTGCATGCGCGACCTATCAGGCCGAGTCATTGGGTCTCTTCGCTGGGCCGGTGCTTTCCGCCCACCCGCGGTGGCTCGACGGCTCGACTTATATCTTCGGAATAGACCCGATCACAGGTGTGGTCAAGTTCAGCGGAAGTCCAAGCAGCTATCGCGTCTCGGGTGTGATCGAAGAAGCCCTGTTCGGTGGCCGGAAGGCTCTGCAGGTGGCCTTGATCTTCGGGGAATCGTATTGGTACTACAACTTTACGAATCTCTCCACGGGTGCGGTCGAACCCAAGATCGCGTACGTGAGGACTACATTCATGCAGGGCAAGCCACTGCTTGTCGGCTCGGGGATCTCGGCCCCAGGCCCGGCCAAATAGCACCTTGGACGAGTACGTGGTTCCCGGACGAGCTCATGGGGCTTCGGACGTTGCGACACCCCACACACTCTCGTAGGCCCTAACTCATCCATTGACATTGCAGGTTCGGCGAGACGTATTCCCGCTAGGGTAGCTTGTACGCATTCCGCGGGCAGTGAGTGCGACAACAAAGGAACCCCTGAACGAAGACTGGGAGCTGCTGGAGGCGTTCCTTCCTGCGAACCGGGAGGATCCGGCAGGCCAGAAGGGAGCGCTCAGGAAACTGCGGAAGGACAAGTCGCCGAGCAACCTGCTGCGCACGTTGCTGCCGCATTTCGGCCGTGGCCACTCGTTGCGCGGGCCGGGATGGCGGGGCTGGCCGATCTGTCGGACGTGGCCTTGCTGAGGCGATTGCGAAAGTCGCGGGCCTGGCTGCAACCGCTGTACGTGGAACTGTTCCGGTAGCAAGTCGCGTTGGTGGCCGGGGCGGACAGCGAAACGGGGTGCGGGCCTTGGACGCTACAACGGTCAGGGAGCCCGGACGGAGCCGGTGGCTGCGGGGCATCCGCCACAGCGTCTGCCTTCCGTCCCTTACCTGCGACTTCTTCCATCTGGAGAAGACGCGGGCGACCGGCACTGGCGAGTCCTTGGCACAGTTGCCGATCTCCGCGGGGGACCGCATCCCGGCCGGGGGATTCGGCGGGCAGGGACGTCTGTTGCGCCGTCGAGGCCCGGGGGAAAGACACGGTGCGGGTCCACAGCGGGTTGCTGGTATTGAGGGGAGAGAACGGCAAGAGGATGAATCTTGTCCATTGCATGCAGCCTTGCAGAGCCTTGGGGAGGTCGGGTCCGTGTCGGCCGAGGTGCTGGATGGCGAGGGCGCGGCAGGTCTGGGGAGGGTCTGCGCCCTGCGCAAGACCGAGGAGGGCGTCCGGCTGGCCTTGGCGAAGGTGCGCAGGCAGGTCGCCCGCAATGGACGGACCGTCCAGCCGGCGACGCCGTCACTGGCCAGATTGTTCATCCTGTTCACCACGGCGCCGGAGCGCGACTGGTCAGCCGCGAAGGGCCAGGAGTGCGGTCGCACGCGATGGCAGGCGGAACTGGGGTTCACGCGGTTCAAGGCACTAATCCAGCTCGGCTGCCTGCCGAGGTACAACGACGAAAGCGCCAAGACCCGGGCGTGCGGCAAGCTGGTCGCGGCACCGCTGGTCGAGAAGCTGCTCCACCACGCGAGAGCCGTTTCCGCCTGCGGGTGCGAACCCGGACCGGAAACGTCCACGCAGCGCCTGAAGTGACTTCGGCTTCGTGTGGAACCAGATGCGAGGGGAGATCGAACCGGCGGTCTCGCTTTCTGAAACGCGTGCCAACTGGCAGACGATCTCGGAGGAACTGTCCGGCCACCCCCGCGAGAGACGACTTCAACTCACCAGCGATCTTGGATCTGAATCCGTGAGTTGGCGCCTAAGCAGTGAGCCCCCGAAGCCGCCGCTGGGCGGAAAGGCCGGGGAGCCCGCTACCGCGTTTTCCTGTGCTCGTGGAGAAGCTTGCCCTGTTCGTCGTAGAAGCGGAACTCGGCCGTGGCCGAGTCCCCGTCGGGAACGACGGAGATCATCAGGAAGCCGCCGCTCGCCTCGGGCGAGTGGAACGGCTGCCGGATCCTGCCCTCTGGATCGGTCGTGTTCGCTTCGCCCGGAAAGCTGCCGAGAATGGCGTTGGCGTCGACCAGCGCTCCGGAGGAGAACTCCTCGTAGCCGTCCGGCCGGATCGAGTGGTACTGCCAGTGCCGGTCTCCGCAGGCGATGAAGAACTCGTCCCCGCCGATGCCGCTGTCTGCCAGGAAGCGGAAGAACTCGTCGCCCTCGTGGCGGTAGCCGTTGAAGTTGGTGTGGTTGTCACGCTTGCTGCTGGAGTCCGGCCCCACCATGGGCGTGGCGGAGAGCAGCATCTTGAACGGCGCGTCGCTCTCCCTGAGCGTCGCGCGCAGCCACGCCTTCTGCTCGGCGCCCCAGATGGTCTTCCGCGGCCCGTCCGGCTGGTCCAGAGGACTGCGGTAGTCGCGTCCCTCGACGAGCCAGACCTGCAGGTCGCGGCTCACCCTGTAGGTTCTGTAGGTCACCGCCTCCGGCTCCGCCGGATCCACGACCGGCATCTGCTCCCGGAACACGTCCAGGCCCAGCTCGTGCGACGGAAGAAACCCGGATCCCGATTCTCCCTCGTGAATGTTGGTGCGCGGGTAGTAGTCGAGCTGTTTTGGGGCGCGGATCCGCACTGCGTTGACCGCGTCGGAGTCGTCGAAGCGGTGGTCGTGGTCGTCCTTCATCCAGTAGGTGGCGACGTTTCGGAAGAGGTCCAGGAATCTTGGCTGCGAGTACTGCTCGTGGTGCTTCTTGCGCATCTCGTGGCGCGTCTGGGCGCGCCCGCGATGACCGGGGTGGTCGTAGTAGACGTTGTCGCCCGTGCCGACGAAGAAGTCCGGCTTCAGCTTCAGGATGGACGCGAGGGCGGGGTAGCCGAGGTCCTTGTCCGGACCCTCGTACGGGCCGACCCTGCTGCTGCCCGTGTAGTGGAAGAACGAGTAGTTCATTCCGGTGACTACGACAAAGCTGTACGGCGCGGCGATCCCGCTCCCGGCCAGCGTGCGGAACGTGGCCGAGGCCGACAGCCGAGTCCTGTCCTTGTCCGGACCGTACCGCAGCCTATAGTGGTAGCGCGTACCGCGCATCAGGCCGCCGACCTTCCGCTTGACGATGAAGTCCGAGTACGGCGATGCCTCGATCCACCCGGTCTCGCGGGCTTCGGCGAAGTCCTCGCTCTCGGAGATCTCGAACCGCGCCCAGCCGTCAGCGCCGCGAACGCCCTCCCAGCGCGGGTCCTGACGGGGATTGGACGAGGTCAGGCGCGATTGCAGGATGACTGACTGCTCTCCAACCTCGCCTGCCATGACTCCCTGTCGGAGACTGATGGGGAAATCGGTGGTCTGGGGAACGGCCAGGACGGCCGCGAACAGGCCAAGGGCGACGGATTTCTGCATGGGGTTTCCGCTTGCCGCCGGACGGCGGCTCGCTCAATCCTACAGGAGTCCGCGACAGCCGCGGGGCGGCGTCTACGACCCCTCGTCGAGCTCGTCCAAGCGCTTGCGCAGCCTGCGCACTTCCCGGTCGATCTCCGGCAGGCGGGCATGGACCGCGGTCGCCCGGAGCCACCGCCGGTTGTCGACCGCCGGGGATCCGGAGACCTTCGAGCCGTCGGGGATGTCGCGGCCGACTCCGGACTGGGCCGTGACGAGGACCCGGTCGCCCAGGCGAAGATGGTTGATGATCCCCACCTGGCCCGCCAGAACGCAGTTGTCCCCGAGCGTGGTGCTGCCGGCGATCCCGACCTGCGCACAGAGAATCGTATTCTCCCCGACCTTGGCGGCGTGGCCGATCTGCACCAGGTTGTCGATGACGGTGCCCCGTCCGATGCGGGTCTCTCCCACGGCCGCGCGGTCGACGCACGAACCCGCCTGGATCTCGACGTCATCCTCGATCACGACCTTGCCCGTCTGCGGGATCTTCCTGTGCGTGCCGTCCGCTCGACGGGCGAAGCCGAAGCCGTCGGAACCAACGATGACCCGGTGGTGAAGGACCACCCGGTCGCCCACCTCCGATCCGTGGCAGACCATGGCGCCGGCATGGGCGACGAAGTCGTTCCCGATGTGCGCGCCGCGCTCAATCACCACATGGGGTCCGATCTCGGCGTTCCGGCCGATGACGGCGTCGTCCTCGACAACGGCGTAAGGTCCGACCCGGGCGCCCGCCCCGATCCTGCACGAATCCGCCACCACAGCCGTGGGGTGGACGCCCTCCGGACGGCGCTGCGAGACGTGGAAGAGATCCAGGGTTCGGGCGAAGTCCAGGTACGGGTTCGCCGAAACGAGGAAGGCCATGCGGACCCCGTCGATCGGCCGGTCGGCGATGAGCGCGGAGGCCCTCGTCTGGGTCACGAGCGGCGCGTAGCGCGGGTTGGACAGGAACGTCAGCTCTCCGGGACCGGCGTCCTGCAGGCCGGCGACGCCGCTGATCTCGACATCCGGGTCGCCGTCCAGCCGACACTGGAGCACGCTAGCAATGTCGCCCAGCTTCATCCTAGGACAAGACCCCAGTATAGGTTCAGCACGGCGTCCGCCGCGAAGAGCGCGACGAGGGCCGTGCCCGCAAAGTAGCTTCCAAGAGGGATCGGATGGTCCCAGGGCTTCCCCGCCAGCAGAAGGTAGAAGGTGCCGCACGCTGCGGCCGCAAGGGTTCCGGCGACCAAGACCAGCGCGCCGAAGGCCGTGCCGTGGAAAGCCCCGACCATGGCGATCAGCTTCACGTCGCCCAGACCGAGGCCCTCCACGCGCCGCATGCGGTAGTACGCCTCCCCGACGATCCAAAGCAGTCCGCCGAACACCGCGGCTGCGAGCACCGACTCCGCCAGGGAGGCCGCCCTCGGCCCCCACGGGACGGAGTCGGACGCAACGGCGAGCCCCACGGGTCCCGCCGGAAGAATCACCACAAGACTGAACACGAGTCCCAGGCCGAGGCCGCCCAGCGTGACTGGATCCGGCAGAATCCGGCGATCCAGATCGGTGAAGAGCAGAACGATCATCATCGACGCGAAGATCGCGTGCTTCCAGAACTCGGGACCGCCGCCGTCGCGAGCCGCCAGGGCCGCCCAGACGGCTCCGTTCAGCAGTTCCACGGACGGATAGCGCCACGAGATCGGCCTTGAACAGTATCGGCACCTGCGACCGAGGAGAAAGAAGCTCAGCACGGGAATCTTGTCGCGCCAGGCGATGAGAATGCCGCAGTCCGGGCAGTGCGACCCCGGGGAGATGACGGACATGCCGACCGGCCAGCGCCGAATGCAGACACTGATGAAGCTGCCGGTCGCCAATCCCAGCACGAAACCGAATCCGGCGAGCAGGGCCATGCCTCAGGCACCGTTCCCGAGCACGCGGCCGTACACCCGCATCGTTCCGTCGGCCATCCTCTCGGGCGTGAATCGCTCCCGGACCCATTGCCGCGATTCCCGGCCCATTCTGAGCCTCAGTGCCTCGTCGGCGCGAAGGCGTACTAGCGCTTCGGACACGGATTCGATGGTGTTCTCCACGAGCAGGCCGGTTCGCCCGCTGCGGACAGCTTCCGGGATTCCGCCCACCGAGCTCGCGACGGCGGGGACTCCCAGCGACATCGCCAGCAGCAGCGCCGAGCCCAGGCCCTCCGACCGCGAGAGGTACAGCAGCGCGTCGGCGGATCGCAGATCCGCCTGAAGGTCGCTGGACAGACACAGCGGCACGCCTGCATGCTCGCACGACCTGACAGCCAGATCGCGACACTTGAGCGGGTCGTCGAGGTTCGGGCTCACCACCCGAAAGCCGGAAGGATTTCGTTCGGGGCGGGTCGTCGGAACCGGATTCGGGCGCGGCCCGGGCGCCGCGTCGTACACCACGCTGATCTTCCGGCCGGGCACTCCGCCGCTGCGCAGCACCGCCGCCACATGCTCCGAGATCGCGACGAAGTGGGCGGCCCGCCGGTACTTCCAGCGCGAGAGACCCCCGGCGACTGCGAAGGCAACGCGACGTGACACCACGACCGGCTTCCCGCAGGAGTGGAGAACCGCGAGAGTGTGCGCCCGCGCGTCGTGCGCGTGGATTAGGTCGCAGGTGCGGGAATGGCGCCTGACCGCCCGCCACGAGCTGCGCTCGACGGGCCGCCTGGACCGGATCCCCTCGCCCGCGAGCAGCGTCTGCCGGCAGTCTCTGCGTTCCAGCTCGTCAAGGAGGAGCAAGGCCTGGAATTGGCCTCCGCGCATGGACGGACCGGTGTCGACGTGGAGAATGCGCATCTGCTAGCCGTCGGCCAGCCCTCTGGCCTTCGAGTATTTCAGATAAACGTAGCGGGCAGCCATCACCGCGATCGTGAGTCCCGCCCTGCCGTCCAGGAATCCCAGCTGCAGCAGGTACGACTTTACGAACGACAGCGCCGGCCCCGCCACCAGCCTCCAGACCGGCACGCGCCTCCCGGATGACGCAATCTCGCGAGCCGCCAGGTCGGTGTAGCGGTCGACCCTCCGCCGGTGGTCCTCAAACGTCTCGCACGTGTAGTGCAGCAGATCGCCTTCAAGGTGGCCGGGGGCTCCCGACAGTTCCACCGACTCGTGGACGTAGGCGCCGACCCACCGCCCGGCGTCCCTGCGGTAAAGGCGGACCTTCCTGTCCGGGTACCAGCCGGAGTGGCGGATCCACTGGCCGCAGTAGCGGGCCAGGCGCGGAAAATCGTATCCGCTGCGGTCCGGCGGCCCGGACTTGAGCCGCATGATCGAGCCCGCGAGCTCCGGACCGACCGCCTCGTCCGCGTCGATCGAAAGCACCCAGTCGTTGCTCGCGGCTTCCGCGGCGAAGTTCTTCTGCGCCGCGTAGCCCGGCCATGCGTTGGTCACGACCCTGGCGCCGAGGGACTCCGCAATCTCGACGGTGCGGTCCGAGGATCCGGAATCGACGACCACGACCTCCTCGCAGAAGGCAACCGAGCGGACGGCCCTCGCGATGTTTCGCTCTTCGTTGAGCGCAATGATCGTGGCGGTAATCCTCACCGGCCCGTTGCGGCCGGCCGACGCGCCGGCTCCCATGTGCTCTTGACGGAGACGGCGCTCACTCAGTTGGGCGACGCACCGTTCCGGACGACGCTTGGAAGCTGGCGGGTCATCAGTTCGGTCGCCTCGCCGACGATCCTGTCGAACAGCTCCTGCACTGTCGGCACGTCGCGAATCATCCCGATCACCTGGCCGGCGGAAAACACGCCTTGATTGAGATCGCCAGTCTCGATCATTATCTTGCCCTCGAGACCCGACATGTACTGCTTGATGTCCTCGATGGTTGCGTTTCCGCGCGCCTCGATCTCCAGCACCTTCTCGGTGTTGTCGTTCACCAGGTAGCGCGCGGTGTTGCGGAGCGTGCGCATCAGCAGCCTCGTGTCGCGCTCATCGGCAACGACCAGGGCTTCCTTCACCGCGTCGTGAATCGGGCACTCCTTCGTGGCCACGAAGCGGGTGCCCATATTCATACCTTCCGCGCCGAGCGCGAGGGACGCCACCAGGCCCCGGCCGTCCCCGAAGCCACCGGACGAGACGACCGGAATGTCGAGTGCGTCGCAGGCCAGCGGAACCAGGATCAGCGAAGTCACGTCGTCCTCGCCGGGATGGCCGGCGCACTCGAAGCCGTCAATGCTGACCGCAGCGCACCCGATCCGCTGGGAGGTCAGCGCGTGCCGGACGGACGTGCACTTGTGAATCACCTTGATGCCGGCATCGTTCAGCATCGGCATGATCGGAGCAGGGTTGCGGCCCGCCGTCTCAATGAACCGCACTCCCTCCTCAATGCACACCCGGATGTAGGCCGGATAGTCCGGGGCCCGCAGCGACGGCAGGAACGTCAGGTTGATGCCGAACGGCTTGTCCGTGAGACCGCGCACCTTGCGAATCTCGTTGCGCAGCTTTTCCGGAGTGTCGTGGCTCAGGGCAGTCATGAATCCGATGCCGCCCGCCTCGGCCACCGCCGCAGCGAGTTCCGCCTTCGCCAGCCACATCAGTCCGCCCTGGATGATCGGGTACTTGATCCCGAACATTTCCGTGATCCTGGTCTTGAACATTCTTGGCTTCCGAACCTCCCGGCGGGCCGCGCCTCGTAACAACGATAGCCGATGCCGGGGCCCGGAAACCCTCGGGCGGCCAGTTGCAGGTTGCAGGGCAACAAAGGCGGGTCCAATCCGGGAGCCGCGCGACGTCCGTCCGGATCGCTGAATCGGGGCGATGCGTCCCGGCGTGCTCCAGCGCACCTCCAATTCTCCGGGCGCCGGACTTCAGCACGGTCCAGCGCGATCAGGAGGGAAATGGCAGGCGGAACCCTTGCGTCCCGCGAGTGTATTCTGCGGGCATGGGACTGACTCGGCTCGCAGCGATCCTGATCCTCCCAACGGTCGTGTCGGCCCAGACGTGGCGGGGACTGGCCATCGCGCCTGAGCACCGATGCTCCGAGTACGCGGCCACCGACTACTCGTACTCTTGGACGCTGGAGGCGGACGTCGTGGCGCGCCAGGGCGGGATCTACTCGCCTTACGACGGGCGCTGGTTCGACAGTCTCAGCGAGACCGACATCGAGCATGTCGTCGCCAGGTCCGAGGCGCACGACAGCGGCCTCTGCGCAGCAACCGCGGAGAGACGCAGGAACTTCGCGAACGACATCGAGAACCTCACGCTCTCGGAGCCCGGGCTCAACCGCAGGATCAAGGGCGCCCGCGACGCGGGGGAATGGCTGCCGCAGAGCAACCGCTGCTGGTATGCAGCGACGATCGTCAGGATCAAGATCAAGTACGCCCTCACGGTCGATATCGTCGAGGCGGCGGCACTGGAACGCGTGCTCAGATCCTGTCCGGTTCGGGAGATGCAGTTCACGAGGCGACCCTCGAACTGAGCCCCGCTACGGACGACCCGCACTCCCGGGAGGATGGCCCCGCAGCCCGTCTCGCGTGCCTGAATCGGCTCCGCCGGCGAGGGCCTCTCTCGAATCCATGGCCGGCAGGGCACAGGAAAGCGCTTCCCGGCCGAGCAGGTGACGATGTCGGGCCACAACGTCGTAGGCCCAGTCCAGAAGTCGACCGGGCAGCAGCCCGGCAATCGAGAGAAGTCTCCACGGCCAGTCCATGTGCCTGACGATGAAGAGCACGGCCGCTGACTTCTGCAGAACGGCCGGATCCTCTGAGCTCGCGGCCGGCACCACGAGCAGCGAATCCGGCTCGCCGGTCGGGAGGGCGCGGTCCGCACGCACCCGCTCACCCTCCCCGCTGTGGAGCGAGTCGTACCGGAAGGCCCGTCGGCTGTCGCGGGGCGGAACGAGCGTGACGGCGCGGCCGCAGAATCCGCAGTCGCCGTCGTACAGGATCAAGTGCCGCGAACCGGCGTTCCGTTCAGCCATGGCACCAGCGCCTTTGATGGGTCGGCGAGCTCCTCGAGGGACGTGTACCAGTATCGCTGCCAGCCGTCCTGCGGAAGGCCGGTGAAGAGCATCAGATTCAGCGGATAGCCGGCTTGGCCGCTGGAGTCCGTCCAGATCCGAACGTCGTCCCGGAACAGGAACGTCGGCTTGCGCCAGGCGATCGCCATGCCCAGTTCCACCATGACTCCTTCGTCCGGCGGGCATCCGTTGACGACGGCGAAGATTCCGTCGGCTCCCCGCACGTCCCGCATGTCGTCCTGGCCGACTCCGTACTCCCAGCCACCGACATTCTTGTCAATCTGGTTGTTCCGTGCGAACGGTTCCCAAACCTCTGCGCCGATGCGCTCGAGCGTCGCGACGAGATCGACGAGAGGCCCGGATTCCTGCTGTGCCGAGAATCCGTAGGCATTCGCCAGGTAAAGGGTCTTGCGGCGCCTCATGGCAGGATCCGAGGGCCGTGGGCCCGGACGATTTTCAGAGTATCACCGCGATGCCCCGCCCAGACCGAGGCTGGAAATCCGGTCGTCTTCTGGCACCATGTTGGAGGGACCGGGCATTGCCAAGAATCGTCATCGGGATCAGCGGCGCCAGCGGCGCGGTGTACGCAGTCCGCCTGCTGGAAAGACTGGCCGCTCAGCCGGAGGTCGATACGCATCTCGTCGTCACGCGCCCGGGCGAGAAGACGCTGCACCAGGAAACCTCCCGGCTTCTCTCGGATCTGCGGCCGCTTGTCCGCGAGGTGCATCCGGTCGAGCGCATCGGCGCCACGATTGCCAGCGGATCCTTCCTATTCGACTCCATGGCCGTCGTTCCGTGCTCCATGCACACGATGTCGGCCATCGCACGCGGCCTGACATCGAACTTGCTTACGAGGACTGCGGACGTGGCCCTGAAGGAGCGGCGGCGTCTGATCCTCGCCGTCCGCGAGACGCCGCTGCACCTCGGCCACCTCCGCACGATGGTGTCCTTGGCTGAAATGGGCGCGATCATCGCTCCCCCGATGCCCGCGTTCTACATGCTTCCCAAGTCCGTGGAGGACATTGTCAATCACCAGGCGGGGCGCATTCTGGACCTTCTCGGGGTCGGAGACAGCGAGACGCAGCGATGGCAGGGCATCTGAACGTGGCCGAAGCGCCCCAGCCGCCCGCGTGCCGAGTCCTGTTCCGCAACCGCCGGTCCCGTTGGGTGTCCGTTTCCGCGATAGCGCTGGCGGCCCTGAGCCTGGCTGCCGGCGCCCCGGCGCAGGACTGGCCGCAGTTCCGAGGGCCAGAGCGGAACGGCGTCTATCCGGGCCAGCCCACGGTCCCTCCGTTTTCCTCCGCAGGTCCCGAGGCGGTCTGGGAGCGGCCCATAGGGGCAGGCTTCAGCGCACCGATCGTGGCGGACGGGCGGGTCGTCGTCTTTCATCGCCAGGGCGACCGGGAAGTGGTTGAGGCGCTGCATCTCGGCAGCGGCGAACGGATCTGGGAGTTCTCATACGAGACTTCCTACAGGGACGATTTCGGCTTCGACAACGGCCCGAGGGCAGCGCCTGTGGTCCAGAAGGGCAGAGTCTACACGTTCGGGGCCCAGGGGCGGCTGCACTGCATCGACTTCGAGACGGGCGCGAAGATCTGGAGCTTGGACACGCATTCGGAGTTCGATGTGCGCAAGGGCTTCTTCGGCGCCGCCTCGACGCCGCTCGTCATGGGCGGCAGGGTGCTGGCCAACGTCGGCGGCGGGAACGGGGCCGGGATTGTCGCGCTCGATGCGAACAGCGGCGAGACCCTGTGGAAGGCCACCGATCACGAAGCCAGCTATTCTTCGCCGGTGGCGGCCCAGCTGGACGGCGAGGCCGTGGCGGTGTTCTTCACCAGGGAGGGTCTGGCGGTGGTCGAGCCCGCGCGTGGCGAGGTCCTCTACGAACGCCGCTGGCGGTCGCGGAGCAACGCTTCCGTCAATGCCGCCACCCCCATTGTGGCCGGGGACTTCGTTTTTCTCTCAGCGTCCTACGGCACGGGAGCGATCGCGATGAAGCTCTGCAACCGAAAGATCGAGGAACTCTGGTCGGGCGAGGGCGTCATCGACAATCACTATTCGAGCTGCGTTCTGCACGGCAGGACCCTGTACGGATTCCATGGGCGCCAGGAGTACGGGCAGAGCCTCAGGGCTGCCGACCTTGAGACCGGCGAGGTGCTGTGGTCCCAAGACGGGCTCCGGCCCGGGTCGGTCACCAGGGTCGGGGATCGACTGCTGCTGCTGCTCGAGTCCGGGGAGCTGGTGCTGGCGAAGACGAGCCGCGACAAGTTCGAGGAAGTCTCCCGTGCGCAGCTCCTGCCGCGCGAGACGCGCGCCTTTCCGGCTGTCGCCGGCGGTCTTCTGCTCGCGCGCGACCGTGACACGCTGGTGTGCGTGCGTCTCTGGGACCGGTAGGGCCAAGCCGCGGGAAGCCGACTGCGACTGCGATTCGGCTAGAATATCTGCGGTCAGCCGGCGCTCTGCCGGCGCAGGAGGTATGCCTTGAGATATCGATACAGATCGATGGCGCTTGCCATCGCCCTGACGGCCGTTCCCGTCGCTGCGCAGCACGCGGACGACACCGACAGAAACCCGTTCACGTCCGCGTCGGACGTGGAGGCAGGCGGCCGGCTCTACCGTTCGCACTGCGCCGTCTGCCACGGGATCGAAGGCGAGGGCGGCCGCGGGGTCAACCTGACAGCCGGGATGTTCCGGCACGGCGGCACCGACAGGGATCTCTACACCACGATCTCGGTCGGAATTCCGGGAACCGAGATGCCGGGGATCTTCTTCGATGGCCGCCAGCTGTGGCAGCTGGTTTCGTTTGTTCGCTCGCTCAGCCAGGGTCGCGGCGCGGAGTTTGCGGAGGGCGACGCCGAGAAGGGCAGGGCAGTCTACGTTGCCAGCGGATGCAGCGGATGCCACAGGATCCGCGGGGAAGGCGGACGCATGGGGCCGGACCTGAGCGACGTGGGAGCGATTCGGTCGCTGGGGCATCTGCAGACCTCCGTCACCAAGCCGAATGAGGCGGTCTACCCGCAGCACTGGATGGTCAGGGCCAAGACGGAGGACGGCAAGCAAGTGTCGGGCATGAGGATGAACGAGGACACCTTCTCGGTGCAGCTGATCGATGCGTCGGGACAGCTCGTGTCGCTGTCCAAGTCGGCCCTCGCCGAATTCGAGGTTGACCGGTCCTCTGCCATGCCTTCCTTCGAAGGCAAGATCCAGGGGGACGACTTTGACAATCTCATGGCGTACCTGGCGAGCCAGAGACTCAGGGAGGCGACCGATGCCACGGAATAGCGTCATTGCCGCGGCGGCATTCATCGCCCTCATCGCGGGCCCGCTGGCGGCCCAGGTCACGTTCGAGCGCATTCTGCGCGCCGACGAGGAGCCCGGAAACTGGCTCACCTACAACCGGACCTACAGCAGCCAGCACCATTCGCCACTCGACCAGATCAACCGCGAGAACGTGGCCGATCTGGAACTCAAGTGGGTGTTCCAGGCAAGGTCGCTCCACAAGTTCGAGATGACGCCGCTCGTGGTCGACGACGTGGTCTACGTCGTTCAGATGCCCAACGACGTTGTTGCGCTGGACGCGGTGACCGGCCGAAAGTTCTGGCAGTACACGCACGCCATGGACGGGACGGTCAACGTCTGCTGTGGGCGCATCAACCGCGGACTGGCCATCCTGGGCGACACCCTCTACATGGGGACCATCGACGGCAAGCTGGTCGCCCTGGATGCGAAGACCGGCGCGGTCGTTTTTTCGAGGCAGATTGTGGACCCCACCGGAGGCTACTCGCTCACCCATGCACCGCTGGTCCTGAAGGACAAGCTGATCGTGGGGTCCGCGGGCGGCGAGTACGGCATCCGCGGATTCATCGTCGCGCTCGATCCGCGGAACGGAGACGAGATCTGGCGGTTCCACACGATCCCCGGGCCGGGAGAGCCCGGGCACGAGACATGGTCGGGGGACTCCTGGGAGCGCGGGGGAGGGTCTATCTGGCTCACCGGATCGTACGACCCCGAACTGAATCTGACCTATTGGGGAGTCGGCAATCCGGCGCCCGACTGGAATGGCGACGTGCGGCTGGGGGACAACCTCTACACGGATTCCGTCGTGGCCCTGGATGCGGACACCGGAAAGCTGAGGTGGCACTTCCAGTTCACGCCGCACGACGAGTGGGACTGGGACGCGGTCCAGATCCCGGTCCTAGTGGACCGCGAGTGGGAGGGCGAGCAGCGCAAGCTGATGCTCTGGGCGAACCGGAACGGCTTCTACTACGTTCTGGATCGCACGACCGGAGAGTTTCTCCACGGCAAGAACTTCGTCGAGGTCACATGGGCCAAGGGGCTCGACGAGAACGGCAGGCCCATCAAGATTCCTGAGGCGTCGCCGACGCGGGAGGGCGTGAGGGTCTCGCCGGCGGTGCAGGGCGGGACGAACTGGTACTCGCCGGCCTACAGCGAGAAGACGGGACTGTTCTACGTTTCCGCCTGGGAATACTCAAGCGTGTACCACAAGGGAGATCCGACGTACACGCGCGGCAACCGCTACCCCGGCAGCGTTCCGCACGGGGTGTGGCCGAACACGATGAAGGACTCCGAGGAGCAGCAGGGCTACGGCGCCATCCGGGCGCTCTCCCCCACCACGGGCGACCTGGAGTGGGAGTTCCGAATGACCGGGATCGGCGAGAGCGGGATCCTGTCCACCGCCGGCGACATGCTCGTCACAGGCAGCAGGGAAGGATTCATGCTCGTGCTGGACTCCTTCACGGGGAAGAACATCCTGACGATCAACCTCGGGGGCATCGTGGCGGCCTCGCCGATCACGTTCACGGCGGGAGGCAAGCAGCGCATTGCGGTCTCGTCGGGGAACGCAATGTTCGTGTTCGGGCTGCGAGAGTAGGCGGGGGCCTGGCCTTCGGCCGAAGTCCATCGTTCGGTGCGACTGGCGGCTGAGCCGGTCGCACGCCCTTTCCCTTGGCCGGGTGCGCGTACCTGCTGCGGCGGGGCGTGCGTCTCAGAAGATGGGAGCGTACGGAGACACTCACCGGGCCTCGTCGCATATCCCGCAAAAGGAGCATGGAATGACCGCGATCACACTCACCCGCATCTCTGCCGTCACCTTGGCGTTGACGATCGGCCTGCATGCCGCCGAGAAGACCGCAGCTGTCGACGACGCGCTTGCGGTCATCGGTTCGGCTCGGCGCGTGATGACTGAGCTCCCCGTTCTTTCCGGCACGGAAGGATTCAGCACGGAGACTTTCCGGACGGCGATCATGGAGGCGCGAGGCGCGACGCCATACGAGGCGTTCGTCACCGCGAACGCAGTCGTGGAGATTGCAAACGCCTCCGGAACGATCGCGTCCAATCTCGCGACCTTCAATGTCGGCTGGGCGGCGCTGGAGGTGAACTGGGCGTTCGCCGCGCTCCTTGGTGACAGCGCGGCCGCGACGCGGCTTCTTGAGGAAAGCAACACGCTCATAGGCTATCAGGCTGCGTTCATGGCAAACGTGGAGCAGGCAGGCAACGCGGGATTCGCGAGTTTCTACCCGAAGAGCGAAGCGAACAGCCATGCCATGATTCTCAGGAGGATTGCGTCGGAAATGAACCTGATCGCGCTGATTCCGAACGCTCTGGATCCGGAAGGATTCATACGACAACGCATGGAAGTGGCTCGAAATCGACTCGCCAATACCGCGGAATACATCCACTATGCAGGTGAGGCATTCACACTCATTTACTATTGAGGAAACCGGAGAGAGTCGGCCTCGCTGAACCGATCCGTTGGCGGCATGGCACGTCCAGGGCAAGCGTACGGGTATGGCAGGATCGAGGCAGGGAAGTTACAGGATGCTCCGAATGGCTTGGCCCCGTCCTTGAACTCCATCTGGACGTCCTCATCAAACTTCTCGTCGCATACGGTGACGCAAGTGTTAAGGACAAGGTCGAGTCTTAGGTCAAGCCAAGATCGCAATGACCGATCTCTTGTCACACACTGGCAAGAACGTTGATGGGAACGC
Organism: Bryobacterales bacterium; assembly: GCA_028819255.1. GTDB lineage: Bacteria > Acidobacteriota > Terriglobia > Bryobacterales > UBA6623 > VXMF01. Next base: position 4,456 of record JAPPMB010000140.1, on the reverse strand, counting down.
CGTCAGGGGACGGAGTCCGACAATTGATGCGAACGGACTTCAATTCATGATTGACGCACGCTCTCACCAAAGTCACGAGATGGTTCACAGGGCCTTTAGCTGACGCCAGTTCCTGCGCCGCGCCGCAGTTCTGCGTGCCACGGCAGCCGCGGCAACCGCACTGCCCAGCATGCGGCAGCCGCCGAGGGCCAGGATGGGGACCTGTTCCTGCTCGGGCTCAAAGAGCATTTTGCGACGCCTGAGCTGCGACGGCTCAACGGCATCAGGTTCCCGAAGGGCCTGCCCTGGTTCGACATCAACAACGTCGGCGCCGGCCGCATCGCCGACATGGATGCGGCAGGCATCGACATCCAGGTCCTATCGGCTTTGACGCCCGGTGCCCAGGACCTGCCTGGAGCCGAGAGTGTCGCTTACGCCCGCAAGCTCAATTCCTGGGTCGCCAACGAGGTCACTCCCGCCTACCCGGATCCCTTGCGCGCCTTTGCCACGCTGCCGCTGAGCGAGCCGGAGGCCGCTCCGCGACGAACTCGAATACGCGGTGCGCGAGCTTGGCTTCCTGGGCTGCATGACCTATGGGGCGATCCACGGCAAATCCCTCGACCACGCCGACTTCGCGCCGGTGCTCGCTCGCGCCGAGGCGCTCGACGTGCCGATCTACATTCACCCGAACTGGGCTTCCCCCAGGGTGATGGACATCTACTACGACGGCTTGGGCAACGAGTGGGTGAGCCGCGTTCTCAGCGGCGCAGGCCATGGCTGGCATCAGGAGGTCGCTCTGCAGTGCCTGCGCATGATCACTAGCGGAGTCTTCGACAGGTTTCCAAAGCTGCAGATCATCGTCGGGCACATGGGAGAAGGACTGCCGTTCTTCTACTGGCGCTTTGGGGATGACTTGGCCAGGATCACCTCGGACACGCTGCAGAAGCCCGTGCAGCAGTACTTCCACGACAACTTCTGGATCACGACCAGCGCGTTCTTCCGTGACGAGCTGCTGAGGCTGGTACTGTCCGTCATGGGCGAGGACCGCGTGATGTTCGCGCTGGATTATCCATTTGTGAGCAACAAGGTTGGCGCCGACTGGTTGCGGGCGGTTGACCTGCCCCGGCCCGTCAAGGAGAAGATCGCCCACAAGAACGCCGAGAAACTTCTCAAGGTCGGCCCTTTCTGAAGGGAACCGAGACGTACCAATGGAGCGGAGTTGGCCTGGCGCTACGTCGCGGCCAGTGAATCGCGGGCCGTCCCGAACGCGATGCGAAGCTCGCATATAATTCCCCCCGCAAGCGATGTCGACTGGTAGGACAAGCACGAGCCATCCTCTTCGCATTGGCAGCGTCCGCCTTGGGGACGGCCTGGGCCGAATCGGAATCACCTTGTGTCCCGGCAAGAAGGATCCGCGCGGGATGACCGGGCCGTGGGATCGCGACCTGGATCTCGACCTCGATGTGGTTCAGCGTTGGGGAGCGACGGCCGTGATCAGCCTGATCACGGATCCGGAGTTTGACCGATTGCGGGTTCGAGGGCTTTCCAAGGCTGTGCAGGACCGGCATATGGAGTGGTGGCACCTGCCGATCCGGGACGTGTCGCCGCCCGGATCAGAGTTTGAAGACGGCTGGAAGGCTGCCGGCGAGGCCATCCGCGACCGGTTGCGGATGGGATTCGACGTGCTGGTCCACTGCAAGGGTGGACTGGGCCGGGCCGGGACGGTCGCCGCCCGCCTGCTCGTCGAGCTCGGAGAGGATTCGCACGATGCGATCCGCAAGGTGCGTGTCGCAAGGTCGGGGGCCATCGAGACTTGGGATCAGGAGCACCATATCGAGCGTTGCAAGCCGGTGCCGGCGATCGCTCCGTCGAAGACATGGGAGGGCATCCGAGACCGAGCGATGGGGGCTTTCCTCGGCCTCGCGGTCGGCGATGCTCTCGGAACAACGCTTGAGTTCAGTCAGCGCGACAGGAATCCGCGGCTGGTCGATATTGTTGGGGGCGGCCCCTTCGGCCTCCGGCCCGGTTGCTGGACGGACGACACGGCGATGGCTCTGGCTCTCGCCGACAGCTTGCTGGCGAAGGGACGCCTCGACTGCCGCGATCTGATGGACCGGTTTGTCGCATGGTGGCGGAACGGCGAGTACTCTTGCACCGGGCGGTGCTTTGATATCGGGAACACGATTCGTCAGGCGCTCGAGCGCTATCTCCGGACCGGCGACGCGCTGGCCGGTTCGACCGATCCGTATTCTGCTGGGAACGGCTCCCTGATGCGGTTCGCCCCCGTGGCCCTGCGGTACTGGAGGGAACGTGACCGGCTTGACGACGTTGCCGCGCAACAGTCTCGAACGACGCATGCGGCGACGGAAGCGATCGATGGTTGCCGCGCCTTCGCCACCCTGCTGGCGGACGCCATCTCCGGCGAGCTGCGGCGGGACGTCCTCGCTCCGAGATCCTTCAGAGGCGCTCCCCAGATCGCGGAGATTCTCGGTGGCGGCTGGCGCGGGAAGGCGAGGAACTCGATCCGGTCCAGCGGTTATGTCGTCCACACGCTTGAAGCCGCCATCTGGTCGGTCGCACGCACGGGCAACTTCCGCAACGCCGTTCTGCTCGCAGCCAACTTGGCCGAAGACGCCGATACCGTGGCGGCGGTAACGGGCCAGCTTGCAGGTGCCATCTATGGCCTCTCCGGCATTCCGAACGAGTGGCTCGACCGGATTGCTTGGAAGGACCGGCTCCACAACACGGCGCGGCGGCTGGCCGGGTGATTCACCGGACGTGCGGGCACTGCCCTGAAGCCGGATCTGTCTCGATCGATCAGGGGTTTCTTGGTCCGGAAAGGGCCGAACATGCCGGTCTCCACGGACCAGGACAGGTCATCCGCAACGAACAGGAACGGAACGCGGCCAAGACCGGCGAGACCACCGGCACATCGAGAATCGGGTTCACTTCGTGCGGTACTTCATCTGCGGCTAAGACCGCTGTCGCGTGCGCGTGCGTGACTTGCCGCCCTATCCGGCGTGCCTGACCAACACGGCGATCTCCACCATCGGTTGCCAGCCCCGGTTCCGATGCGTGCAGAAGGCCAGCCGCCATTGCTCGAACCGCACGGACGAGGCCCTCGCCCTGCCGCCGGCCCGGCCTGGAAAGTCATGCAACGGACCTGTCAGTGTGTCGAGCAATGCCTTGCAGGGCGTCACGTCCCGCTGTTTCCGCCTTGGCCGCTTCCCCGTCCATGCCGCTCAGGATCTCGGCTGAACACCTCCTTGCCATGCGAATGGAGCCCCAACCACCTGCTCTACAAGCCGTGCGAGCAGCGATGGACCGAAATCAGGAGCCTCAGCCCCCGTCAACGGAATGTGCCTGACGTTGGACGAGACCGTACAAGCTGGAAAACCATAATTCTGGTATATTTACAGAATGAAGACTACGCTGGACCTGCCGGACGAATTGATGCGCACAGTCAGGATCCGCGCGGCCGAAGAGAATCTAAAGCTAAAGGAGGTCGTTGCCAATCTGCTCAGGCTGGGCCTGACCGCAGCCTCGCCCGAGAAGAGGATGGTTCGCAATCGCGTCCAGTTCCCGCTGGTGGAGTGCGCACATCCGGCGAAGCCCGGTGATGAGCTCACCCCGGAACGCGTTGCCGACATTCTGGCGGACGGGGAGGTTGCCGATCTTGGTATTGTGCGATAGCAATGTCTGGCTGGCTCTTGTCCTCTCTGAGCACCAGCACCACCGTGTAGCCCGGGACTGGTTCGCTACTATCGACATGCCCGATGCTGTCTGCTTTTGCCGAGCAACGCAGCAATCGCTTCTAAGACTGGTCACAACAGCAGCCGTAATGGACTGCTACGGTACGCCGCCGCTCACGAATCGACAGGCATGGCGGCTATACGAGCAGATCCTGAGTGACGACCGGATCGTTTGCCAGGCCGAGGAGCCATCTCGGCTCGAAGCCCGCTGGAAGCGGCTGGCGCTACGCGACACCGCAAGCCCCAAAGTCTGGATGGACTCGTATTTGGCGGGCTTTGCCCTTGCCAGCGGCTTGGGCCTTGTTACGACTGACAAGGCATTCGCAGCTGTCCCGGGCCTAGACCTCACTCTGCTCGGGTAGCGGGAGCAGGGCGCGCGGCGCCCCCGCCGACACCTTGTGTCTGCGGCGTGTGCTCCCCACTCTAGGCTGAACTTCATCCCAAACTAGCAGGGCTGGCATACCTGTAAGTCGTTCGAACCAAACGGGTTACCTCTCACCAGACCACCTCTGGAAACTGTATTTCTGTTTCCATGTAATTTTTCACTTGACACTCTTGTATCCCTTCTGATATAAATCATTACGGAACAATTGTGTTTCCATGTAGATCCCGTGGCCTTCTACGTCGAGTCCATCCCCAACCGCAACAGCCCTCCCGCCGTCCTCCTCCGCTGTAGAAAGCCGGAATGTTCGGACGAGCTTTTCTCAGATTAATTCGGCGGTAGG